>JAJPJV010000048.1 GCA_021324045.1 Actinomycetota bacterium | reverse complement strand
GTGGGAAACGCTGCGTAGAACACAGCTATTCTCCCAGCTGAGGGGGCCTTTTTGGTGGATGCACGACCCCGATCAGCCTATGGCTACGCGGTGGATCGAGGCTTAGATGGGGTGGTGCAGTCCGAGCCGTCCCCGTCGACAATGCCGTCTCGACGGAGCGCGCGTCGAGGGTTGAGGGTCCTCGGCGTCCTGGGGAGGCCCATTCGCCGGATTCGGCTCCGCCGAGTGGGCTTGGCTGCGGGCCTGGTGGTTGCGGTCGCTGGCGCGTCGATCGCGCTGGCGTTGCGACTGACCCCGATGCAGTCCGTGCGCGCACTTGGCGAGACCGTCGACGTCGGGGTCACGGCCCCGAGCGCATCGCTCTCGGGGCCAGGGGAGCTCGACCTGTTCGGCCAGTCCTTCCCGACCGTTCCTGATTTCACCGGTCCGGTTCGCCCACGCCTCGAACTCGCCCAGATCACGATCGATCGCGAGGTGCGCACGCTGGTCCAGCCCCGACAGGGTGGACGCTCGCCGGTGACCTTCCTCGGCGAGCAGCTCACTGCTGGGTGGATGCGATTCTTCCTCTGGGAGGCGCTCATCACCGCAGTCTGCGCGGTGGTGTTGCTGGGAGCGATCGCGGGGTGGCGGCGCTTATCGGTTCGCACGTCGGTGTTGATGGTGACCTTGGGCTTGTTGTTCACCGAAGGGATCAACCTCGGGCTCGTCATGGTGAGCGCCTACAGCGCGCCCAGCGTGCTCCGCCATGTCTCCTCCCTCGAGGCCCTGGTGGGGACCTATGCTCCGATTCCCAAGCCCGCCCCCAGCGGCGCTCCGCTCCCCGGGGTTCAGGTCGTCGTCATGGGGGATTCGACAGCGGCGGGCACGGGAAATCCCCCGATCACAAACGCTACAGCGGTCGACAGTGCCTGCGGTCGCAGCGTCGACTCCTATGGCGCGGATCTCGCCGTGGTCAATGGCTGGAACGTGCTGAACCTCGCGTGCAGCGGAGCGACGATCACCCATGGCATTCTCGGACCGCAAACGGTTGGTGGCCAGGTGGTACCGCCGCAATTCGGCGTTGCCGAGCAGGCAAGGCACGCGTCGGTTGTCATCGTGAGCGTCGGCGCCGACGACCTCGACTGGGATGCCCTGGTTCGTCTGTGCGCCTCCCAGCCCAGTTGTGACGACAACGCGTCCACGGCCCTCTTCCAGCAGCTGCTGGCGGTGTTCACGCCGTCCTACGACCAACTCCTTCGAGCGCTCGCTGCGCTCCCGAGCCATCCAGCGGTCATCGTGAACCTCTACTACCAGCCCTTCGACCCTGAGCTCCGCTGTCTCGATCGCGTGGGCCTCACCGGGCCCAAGGAGCAGGTGCTGCGCTCCCGGCTCTCGACCCTCAACCAAGTCCTGGCTCAGGGGGCGAGCACCTTCGGGTTCATCGCCGTCCAACCTCGGTTCACGGGGCACCAGCTGTGTAGCGCCCAGCCCTACGTCCAAGGCCTCCATGACCCGGCGCCGTTCCACCCGACGGCTTCGGGTGAGCTGGCCATCGCGCTCGCCGACGAGCGCGCCCTGTCCTCGGCCCGCCCGCTCGGGCGCTGACGCATCGGCGACGCCGGGGGGAACCCGGACGGGCCTGGCCACGAGCGATCTCGGAGGCCGAGGCGAACGCCGGAGGCACTCACGGTGCCGGGCGCTCCGCCCCTCTACAGTGCGTTCATGCGCTTGCAAGACATTCCCTACCAAGTAGACGGCCAGGAGATGGTCGGCTACCTCGCTGTCGATGACGAACGGCCAGGGCCGAGACCCTCGGTGCTCATCTGCCATGAGGGGTTCGGGCTGAGCGACGGGATCAGGGGCCGAGCGATCCGCTTGGCGAGCCTCGGGTACCTGGCATTCGCGCTCGACTATCTCGGCGGGGGCCGCCCCCGGGAGGACGCGATGAGCGTGCTAGGGCCGCTCATGGAGGACCGGCCGCGCATCAAGCGGATCGCCAGAGCCGGCTACGAGGTCATGGTCGGCCAGGACCAAGCCGATGCGTCTCGGGTGGCCGTCATCGGCTACTGCTTCGGAGGGACGATGGCGTTCGAACTGGCACGCGACGGGCTCGACGTCAAGGCGGTCGTCGGCTTTCATGCCGGGCCGCCGGCTCCGGCGCTCGACGAGACGCGAACCGTTCGCGCCAAGGTGCTGTTCTGCCTCGGGGCGGCCGACCCGATCATCCCTGCCGACCGCCGGCATGCCTTCGAGGCCGAGCTCGCCGAGGCCGGTGTCGAGGACTGGCGGATCGAGCTCTACGGCGGAGTCGGCCACAGCTTCACCAACCCCAAGGCCGATGAACGCGCGATGCCGGGGCTCAAGTATCACGCCGATGCTGATCGCCGCTCCTGGCGGTCGTTGCTCGGATTGCTCGAGGAAGTCTTCGGTCCGGTGTGAGCGCGGGCACGAGACAACCGCCAGCCTGGTGATCTCGGCTGGCGGTTGTCTGCCGATGCGCCCGACCTCAGATGCCGTAGAGCGCTTCGGAGCTCTTGCCGGCGATCTGGCGTTGCTGCTCGTCGCTCAACGTCTTGATGTGCTCGTAGAGCTCGTCGGTCGTACCGGGGAACTTGGCGTCGGGATGCGGATAATCCGACGCCCAGACGATGCGGTCCGCACCGACGAGCGGCGAGTTCGCGGTGAACGCGAGCAGCGACTCGTCCGCGTCAAAGCTGATCCAGCACTGCCGGCGGAAGTACTCCGAAGGATCCTTCTTGAGGTCCGGGACGTCGGGGCGGAACAGCGGCACGTGGGCATGGTGGTCCAGCCGCTCGAGCCATGGCACCACCCAACCGCCGTTGGCCTCGAGGAAGATGAGCCGCAGCTCGGGAAAGCGTTCGCAGACGCCGCCAGCGACGAGGAAGGCCAATGACGCCATCATGTCGAAGGGGTTCGACAGTGCCTGGCTGAAGTAGATGTTGTCGATGCCGATGTCCTGGGACGGCATGTTCTCGTCGAAGGCGCCGCGTACCGGTGCGTCGTGGATCCGGTCAAAGTGCATGCCCTTGCACGCGCCCGGAAGGCGCGCGTCGAGGAAGGGGTGCAGGCCCAGAGGGAGCCCGGTGTCGCAGGCCGCCTTCCACAGCGGGTCGTACACGCGGTTGTTGAACGGCTTCCAGTCAGCCGTGGGGTTCGGCCGGATGAACGCCGCCACCATGCCTGGCAGCTTGGCTGCTCGGCGTAGTTCTGCTGCGGCACGTTCGATGTCTTGCTGAGGCAGGAGGGCGGCACCGAACAGCTTGCCCTTCGCCTCGCTGACGTGGTCCGAGAGCCAGTCGTTGTAGGCCCGGCACTGCACCTCGGCGAAGTCGATGTCGTCCACGCCTTGGATGCCGAGCAGCTGGGTCGGGTAGAGCACCGACTTGTCGATGTGGTCGGCTGCCATGTCTTCGAGGCGCGCCTTGGCGTTGTAGGCCGCCGGACGGACCTCGGTGTAGCGGAGTTGGCCAGCCATCGCTCTGGCGCAGTCCTCTTCGCTCATTCCTGCAGTGCCCGACACCGAGGCGAAGTTCGCTGGCGTCCGGGTGTGGTCGAAGACCAGCCACTCCGTTCCGTCCGCGTCGGTTTCGATGTGCCAGATCCGGTCGCGGTACTCGGCTGGCGCGTAATCGAGCATGCCGGTGGGGTGCTCGAGGACGTGCCCGTCGGAGTCGACAAAGGTGAGTGCGCTCTTTTCGACCATGCTGCCCCTCCCTTGGATCGCCGCTTCCAGCGAACTGAGCGAACTGCTCGACTGTCTCGATTGCCGCTTCCAGCGAAGCGCTGGAAGCGCTGCACCCATGTTCGCGCGCTCGCCGCCTCGCCGCTCGTCGACCGGGCACGGAAGGGCTCCGGTGCGCTCGAGGATCCCCGATCCCGGGATGGCGTTCGGCGAGGGCCCTTGGACCCTGTCGGCCGGGTGCGGTTGGCGGTAGGAAGGGGTGGGTGGGGGAAGGAGCGATCGGGTGAGGGCAAGGAATGACCGAAGGGGCGAGCCGGAGGCTCGGCCATGGACACGGCGGAGGTTCCTGGCGGTCGCGGGTGGGGGTGCACTCGGCGCGTTGCTGGCCGCCTGTGGCACCCCCCAGCGCACGGCCAGCTCGGCGAGCCCAGTCCGCAGCCGGTTCCGCTCCCGCCCGGACCTCGAGCCGCCCGTCGTGGAGGTCACGGGTCCGGTCGGCCTTCCGGGAGCGGGCGAGATCTTCCTCACCCCGGGGGCCCCGCTGATCGTGGACGACCATGGCAGCCCCGTCTGGTACCACCCGGTGCCTCACGCCGCGACCAACCTGCGCGTGCAGCACTACGGGGGGAGGCCGGTGCTGACCTGGTGGGAGGGGGAGATCACCCACTACGGCGTCGGTCAGCGCGGCGAGGTCGTCATCGTTGACGCCAACTACCACGAGATCCGTCGAGTGCACGGCGCTGACGGCCTGGTTGCCGACCTGCACGAGTTCGTTATCGCCGCCGACGGGACGGGGTACCTGACCGCGTACCGGGAGCTCATCGCAGATCTCTCGGCCGTCGGCGGGCCGTCCAGGGGGCGGTTGCTCGATTCGGTGGTGCAGGGGATCGACCTGGCGACCGGGGCCGCCGTCTTCGAATGGCATAGTGCTGACCACATCGAGCTCTCGGAGACCTACCAGCGGTACTCGGCCCAGAGCGCCGCGCCCTTGAACCCGTGCACCTCAACTCGATCGACCTGACCGCTGACGGGAACCTCCTCGTCTCGGCGCGCAACACCTGGACGGTCTACAAGATCGACCGGGCGAGCGGGGCGATCATCTGGCGGCTCGGCGGCAAGAGGAACGACTTCCGCCGCGGCCCCGGGGTCCACTTCGCCTGGCAGCACGATGCGCGCGCGCATCCGAACAACGTGGTGACGATCTTCGACGACGAGGGCGATCCCCCTGAGGCCAAGCAGTCCCGGGGGCTCGTGCTCGAGGTCGACGAGGCAGCGAGGACCGCGACGCTCGTCCACGCCTACACCCACCCGCGGCGAGGGCTCCTCGCGGGAAGCCAGGGGTCGGTCCAGCTGCTTGCCAACGGTGACGTCTTCGTGGGCTGGGGCGCCGAGCCCTTCTACACCGAGTACCGGGCAGACGGGACCGTGGTCCTCGACGGCCACATCCTTGGTGCGCAGTCCTATCGAGCCCTGCGCTTTCCCTGGGTCGGCACGCCTGCCGAACCGCCGGCGCTCGCGGTCGCCCGTCATGGGAGGGGCCGTCTCACGGTGTATGCGAGCTGGAACGGCGCAACAGCGGTCGAGAGCTGGTCCGTGCTCGCCGGGCCCGGGCGCCGTGACCTCGCCGTGGTCGGCGCCGCCAACCGCACCGGGTTCGAGACCCCGGTCGAGGTGGCGGTCCCTTCCTCGACCCGTTACGTGGCAGTTCGTGCCGTCGATCGGCTGGGCGCCACGATCGGCACCTCAGCGGTCATCAGGGTGTGACCGGGACCTGCCGACCGGCCGCTGTGCTCCCGGTCGGTGGGGTGGCGGTGCAGCCGACGCAGGGAGGCTCGCCGACGAACGCAGCGGGCAGGGTCGGGGAATCCGTCGGGGGGTTCGTGGGCAGCAAGACCGGCGGGCGCGGCTTCTGGGCGAAGTTGAAGTCCTTCACGAGGTTACCGAGCTGCCGAGCGTTCTCGCGGACGTCAGGACGGGGGTCGGGTCGGTGGTCGGTCCTCGGATTGAGCCGAGCTGCGTGGAGGAAGTCGTCCTCGATGAACTTGAGGTAGGCGTCGCTGCTCAACGTCTGGTGGTCGATGTAGCCGTGGCGAGCGTACGGCGAGATGACGATGCTGGGGACCCGCAACCCGTAGCCGTTCTGGTCGACCGTCGGCGGGACCACGTGGTCGTAGAAGCCGCCCCAGTCGTCCCAGGACAAAAAGATCGCCGTCGAGCGCCAGTCCGGGCTCTCCATGGCGGCGTTGATCACGGCGGTGACGTAGGCCTGGCCTTCATGGACGCTGCCAGGGGGATGCTCGCTGTCGCTCTGGGCCGGTGCCAGCCACGAGACCGCCGGCAGCGTTCCGCGCCGGGCCGCCAGGAAGTAGCGGTTCAGCGGCTGGATGTTGCCCAGCTGGCCATCCTGGCGGACGTCGGTGAACAGCGGGAGAGGGTTCCAGATCCCCGGTGTCCGGTAGCTCTGGGGCGGTTGGGCGCAGGTGAGCGCTGCGTCATTGGCGCAATCAGGTTGGCGGCCGGTCTGGACGTAGTACGCCCAGCTGACGTGGTACCAGTGCAGGAGCCAGGTGATGTCGGTCCAGGCCAGATCGATCGAGGTGGTGCCGGTCGTGAGCTCTTGGTCGACCGCCGTATCGAACACGTTGACGCCGTAGGGGCCCACGATCTCGTTGACGCAGCTCATCGGTGCGGCGCTGGCGCACCGGGCCGACCAGGCCGAGACCATGTAGAGGTGGTCGGGCTCGGACCATGAGCTCACCGGCTCGAACATGTGGTCGTCGAGGACGAAGTCCCTGGCGTAGGTCCAGTAGTTCGGGATCTCCGCCGCCGTGTGGTACCCCATCACGTCGGGCTCTTGGGTCCGGCTGACCGAGCACGCCGGATCATTGGGATTCGTGCAACGGCGGGAGGCCCGGAGCTGCTGGCCGACGAACCCGTCCATCTTCCCGCCGTCGATGTCGGCCAGGGCATTGAGATGGCCGTGGGGACCGCCCCCGTTGACGTCGGCCGTGTCGTGGAACGGCTTGACACAGGTGCCCGTGGCTGGATCCGGTGCGCACACGGTTGGGACGCCGTCTTTCATCGGTATCCCGTCGGCACCAGGATAGGTGCCGAAGTAGCTGTCGAAGGAGCGGTTCTCCTGCATGATGATGATCACGTGCCGGATCTTGTGGATGCCGGACGGGACCACGTAGGTGCCGCTCGGGCCCCCGCGGGCAAGCTCGGCGGCGGCACTGCGTGAAGCGGCGACCGGGGAGGCGCTCGTGGCGAGCGCCACCAACGCGATCGCGCTCGTTCGCTTCAGCCATCGCACCGGCGCCCGGGCACAGTGGCGGGCAGCGATCTGGCCGTGGCCCATGCGAGATGACCGTTGTGGGGGGTCAGCCGCCGTTGGCCGGGCTCGCGGGAGCCGGGCTGCCTGCCGGAGGGTTCGACTTGAGCGGACGCGTGTTGGGGGGGTGGGTAAGGGTCGGGATCTGCACCGGGCCGATCGGGTTCGTGTAGAGGTAGTTGAAGATGTTGATCACGGCAGGTGCGGCAGCCTGGGCCCCATAGCCCGCGTGGTCCACGGCGACCACGACGACGTACTCAGGGCTTCCCGGCGGCGCATTGAGCGGGCCGAACCCCACGAACCAGGCGTTGGGCTCCTGGTAGCCGTTGGTGACGACCTTGGAGATGTCGGCTGTGCCCGTCTTCCCGGCGATCGGGTACTGGTTGTAGGAGAACCCTGCGTAGGTGGCGAAGGTCCCGGCTGCAGTCCCGCCGTTGTCCACGACGCCCTGGAAGCCCTGGAGCATCGGTTGGTAGATGGACGGGGGAAGGTTGACGTGCCCGGTCACCTTCGGCGTGAACTGCCGGATCACCTTGCCCGTCACCGGGTTCACGATCGCATTGGCGACCTGGGGCTCGTAGCGGGTCCCGCCGTTGGCGAACGTCGCGTAGGCGTCGGCGAGCTCGATCGGGGTGATCACGGTTTCTCCCTGCCCGAACGCCATCTCCAGGTTGTCCCCCGTGTACCAGGTGGTGTACGGGAAGGCCTTCGGTGCCTCCTTGTGGAGCTGCTCGCGAAGAGCCTGGCTGTCGACTCGGCCGGACACCTCTCCGGGCAGATCGATGCCGGTGGGCTCACCGAGGCCGTAGGCGTTGGCCACGTTCTGGATGGCGTTCTGCCCGAAACGCGAGATGTTCTGGGGCAGCGAGAAGAGATAGCCGATGTTGTAGAAGAAATAGTCGTCGGAGATGGTGAGCGCCTCGGTGACGTTGACATAGCCTGCACCGGCCGCCTCTGCGTCGTGGAAGTCGCACTGGCTGAGGGCTGAATTGCAACCGGGAACCACGTAGAGGCCGGTGTCATCGACCTCCGTCGACGGCGTGATGACGCCGTCTTGCAACGCAGCCGTGGCGCTGGCCAGCTTGAAGGTTGACCCTGGCGTGTAGAGGCCCTGGATCGCGTAGTCGTCGAGCGGGCACCCGTCGCCGTTGTTGCACTGGTTGGTGAGCTGCGCATAGTTCGCCGTGGAGATCCCGCCGATCCACTCGTTGAGGTTGTAACTGGGATACGAGGCCAGCGCGAGCACCGCACCGGTGCGAGCGTTCATGACCACTGCCGCGCCATTGGTCGCTGCGGGCAGCACGCCGTTGGTGGGGTCGCGTGTCTGGCGGTCGGCCATGATCACCTGCTGGAGGGCGTTCTGCACGTCGACCTGGAGCCCCGCGTCGATGTTGGTGACGAGCGTGTCCCCTTCGACGGGATTGCGCTTCTTGAGGACGCCGACCACCTTGCCCTGTGCGTTCACCGAGAGCTCTTCGATGCCGTCGGTCCCCCGGAGGTACTGCTGGTACTCGTTCTCGAGCCCGGTCTTGCCGTACTGGGAGGTTTGGTTGTAGCCCTGGCCCGGGTTGTGCGCCAGCTCCGAGGCGGAGATCGGACCGACGTAACCGAGGACGTCAGGGGCCAGCGCACCCGAGGGGACGTTGCCGTAGGCGGGGTAGCTCCGTTGGGTGATGTCCTGCACCGAGACCCCTGGGAACTCGCTTCGGTGGGTCTCGAGGAACTGCACCGCGGCCATGGGAACGTTCAGCGCAATGGGGACCGGTTGGTACGGGCTGTACTGAGGGTCGTTGAGCGCCTGGTTGACCTGCGCCGCTGTCTCGCCGAGCAAGGTGGCAACCTTGCCGATGATCGAGGGGTGCGCGAGCGCCTCGTTGCGCGACAGCACGATCTCTTGGTCGAGCTGGTCTTCGACGAGCACGCGACCCGTGCGATCCACGATCTCGCCTCGTGGCGCGGGGATCGTCACGATGCGGACCTGGTTGGCGGTGACGGCGGCGGCCGAGCTCTTCTGCTGGATGACCTGGAGGCTCCACAGGCGCAGCACCATGACCGCGAGCAGGCCGATGAACAGGATCCCAACGATCCCAAGTCGGAGGTTGGGGCGGGCAGGGCGTGGCTCGGACGAGACGAGCGCGCCGACGTTCAGGCGCTTGCGGGGCGTAAAGTGCAGTCGAGTCTTGCGCTGGTGGCGCTCGTTGTTCTTCCCAGGTCTCCGGGAGGGCTTGGGGTAGATCCGATCGCGAAACAACTTGCTGGCTCACCTCACGCGCGCTTCCCTCGACGAGCACCGATCGCTCCCTGGGGAGGACGCCGATGACACTATCGATGACGAGGCCTCGGCGGGCGTCGCTCAGGGGCTGGCTTCAGGAGGTCCTCGAGAGATGGTAAGCAACGGGGCGTTGTGACGGCGGACCGGTTCGTTCCTCGATCGAGCATCCTTCGTGCCCGCCGGCGTCAGCGCCTCCTCCGCTCCGTGGTGATCGTGACCGTCCTGGCAGCGGCGCTGACCGTGACGATCCTCGAAGTGCCCACGTCCTCGGGTCACAAGCACGGCAAGGCCAGGCAACCCTCCACGTCCTCGGCGCTGCCTCCGCCACCTCAGCCCGTCTGGCGGGTTGCATGGGGGTCGGCGATGGCGTGGGGTCACGGCGAGGCTTCCAACGTCACGGTCCGGGAGCTGGCCACCGTCGGAGTTGGGGGCGAAGCGGTCCGAGTCCGGATCTCGAACGTCTTCGGGAACGCCCCGCTGGTCATCGGCGCCGCGTCGGTCGCGGTCGATGCCAGTGGTGCGGCGGTGGTCCCCGGTACCCTCCAGCCGCTCACCTTCTCGGGCGCACCGGGGACGACGATCCCGGTCGGCAGCTACGTGTACAGCGACCCCGTGTCCATGACGACCACTGACCTCGAGACCCTGGCGATCAGCGTCTACGTGAGCGACACCGATCTGGTCTCCGTGCATCCGTGCTGTGCCACTCAGCGAGACGTCTCGTTCTTCACCCCCAACGGCGGGGGGAACCTCACCGATTCGGTGAGCGGAGCCGGGCTGGTGGTCGCGAGCCCCGACCCACGATGGGTCGACGCGGTCGACGTCCTGCAGACCACCGGGGAGGGGAGCATCGTCGTCGTCGGAGACTCGATTACCGATGGGTACAACGCGACCCTCCGATGGACCGACGTCCTCCAGGAGCGGATCGACCGGTTGCCGCCTTCCCAGCAGCGTGCGGTGGTCAACGAGGGGATCACGGCGAACGCGCTGACCTCGGTGGTTCCGACCGATTCGGCCACCGGCGGCGGCCCGTCGGGCCTGGCTCGGATGGCCCGGGACGCGCTGGACCAGTCAGGCGTCGCCGAGGTCGTCTTGTTCCTCGGGACCAACGACCTGTTCTTCGGTGCCACCGCGCAGCAGCTCATCACCGGCTACGAGCAAGCGATCGCCGAGGTCCATGCGGCTGGGCTCCCGATCATCGGGGTCACGCTGCTCCCCCGGGAAGCGAGCCCCGAGTTCCCCTGGAGTGCAACGCAGGAGAGCGAGCTCGAGCAGGTGAACACCTGGATCCGCACGTCGAACGCCTTCGATGGCGTGCTCGATCTCGCGCAGGCGGTCGCCGACGTCTACAACGGCGCCTGCCAGCCCAACGTCATGTTCCCGCCCTATGACTCCGGTGACCACCTCCACCCCAACGCAGCTGGCCAGACGGCAATGGGCGATGCCGTGGATCCGTCGGTCCTGGCGCTCTCGCCGATTCCCCAGGTGCCGCCGCTCGTCGACGTGACCCCTACCCCGGGGTGCGAGTGAGCGGCCTCCTCGTGACGGGCCCCTCGGTCAGGGCGAGGAGCGTTCGGGGCGAAGGATGCCCCCGGTGAGGGTCCGCCCGCTGGAGCCATCCGACGTCGACGTCACCAGCCGGCTCCACGAAGACGTGCTGTCCATGGAGTTCCTCGCCACCTGTGGGCGGGGGTTCCTTCGCCGTTACCACCGTGCGTGGATCGAGACGGACCATGCGATCGCGCTCGGCGCGCTGGACGACGCGGGCCACCTCGTCGGCGTCCTGCTCGGCACCGTGTACCCGTCGGAGCACTTCCGTACCATGGTCCGTCGCCACGGGATCGCCCTCGGTGCCCACCTCGTGCTCCAGGCGCTGCGACGGCCCCGTTTCGCCCGAACGCTCGTGGCGACCCGGGCGAAACGCTACGTGAGGGGCCTGTGGCGCATAGCGCGCTCGAGCATCGCTTCCCGCCTTCGCCACCCGAGGGCTTCGTCGACCCGGTCTGCCCGAGGAGCGACGCCGCCGGCCGAGCGCGCAGCGGGAGCTGGTGGCCACCTCGGCGAGGTGACCCACCTCATGGTCAGTCCCGATGCCCAGGGTCACGGGGCAGGCCGCGCGCTCTTGCGCGAAGCCCAGCGCATCGCTGCCGCTGCCGGGGTCGAAGAGCTGGTCGTCGTCACCCCGCCCGACCTTGCGGCGGTGTCCTTCTACGAGCACCTCGGCTGGATACGCTCGGGTGAGCTCATGAGCCGGAGTGGGGAGCCCTTCGTGCGGTTCCGCTTCCCGCTGGGAGGTGACTCGCCCCCTGGGCGAGATGCCAGTGGATGACCGCTGGAGCGAGGCAGAGGCTTCACGCGGGTCACCATCGATGCCTTTTCTTCACCTCGACGAAAGGTTGTGCGACAACCATGATCCCGTGCACGCGTTCAACACCGTGGCGCTCCGCCGTCTGCGACGCAGCTGGGACCGCAGGGCGAGGGTGTGGGACCACCACGGTGCGCCGGCGCTGCAGCCGGTCATCGAGGCCGTCCTCGGTGCGTGCAACGTGCAGCCGGGGAACCACGTCGTGGACCTCGGCTGTGGGACCGGCCAGCTCAGCATCCCCCTCGCGCGAAGCGGTGCCCGGGTGACCGCGGTCGACATCAGCGAGGCGATGGTCGATGGTTTGTCCAAGAAGGCCGCGCTCGATGGGTTGGACAACATCGTCGGGGTGGTCTCGCCCGTTCAGGCCGTCGACCTGGCGCCGGGCAGCGTGGATCTCATCGTCTCGAACTACGCCCTTCACCATCTCCGCCATCGCGACAAGCAGGCGCTGGTCAGCGCAGCGATGCGCTGGCTGCGTCCCGGTGGTCGACTGGTCATCGGCGACATGATGCTCGGGCTCGGCGTCAGCGCGCGCGATCGCGCCATCATCGGCTCGAAACTGGCGCGCCTGGCGCGCAAAGGTCCGGGTGGGTGGTGGCGCATCATAAAGAACGTGGGTCGCTACACGCTCCGGCTCCGAGAGCACCCCGCCACCATGGAGCGGTGGCGGCGATACCTCGAAGATGCCGGGTTCAGCGCCGTGACGGTCACCCCGATCGTCGCCGAGGCCGCGATCGTTGCGGGGAGCAAGCCGGACCCGGTCCGAGGTCCGGCTTGAGCCGCGGCTTCGGTCGTCGTCAGCGCCCCAGCCGATTCCGTCCCCTGCTCGTCGTCAGCGCGCTGGCGCTCGTGGCGGGCGTGTGCGCGAGCTGCTCGGACTCCGCGGCGCCGGCTCGATCGTCGGCGCCTCGCCAGCGCACCTCCACCTCGATCCCTCGCCCCGCGCCGGTTCCCGGCATCGGGAGCTACCCGGTGGGGTCCACGAGCCTGAGCATCGTGGAGCCGGTACCGGGCGCGGCGGCCAGCCGGGCGCTCCCCACCACGGTGTGGTTCCCTGCAACGAGTGGGAGCCCCGGTTCGGTCCCGGATCGCTCCGGCGGCCCCTACCCGCTCCTGGTGTTTTCCCAGGGGTTCGACCTCTCGGTGCAGGCGTACGCGGCGCTGCTCGAGGACCTGGCGTCCGCGGGGTTCGTCGTCGCCGCGCCGACCTATCCCCACACCGACCCCTCCGACCCTTCGCAGCTCGACGAGGCCGACATCGTCAACCACCCGGGTGACTTGCGTTTCGTGATCACGACACTTTTGAATGTTGCGGGAAGCACGGGATCGGTGCTCAGTGGTGTGATCGACGAGAACGAGGTCGGGATCCTCGGGCACTCCGACGGGGGAGACGTCAGCCTGGCGGTCGCAGACAATTCCTGCTGCCGGGATCCCAGTGTCCGGGCAGTCGCCATCCTCTCCGGCGCGGAGCTGAGCAGCTTCGGCGGGCAGTACTTCCCGCCAGGGTCCCTGCCGCCGATCCTCGTGGTGCAAGGGAGTGCGGACACGGTCAACGTCCCTGCCTGCAGTGCCCAGATCTACAACGCAGCCGAGCCGCCGAAGTACTACCTCGATCTCCTCGGAGCCGAGCACGAGCCGCCCTACACCGATCCCGGCGTCGACCTCGAGACGGTTGCCAAGGTCACCGCGGACTTCTTCGACGCGACCCTGAGAGGCCAGTCATCGGCACTCGCGCTGATGATGGCGGCGGGCAACGTCCCAGGCGCTGCGCAGATCACCGACTCCCCGAGCGTTCCGGTCCCCGCAGGCGGCTGTCCGGGCGCCCCGGGGTGAGCGCGCTGGGATCCGGAGCGCCGAGGGGCGGGCCAGGAGCGAGGCTGTCGCGCCGCCGCTCATCGTTGCCGCCTCGCTCTGCGTTGTTCGTCCCAGCCGGGCGCCTCGCGCTCGGCTGGGGGCTGTCCCTCAGCCTCGTCGCTGTCCTCGCGGGCGTCGGGGCCAGCACGGTCGCGTTCACCGGTGCACCGCCGACGAGACGGACCTCGCTGCCCAGCCTCGCCTCGCCAATCGTGCCGGCGCCGACGATCGCAGGGCAACCCCCGGTCAGCGGTTTGCTCAGCGCGCCGGGTGGGCCGTTCCTCTACGACCGCTATGGCCGAGTCGTCTTCCTTCACGGCGTGAACGTCGTCTACAAGCACCCGCCCTTCGAGGTCTATCCAGACCCCGGCAAGCCGTGGAACTTCACTGCGGCCGATGCGTCCCTCATGGCGCGCCTTGGGTTCAACGTCGTGCGCCTGGGGATCACCTGGAGCGGCTTGGAGCCCGGGACCGCACCGGCCAACGATCCGGCGATCTGCGCACGCGGGGCTCCGGGGGATCCTCACCAGTTCAACGAGGCCGTGCTCGACCAGTACCTGAGCAGGCTGCTCCGGACGGTCGACCTCCTCGGCCGGTTCCACATCTACACCCTCTTGGACATGCACCAAGACGTCTACAACGAGATGTTCGACGGCGAAGGGGCGCCCGACTGGGCGGTGTGCACCAATGGCGTCCCGAGCGTCGACGTCCCGGGCAGGTGGTCGCTCGAGTACGGCACAGCGGCCGCCGGCATCGCGTTCCACCACTTCTGGACCAACAACGTGGTGGGCGACCTCCAGGGCGAGTTCGACCGTGTGTGGGGAGCGGTGGCTGCCTTCTTCCGCAACAACCCCTGGGTCGTCGGTTACGACCCGTTCAACGAGCCTTTCTCCACATCGCTGGTGACCACGGGCGACGAGCACTTCGACGCCCAGCTCGAGTGCTTCTACACCGGCACGAGCGCCATCGGGACGCCCTCGCACGGGGCACCGCTGTTGCGGTGCCCGAGGAGCGACCCCGCGCAAGGGGTGATCCCGACCATCCTGACGAACGACCCGCACCATCTCATCTTCGACGAGCCGGACATCTACGCGAGCCGTGGGTTCCCCACCTTCCTCGGGCCGATGAACTTCCCCAACCTCGTGTTCAACGTGCATATCTACTGCAGCGACCGCAACCCGGTGACCGGCAATCCGACGAACCTCGCCGCCTGCGAGGCGCAGGAGGCCCGCGCGCTCGCCCGGCGCGCCAGGGACCGGCCGGACATGGCCTCGCCTGCCCAACCCAAGGGACCGGCATGGTTCGTGAGCGAGTTCGGCGCGACCTCGAACCCCGCCTTGGTCGGGGCCTTCACCGCGCTGGCGGATCACCACCTCGTCGGGTGGGCCTACTGGTCCTGGAAGTACTACGACGATCCGACCGGGAGCAAGGCGGAGGCCTTGGTGACGGCCGACGGAAGGCTCCGTTCGACCGCTGCGGACCTGGCGCGTACCTATCCGGAGGCGATCGCCGGGACCCCCGTGTCGCTGTCGTTCTCCCCGCGCACCGGTGCGTTCTATCTCGCCTACGTGCCCAACCACGCGGTGCACGCACCGACGGTCATCTTCGTCCCGACCCAGATTCACTACCCTGACGGCTATTGCGTGCGAACGACCGGAGCGCGTGTGCGCTCGGCACCCGGAGCCGAGCTCCTCGAGGTGGTGAATCGTCCTTCCGCTCGCTCGGTCACCGTCGAGGTCACTTCGGGCCCGTGCGTCGGTCGGTGAGCCTTCACGCTGCCTTCAGGTACTTCTGCCATGCTGAGGGGGAGACGATGACCGTGATGACCCGACGCCCCAGGCCGTGATCCCGCACCGACCGTGAATCGGCGATCCTTTCGATCACTGACCGCGATCGGGTTGCCGGTGGTGCTGATGGGGAACCTGGCCGTGGGGGCGACGCGGCACCCCTCGGTCCGGCCCGCGAAGTCCGCGACGAGCGCCGCAACGATTCCCGCCGTCGAGTCGGGACTGCTTCCGTGGCAACTCGCCAGTCCGATCAGCAGGGAAGTCGTCCTCCCGGGGCCCGGTGGGCAGCTCGATCTCTTCGGGGGCCTCACCGCGGCGAACACCTCTGCCGACGGCGTGTTCTCGCTGAATCCCACCACTGGCGCGCTCCAGGGCATCGGGGTCTTGCCGGTTGGGCTTCACGATGCGGCAGGCGCCGTCATCGGTGGCGCTGACCTCGTCTTCGGTGGGGGGTCCTCGACCACGACCGCTTCGGTCGAGTCCTTTCCCCAAGGTGGGTCTGGCGCTCCCCAAGGCGGGCCCGGCACGGTGCCGAGCGCCACCGCGACGACGGTGTCGAACCTCCCGGCGCCGCGTTCGGATGCGGCGACTGCGACCATCGGTAAGGTCACCTACCTCGTCGGGGGCTACGACGGGACGAGCCCCGACGCCACAGTCCTGGCGACGACCAACGGGCGCACCTTCCGCACGGTGGCCTCCCTCCGGGAGCCCGTCCGATACCCGGCGGTGGCGGCGCTCGGGAAGCAGCTCTATGTGTTCGGCGGGGAGGCGATCTCGGGTCCCAGGGCCGGGCAGCCGACCACGCTCGTCCAAGTCGTCGATCCTTCGACCCACGCGTCCGCGGTGGTCGGGCAGCTTCCCGAGCCCCTCGACGGCGCGGTTGCGGTGACCATTGGCGGGCACGTCTACGTCGTGGGTGGCGAGAGCACGACGCCACAGGTCGTCCGTCCCGGGGTGGGGACGACCCAGTTCCCCCTCACGCCAGCGACGTCGTCGGGGGCTTCGACGGTGGCGACGATCTTTGCCTTCGATCCGCGCACCAAGCGCCTCCTCGTGGCCGGGCACCTGCAGGTGCCGGTTTCTCACGCTGGCGTCGCCGTGATTGGTCAGACCGCTTGGGTGGTCGGCGGGGAGTCGAACGGTTCGCCGGTGTCTGCTGTCCAGATGCTCAGGCCGAACCCGGCGTTCGGGACGGCGGGTGCCCCCGGAGCCGGAAGTCCGTTCTTCGGTGCGAAGCTCCTCGTCGCGGACCGGGGCAACAACCGGCTTTTGCTCTTCAACGACCAGATGCAGGTGGTGTGGACCTACCCTTCGCCGACGTCGCCCCCCAACCCCTCGGGCTTCTTCTTCCCTGACGACGCCTTCTTCATCCGCAAGGGTACGGCCATCATCTCCAATCAGGAGGAGAACGAGACGATCGAAGAGATCGCCTACCCGTCGGGCAAGGTGATCTGGACCTACGGTCACCCCCAACAGCCCGGGTCCGCACCGGGGTACCTGCACGAGCCCGACGACGCGTACCTGTTGCGCAACGGTCAGATCAGCGTCGCAGATGCCGACAACTGTCGGGTCCTCGTGATCAACCCGGACGGCTCGATCGCGCATCAGATCGGCACGACCGGGGTGTGCGTGCACAACCCTCCCGTCTCGATGGGCTCTCCCAACGGGGACACCCCGCTGCCCAACGGCAACCTGCTCATCTCCGAGATCAACGGATCATGGGTCTCGGAGTACACGACGAGTGGAACCTTGGTGTGGACGGTCCAGCTCCCGATCAGCTATCCCTCCGATCCCCAGCGGATCGGTCCGGATCGTTACCTGATCGCCGACTACGCGAGCCCCGGGCAATTCCTCGAGTTCAACCGGCAGGGCCAGATCCTCTATCGCTATGACGTCACCAGCGGCCCGGGGATGCTCAACCACCCGTCGCTGGTCGAGCTCTTGCCGAGCGGCGTGCTCATGGCCAACGACGACTATCGCGATCGCATGGTGGCAATCGACCCGACGACGGGCGCACTCGTCTGGCAGTACGGGATCAACGACGTGCCGGGAACCGGCCCCGGCATGCTCAACCAGCCCGACGGGTTCGACCTGCTGGAGCCCAACGGGTCGACGCCGACGCATCTGGCAACGGGCTGAGCGGGACCCCCGACGACCGTTCGGGGCAGTGGCCTACGAAGACGCTACGGCTTCCTCGGTGCGCGTCCCGCTTCAGAGTGTCGTGATGAGCCGTCTTAATGAGACCGTCATCGTGCAGGGAGGATGCTGGTGGTGATGGCGGTCGCCGTGTTCGATCCCTCCTTTGCTGCATCCAAGCGCAGCGCGCGTCGGCAGGTCGCACCTGGCCCCCCCTCGCCGCCACCGCGCCGGTGGTTCGGCAGCGTCGCCGTTGCCGTTGCGCTCGTCGGTCTCGTCGCGGTGATCGTCCTTGGCATCACCGCCGAGACGACCAGGGCGCTCGCCCTGCCTGGTGGGGTGGCGACGTTCATCGGGAGCCTGACCGGCCTCGCGGGCATGTACCTGGCGCTCGTGCAGGTCGTCATCGTCGCCCGCATTCCCGCCCTGGAGCGGATCCTCGGACAGGACGGCATGTTGCGCTGGCATCGTCGACTCGGACCCTGGCCAATCAGCCTCCTGGTTGCTCACGCCCTCTTCGTCACCATCGGCTATGCCCAGGCGTCCCGCTCCGGGATCTGGCATGAGGTGGATGCCCTCTTGACCTCCTATCCCGACGTCCTGGCCGCCACTGTCGGCCTCGCGCTCATGGTGATGATCGGGATCACCTCCATCCGCGCGGTGCGCAACCGCATGCGACGGGAGACCTGGTGGGCTGTGCACCTCTACATCTACCTCGCCCTTGCGCTCTCGTTCGCGCACGTGATCGCCCTGGGCCCCTCCTTTGTCGGCCATCCCCTCGTGCGGATCGTCTGGTCGGTCATCTGGGCCGCGACCGCCGGAGCGGTCCTCGTGTACCGCCTCGTGGTTCCGTTCGCCCGTAGCCTGCGGCACCGGCTCCGGGTGGTGGAGGTCCGTCGCGAGGCGCCAGGGGTGACCTCGGTGATCTGCTCGGGGAAGCATCTCGATCGGCTCGCTGTCTCCGGCGGCCAGTTCTTCGCGTGGCGATTTCTCACCCGGGAGCTGTGGTGGCAAGCCCACCCGTACTCGATTTCGGCACTCCCGCGCCCGCCGTATCTTCGGCTCACGGTGAAGGCCATTGGCGATCACTCCTCTGCGGTCGCCCGCCTTCGGCCGGGAACCCGGGTGGCGATCGAAGGGCCCTACGGAGCGGTGACCGCCCATGCGCGCACGCACCAGAAGGTCGTGCTCTTCGCGGGCGGGATCGGCATCACCGCGCTGCGGTCGTTGCTCGAGGACCTTCCCCGCCAGTCCGAGCCCGTCGTGATCATGCGCGCGTCCTCCGAGGACCAGCTCGTGTTGCGAGCGGAGGTGGCCGAGCTGGTGCGGCACCGCAGAGGCGTCCTCCACGAGATCGTCGGATCCCGTCGGGCGCTGGCGAGCACCAAGGAGCTGCTGCGTCGGCTCGTTCCCGACATCACACGGCGCGATCTGTACGTCTGCGGACCGCCCGGGATGATCGAAGACGTCGTCGCTGCGGCGGCCAGCCTCGGCGTGCCCAAGCGCGCGATCCACTACGAGCTGTTCAGTTGGTAACGGCCTGGACCATGAGATGAAACGCTTTCCCTTCGTGATCGGATCGACGATTGCCGGGTTGGCTGGGGTTCTCAGCTTTCACAGCCGCGCCACGACGGGCCCACTCTCCCACTCGGTGCCGGTCAAGGCGGGCACATCGGCCCGACCGGTACCGGCGAAGCCCGGCTCCACCGAGACCACCGCTCCGCGATCCTCCGTTGCGCACTCGGCGCCGACGAGTACGGTGCCGGTGACGACGCAGGGGCCACCAACCGCCGCGAGCGCCACCGGGGTCAACGAGCAGTACGGGTACGGGGTCCTTTCGGTCCGGGCCACGGTGAGCGGTTCGCGGATCACCGACGTGCAGGTCGTCAACCTCCAGACGGTCGACTCGTACTCTCAGCAGCTCGCCGACCAGGTCATCCCATACCTGCGTCGGCAGGTGCTGTCCATGCAGACTGCTCGCATCGACGGCGTCTCCGGTGCGACCTACACGAGTGAGGCGTACGCCTACTCGTTGCAGTCCGCGCTGGACAAGCTGCACTTCCGATGAGCAACGGCGCCGTCGGGCAGGTCATCCACGCGACGTACGCATCGGGGGTTCCAGCCGTCGCGTGGCCCGCTCGTCCTAGACAGGATCCTGTGGGGGGGTGGGCCGCCGGAGTGTCAACGCCGGAGCAGCCTGTAGTGCACGTCGAGGCCGTCATGGGCACCATGGTCTCCTTTCGCGTGCACCCGGGAGCCCAAGGTCGCGATCGGTGCCGGGAAGCGATCGAGGAGGCGTGCGAGGTGCTGCACACCGTCGACGCCACCTTCAGTCTCTGGCGTCCCGACAGCCCGCTCAGCAAGCTTCGCCGAGGAGACGCAGCACTTGCCGAGATGCCTCCGGAGGTCGCCGAAGTGCTGGACCTCTGCCGGCACGCAAGGGACTGTTCCCGTGGATGGTTCGATCCCTGGTCCATGCCCGGAGGGTTCGATCCCACCGGGCTGGTCAAGGGCTGGTCCCTTGACCGGGCCCTCGAGGTCCTCAAGCGCTCAGGGAGCACCGCGGCGCTCCTCAATGCCGGGGGAGACCTGGTCGCGTTCGGGAGCCCTGCACCCGGAGCGCGCTGGCGCATCGGCGTTCGACATCCCTGGATGGCGGACGCATTGGCGTGCGTCGTGCGGCTCGATGCCGCCATCGCCACGTCGGGGCCCTACGAGCGCGGGCCGCACCTCATCGATCCGCGCACGGGCCGCCCGGCGCAGACGGTCGCATCGGCGACGGTGACGGGGGCGAACCTCGCAATGTGCGATGCGCTGGCGACCGCGCTTGCCGTGGGTGGTGCCGATGCCTTCGACGCCATCGCAGGGCTCGACGGTTACGAAGCGTACGTGATCGACGCCAGCGGGGATGAGCAGGCGACCGACGCCATGGCCTTCCTTGACTGATTCCCCGCAGAAGGGGCGGTCGAGCACTTCTTGGAGCGGAGTGGCCATGTCGGCGGGATGGCTGTGGGGGAGACCGCCTCGTCCCAGGCCGCGGGCCAGATCGGGGCGGTCTCGAGCGGGCGGGTGATCCTCGGATGCCACGGCGTCCTCCTCGGCGTGCGGCGGAGGCCCAATCGAGCCCGGGTGGACCGGTGCAATCCGCTCGCGTTGGTGATACGTATGACCTGAGGTGACCATGGCGAAGGATCGAAGTCGAAACGGTGCGGGGCGTGCCCAGCGGCCGAGCGGAGCGTTTTTGCGGTCGGCCGCAGGAGCCGGAGCGCTGGCCCTGGCAGCGGTGGGTGTCGCTGCCTGCGGGTCCAGTGGGTCGAGCTCGGCTCCTCCGTCGACGGCGCGGCATCGTGGCACTCCCAGCACCGCGGCGACGGTCACCGTGGAGACCGAGCGCTCGCGCTACGGGACGATCCTGGCGACGAGCAGCGGTATGACCCTCTATCGCCTGAGCGCGGATACGCCGACCTCGAGTGCCTGCAACAGTGCCTGCGCCGCGGTGTGGCCCCCTTTGACGGTGACAGGGAGGCCGACGGTGGGTCCCGGGCTGGACCAGAGCCTGGTCGGGACGATCACGCGACCCAATGGAACCCACCAGGTCACCTACAACGGCCACCCGCTCTACACCTTCTCCGGTGACGGCGCTGCGGGCCAGGTGAACGGCGAGGGCATCAACAGCTTCGGTGGCGTCTGGGACGTGCTCAATCGCTCGGGTGACCCGGTGACCAAGCCGGTCCCGACGCCCGCTCCCTCGACGACCGCCCCCTCCGGCTACGGCTCCAACTACGGGGGAGGGTACTGAGCGAGTCAGCGGGCCCGAGCCGGGACTTCGGCCTCGGACGCAGGTGCCCAAGACCGCTCTGGCCGTTCGGGCGTGCCCGAGGCTCAGGGGGTGTCGAGGCCACCGCCGTCGATCTGGACGTCGACCCCGGTGAGGTAGGTGTTGGCATCGGAGACCAAGAAGGCGATGACGCGGGCGAACTCCTCGGTGGTCCCGGGGCGATGCAGTGCCGGGAGCAACCCGATGTTGTCCGCCATCTGCACGAAATGCTCTTGGGGGGTGAGCCCCTGGGCCTCGGCGTCCTTCGCCCAGCGGTCGATGCCCTCTCGGCTGATTCCGTAGGCAGGCAAGACGGCGTTGACGAGGATGTTGTCGGGCCCGTAGCGCTTGGACAGGAACTTGGCCATGTTCGCCACCGCCGCCTTGGCTGCGGTGTAGTGGGGATGCTCGTCGATGCCGATGGATGGCTTGTAGATGGAGCCGGCGGAGACGATGACCACGTGACCGTTTCGCTTGGCGACCATCGGCCGCAACGCGGCTCGGCAGACGCGCATCGCGGCGAAGAAGTTGATGTCGAACGTCCGCTCCCAGTCCTCGTCGGTCAGCTCCTCCCAGTCCTTGATCTGGTGGTAACCGTGGTTGCAGACCAAGATGTCGAGGTCGCCGAACTGATCGATGGTCTGGCGTACCAGTTCGTCGGCGGCAGCGCGTTCCTGCAGGTCGATCTGGACCGGGAGACACGTTCCCCCTTCCGCGGTCACCGCTTTCTCGACCGCTCGGAGCTGGTCGAGACTGCGGCTGCAGTACGCTACGCGGGCTCCTTCTCGCGCCAGGAGCTCCACGGTGGCCCTGCCGATTCCCCGTCCTCCCCCCGTGACGATCGCGACCTTGCCGTTGAGCCCGAGTTCCATTGCCCCTCCTCTCCTCCGGAGGGTTTCCCCTCCCGTTGGCTCTCGAGACCTTCGCCTGCAGTGCCGCTTCGGGACGTGGCGCGTCCGACTTGATCGCCTCAGCTCGGCGCGCGTGTCGCTCCGGCGACCGAATGCGACGGGTGAACGGGGCGACGTGGCGCCCGCTCTTTCTGCAGCTCCTCCGCCACGCGGGTCTTGAGCAGCTTCCAGGTGCGCCGCATCCACTGACCGAGCAGCTCCCCCTGCGTTTGGGCGATGCTCGCCCACTCGGCGAGGGCCGCCGAACGCGACAGCGAGGCTTCGGCGGTGTCGTGATCCGCGGAGGCGAACCGCTCGATGGTCGCGGCGAGCGTCCCTCCAGGGGCGAAGCTGGAGCGCCGAAGGGCCTCGGTGTCGGCCGTCGTGCGCCCGACGACGACGTCGAGCACTCTGCGATTGCCCGATGTCGCCAGTTCCGACCACGACGCGACGGTGGAGGCAAGCTCGAGCGCTCGCGCCTCGAGTCGATGCGGAGCCACGATCTCGGTGATGACGCCGGACGCCCTGGCATCCTCGGCGGTGAGGACCTTGCCCGCGAGCAGCATCGCTCGCGCGTGGCTCTCACCGACCTCGTTCACTAGGAGCCGAATGCCTTCCTCGGAGTACACAAGCCCCAGCCGCCCGGCTGGAAGCGCCAGCTTGGTGTCCGGGGTGGCGAGTCGGACGTCCGCGGCGAGGGCGAGTTCGAGGCCGCCACCGATCACGTTGCCATGGAGGGCGGCGATGACCGGGATTTCGGCGTTCTTCAGTGCGGCGAAGTTCGTCCCGAGGGCGATCAAGCTGCCGGCGTCCCCTCGCGCAGCCTCCCGGAGGTCGTAGCCGGCGCAGAAGTCCGGTCCGTCGGCGGTCAGCAGGACGACGCGGGTTCCCATCGGTGGGATCGAGACCAGCTGCTCGATGCGGTCGATGGTGGCACGTCCGAGGGCATTCCGTTGGGACGGTCCGACCAGCCGGAGCTCGAGGACGCCGTCGGCGAAGCTCCGGACCTCGACGGGCGTCGATTCGTGATCGCGCTCCACCGATTTCGTTTCTGGCGTCGCTTCGGGCATCCCGCGGAGCGCTCGGCTTCGACCGACCCGGTCGAACTTCGCGGCCAGGACGTCAACCGACCGCTTCACGGCGCCAGTTGCTCCGAGCAGCCTGGCAACCTGGGGCGTTCGTGGCATGGTTGGCCGTCCTTGGGTGTCGTCTTCGCTTCCGACCCATGATAGGGCGGACAAGGCCCGGTGTAAGGCAGCGGTCGCGTGGGCGACGCTGCGTCGGCTTCGCCCCGCGGCGAGCGAGGTCGGTTTCCCAAGTCCAGGCGAACGGTCAGATCGCGACCGACGAGCCGGTCGCCCCCGTCCGCGGCGCCCCAGCAGCGCTCGACGGCGTCGCCCGGGCAACGAAGATCGACGTGGAGGGGCTATGGCACCAAGAGCTCGCGCCCAGAGGAGACGAGCGCCCGGACGTGCTCGACGGCGCGATCGAGGTCGATGAGGTGGCGCTCAACAGCTCCCGCAGGGGTGAGGAAGACGAACGTGACGCGATGCACCGGTTCACCGGTGGCGCTGGCGGCAGCGAGCGCGTAGGAGGCTCCCTGGTTGCGGTAGCGCTCGAGGCGGCGGGAGAGCTCATCGGGATCGGCCGTTCCTGCCGTCTTGTAGTCGACCACGACCAAGCCCTCGCCGGTGCGGTAGAGAAGGTCGAGATACCCCTCGAGGAGACGATCGTCGACGGGGGTGCAGACGTAGACCTCGCGCCAATGCGGGACCCTCGCGGCTTCTCGGACAGAGGGCGACCCGAGTGCGGCGGTGACGAGCTGGCGCACCTCTTCGCTTCGGTCGCTCACCGCTTCGGCTTCGCACTGGGCAGCGACCGCTTCGTCGAGACCGTCGCCGGTGGCGAGGTCGATGGATTGGAGGACGCCGTGCACTGCCCGGCCGACAGCATTGCCGTACCGACCCTTCAGCCACGGAGGGAGGTCGAGGTCGCGCGGTCGCTTGCGCAGTCCCGGGTCGGGTTCGTCTTCGACGTCGGGCGTGCCCTCGTCGCTCAAGGCGGTGGCCGCGACCGTTCGTGCTCGACCCGCTCGCTCGAGCGCGGCTTCGCGCTCGGCTCGCCAGGTTGCCAGCGGTGGCGGGGCGTCCGGTCGTTCGACGGGGACCGATGGCGTCGTGGCGCCGGGAGCAGCGACGTCCGGGAGGTCGGCAAGCAGCTGCCCCATGCCCGTGACGAGCAGCTCGGCGTTCGTCTGGGCGCTGGCCGTGGGGTGGTGGTTCCGTGCCTTTCGATGCACCGAGAGCACCAGGTGGTCACGAGCTCGGGTACAGGCGACGTAGAGGAGCCGGATGCGCTCATGGAACTCCATCTGCTCGTCGACGGGCCGGAGCGCCTCGAACTCCTGGGTCGTCACGTTGCCGGCGAAGCGGTAGCCGACCGTGTTCGGCGCGCGGAACACGACCTGGGCAGGAGCTCGAGCGCTCCTTGGCGCGCTGGAGAGCCCGGAGACGATGGTGATCGGGAACTCGAGGCCCTTGGCCGCATGGATCGTCATGATGCGCACGGCGTCGTCGTCGGTCTCGGGCAGGATGGCTTCGGCGACCCTCGCGCCTTCCGAGGCCTGTCGGTCCACCCAGGCGAGGTATTCGCGCAGGTTGCCCCCGGTGGCGTCGCTCCACGCCCGAGCCTGGTCGACCACGAAGCGGATCCGGCGCCAAAGGTCACGGGGCCGACCCTCGACGAAGCCGAGCTCGAGCGCCCTGCGCTCACGGACGATCCGCTCGAGGAGCTGGGAGGGGGCAAGCCAGTGGCGCTCTTCGTGGAGGGAGCGGAGATAGGCGAGCCCCCGACGGACAGGGTCGTCCGTGGGCACCGTGTCGGGCTGCCGGCCGAGGTAGTTCCAGCGTCCTCGACGGTGGCGGAAGAACCGCAACAGATCGTCGTCGCCACAGCCCAAAAGTGGGGTGCGTAGTGCAGCGACGATGTGCAGGGCATTCGTCGGGTCGTCCACGGCCCGCAACACCATGAGCACGTCGCGCACCGCGCGGCTCGCATAGACCAGCGAGCTCGACTCGGCGCGGAACGGGATGCCCTGGTGCTCGAGTGCGTCTTCGAGGAAGGGGAGCGAGGTACGTGCGGGCACGACGATGGCGATGTCGCCGAGTCGCGCTGCGCGCCATCCGCCCTTCCCATCGTCCACGCTCCAGCCGTCGTGGACGATCCGGGCGATCGCCTCGGCGACCGCAGTCGCCTCGAGTGATCGCAGCGCGTCCGGGGTCGTGTCGCTGGGATGTTCGTCCCGTCCCAGGATCGAGACCGGTGGTCCGAGCGGCGCAGCCGGACGTGTCCCGTCGAGCGGGACGTAGCGGGGCTGGGAGGCGGTCGATGCAAGGTCGTCGTCGGGTGCCGCCATCAAGGCGGAGAAGACCGCGTTGACCCAATCGAGGATCGGTTTGCCAGTGCGGAAATTGGCGGTGAGCTCGACGAGATCCTTGGCACCGAAGCGTGCGGTGGCGGCGAGGAATAGCGCGATGTCTGCTCGTCGGAAGCGATAGATCGACTGCTTGGGGTCGCCGACGAAGAACAGGCGTCCGGGGGCAACGTCGACCTGGTCCCAGGGCAAGGTCCCCGTGGACTCGGCTGCCGGTTCCGAAGCGGCGATGCGCACCGCGAGGTCGAGCTGGATGGGGTCTGTGTCCTGGAACTCGTCAAGGAGGAGGCGCCGGTAACGGTCGTGCAGTCGCGTCCGGACCGCAGCGCCGTGGCGAGGATCGCGCAGAAGGCTTCGGGCGAGGACGAGGAGATCGTGGAACTGGAGCCGTCCAGCCGCTTGGCGTTCGTGAGCCGCGCTGAGGGTGAACCGCCGGATGGCGCTGCCGATCCGCTGGGCGCAGGCGCTGGCGATCTGGCTCCGCAGCCCCTCGAGTGCCTCGCCGACGGCCGCGACGGCGGCCCGCACGCTCGCGACATCGTCCCAAGCGGCTTTCCGGCCGAGGTTGCCGACCTTGAAGCTCGGGAGCTTCGCTGCCGAAGGGGCGCTGATGGCTTCGAGCAGCTCGACCTCGTCATCGATCTCACCGAGTGGGACGAGCCGCTGCGCGATCTCCTCGATCCGGAGGCGGAGCTTGTCGCCCGGATCGCTGCAGCGTTGTGCTGCGGTGGCCAGGGTGGTTATGCCAGCGCGTACGTCGTGGAACAGAGCGTGGACCGAGGGTGGCTCCGGACGGCATTCGGGGACCAGCTCCTCGACGAGGTCCCAGTTGTCCTCGAATGCCTGGGCGATGCTGCGGAGCGCATCGGGCCGCACGCCTGCAGCGAAGAAGAGCAGGAGCGTGCGCTCCATGTCGGGGTCGGCGAGCAGCTCGTCTTGGAACATCGACCATCGCTGCTCGAAGGCGACCATCGATGTGACCTCGTCGAGGACCTCGACGTGGGGCGGGAGGCCTGCCTCGATCGGATGCTCGCCGAGAATTCGCTGGGCGAACGCATGCAACGTCCCGATCGCAGCGCCATCGAGTTGCTCAAGGGCTTGCCGACACCGCAGTGCCTCGACGCCTCTGGCGTGGTCGGCGGCCGAGGTCTCCAGAGCGCTGCGGATCCGGTCGCGCAATTCGGCGGCGGCCTTTTCGGTGAAGGTGATGGCCGCGATGTGTGAGAGCTCACATTCGCCGCTCGTCACGAGCGCGAGCACTCGGTCGACGAGCGCCGATGTCTTTCCTGAGCCCGCCCCGGCTTCGACGAACAGCGTCGAGGAAAGCTCGGTCGCGATACGCTCTCGCTCCGAGCGGTCGGGCGGCACTCCGGGCAGCCCGATGCCCGGCGACGGTCCGGGACCCGAAGACGGTCTCAGCTCAACGGCCATGGTCGCTGACGCGGCCTTCCGTCAAGTCGAAGAAGACCGACAATTCGGGATCGTCTCGTTTGCGTTCGATCTGGCGGCGGAGGTCGGCAACTCCGAGCCCGTCGGGATCGCAGTACGGGCAGTCCACCCACGGGCTCGTGCTGACCGCTGTCGGGTTCGGGGGAAACACGCCCCTTTCGATCCCTCTCACCATGCGCGAGAGGGTCGATGCGACCCTTTCCAACACGGTCGGGCTGACGGTGTACCCGATCCGCGTGAAGTTCTCCCGGTTGGTGGCGAACCAATAGCTTGAGCGCACCGGCGCTTGCGGAGCGCCCTGGTGCAGACGCGCGGCCAGGGCGTAGACGGCGAGCTGCAGCCTGGTGCCGCCCAAGTCCGGATCGTCCTCGCTCAGACCCCGATAGCGGTCCGCTCGTCCGGTCTTGTAATCGATGACCTCCAGCGTTCCGTCGGCCGTGACGTCGAGACGATCGGCTTTGCCGCGGAAGCGCAGGTGTCGACCGTCGTCGAGCTCGAAGGCGACCGCCTCGAGATTGCCCCCAGACAGCCCGAACGCCAGCTCGGCGGCGACGGGGCGAGCGCGCGTGCTGGCCCGATGGGCACTGTCGGCGTCCAGGAAGCCCGTGAGGTCGGCCATGATGCGGCGTCGGTCACGTCGCCAGAAGATCGGTCTGCCGACGAGGCCGTTCGCTTCGTAGTGGTCACAGACCATCTCGGCGATCTCGAGGAGGCGGCGACGGTCCCCCTCGGTCCAGGCATCGTCGGGTCCAGGTTGGGCTGACGGCGGCCTGGCGAGCACCTCCTCGAGGAATCGTTCGAGCACCTCGTGGATGAGCGAGCCGAAATCGAGGGGGGAGATCTGCAGGCGATCCTCGGGGTTCTCCACGGGCTCGATGCCGAGGAGCTCCTTCACGAAGAACGCGAAGGGGCAGGTCGCCCAGCGTTCCAGACGCGTCGCCGAGGTTGGTGTCGCCAATGGGGACGGAACTGCGAGTCCGGTGACCCTGCCGTCGAAGCGGGTGAAGCGAGCACTGCGGCGAGCCATGACCGCCGCGATTCCGGCATCGAGGACCTCGTCGTCGAATTTTTTGCGATCGTGAGACGGGTCCGCAGGCAGCGAAGCGGACGCGAGCATGGCGCGCAGCCGCCACTCCTGTTCGTCCGCCGGGAAGCTGACCTCACGGAGTCCAGCGTCGAAGGAGGCAACGTGACCGAGCCATCGAGGAGCTTCGCCATCGGTTCGACCCTGGACAAGGTCGCATCCGGCGAGGTGCGTTCCGGCCAGCGCACTGGCGATGGCAGTGACCCAGCGCGAAGGGACCCGCTGATTGGCCTGGCGCAGGTCGCCCCGTGGCACCCCGAGGAGTTGGTGCCGAGCCCCCGCCAGCGTCGCGAGCAGTTCGTGACGCTGGCGGTCCATCTCCTCGGACCGCAAGGCCAGCTCGCCGCCCGCGGCCTTCCGCTCATCGTCGGGTAGCAGGGAGTCCTCGTGCACTGGCGCCGGGAGCAGGCCCTCGGCGAGGCCGAGGACGATGACCAGGTCGAGGTCGAGCCCAACGCCCATGCGCAGGCTCCCGACCAGCAGCCCCTCGCCCATACGTCCGACGCGCCCGAGATCGGCCTCGAGCTCGGCGATGAGCGTCCGCGTGAACACCTCGAGGGAGACCGGTCCTTCGACGGTGGTCAAGCACGCCAGACGGTCGAGGGCGCGCAGCGTTCGTTCTGCAGCCTTCTGCTCGACGAGCGGCCAGCGAGCCCGGAGATCGTCTGGACCACAGAGTTCGGACAGGCGTCGGCGTGCCCAGCTTGCGTGCTCGGCCCAGTCTCGTGGCGCCCGATCGGCCTCGGCGAGGTCGTCGATCAGCTCGAGGACGAATGCCCGCAGCATCCGGGCACGGCCGGCGATCTCGCGAAAGCTCGATGCCCGCCATTCCGGGGCGTCGGGGTCGGCCTCCGCGCGCTGGGCGTTGGCCTCGCGCTCGTCCGCGTAACGGGCGAGGCGCTGGTCCCATTGCGCGCGCCCGGCGATCACCCCGGCATCGCGAGAGACCCGTTCCCAGGTGCCGACGGGGACCGGACGGCCGTGGTAGTGGAGCCGGCAGGCCGAGAGCCAAGCGAAGACGTCTGCGCGGCAGAAGTCGGTCTTCCCCAGCGCGAGGAGACCGAGCAAGGTGCGCGCCGCCAATCGCGAGGACAGCGCGACGACCGACGTCCCATTGTGTGGGATGCCAGCGGCGGCCAACTGCTCGTGCACGAGCCTCGCGTAGGGCTCGTGAGCGCCGTAGAGGATGGCGATTCGCTCGAGCGGTGTGCCCTGGCGGACCGCGTCGACGACCGCGCGAACGGCGATGCGAACCTCGTCGTCGGAGTCCGAGGCGGTGACGATCCGCATGCGCTCGGGGCTGACCACGGCCATGGCATCGATCCGAGGCGGTTCGGATGTCGCGCGCTCCCGGCCTCGGCCGGCCGGCGATGTCCCGGGAGCCTGGAGCGCAGGCGCGGGCTGGAGGCGTTTGACGGCGCTGCGGACGACGGCGTCAGCACCCGGATCTCCGGTGGTACCGGCGAGCACGCGAACCTCGGCATGCTCGCCGACCGCTGCCAGGAGCGCGGCACCGTGGAGTGAGAGCCGCTGCGGGAGGTAGACGACGACCGTGCCGAGATCCCGGCCGGCGGAACCGTCGGTCGAGAGGGTTTCACGAGCGGCGTCGACGAGGTCTTCCTCATCGTAGAACGCATGCTCGAGCTGCATCCGGGCGGCGTGGTGGAGCCGGACCACGTCGGCGGCCCGAGCGCTCTGCGAGGAGACCTGAGCGAGTGCCTCCGCCGAGAGGTCTCGGAGCTCTCGGTACGCGGACACCAGGGCCATCTCGGTCGAGGGGTGATGAGCGACCGGAGCGAAGATCCCCGGGTCTGCCGTGAGTGCGCGCCGGAGCGCTGCGGCGATGACGGGCGTGGATACCGGCCGTCGACCCCTGCCAGCCAAGCGGGCTGCACCCAAGAGTTCGGCAAGGCGGTAGACCGTGAGGAAGGTGACCGCTGCCAGGCCACTGCCACGCGATGACGCCGGTCCGAGCGCTCCGGAGGCCAGTAGCCTTCGGGCTGCGACGCCGACGTGGTTCGAAGGGACGACAACCGTGACGGGGATGAGTGGGTCGGCCGCTTTGGCCGTCGCGATCACCGACCGCAGGGCTTCGGCTGCTGGCCGGCCATAAGGGACCCACTCCAGGTCGATCGGCACCGGCGAGATGGTACGCGGGAGCTGTGTCAGCTGCGTTGAGCTCCGGCCGGCGGGCGCCAGCCGCGTCGGCGACGCCCAACTCGGCGCGGAGGGCCCTGGATCGCCTCGGTAGGATCGCCGCAATGGGGGAGGGCCTAGAGCAACCGGCTCCCGCGCGCACCTATCGCAAGCGGATCCGTGTCGAGACCTGCGCTCCCGGCATGCTGATGGGGGCGCTCGAGGACACCGCGCACCATGTCCGTGTCAAGATGCGCTTCGAGGGCGCTCGGGTTCGCGAGGTGCAAGGGGAGCCGGTCCGTCTGCCGTGGGTGACGTGCCCCGGGGCCGCCGAGGGGCTGCGTTCACTCGTCGGCGCCGAGGCCACGACTGCCCTGCGTGAGCTCCGCCGCCACTACGACCCTGCCAGTCACTGCACGCACTTCTTCGACCTGGCACACCTCGTCTTGGCGCAGGCGGCTCGCAACCTTGCCGGAGCGGCGGAGCCCGTGCGTGCCTACGAGGCCGTGGTTCCAGCACCCCAGGGGGTCGGGGTCGTCGCAGCAGGGCCGCACACCGAGCTCCGCGGTGGCGGGGTCACCACGGCAGCCCTGTTTCGCAATGGCGTTTGCGTGCTGCAGTGGCAGCTGGAGGGTTCGCGGATCATCGGTCCCGATCCCTTCACCGGCTTGGGCCTGCGTGAGGGATTCCTCCAGTGGTGCGAGCAACACCTCGACGACGAGCGTGCCGAAGCCGCCTACGTGCTCCGGCGGGTCGCGGGGATGTGGATGATCGCCAACTTGGCCATGGATGCGTTCGACAACGTGGCACAGACCGGCCTGCCCCAGGGCACCTGCTTTACGGCCCAGCCCGAGCGAATGGGCCGGGCCGCGCGCAACGTCGGGAGCCAGCGTGACTACAGCGCGCCATCCGCGCCGATGTTGGAGGGCTACGAGGCGTCACGCGACGAGTGGTTGTCCACCATGAGTCGGTGAGAGGATCAGGGCATGCGGCGATCGACGAGGTGGCAGGGATCCGTCCTGGACGTCTCGAGCTCCGATGGAGGGAGCGCGTGAGATGAGCGGCGCGCTAGAAGGGCTCCGTATCCTCGATCTGAGCGATGGCATTGCCGGTCCCCTCGGTGTGCTCCAGCTCGCTGAGCACGGTGCCGAGGTCATCAAGGTCGAACCCCCCGGCGGACTGCCAGGTCGAAACCGTCCGGCGTCGCGCGTGTACAACCGGAGCCGGCGCTCGGTGGTGATCGACCTGAAGGACGCACGAGGACGTGAGCTGTTCCTCGAGCTCTGTGGGTCGGCGGACGTCCTGGTGGAGGCGTTCTCGTCCGGGACGATGGCGGAGCTGGGGCTCGCCTACGAGGATCTCGCCGATCGGTTCCCGAGGCTCATCTACTGTTCGATCCCTGCGTGGCCGACGGGGACTCGCTATCAGCAACGCCCCGGCTACGAAGCCCTGGTCCATGCCCGCACCGGGCAGCATTGGGAGAACACCGGATTTCGAGCGGGCCCCATCTTCCTCCACAGCCCGGTCGCCAGCTTTGGGGCCATGTTCTTGGTGCCCATCGGGATCATGGCTGCCCTCAACGCTCGTGAGCGGACCGGGAAAGGTCAGCGTGTCGAGGTGTCGCTGCTCCAGGGGGTGTTGTCGCTGACCACCCAGATCTGGAATTGGACTGACCGGGGTCAGTTCTTGCTCCCCAAGACGCATCCACCGTCGGTGCACCAGGCGACGATCTACGAGTGCGCCAATGGCGAATGGATCCATGCCTCGACCAACGCTGGAGTGACCCCGAGCCGTAGCGAAGCCTCGATCCTCGGGATCGAGGACGTTTCGTTTGCCGAGTTGATGGAGATGACGCCCGAGCAGCGCGCAGCGTACGAGGAAACCAAGCGCGCCGCGTTCTTGCGCCATGACCGCGCCACGCTCATCGAGCAGTACCACGAAGCAGGTCTGGGAGCCGAAGCGATCGTGGCCCCCCATGAGCACTTCGCTCATCCCCAGCTCGTCGCGACTGGCTCGGTCGTCACGGTCGAGGACCCACAGATCGGGCCCACGACGCAGTTGGGCCAGACGATCTTCTTGGAGCGAACGCCTGGTACCGTGACCGGCCCGCAGCCGCTCTTGGGGGCGCACACCTTCGAGGTGCTGCGTGCGCTCGGTCACGACGACGCCGAGCTCGACGCGCTCCGCGCGCGGGGAACGATCGAAGGCCCTGACTGAGGTGGACGAGTCGAGGACCCGGTCGAGGCGACATCGCTCGACGCGCAGAGGATCGGAAGGTTGGTGATCAAGATGCGGACGGTCAGCAAGCGGACCCGGTGCTTCGGGAGGGTGATCTAGTTGCCCGGGCCACTCGAGGGCGTGCGAGTCATCGATTTCGGTCAGTTCCTCGCAGGGCCGTTCGGCCCCATGCTGCTGGCTGATCTCGGTGCGGACGTCATCAAGGTCGAGCCCACGCGCGGGGACGGGATGCGAGCGCACGTCGTCGGTTCCTTCATGGGTTGTCAACGGGGCAAGCGCGACATCGCGATCGACCTCAAACAACCCGAGGGCCTCGAGATCGCACGCAAGCTTGTGGCGACCGCGGACATGGTGCACCACAACATGACCAAGGGGACTGCTGATCGTCTGGGGGTCGGCTACGAGCACTGCAGAGCGGTGAAGCCCGACATCCTCTATTGCAACAACTTCATGTACGGGCCGATCGGTCCGCTCTCGCACCTCGGCGGTCTCGATCCGATTGCCCAGGCTGCTTCGGGCATCGAGTGGGAGCAAGGTCCGGTGGCTGCCGGCAACCCGCCACTTTGGTACCGCTACGGGCACGGAGACGTAGCCGCAGCAATGCCCTCGGTGCTCGCGCTCCTCATCGCTCTCTACCACCGGCAGCGGACCGGAGAGGGGCAGTCGATGTGGGCCAGCCTCTTCCACGGGTCGATGCTCTACACGGCGGACGTCTGGATCGGCCCCGACGGAACCTCGCCGGAGCGCCCCACGCTCGATGCGCAGCAGCTGGGGCTTTCGGCCCTCTATCGCCTCTACGAAACGAGCGACGGCTGGCTCCAGCTGGCCGCGATCACCGAGGATCACTGGCGCGCGCTGTGCGGCGTGCTGGGGCGCCACGACCTCGTCGACGATCCCAGGTTCGCGACCTGCGAGTCCCGACTCGCAAACCGCGAGGAGTTGACCAAAATCCTCGAACCGATCTTCATGGGCGACCTCGCAGTCAACTGGCGCCGGGCGCTCGACGCTGCTGGCGTGCCGTCAGAGGTCTCGGTGGACACCTGGGACGGGGAGACCGTGCTCTTCGACGACGAGCTCATGCGTCTGGGCATCGTGACCGAGTACGAGCATCCGTTGCTCGGTCGCGTTCGCCAGTTCGGCAACCTCATCACGTTCAGCGACACGCCCGGCAAGCCGCAGCGGGCGGCACCGATGCTCGGCCAGCACACCAAGGAGATCCTTGCCGAGCTCGGTTACGACGAGGCCACGATCGAGGATTACCACTCGCGTGGCATCGTCACCTGGCCGTCGGAAGGCTACGCCTGGCCCGTGTGAGGCTCTGAGGTCTCAGACAGCAGGTGCGCGCGGGCCTCGGGATCGGAGGGGTCCGGCATCTCCTGGATCCACGGGAGACCGGGGTCGCGTGGCTGGACGGTGATGTCCCACACCCGTGCCGGTTCGCGCAGGACCAGGCTCACGGCGTGCGCGATCGACTCGGGATCGATCAAGGCGCCGGAGACAATGTGCATGCCCGGCCAACGGGCCATCTGCTCGTTGGCGCTCTCATGGAACTCCATCGTGTTGGAGCTGCGGTCGGTTGGACCGACGTAAACCCGCGCGAAGCCGACATCGGGATGCTCGGCCCGCCATGTGTCGACCATGCGATTGAGCGCAGCCTTGGAGGCGGTGTAGACGCCGATCCCCGGCCACGGCGTGCCGATGCTCGAAACAGAAGAGAGGTAGACGGCCGTTCCCTTCGAACGCTGGAGGTGGGGGAGCGCCGCTCGCGTCAGGAGGGCTGCGCCGATCACGTTGGTTGCCAGCGTCCGCTGCCACCATCCTGCGTCCGCGTGCGCAAGCGCGATCATCGAGACCTGACCGGCGGCGTAGACCAGGTCGTCGAGGCGACCGAGCTGTTCGACGGTCTCGGCGACCACCCGCTCACAGAGCTCGGGGTCCGTAACGTCGCACGTCAGGCCGACGGCCACCCCGCCCGCCTCCGCCGCGGCCTCCTTGCAGGCCGCACCACGACGTGCAGCGAAGGCCACATGCGCACCCTCACGGACCAATCGCTGACCGATAACCTTGCCGATCCCTGCTGATGCGCCGACGACGAGCACTCGCCGAGCCTCGAGCGTGTCCGCTCCTGTGGGCACCCATACCCCCTTGTCAGTCGATGTGTGCAGCGGATCAGCGCCAGCCTGTCGGCTCGCCACCGTGCCGCTTGGAACAGGGCGTCTAATCTACCGGCACGCCGTCGTCTCGGAGTGTCCGCCGGTCGTCCAGGGGCCCGAGCCAGCGAGCGGGCACCTCGGCGTCAGCCGGCCGCTGCGACGAGCTCGAAGATCTCGTTCGGCCCGAGCGGGGTCTTGGTCACCCGAACCCCCAGGTGGGCTAGCGCGTCGCCGATGGCATTGGCAACGGCGGCATGGGAGCCGATCGCGCCGCCTTCGCCGACACCCTTGTAACCCCCTGGGTTGGTCGACGACGGCGTCTCGAGGTGCGAGATCTCGATCATCGGGACATCGGTGGCGGTGGGGAGCAAGTAGTCCATGAAGGTCGTGGTGAGCGGGTTGCCCGCGTCGTCGTAGACGAAGTTCTCGAGCAGCACGCCGCCGATCCCCTGCACGACACCACCGCTGACTTGCCCGTCGACGATCATCGGATTGATCATCTTCCCGCAGTCCTCGCTCACGATGTAGCGAAGGACGCGAGGCACATAGGTTTCCCGGTCGATTTCGACCACACACAGATGCGCGGCATTGGACCACGTGACCTGCTCGCTGGGGCGAAAGCGTGCGGTGAACTCCAGGGTGGCATCGATCTCCGGCGGAAGGTCGTTGGCGCCGTACATGGCGGCCTGGGCCACCTGAGCGAGCCCGAGCGAGGGTTCTGGGGACCCCTTCACCGTGATGACGCCGCCCGAGATCTCGAGGTCCTCGACCGCTGCTTCCATGAGGTGCGCAGCGATCGCAAGCACGCGTTCGCGCACCGCGACCCCTGCCTCCCTCGCCGCGCCACCTGAGATGACCGCAGTTCTCGAGCCGCCGGTGCCCGGTCCGTACGGGGTGTGCGTCGTGCCCTGGACGACGGTGACCTGGTCGATGTCGGCACCGAGTGCATCCGCAACGATCTGGGCCATTGCCGTCTCGATGCCTTGGCCGTGCGAGGTCGAGCTGCACAGCACGGTGACCTCTCCGTTGGTCTCGACGCGCACCGTGGCCGACTCCGTGGCCAGCGACCCGTAGCGCATGCCGGTGGGCTCGACGTACACGCCGGCCCCGACGCCGATCCAGCGGCCTTTCGCCCGAGCCGCCTCTTGCTCACGGCGGAAGCTCGGGTAGTCGAGGATCTCGAGGGCCTGTTCGAAGGTCTCTGCCGGGGTGATCTCGGTGAACACTCTCCCGGCAGGGTTGGTAAAGGGAAGGTCGGACGCGCGGAGAAGGTTCTTGCGCCGGAGCTCGATCGGGTCGATGCCCATCTCTCGGGCTGCGTAGTCGATCATCATCTCCCGTGCCGTCGTCTCGAACATCCACGGGCCGCGGTACGCCCCCTTGCCCATGGTGTTGGTGAAGAGGGTCGCAGTGGCAAAGCCGAGGTTGGGGATTTTGTAGGGCCCGGGAAGCAGCGTGGTGTCCAGCGATGCCGGCACCACCGGGTACGCGCCGGCATCGGAGCGATTGTCGACGGTGATCGCCTTGATCGTGCCGTCGGCGTCGAGCGCCATCCGGAGCTGGCCGCGCTCGTTGCGTGCATGAGGTGCCGAGACCAGGTTCTCCCGGCGGTCCTCGATCCATTTGATGGGCACGCCGAGCGCGCGCGCCGCCAACACCACCGCGGCCTCTTCCCGCCCGACGAACTGCTTCTGGCCGAATCCCCCGCCGATGTCGCGCATGGCCACCGTGATCTTGGTCTGTGGGATGCCTAAGTAGTGCGAGAAGAACTCCCGGGACATGTGCACGGCCTGCGTGGCGATCGCCACGGTGAGTTCGCCGCGCCCGGCGTCCCATGACGCCACGATGCCTCGGCCTTCCATGGGCACGTTGATGTAGCGGTGCGATTCGATCGCAGCCTCGATCACATGGTCCGCCTCGGCGAAGGCCTTCTCCAGGTCGGGGCCCAGTGCAGTGAAAGGCGACGCCACCAAGACGTTCGAGGGCATCTCGGTGGTGACGGGCGGCCGGTCGGGGCCGTCGGCGGAGAGATAGTCGACGACGGGGTCGAGGACCTCGTACTCGACGTCGATGAGCTCGCAGGCGTCCTCGGCCCGGTAACGACTGTCGGCGATCACCAGGGCGACCGGGTCGCCGACGAAACGGACGTCACCGTTGGCCAGGGGTCGAAAGGGGAGGAAGGAGACGCCCCCGAGCATGGAGAAGAAGACCTCACCCTGTGCCGCCTCGAGCTCGGGCCCGGTGAAGACTGCGCGCACGCCCGGCGCCTCGAGGGCCGCGGCGGTGTCGAGCCTGATGATCCGCGCTCGCGCGACGTCGCTGCGGAGGAAGGCTGCGTAGCACATGCCAGGGAGCGTCACGTCGTCGACGTACTCCCCGTGGCCCGTCAGCAACCGCGGGTCCTCTTTCCTCTGCACGGATTGCCCGACGAACCTTCCTGCGCCGGTGGTGGTCACCATCGTTGTCCTCCTGAGCGGTTCCGCTGGCCCGAGATCCTCCTTGGAGCCCGAGGCTATCCTGCGCTCTCACGCTGCCGCCTGTGGCCGGCACCCGTCGGCGGACCGAAGGGAGGGGATCTCGATGGGCGACCGAATGGAGGGCAAGGTCTGCATCGTCACCGGCGCTGCCCAGGGGATCGGCGCTGCGTACGCGTGCCGGCTGGCCTCGGAGGGTGCCGACGTCGCCATCGTCGACCTGACGCGGATCGATCAAGCCCGTGAGGTGGTCGCAGCCATCGAGGCGATGGGGCGGCGGGCACTCAGCCTGAAGGCGGACGTGGCCGATCCTGGTGCGATGGGGGAGATGGCGAGGACCGTCGTGGCGGAGCTCGGCAGGATCGACTGCCTCGTCAACAACGCCGGCTTGATGTTCGACCAGCTGACGGCGACCTGGGAGCAGTTCCTCGCCGTCAATTTCATGGGGATGGTGAATGCTTCCAATGCGGTCGTCCCGTACCTTTGGGAGCAGCGCAGCGGCTCCATCATCAACATCTCGTCGACGGCCGCCTTCCCCCTCCCCCTTTCCGGGGTCTTCACAGCCCCCGAGGATGCCCCGGCCCCCTCGGTCTTTCCACACGGCTACGGGCTCACCAAGTGGATGATCATCTTCCAGACCCGTGAGATGGCCAGGACGCTCGGGGTACGCAACATCAGGGTCAACGCGGTCTGCCCGGGCGTCACGATGTCGCCTGCCACCAAGGCCGTGGTCCCTCAAGCGATCGTCGACCGCCTCACCGAAGTCTCTGCACTCCGAAGCACGCTTGAGCCCGAGGACATGACCGGTGTCGTCTTGTTCCTGGCGTCAGACGACAGCGCGAAGATGACGGGTCAGACGCTCGTCAACGATGCGGGGACCTGGTTCACCGGCTGAGGTCTCACCGGCTGCGGGCAGCCAAGCGCGTCCCGCACAGCGCTGTTCCAGCGGGTCTGGTCAGACCGCGTTGCGGTAGCGCCAGACGGCGAGGGGGAAGGCGACGACGAGAATGCCAACGCACCACGCGACGGCTCCGATGACGTTGTTCGCCGTGGGTCCGCCGAGGAACAGGGAACGCACGGCCGTGGCGGTCACCGAGACGGGCTGGTGCGCGGCAAAGGCTTGGAGCCAGCCGGGCATCGAGGACACCGGGATGAAGGCCGACGAAGCGAACACCAGTGGCGCCATCACCGGGAAGGCGGCTGCCTGCGCCGCTTCGGGGTCGCCGACGAACAGCCCGACGCTGGCAAAGATCCACGAGAACGCATAGCCGAACAAAAGCACCAAGAGCATGCCGGCGAGGAATGCCACCGTGTTCGTGTGGATCCGGAAGCCCACTGCGAAGCCCACGCCGGACATCAGTACCGCGACGCCGACGTTGCGAGTCAAGTCGGCCAGCGTCCTTCCGGTCAGCACGGCAGAACGCGCCATGGGCAGTGAGCGAAAGCGTTCGAGCAAACCGCTCTGCATGTCCGTTGCGAGTCCGATGGCCGCGGCCATGGATCCGAAGACGACCGTCTGGACGAAGATGCCTGGCATGAGGAAGTCCACGTAGGGGAATCTTCCCGTCGGCCGGATCGCGCCACCGAACACGTAGCGGAACATCAAGACGAAGATCACCGGTTGGATCGTCGAGAAGACCAGCAACTGGGGAACACGCCGATACGCGATGAGGTTCCGGCGAGCGACTGCGACCCCATCGCGCAACGCGCGAGTCCAGGGATGGCGGAATGCCGTCCGCTGACTCATGGTGCACCCTTTGGCTGCGGGGACGAAAGGACGGGCCGGGACTGGTCCTCGCGGGCCTTGGCATGGTGCCCGGTGATGGCCAGGAACACATCATCGAGGGTTGGCTCGCGCATCGAGATCGCTTTCGGCGGGGCTCCGTTCACATCGACCGCTCGAAGCACGTTGAGAAGGACAGCGGCGCTGTCCGAGGTCGTGATCCTCACGAGCTCGCGTTCTGCTTCGGCCTGGATGCCCATGCTCTGGATTCGGGTGAGCGCATCGAGCGCGGTCGGTTCATCCGAGAACGTCAGTTCGAGCACCGTGGTTCCCAGTCGAGCCTTCAAGGATTCAGGCCGATCATCGACGACAACCTTGCCTCCGTCGATGACCGCGATGCGATCAGCCAGACGATCCGCCTCCTCAAGGTATTGGGTCGTGAGCAACACGGTGGTTCCAGATTGAACGAGGTCACGGATCATCTTCCACAGCTCGCGACGCCCCTCGATGTCGAGCCCCGTGGTCGGTTCGTCGAGGAACAGGACAGGTGGCCGGTGCACGAGCGCGGCGGCCACGTCAAGACGCCGACGCATGCCGCCTGAGAACGTGCGCACGGGCCGGTTGGCGGCCTCTTTCAATCCGAAGATCTCAAGCAGCTCCCAAGCGCGCTCGTGCAGTGCTCGACGTCCTAGCGCTGTGAGTTGACCAACAAGGCGGAGGTTCTCCAATGCCGTCAGGTTCGGGTCAACCGCCGCGTACTGACCCGCGAGACCGATGCTGGCGCGGACCGACTCGGGGTCGTGGACCACGTCGTGGCCGAGGACCTCGGCGCGTCCACCATCGGGGCGGATGATCGTTGCGAGCACGCGGACGGTCGTGGTCTTGCCAGCACCGTTCGGACCGAGCAGGCCGAAGACCGTCGCGCGATCGACCTGGAAACTGATGCCGTCGAGCGCCTGGAGGCGGCGAAAACGCTTGGTGAGGCCCTCGACAGAGATGGCATGGGCCACGCAGGAGATCCTAGGAAGACTAGTTTGAATAATCAAATTGACTTAGTTATGAAATAATCTTGGGAATCCGAGGACTGGATCATCGAGCGGCAGGTCGAGTGTGGTGTCGGGACGGCGGGCGAACGGAGTCACCGGGAGCGAGGAGAGCCTTGCGCAAGCGGTCTGGCGCCAACTGCTCCAGCGAACGATGGAGCGATTCGTGCAATCCTCGGCCACTCTTCGCGACTTGGGCCTGACTCCCGGCCACATGCGCGCCTTGCTCGTTCTCGAGCCCGGAACCCAGCCGACGATGGGCGCGCTCGCGCAGGCGTTCCACTGTGACGCATCAACGGTGACATGGCTGGTGGATCGTCTCGAAGAACGCGGCCTGGTCGAACGGCGCAGCCTTGCCCGGGATCGTCGGGTCAAGGCGATCGCGCTCACTCCCGACGGGGTCAAGATGAAACAGCTACTCGAACAGCGTTTCTTCGAGGTTCCCCCCGCGTTTGGTGCGTTGGATCGCTCCTTGCTCCAGGCGCTGCGGTCAGCACTGGTCGAGATGGATAATGACCGCCCTCCGGCTCCTCGGTAGAGGTGGTAGTAGGCCCGGCCCTGCCAAGGTTCCGTTACTCGGCGTGATTTTGATCGTTCCGATGCCGAGAAGGGTATGAAGGGCTCGTGACAACGGTCCCTCCGGCAGCCGCGAGGCACCAGGCGCGGCACCTCTTGTCCTTTTACGAGAGTGAAGAGGGGCTCGTCGAGCAGGTGTGCACGTTCGTCGTCGCGGCGATCCGGGCATGCCATTTGGCCGTTGTCGTGGCTGGCGAGGCCCATCGCTGTGCGTTCGAACAGGCGTTCAGAGCAGCCGGCCACGACGTCGAGGCAGCCCTGGACGACGGCGCCCTGATCGTGCTCGACGCCGAGGAGACGCTGGGGGGCTTCATGGACGCCGGAGGCCCCGATCCTCGTCGGTTCGATTCCGTCATCGGTTCGATCGTTCGCTCGGCCATCGCCGGAGGGCGGCCGGTCAGCCTCTTCGGTGGGATGGTCGGCTGCCTCTGGGAAGCCGGCAACGTCGCAGCGGCGATCGAGCTCGAGGTGCTCTGGAACACGCTGACCGAAGGGAAGCCGCTCTCGTTGCTTTGCTCATACCCCGCCATGCTCCTCGATCCGAGGGCAGACGGTTCATGGGTTCGCAGGATTCGGAGGCTGCATTCCGAGGTCGTCGGGCCCGTCCCCGATGACTTAGCCTCGTTCGCTGCACCGCGGCGACCTTCGGGCACCTCCGACACGTTGGCGACGTTCGAGCGGACGTTCCAGGCATTGGAGCATGCTCCGCGTTCGGCTCGTCATTTCGTGATGGAGGTCCTCGGCGACTGGGGCGGCGTCGAGGCAGTGCACAACGCAGCTCTCGTCGTCACAGAACTTGCAACGAACGCGGTGGTGCACGCTCGCTCGTCCTTCACGCTCCGAGTGATGATCGGCGACGAAAGCATTCGGATCTCGGTGCAGGACAGCGATCCGCGGCCTGCGACGCCCACAGGTCCTTCGCGAGCGGAGTTCTCCGGTCGCGGGCTGGACATCGTTGCTGGGATCGCGAGTCGATGGGGCGCAGAATTCCTCGACGGCGGGAAGGTGGTGTGGGCGGAGATCGGTCGCTGACCAGGTGGCCGCTTGACCTGTCGATCCGTTCTCTCGATACTGCTCGTAGTGAAGGGACCAGGGAGGGAACCAAGGCGTGCCGCTCAACCGCAACATCATCACCGACGAGGACGTGGCCCATTACCTGGCTGCACAAGCAGGTCAGGGCCCACTGCCGCGCACCCTCGCAGGGAGCGCTCCCGGGCAGAACGCGCTCAACCCACCGACGGCAGATGACTACATCACGAAGCTGATCAAGTACGTTCCACCGGAGGTTGTGGGTGCGTACTTGTTCCTCAACACCTTGATCACCCAGAACGAAGCAGCGGGGACGACGGCACGGGCGGGATGGTTGCTGGCATTGCTGGTGGTAAGCGTCGCTGCTGCTGCTCTCTATGCTTCCAGCGTCCTCGGGGTCGTTCGTCCTGAGCAGATCGCGATGACTGCCATCGGGACCGCTGTCTACATCTTCGCGATTGGTGGGTGGTTCGCCACTACGACTTGGTACCACCCGTGGTACGGAACGGCCGTCCTGCCGATCTTCGCCCTGGCCGTTGCCATGCTGAGGCTCCCTCCTCTCCCACCAGAAGTGGATGTCCGAACGGTTCCGGGTGGCGCGCAGCCCGGTGGAGGCAGCTAATGGGGATCTTGCATCGGCGAAAGCGCATCGACGCGCTCGGCAAGGTCGTCGAGTTGCGCCGTCAACTCGACAACTCGGTGGGCAAGGTGCGCCACGCTCTCTGCAAGCGCGACGAGGTGCTCGCCCAAGACTGCCGTGTCATGAGGCGTCGGATCGATCTCGGCGAAGCGCTTCAGGAAGGTTCGGAGCTCATGGGCTGTGTACTCGATGTCTCGAGGTTCGCTCGTCACCTCCCCACTATGGCACGCTTCCCCGGCACCATGACGACCCGCGCACAAGCCCCGGCACCATGACGACCCGGTCGTCATTCCAAGGGGTGGTCGGGCGAGATTGGCGATCCTCCCAGCCGTGGTGGCCCCCTGAGCCGCGAGCCACGACAGGGCCCAACGTCGTGCTCATCGTGCTCGACGACGTCGGCTTTGCACAGTTGGGATGTTACGGGTCCGACATCGACACCCCGTCGATCGACCGGCTCGCTGCGACCGGGATCCGGCTGGCGAACTTTCACACGACGGCGTTGTGTTCTCCCACGCGTGCCTGCCTACTCACGGGGCGCAACCATCACCGAAATGGCATGGGCCGAGTCGCGGAGCTGGCCATGGGGTATCCGGGGTACTGGGGAAAGCCACCCAAGGAGAACGGCTACCTCTCGGAGATCCTGCGTGCAGAAGGCTATGCCACCTACGCCGTCGGAAAGTGGCACCTGACACCTGCGGACGAGACCCACATGGGAGCGTCCCGCTCGACCTGGCCCCTGGGTCGAGGCTTCGAGCGATGGTATGGCTTTCACGGCGGAGAGACGCACCAGTTCGTTCCTGCCCTGTTCCACGACAACCATGCGGTTCGGCCACCGCGCAGCGTCGGGGACGGGTACCACCTGAGCGAGGATCTGGCCGACCACGCGATCTCCTTCATCGCTGATCTGCGGGCCGCCGATCCCGAGAAGCATTTCTTCTTGTACTTCTGCACCGGCGCGTGTCACTCTCCGCATCAAGCGCCACGTCCGTGGATCGAGCGCTACGGAGGACACTTCGACGACGGCTGGGACCGTTGGCGCGAGCGCACCTATGCCCGCCAGCTGGCGATGGGGATCCTTCCTCAAGGAACGGGGCTCTCCCCTCGCCCGCCCTGGGTGCCGGCATGGGAGAGCCTGAGCGATGTCGAGCGTCAAGTCGCAGCTCGGTTCATGGAGTGCTTCGCCGGCTTCCTCTCACATGCCGACGAGCAGATCGGGAGGTTGCTCCGCTTCCTCGAGGACATCGGCGAGCTGTCCGACACGCTGATCTTCGTCGTCTCCGACAACGGTGCCAGCGCAGAGGGCGGGGCACAAGGATCGATCAACGACGTCCGCCTGATGAACCTCGACCCTGCCGACCTTTCGGAGATGCACCGTCGGATCGACGAGATCGGCGGGCCGCTCACCCACAACAACTACCCCTGGGGCTGGACCATGGCGGGCAACACCCCGTTCAAGCGCTGGAAGCGCGAGGTTCACGAAGGTGGTGTGGCTGACCCCTGCATCGTCAGCTGGGGAGCCGAGCTGGCCGACAGCGCGGGTGGGATTCGCCACCAGTTCGTCCATGCCATCGACGTCCTGCCGACCGTGCTCGAGCTCTGCGGGCTCGAAGCCCCCGAGGAGATCGATCACGTTCCTCAATCCAGGATCGACGGGACGAGCTTCGCCTACCTGCTGCATCCCGAAGGTGCGCGAGAACCGGAACGACATGTCACTCAGTACTTCGAGATGTTCGGGTCGCGGGCGATCTACCACGAAGGATGGAAGGCCGTGACCTACCATCCCGTGGGTCCTCTCTACGGCGACGGGCTGAATCCAAACGACAGTTTCGACAACGACGTCTGGGAGCTCTATCACGTCGCCGAGGATCTCTCCGAGATGGTCGACGTCGCCGCGCAGCATCCGGACAAGCTGAACGACTTGGTCGCGCGCTGGTGGGAGGAGGCCGAACGCAACGACGTCCTGCCGCTCGACAACAGAGTGCTGTGGAGCCTCGTGCATCCGAAGCCCGACTTCCGGGCGCCGCGCACGGTGCAGCGCTACTTCCCTGGCGGCGCTCCTGTTCCCGAAGGGACGGCCCTTGACATCCGGAACCGTTCCCACGCTGTCAACGTCGAGATCGAGGTGCCTGCCGATCGGGTTGCCCAGGGCGTGCTCGTCGCGCTCGGCTCCGCGCTGGGCGGTTGGTCCCTGCACGTCCTCGAAGGGCAGCTTCGATACGTGCACAACCTGTACGGCAAGCAGCGTCACGTCGTGAGCGCTCCGGAGCTCCTGGCGCCTGGGCGCCATCGCGTCGGGTTCTCCTTCGCCAAAGACGACGGGCCCGGCGGGACGGTGCAGTTGCATACCGACGGCGAGGTCGTCGCCTCGGGGGTGGTCGAGCGCTTCACCCCTTCGGCGTTCAACGGCCTCGGGGTCGGCCTGACGTGCGGGTACGAGTGGGGCCCAGCGGTCGGCGACGGTTACGAGGCGCCGTTCGCCTTCAACGGCGTGATCATCGCGGCATTGGTCGAAGTCACCGGCCCCGTCGTTCGCGACCCACTCGCCGAGTTGGCAGCGATCCTTTCCGAGCAGTAATTGGACCGAATCCCAGGGACTCCTCAGCCCACCTGCGCAGCTCCTTTCCGCCATCAAAAAGAACGACGTCTTGCCGTCACCGCACTAACGACCGCGTCAAAGGCCACCCTTGGATGTCCCATGCCCCATGCCCGGCCGGAACCTGAACCCTGGCGCGGGCAAGCCTTCCAGGCCCAAGAATGCCGGTGGCAAACAGGCCCCCTGGTTGATGGTCATTGAGGATCGTGCCGTGGAAGCGCTCTGCAGACCGCGTTGCGTTCCGCGGGATGCGGAGATGCTCGAGCCCTTTGGCCGCGAGGTGGGCCGACAAGTCGGAGGCGACGTGCTTCGGGTCGTTGTCGTTCAAGATCGCCCGCACGTCGGCTCCGGGCAGCAGTATGTGCCAAGGACATGGTCGACGAATCTGATCGTGTGGAGACCTCAACCGGCCCGAGCACGATCATGACGACGGCCCAACGGGCCGAAGCCTCAGTGGGGGGTGGCGGTGGGAGCTCGAAGCTCTCCTCGGCTGAGGCGAGGTGCCAGAGGGGCTCGACGCGCCCGATCACTCTGCGCAGCTGAGGCCGCCTCAGCTCAACACTTGAGCCGCTGTTCCCCGGCACGCTGGGGGAGGAATCAATCGAGACTGGGCGAGAGGCTCATGACGGGGAGCGCCTGGTCTGTCGAGCGGGCGGCCGACACGAAGCAAAGGCGGGCTTCGAAACTGCCACCCAGATGCTCGTCGGTGGCGCAGAGCTGGCGGGCGTAGGCCACTCACTCGTCGGCCAGCACGAGGCATGGCGCGCCTGGAAGAGGTCGGCCTGCGCGCCAGCGGGCTCGCGTATCGACGAGCATCGGGTTTGGCTCGGGCACGAATGTCGACAACACGGGGAGCGAACCGGCGCCTTGTTGCGTGCGCACGAAGCCGTCGGGCGTTGCACCGCTACCCCTCGCGACGATTTCCTGTTCGTCGAGGGAGAATTCGCTCAGGCGGGCGTAGCCCCAATGATCACTCATCGTAAAGTCTCGGCATCAACCCACGCGTCAAGCCGCTGCGCCCGCGTACACGAACGCGCAGCTCGTCGAGCCCGTTGCCTTGCACAGACAAATAGGGCACCGGGACCTTCCCAGGTTCCAATTCGATCGTATCGACAAGATCGATGAGCGTCTCGAGCATGGTCGTCCCCACTTGCCGAGTCAGCGGGGCGCCGAGACAGAGGTGAGCACCCCAGCCGAACGCGAGGTGCGGAGGTTGCTGAGCCCGGTCCAACCGGAACTCCTCCGCATGGGGGTAGACCGACTCGTCTCGGTTCGCCGAAGCCAATCCAAGCAGGAGCTTCTCCCCTGCTTGGATGGTCGTTCCCGCGATCTCGGTCTGGTGCTGGCACACTCGGGTGATGTACATGCTTGGAGCATCGCGGCGTAGCGATTCTTCAACAGCGACGGGAACGAGTGTGGGATCGGCCCTCAGCATGTCGAGGAGTCGGCGTTCTCGAGCTACGGACAGCACCGTGTTGCTGATGAAGTTGGTGAGGGTGTTGGCGCCGGCTGATACGACACTGAACATGATCATGCGCTTCTGGGTCGGCGTCAGTGGTTGGCCGTTGATACGAGCCTCTACGACGCGGGTGAGAACGTCGTCGGGGCGGTCCATTCGAGCGGCCCGCATCGCCACATGTTCGTCTATGTACGCAAGGACATCCGGGTAGCACTCGGCGTAACCGACACCTCGATCGTTTCGGTTGGTGAAGGCGAAACCAGACACCGCGTGGTCGCGAATCCACTCGCGCCACTGCGGAGCGTCTTCGGTGGGGAAACCCGCGAGCCGCATCATCATCCTGCCGCTCAGCGGAACGCTGAGCTGGTTGACGACGTCACCGCCGCCCGCCTTCACAAGCATCCCAAAAAGCTCCCTGGAAGTCGTCCGGATGAAGGGGATCTGGCGGGCGGCCTGCTTTGCTGACAGGAGGTCCAGCATCAGCCTACGCAGAGCGGTGTGCTCGGGAGCGTCGTATTCGAAGAACATCAGCCGATCTTCCTTGGGAACCAACACTCCCGGCGCTCGGCTGGCATGGGAATTGAGCAGGCGGCGGTCGGAGAGAGCCGCTCGGACGTCCTGGTAGCAACTGAGCACGACCATGCCCGACGCCACCTTCGCCACGGGACAACGAGAGCGGAACTGCGCCATGACCTCGTGATGAGTTCCGCGCTGGGCAGGACTGAAGGGGTCGAAACCGCTCAGGTCGTCCGGCGGGACCTGCGCCGCGGTACCGTCTGTCATTTGGGACCTTTACAACTTCTGTCTCTAGCCGTCAAGCAGCCAGTCAAAAGGGATCCTGCTGGTCACATGACACAGTGGCTGCGCCAAGGGAATTTCGGCCACGGTGAACCTGGGATCGAGAGCCTCTGATGAGGCAGCCGGCTGATCCCAGGCAGGACGGACCCGTGCATCGGCACGGCGGGCAACGCTTGTCGTTGCCTTGCCGGCGGTCTTTGGCCTCGCCATCGGCCGGTGAGGGTTCTGGTCGTAGAATCGGTGTTCGTGGCAGATGACGCGGACGACGCGTTCGATCTGGACTTGGCGATCGCCGGGTTGCAGGCGAGCGGTACCGACGTCGGGATCATGTTGAAGGTCCTGGCGCGCCAGCTCGGCGAGACATTGGGGCCTCGTCTCTCCGTCGAGCGCCGTGGCGGCTTGCTGCGGCGATCCGAGGAGATCCGTTCTCTACAGATCGAGCTCGGAGGGGACCAGTACCGGGTTGAGCTCGACGGCGGCACCGTACGGTGTACGGTCGGGCATTCTTCAGGTGGGATCCGGATCCGAAGCGAGCAACTGACCATCGAGGAGTGGTTGAAGCGGCTCCTCCGCTCCCTCAAGGCAGAGGCCGAAGCCAGCGAGTCCGCTCGCATCGCGTTGGAGCGGATCATGATCGGAGGAAGATCTTGATCGCAGCGTCGTCAGCTCGTCGTGCAGCAAGTCGTGTGCAACGTTTGCGGTGCGGGAACGATCATGGTGATCGGCGGCGGCCGACCTGGCGGCGCAGGGTGAGCGGAGGAGCGACATGAGCGGTGGAAACCCTGAAGGCCTGCCCAAGGACGTGGGCCACCGGCTCGAGGAGCTCGAGCGGGGGCTCTTCACCTCCGATCTGTCGGTGAACGAATTCCTGCTGGTCAAAGAGGCAGGGTTCCATCCTCTGGGCTTCGTGATGGGGTCGTCGATCCACCACACTGGCGTCCAGACGCGGCGCTGGAGCAAGAGTCAGGAGCTCACGAAGCTGACCGAGGCGATGTACAACGCTCGGGAGCTGGCGATGACCCGAATGGAGGAGGAAGCCGAGGTCCTTGGCGCCGACGGTGTCGTCGGCGTGCGGCTCGACGTCAATTACTACGAATGGGGCAGCGACGCCGCCGAGTTCGTCGCGATGGGCACAGCGGTGAAAGCAGAAGACGGGGGTTCCTATCGCAACGTGCTCGGCAAGCCGTTCACCTCTGACCTCTCCGGCCAGGACTTCTGGACCATCATGCAAACGGGTTACGTCCCACAGGGGCTCGTGATGGGGACCTGCGTGTATCACATCGCGCATCGAGGACTCGCACAGGCGATCGGGACCGTGGGTCAGAACGTCGAGCTTCCCAACTTCACCCAGGCGCTCTACGAGGCGCGCGAGCTCGCCATGACCCGGATGCAGGACGAGGCAACCAGGCTCGAGGCGACGGGCATCGTCGGCGTTCGCCTCGAGGAGAAGTCCCACCAATGGGGTTCCCACACGATCGAATTCCTGTCGTTGGGGACCGCGGTGGCCAAACGGGGCGACGAGGTCACTTTGCCCAAGCCGATGGCAATCATCTCCCTCGACAATTGACCGGTTCCTCGGTTCCTGAAGCGGCGGAGCGCCGGCTGGCCACCGAGTCGTTCTCCTCGGGGCTCACGGTCCCTGACTTCGCCGCATGCCTGCAGATGGGGCTTCGCCCGGTCGGCCTCGTCCAGGGGTTCTGCGCGATGCAGTGGGGCTGGTACGGCGGAGCGCAGTCCCTGCGGGGCCTGTCGCCGCTGGGTGTTGGAGACGGGGGGTACTCACGTGTCTGGTACTGCCCACATGGGTTCGTCTCGGCCGAACACCCGACCTGGGGCCAGAACGCCGAGCAGACCTGGGTGGAGGATGCCTGGGCTGCGGGGTTCGATTCGGCGTTCGCTCGGATGTTGGAGGAGGCTCGGGCACTCGGGGCGAACGGGGTGATCGGCGTGAAGGACACCTCGCGCTCGACCCAGGCAAATGTCACCGAGTTCCACGTGCTTGGGACCGCGGTGAAACTCGAGGGCGCCGCGCAGGGAGCAGCGTCGGACCCATGGAGCACCTACCTGGCAGGCCAGCGTCTGGCGAAGCTGATCGAAGCGGGCTTCGCACCGGTTTCGGTCGTCGCCACGTTGAGTTCCGTTCGTGTCTGGAGCTATTGCATGACGCGAGCGCTGATGGAGGGGTATGGGTACTCGATGGGCGCCATCGGGGCGTCCGGATGGGCCGGTGGCGGTTCGCTCGGGGCCGCCCAGGAAGTCGATCAGGTCACCGAAGCCCGGATTGCTGCGCGCCAGATCGCCAAGGAGCGCCTTCGACAACGGCTTGGTGGCGACATCCTGCATGGCGCCCTCGTGGGCTCGTTCGTGCGCGAGCTCGGCGAGGGCGATCAAGTCGTGGAGTGTACGCTTCGGGGCACCCGGGTTCGTCGTTTCAAGGACTTCGACCCGATCGAAGCACCGGTGGTCACGGTCCGGTTGTCGTGAGCGGCGACGACATTCCCGGTGCGGCGTTCGCAGACCTTCGTGCCGAGGTCGCTCGGGCGTTTGCAGCGCCGGAGGGGAAAACGTCGGGCACCGATCGTGGGGTGACATCGGACCTGTCGATCGACGAGGCGCTCCTGCTCCATTCGATCGGCTGGGAACCCATCGACCTCATCTTTGGTGCCTCGGTGGTGTCGATTCCCGTGGGGATCTGGACCTGGGGACAAGGAGCGCTCGATCCTGCATCCTCGGCCCACGCCATGGCCATGACCAGCGCGTCCCGGCGTATGGAGGACCAATGCGCATCGGTGGGCGGACACGGTGCCGTCGGCGTTCGCGTCGCCATCGAGATCCATCCGCGCCACGTCGACGTGGAGCTCACCGGCACGGCAGTTCGACCGGTGGGTCGAGCTGCTCGCCGGCAACGGCCCTTCGTGTCCGATCTCTCTGCTCGGGACTTCGCCTTGCTCCAGGGCTCTGGCTGGGCCCCCGTCGGGCTCGCGTTCGGCGCGAGCTTCGTGTACGCCCCGCGCCGGACGGCGGGCACCGTCCTGCGACAGTCGACGCAAAACGTCGAGCTCGTCAACTACACGCAGGCGCTGTATGCAGCGCGGGAGTCGGCGATGGAACGCATGCAGCGATCGGCACTGGAGATGTCCGCGCACGGGATCGTCGCGGTCCGGGTCGACGAGGGGCCGATGCCTTTTGCCCGCCACGTGATCCGGTTCAGTTCTTGGGGAACGGCCGTCGCGCTCGTCGCCGAGTCTCATGTCGGTCGGCAGCCCCGGGTCGTGTTGGCGCTCGATGACCAGGTCGTGCAGTTCGCGCCCGAGGCGCTTCACGGCGGCTGAACAGCCCTGGGCCACCAGCCGAGCTGCACACGCTCCGAGGCACTCCGAGGGCATCTGACGGGTGCGGGGCTGACGTAGTAGACAGGACGGCCGTGCCGATTCGCGAGCTCTTCCACGTCATGCACATCGTCGACGACTTCGATCGGGCCCAGGCCTTCTACGACCGGCTGTTTGACCCCGAGGTTTTCGTGCCCAAGCACTGGAGCGACTTCGACAAGCGATGGGCATCGATCGGCGTCATCGGAGCGAACTTCGTGCTCGAGATCATGGAACCGAGCAGAGCGCCCGAGGACCAGCAGGCGCCGCTCCCCAAGTTCCGGAACCGCCACGGCCAGCACCTGCACTCGATGGCGTGGTTCGTCGACGTCGACGACATGATGCCGTTGATCGAGCGGCTTCGAGCATACGGGGTGAGGGTCATCATCCCCTATCCCATGGAGGAGGGGGCAATCCCAGCTACGATCTTCACCCATCCCAAGGACACCTTCGGCCAGCTCGAGATCCAGACCCGCGCGGAGGCAGCGATGCACGATCCTCACCTCGCCGCCGACTTCTCCGCTCGGCGCTGGCTCGAAGGGCCGCTGCAGCTCGAGCGCTGCTCGCACATCACGACCGTCGTCACCGACCTCGACCGGGCCCAGGACTTCTACGAGCGCTGCCTGGGTGCCAAGGCGTTCCACGCGCGCTCGACGAGGGAGGTCGACAGCGTGTTCGTCCTCGTCGGGACCGAGACCGTGGTGGAGCTCGCCAGGCCCAACACGGAGGACTCTGCGCTGGCCAGGGATCTCGCGCAGCACGGTGAGCTTCCCCACTCGCTGACCTTCAAGGTGCGCGACCTCAGGGCCGCGGCCCGTCACTGCGAGACTCTCGGCGTCGGGACGCGCCGCGACGGGCCCGCCACCTTCACCATCGAGCCGGCTGATGCGTTCGGAGCGGTGATCTCCTTCACCGAGGAGGAGCTACCGAGCGATCCACGGATCTGAGCAGCGTCAGCGGGTCTCCGCGCGTCGATCTTGCATCGCGGGCCCGGCGCTTCTTCACGCTGGTTGGTCGTGTGTCGGCACCAGCAGGTACAGTCGGTTCACCCGTGCGCGGGATGTCAAGTGTTCTCGCGGCGAGCCAAGCGCGGAGTGAACCAGGGGGTTCTGAGGTCAGGTGAGCATCGCCAGCCTGTTGAGCATCGCATCGGACATCTACGGCGATCGCGTCGCGATCGGTTCCCGGAATGGCGGAATGACCTATCAGCAGGTCTCGCAGGCATCCTCCGGCGGAGCGACCCTCATCCGGGATTCCGGCGCTCACCACGTCATCTTCGTCGGGGTCAACGGGCCTGTCGTCCCGGTCCTCATCTTCGCAGCCGCCCGCGCCGGAACGCCGTTCGTTCCCCTCAACTACCGGCTGTCCACCGAACAGCTCCGGTCGTTGATCGCCGAGATCGACGATCCGCTCGTCCTGGCTGACGCGGATCACCTCCCCCAGGTCAAGGAAGCGGCACCTGCGGTCCAGGCAAGCGAGGCCTGGCTCGAGGCCGCGGTCAGTGCGCCACCGCTCTCCGAGGACGGCCCTGAGGGTGGCCCTGCGGTGGTGCTGTTCACGAGCGGGACCACCTCGACCCCCAAGGGGGTCATCCTGCGCCACGAGAACCTCGTTTCCTACGTCTTGCAGACCGTCGAGCTCGCGTCAGCCGAAGCGGACGAGGCGATCCTGGTGAGCGTGCCGCCCTACCACGTAGCAGGGGTGGGCACGGTGCTCACGAACATCTATGGCGGGCGCCGGATGGTCTATCTGCCAGATTTCGAACCCGAGCATTGGCTCCGGTTGGTCCGGGAGGAGGGGGTCACGCACGCGATGGTGGTCCCCACGATGCTCGCGCGCATCGTGCACCATCTCGACGGAGCGAGCGCCGACACCCCGACCTTGCGTTCGCTCGCTTATGGCGGAGCCCGGATGCCGCCGACGATCCTCGAGCATGCGATGCAGGTCTTCCCGAACGTCGGCTTCGTCAACGCCTATGGCCTGACCGAGACCAGCTCCACGATCGCCGTCCTCGGCCCAGAGGACCATCGCGAGGCGTTCGCCTCGTCGGACCCCAAGATCCGGGCCCGCCTCGGCTCCGTGGGCCGCCTCGTGCCGGGCGTGGAAGGCCAGCTGCGAGCACCCGACGGCACGGTGTTGCCGATGACCGAGAGCGGCGAGCTGTGGGTGCGCGGGGCACAGGTGTCGGGCGAATATCAACGCCTGGGCTCGGTCCTCGACAAAGACGGATGGTTCCCAACGCGAGACCTCGCGCACTTCGACGAGGATGGTTACCTCTTCATCGAAGGTCGCTCGGACGACACGATCATTCGTGGTGGGGAGAACATCGCCCCGGCCGAGATCGAGGAGGTCCTCGAGCGTCACCCCGACGTGCTCGACGTCGCAGTCGTCGGGGTTCCCGATGACGAATGGGGACAGCGCATCGCGGCGGTCATCGTTCCCAAAGCCGGTCACCTCATCGACCCGCTCGATATCCGTACCTTCGTCCGGGCTCGCCTCCGAGGTTCTCGGACGCCCGATGACGTCATCGTGAGGGATGAGCTGCCCCGCGGTGCGACGGGCAAGTTGATCCGGAGAGAGCTGGTCGAGGAGCTCGCAGCCAACCAGCCGCAGTAGCGCCGGAGGACGGTGCTCGGGTTCCTCAGCTCGCGCTGGGGATCCGGGCGCGACCGCCGTGACGGGCGGCGGTGCCGATGACCTCGAGGATCTGGCGTCCGATCAGCTCTTCGCGGTCGAGAAGGGCGTCGCGCAGCGCTTCGACGATGGGCCGGTTCGCCTCGATCATCGCCAGCGCGTCGGCCTCAGCTCGACGCAGGAGCCGCTCGACCTCCTCGCGACCGGCATCGTCGGCGAGCACCCGTGCCGAGAGATTCCCCGCTCCAGGAGCCTCGGGCGCAGCCGCGGAGATGAGCGTCGACCCCATTCCGAGCGCTCCGACCATCTGGCACGCCGTCTCGGTGGCGGTCCTGAGATCTGCTGCCACTCCCGAAGAGGTTTCACCGAAGAACGCCTTCTCGGCGGCCATCCCACCCATGGCGATCTGGATCAAAGATTCGAGCTCGCTGCGCGTTTTGGTGAAGCGCTCCTCGGTCTCCGAGTGGGCCAGCAGCCCCAGTGCTTCCTTGCGCTTGACGATGGAGAGCACCTCGAGCTTCCGGCCCTTGCCGACGAGCCACGCCACGACCGCATGCCCCGCTTCGTGGGTGGCGATCATGCGCCGCTCGGCCTCGGTGTACGAGGCGCCCTGCGCGAGCCCGATCTCGGCGGTCATCTTGGCGTGGGTGATATCTGACCAGCAGAGCCGGTCGGACCCACGCCGAAGTGCCCAGACCAAGGCCTCGTCGAGGAGCCGTTCGATCATGACCGGCGTGTAGCCGGCGGTGAGCGCCGCGAGGGTGTCCCGGCTGCCGTCGTCGTCGAGCTCCTCGTCGTGGGCCTTCTTGGCGAGGTAGTAATCGATGATCGCCCGTCGCCCTGGTCGCGTCGGGAGGTCGAAGTAGATGGAGCGATCGAAGCGTCCGGGACGCAGCAGCGCCGGATCGAGATCGGCGGCACGGTTCGTCGCCCCGATGACCAAGATGTTGGCAGGGACCGACCGGGGCCTGCGCAGCTGGCGCGACGAGGGCAGCCAGATGTTGACCGCGTCAACGAGCTTGCTGACGATGCGGGCCGTCGCGGGAGGAGCGTCGAAGGACTGCAGCTGCACGAGCAGTTCGTTGACGACGCCGGCAATGCCCTCACGGTGCCCGAAGCCCATAGTGCTGCGCGCCGCGCCGATCGCGTCGATCTCCTCGATGAACCCGATCGCACCGCCTTCGCGGCGTGCGTAGTGACGCAGCGCGCGGAAGAACGAGCGGATCTTGCGGTTCGTCTGGCCGTAGAACATCGATTGGAACGCCGACGAGGAGACGAACAGGAAGGGCACGCCCGCCTCGGCAGCCATGGCCTTCGCCAGGTAGGTCTTTCCGGTGCCCGGCGGTCCCTCGAACAAGATGGCCCGGCGGGGAGTTCCGCCCATGGTCTCGGCGAAGGCGCGGTGCGCGAGGAAGAGATTGAGGGTCTTTTCCACCTCCTCGACGACGACGTCGGCGCCGCGGACGTCGGAGAACCGGACGTCGATCTCCTCGGGTCGGTACAGCACGTGCGGAGAACGCCCTGCCCCGACCAAGGGTGCGAGCATGACCACGCCGAGGATGACGACGAGCGCGATGGCGGGGAGATAGGGCACGAGCGAGCTCGGGATGCTCGGGAAGCCGAACCCTCCTCGATGCAGGACGAAATCGCGCACGAGGAGCCATGCGGCGATCGGCACCAAGGTCGCGGCGAGCGCGCGGAGCTTGCGCTGACGAGCCCGTTCCCGAGCGACGGCCACGTCAGCGGCGGCACCGCGGATCAGCCCACGCGTCGCGAGGTTCGCCAGGCTGGTTGAGGTCGGCGGCCTCGCGATCGGGTTCTCGCTGCGTGCTCCGTGCCTGTTCACCTGCCGTCCTCTCGCCGCCGGCTCTCGATTCCCGACAGTGTGCCCCCCGGACCGTACCAGCGCCGTCCCCGTGGCGTCTCATGGACCCGCAGGTGCGGGTCGGCGCTCGGCCCACCGGGTCGGGGGGATCCGAGCATCGAGGACCCTGACGACGGGGAGGGGGAGCCCGGGCGCTCAGCGGGTGAGCCGAACGGTGGCGAAGGCGGCGGCCAGGGTCATCATGGCCAGGGACAGGGCGTTGAGCGCTCGCTCCGCCGGTGCGATCAGACTCGAGCGGTCGATGGGCCTGGTCGTCCCGTCGGCCATCCGCACCGAACCGACGACCTCCACGGCTCGGCGTCGGACGAGTCGCGCCGTCGTGCTCAGATGTCGCTGTGCGGCCGAGAAGCCAAAGGCTCCGGCTGCGGCGAGCCAGGCTGGCAGCGAGACCCCTCGGGCCTGCGCGACGTAGGCGGTCAGCACAGGGAACGAGCCCCACCCCAGCGCGAAGACGAGGTCGGTGTGCAGGCGGCCGCCCCAGAGCTCGAGGTTGTACCCGAAGAGCAGGACCGTGCCAACCACGATGAAGGGAACCAGGGACCATCCGACGCGGGTGACGCCGAGCGCTCCGAGCCCGATCGCCGCGGCCCCGCCGGCGAGGCCGAACCCCACCAACAGCGTCGAAGGGATGCGGGTGCCGAGGGGTCGCCCGTTCAGCTCGTCGAGCATGTGCGCGCTGACCCCGACGGCGCAGAAGAATGCCACCAGGGTCGCGACGAGCACGCTGATCTGCACGTGGGGGGCCAGCGAAGCGCCGATGACGACGTAGGAGAGGTGCCAAGCGGTATAGGGCGGGTGCAGCACCGTCCACCAATCCCGCCATCGCCCGGGCCCCAGGGCGTAATAGGCGGGCCTGGCCTTTTCATGCATCGGCGCGCCGGCCGAGAATCACGACCCCACCCCCCATGCTCATGATGCGGATGCCGATCTCGTCGATTCCTGCGTGCCGCCAGGCTTGCACGATCTCTGCCAAGGGGTGGTGGCGGTAGTGGGCGGAGATGCTGGGTCCCAGGAACCGACCCACCCGCCACCACGGCCGCCCGCCGGTCAAGAGCCCCGCGACGGGCAGGACGACGCGGGTGTAGAGCCACCACAGCGCACGAGCGATGGGGTTGCGCGGGACGAAGAACTCGACGCTGGCGACGACCGCTCCCGGTCGCACGACGCGTGCGAGCTCGCGCAGGGTGGCATCGATGTCGTCGACGTAGCGAAGGAGATAGGTGAAGGTCAGCGCATCGAAGGACGCGTCCGCGAAGGGAAGCGCTTCGGCTCGCCCGCCGACCAGGCTGATTCGATCCCCGAGGTCCCGCCGGTCGATGTTGCGGCGTCCCTGTTGGAGCATCGCAACCGTGAGGTCCACGCCGACGACGTGTGCCGAGGTCTGTCGGGCGATCTCCACGGCCACTCGTGCCGTGCCGGACGCCACGCCGAGCACCCGTGCAGGCCGGGCATCGGCGACCGAGCGCACCATCTGCCGACGCCAACGACCGTTCTGCCCCAGCGAGAGGAGCTCGGCCAGGCGTTCGTAACGCCGGGGGAGCGGGGTGAACAGCGCCAGCGCCACCTGGTTGTGCTCGGCACGGTGAAGTCCCATGCCGCAACAATGATGGCAGACTTGCCGCCCATGTCCTCGATGGACCCCACCCCGGTTCCGGAGGCGGACGGCAGCCCTGCTCCGGGAGCGGCTCGCATCGGGCTCTTCCTTCGCTCAGCCGTCGAAGCCCCTGGTCCTGACGACGAGATCGGGGCGATCCAGGTCGAGGAAGGCCGTCGGCTTTATCCAGCCGAGCGCTTCGCGTGGACCCTCGTCTGGTTCGGGGTCATGGTGGGCGGCTTCAACCTGTGGCACTTCTGGTGGGCGGGGCCGATCGCGTCGGCTCTCGCTCCCCTGCTCGTCATCGTGGGCATCCTCGGGGTCCTGGGGTCGTGGCTCGTCTCCAGCCCGAGGCTGCGGGGGCTGCAACTCGGTGGGATGGTCGCTGCGATGTCGGGAGCGTCGGCGTCCCAGTCGATCGCCATCCACACCCGGCACTTCTACCTGACCGACGCGGCGGCGTTCGACGACCTCGCAGCACGCACCCTGCTCCATGGTCGGGACCCCTACACGACCTCAATGGCCGCAGCGGCCTCGATGTTCAGCGAGCCCGCGCGCTACTGGACCTATACGGTCACCGGAGGTCACGTCACCCACGTCTCGTACCCGGCCGGATCGTTCCTCGTCGACATTCCCGCACTGATACTTGGCGTCCATCACCAGACCGTCGACTGGGTCGATCTGACGGCATGGCTGCTCAGCGTCGTCGTGCTCTTCGCCCTGCTCCCTTCCTCTCTGCGCTGGGTGGCCGGGCTGCTCGCGGTGAGCCCGTTGTTCATCGGGATGTTCAGTTCCGGTGGCACCGACGCCGCGGTCATCCCGTTCCTCATCCTCGCAACGTGGCGCTGGGACCGCTTCGCCACCGGAAGGGCCGCAGGGATCGCCAACTGGCTCGGTCCCGTGGCGCTCGGCGTGGCGTGCACGATCAAGCAGCTCGCGTGGTTCTGCCTGCCGTTCCTCGTGATCGGGATCGCCCTGGAGGCACGGCGCAGCGGCCGCCCTCCGGTGGGCACCGCCGCTCGCTACGTCGCCATCGTCGCCGGCATCTTCACCCTCGTCAACGCGCCGTTCATCGTCTGGGCTCCCGCGGCGTGGCTGAAGGGAACCCTGACGCCCTTCATCGAACCGATGGTCGCAGACGGCCAGGGGCTCGTGTCGTTGGCGACCCATGGCATCACCGGCGGGGTGAACCTCTCGCTGCTCGACGTCGCTGCGGTCTTCGCCCTGCTCGGGACGCTCGTCAGCTTCGTGGTCTGGTACTCGGTGCTCAAACGCGCATGGCCGCTACTCGTGCCGGTCGTGTTCTTCTTCGCCCCGCGTAGCCTCTCGAGCTACCTGGTCGACCTGTTCCCGGTGGCGGCCGTCGCCTTGTTCACCGTCAAGCCGGTCGGGCGGGTCGTCGATGTGCAGGGACCACGTGCGCCGACGTCCTCGCCCACCGTCAGGCCGCGTTCTTCGTTGCAGTTCCTTCGCGCGTCGTTCGCTCGCGCCGGCGCGCGCTCGATGCGGGCCCTCGTCGCGCTCCCGGTGCTCGGGGTGGCGATTGCCTCCGCGCTCGCGTTCGTCGGGCCACCGATGCAGCTCGAGGTCAGATCGGTCTCGACCACCAAGCACGGATCGGCCCTCTCTGGCCTCACGGTGGTGGTGACCAACCGTACGGGGTCGACCATCACGCCTCACTTCCTGGTCAATGCAGGCGACAACCCCGCGGGCTTCTGGACCCCCGCCGATCACCGACCCTTCGTTGTCGGCCCCCATGCCTCTGAGACGGTTCGGCTGGACCCGCCTCCCCACGCGACGGCCACGGCCCCCCAGTTCGGCGCACGATGGCTGGTCGAGGCATACGACGCGAACCCTCGGAGCCTTTCGACCTCCCCGCTCATGGTGTGGACGGGGAGGCGCCACGCCGCTGGCGGCTGAGTCGCCCAGGACGGGCGGCACTCGTCGGGGTACCTCGCTCGCTGGATGCCGAAGGCCCGGAGCAGAGGGCAACCGAGGACTGGTGCCGCACCACCGGCTGAGGGGGGACCAGTCGGTGGTGCGGGAACCACTGCCGTTGGCAGCACACCAATCCAGAAGGGACCAATCCAGAAGGGAATTGACTCCCGCCTCAACACTACCGGCTCCACGCATGCACCAAGCGGTTTCTGCACCACAGGAGCTCGGTTGGCATGCTGTGCCGGTGCAAGTCCATCTCCTCGACGGCACCTACGAGCTCTTCCGGCAGTTCTTCGGTCAACCGCCTCGCGTCGCCCAGGACGGCGCTGAGGTTGGCGCGACGCGGGGCGTGCTGCAATCGGTCCTGCGCATGCTCGCGGACGGCGCGACCCATGTCGGCGTTGCAACCGACCACGTCATCGAGTCGTTCCGCAACGAGCTGTGGCCCTCCTACAAGAACGGGGAGTCCGTTCCCCCCGAGCTCAAGGCCCAGTTCGGCCTGCTCGAGGATGGGCTCGACGCCCTCGGCGTCACGGTGTGGCCCATGGTCGAGCTCGAGGCCGACGACGCCCTGGCGTCCGCCGCCGCGGTCGCCGCAGCCGACCGCAAGGTGGAGCAGATCCTGCTGTGCACCCCGGACAAGGACCTCGCGCAGTGCGTCGTGACGAGCCGGGTGGTGCAGGTCGACCCCCGGAGAGGGACGGTGCTCGACGAAGAGGGCGTGCGACGGAAGTTCGGCGTGGGGCCCGGTTCGATCCCCGATTGGCTGGCGCTCGTCGGCGACGCAGCCGACGGCTTTTCCGGCATTCGCGGGTGGGGGCCGAAGTCTGCCGCGGTGGTCCTCGCCCGTTACGGGACCATCGACGCGATCCCCGACGCGCTCTCCGACTGGGATCCGAAGGTGCGGGAGCTCCTGCGAGGGGCGGATCGCCTCGCGACGAGCCTGGCGACCCAGCGCGACCTCGCGGAGCTCTTCCGTGTGCTTGCCACGCTGCGCATCGATCGGTCGCTGCTCAGCTCGGCCTCGCGGCTTGCGTGGCGCGGTCCAACCCGGCGCTTCGAGGACGTTTGTCGCTATCTCGGCGACCCCGCGTTGGCCGAGCGAGCGGCCGCCATCGCCGCCCTGCGCACCGGGGGGCGCTGAGGCCAGCCACTCAGCCTGTGCCGAACAAGGCGCCGAGCTCCGCTGGGACTGGGGTCTCGAGCTGGGCATAGGTGCACGACCGGGGCGATCGGTCGGGTCGGAACCGTCGGAGAGAGGTGGCATGGCGGAATCGGCTGCCCTGGAGATGGTCGTAGGCGACCTCGACCACGAGCTCGGGGCGCAGGGGAACCCAGCGCAGATCCTTGCCGGCGCTCCAGCGGCTCGCCGCACCGGGCACCCGGCTTGCCGGACCGCCGACCCCACGTGCGAGGTCCTCTTCGAGGGTTGCAGTGTTCCAGGGATGCTCCTCGAAGGCCGCTGCATCGGCGAGGTACGGGTGCAGCAAGGTGGTGAGTTCCTTGCGGCGGGCTGCCGAGAACCCCGAAGCGACGCCCACGTGATGGAGCCTCCCTTGCGCGTCGTAGAGGCCCAGGAGCAGCGAACCGACGACCTGGCCGTCGCCACGCTGGCTGTGCCAGCGAAAGCCGCCGACGACGCAGTCGGCGCTTCGTTCGTGCTTCACCTTCCACATGGCCCGCTGCCCGGGCCGGTAGGTGAGCGTTGCGGGCTTGACGACGAGGCCGTCGAGCCCTGCACCCTCGAAGCGGGAGAACCAATCGGCGGCGACCACTGGGTCCGTGGTCACCGGCGTGAGGTGCACGGGGGCTGTTGCGTCGGCGAGGGCTGCCTCGAGACGCCGGCGCCGCTGCTCGTAGCCCAGCGCGCGCAGGTCGTCGTCTCCGAGTGCCAGGACATCGAAGGCGACAAAGGATGCGGGCGTCGTCGTGCTGAGAAGGCGCACCCGGGACGGCGCCGGGTGGATGCGCTGGGTCAACGCATCGAAGTCGAGGCCGGCCGGCCCCACGACCACGATCTCGCCGTCGATGACGCAGCGGTGCGGGAGGTTCTGGCGGAGCGGTTCGAGGAGCTCGGGGAAGTAGCGGGTGAGCGGGCGCTCGTTCCTGCTGCCGAGCTCGACCATCTCTTCGTCCCGGAACACGATGCAGCGGAAGCCGTCCCACTTGGGTTCGTAGAAGAGCCCCTCGCCCATCGGCAGCTCGCGAACCACTTTGGCCAGCATCGGCGCGACCGGCGGGGAGATGGGGAGAGCCATGTCAGCTCCGTCGTGCCCGGCTCGGAGCGACCCGCGGCGGCTCGCCGGGCTGCTTGGGGTATTCCGGTGGCCACGGGGCGTCGGCAAGGCCCGAGGCGCGCTGGCGCGCCGCGAGCTCGAGCAAGGGATCGAGCGACTGCAGCGTCGAGGGCATCCGTGCCCACGGATCGCCCCCTTCGGCAAGGCGACGCGGCACGGTCTCGATGGTCAAGTCCTCGGGGTCGACGGCATCGACCTCGTCCCAACGAAGCGGCGTGGAGACCTGGCCGCCGCTTCGGGGACGGGCGCACCAGGCAGCGAAGAGCGTCTTGTGCGGAGCGTTCTGGTTGAAGTCGACGAAGACCCGAGCGCCGCGTTCCTCCTTCCACCACTGCGTCGTGACGAGGTTCGGGTGACGACGCTCGAGCTCCCGTCCGAGCGCAAGCGCTGCCGCGCGAACCTCCGTGGAGGTCCATCGCCGCTGGAGGCGGATGCAGACATGCAGGCCGCGTCCTCCGGTCGTCTTGGGGAATCCGGTCAGGGAGAACTCGGCCAAAAGGGTGCGCGTCCATTGCGCGGCCAGGCGCGCCTCGTCGAAGCCGACGCCGGGCTGGGGATCGAGGTCGATCCGGAGCTCGTCGGCGTGATCGGGGTCGCTGGCGACGAAGGGCCACAGGTGCAGCCCGATGCATCCGAGGTTCACGGCGTACAAGACGTGCGCGATGTCCGCGACGACCAGGGCCTTCGATCGCGTGCCATTCGGTGTCGACACGGTCGTGGTGGTGAGCCAATCCGGGGCGTCGCGAGGGACCCGCTTTTGGAAGAAGGACTTGCCGGTGGCACCGTCGGGGAAACGCTCGAGCAAAGCCGGCCGTCCACGCGCGACGTTCATCAACGACGGGGCGACCGCCAGGTAATAACGGGCGAGGTCGAGCTTGGTGGCACCGATGGCAGGAAAGAAGATCTTGTGGGGGTTCGAGATCCTGACGTGGCGACCGTCGGCCTCGACCAGTGCCTCGGCGGTCGAGCGTGCTCGGGATGACACGCCGCGATCTTCCCACCGCTTTTCCCTGGCCGTGGTTCCCCGGCAACGGGCGCAGGCGCCGTCGGCCCGGAAGGCTCTGTGGGGTGGGGGTCGCCGTCTATCCTGGTGCCGTGGGCACGCTCGCTCGACCAGCGGAGCAATGAGCAAGCCGGCGGCTTCCGTCGCTCCGCCCGGTACGGCTCCCCGATCCGCCGATGACGTCCTCGCCCTTCTGCGAGCGAGCGGGGGGCGCGCGACGCCGTCCCGGCGGATCCTGCTCGACGCGCTCTTCGAGTCTGAAGGTCACTGCACTGCCGAGGAGCTCGCTGCGGCCGTCCAGCGGCGCGCTCCCGATGTGCACCTCTCGACGATCTATCGGAACCTCGAGGAGCTCCAGCGGCTGGGCGTCATCGTGCACTCGCACCTCGGCCACGGACCCGCGACCTACCACCTGGCTTCCACCGCGCACGCGCACCTCATCTGCGAGGAGTGCGGGGTGACGATCGAAGCCCCTGGCGAGCTGCTGCGGGGGCTTGCCAAGGCTGCCAAGGAGAAGCTCGGGTTCGTCATCGATCCATACCATTTCGCCATCCAGGGTCGCTGCGCTCGTTGCTCCTCGTGAGCGGCATGCATGGTGAAGGTGATCTGCGAGGGGCTTCGCGTTCGCCGGACGCGACCGTGACCCCCTCAGGGCCGGCGCGACCAGGATCGGGCGGCCCGGCCTTCGGCGGGGATCGGGCGACCTACACCATCAAGGTGGGGTCCCAAGACGTCGTGGTCCCGCTCGTTCCCATTGCGCCGGATCTCACGATTGCTCTGCTGATCACCGTGGACCTCGGGGTCTCCTTCGCCGAGCGGGCCGGCACCGAGCTTGCCGCCAAGCTGGCGCCACATCGTCCCGAGGTCGTGGTGTCCGTGGCCACGATGGGCATTCCCATCGCCATCGAGGTGAGCAAGGCGCTGGGGTTCGAGGACTACGTGATCTTGCACAAGACCCCGAAGATCCATCTGGCCGATGCCGTCGCGGAGCCGGTCCGGTCCATCACCACCGACGCGCAGCAGCGGCTCCTCCTCGACCGCGCGCGGGTGCCCGTGGTGCAGGGACGGCGGGTGGCCGTCGTCGACGACGTGGTGTCGACCGGGGCATCGACGCGCGCCGCGCTGAACCTCATGCGGCGCGTCGGCGCCGAGCCCGTGGTGATCGGCGCGCTCGTGACCGAAGGCTCAGGCTGGCGGACGACCCTCGGCGCCGACGCCACCATGGTCCAGGCGCTGGGTGCGATCCCGCTCTTCCGTCCGGGCCCCGGCGGGCTGGTCGAGGAGTGGGAGGGCGGCCCGGGAACGCTGCCGACCGAGACCGTCTGAGCGCCCAGGGCCCGCTTGGTCTACGCCCGCTGGGCGAGGAGCCGCTCCTGGGCAGCGACTTGGTGCTTCACCCGTCCGGTCGCCAGCTCCGCCAGCACGTACGCCAGCGCTCCGCCAGCGATGCCGGTGAACACGCTGAAGTCGGCTCCCCCGGTGTGCACGGTGATGGCGTTCATCCAGGTCGGCACGTGGAAGGTCGGCGAGAGCGCGGAGAACGACGCGACCATCCCGAAGAGCTCGGCGCCGATGGCGTTCCAGTTCACGCCGCCGGTCGCCCAATAGATGCTGGTTCGATCGGTGCGCTGGAGGTGCGAGGCCGCATAGCGGAAGTGCCGGAGGCCCCAATCGACCAAGAAGATCGCCATCCAAGGAGCGATCCAGACGATGACGACGTCGACGAAGTCCTTGAGCAAGGTGTTGAAGGACGAGTTGAAGACGGCGAAGGAGGTGATGCCCAGGCAGATCGCCGAATCGACGAGGACCGCGTAGGAGCGCTTGATATGGATGCCGATGGCCTGCAGCGTGACGCCCGAGGAGTACAGGTCGAGGCTGTTGATCGCGAAGAGCTGGACGATGGACAAGACCAGGAACACGACGACGAACCACGAGGCGATGGTGCTGGTGTGGGCGAACGGCTGGAACGGGTTCGGAGCGGTCCCCACCGTGGTCAGAAAGGTCCCGACCGCCGCGCCGAGCGTCATCACGAGGATCTGGGGGATCGCGGTTCCGACGAAGACCCATCCGACGATGGCGGGCTTCGACGCCGACTCTGGGAGATAACGCGAGTAGTCGTTGCCGTTCTCGGTCCAACCGAGGCCGCTCAGGGTGATGCTGAAGGCCAGCCCGACCATGTAGAGCTGCCACCCGGCACCGTGGTGCACGGCATGCAGGTTGGCGTGCTCCACAGCGAACACCAGGAGCCCCGCGTACAGCGCGACGAAGGGGAGGACCAAGAGGCGCAGGACCTTCACCATCGTGGCGTGGCCGAAGAAGGGGAGGAGGACCTGGACGGTGATCGCTGCCACGATGAAGACGACCTTGGCGGGTGTGCCCGCGTGGAACCCTGCCTTGTCGGCCAGCACGACTGCGGCACCGACGATCAGGATGAGCCCTTCGGTCTCGAACCCGATCTGGGTCAACCAGTTGAAAAACGCGATCAGGCGGGAGCCATGCGGGCCGAAGCTTGCCCGGTTGATCCCGAAGACCGTGGTGCCGGCGTTGGGTCCTTGCAGGCTGCAAAGACCGAGGAGTACGTAGGAAAGGTTGCCGATGAGGATCAGGCTGAGGGCCTGTGCGAAGGTGAACCCGAAGGTCATGAGGATGGCGCCGTAGACGAAGTACTCGACCTGGATCATCGCCCCGCCCCAGAAGCCCGCGAGATCCCTGGGCGTCGCCCACCGTTCCGATGGCGCGATGTAGTCGATACCGTGTTGCTCGACGCGGAACGCTTGATCGGCGGTCGGCAGGCCGTCCTGCTCGCCGGTCGTCGTGCTGAGAATCGTCACGCGGGCACCCTCCCCAGGCCGCTGCCAGGCTAGGGCCGATAGCGTAGGGCGACAGTGTCTCCCCAGCCTGAAGGTGCACAAGGCGCCTCCGTGCGCCTCGGAGTCCAAGCCGCCAGTCAGCCCGGGGCCCAAGACGCGTCCGCCGGGACGCCTCCGGCCGTCGCGCCGTCCGCTGCGAGCGCTCAGCGTTCCGTCCGCTCGGAGCCCCTCATCTGCGCCAGGGGATTGGTCAAGCGTTTCGGGTCCATCGTCGCGGTCGACGGCATCGATTTCGACATCTACCTCGGGGAGTCCTTCGGGTTCCTCGGGCCCAACGGGGCGGGGAAGACCTCGACGATGCGAATGATCGCGTGCATGTCCCCGGTGAGCGAAGGCACCCTGCGGGTGCTCGGCATGGACCCCGCGGTCGACGGAGCGAAGATCCGCGCGCGCATCGGGCTCGTTCCCCAGGAGGACTCTCTCGATCTCGAGCTGACGGTGCTCGACAATCTCATCATCTACGGCCGGTACTTCGACATCCCGCGTCGGGTGATCCGCGAGCGGGCGAAACGGCTGCTCGACTTCGCCGAGCTGACCGATCGGGCCCACAGCAAGGTCGATCCGCTGTCGGGGGGCATGAAGCGCCGGCTCACGATCGCGCGGGCCCTGGTCTCGGAGCCGGACCTGTTGATCCTCGACGAGCCGACGACGGGCCTGGACCCCCAGGCCCGTCACCTGCTCTGGGACCGTCTGTACCGGCTGAAGGCGCAGGGGGTGACCCTGGTGATCACGACCCACTACATGGACGAGGCCGAGCAGCTCTGCGATCGTCTGGTCGTGATGAACGACGGGCGGATCGCCGCCGAGGGTACCCCGCACAGCCTGATCGAGCGTTACTCGACGAAGGAGGTGCTCGAACTGCGCAAGCCTCTCGGGATGACCGGGGTCGCCGAGCGTCTGGCGGGGATCGCAGACCGCGTCGAGGAGCTCGCCGACCGCGTCCTGCTCTACACAGACGACGGCGATGCTGCCCTGGAAGCCGTTCGCCTGCGCGAATTCCCCTACGAGCATGCGCTGGTGCGACGCTCGACGCTCGAAGACGTCTTCCTCCGGCTGACCGGCCGCTCGCTCATCGACTAGCGCTCGTGTACAACGTCGTCGAACCGTGGGGTCTCGCGGACGTGCAAGGTGCCCGGACGCCGCCTTCCCTTCGGGTGCTGGCCTACTACGCGTACGCCTACAAGCGCACGTGGCGAAGCTCGGTGACGACGAGCTTCCTGTACCCGGTGCTGTACCTGGCGGCCATGGGCGTCGGACTGGGTTCGCTCGTCAACCACCACGTCCGCACCGTCGAGGGTGTTCGGTACCTGACGTTCCTGGCGCCGGGACTGCTCGCCGCGACGGCGATGCAGATCGGTGCCAACGACTCGATGTACCCGGTCATGGCTGCGATCAAGTGGATCCGCACCTACTTCGCCATGCTGGCAACCCCCCTCAAGGTCAGGGACGTCCTGATCGGGCACGTCGCATGGATCGCGGTCCGGCTGAGCTTCGTGGCGACGATCTACCTTGCGGTGATGGCGGCCTTCGGCACCGTGCGGTCGCCATGGGCCGTCGTGGCGTTGCCCGCTGCCGTGCTCACCGGGGTCGCCTTCGCGACACCGCTGTCTGCATTCTCGGCGACCCAGGAGAACGATCAGGGGTTCATCACCATCTACCGCCTGGCCCTCATCCCGCTGTTCCTCTTCTCGGGCACCTTCTTCCCCGTGAGCCAGTTGCCCGGCTGGCTCCAGCCCCTCGCAGAGGCCACCCCGCTGTACCACGGGGTTGCGCTGTCGCGCATGCTGGTGCTGGGGGACCTTCGTTGGTGGCCGGCCCTCGGCGATGCCCTCTATCTCGTCACGCTCACGATCATCGGGCTCGTGCTGGCCGACCGGACCTACCACGCCCGCTTGGTCGTATGAAGCTCGCAACCGCGCTGGACAGCGGAAGGGGCCGTCCGTTCCCCCTCGCGCGCATCACCCCGAGCACGCTCCTGGGCGGAGGGCGAGCGCGCCGGGTCGTCGAGCGCAACATCCTCGTCTACCGGCGAGGATGGATCTTCATCGTCTCGGGCTTCTTCGAGCCGTTCTTCTACCTGTTGTCGATCGGCATCGGGCTCAACAAGCTCGTCGGCGTCGTGGAGGTCGGCGGTCGTGCGATCCCTTACACCTCCTTCGTCGCTGCAGGCCTGCTGGCCGCATCGGCGATGAACGGCGCGATCTTCGACGCCACCTTCGGGATCTTCTTCAAGCTCAAGATCGTCAAGACCTATGACGCCATGCTGTCGACGCCGCTCGGCCCTGCAGACGTCGCACGTGGCGAGCTGGCCTGGGCGCTCATCCGTGGCGGCGCGTATGCGGGCGCGTTCCTCGTCGTCATGGCCGGTCTCGGCTACGTCGGCTCCGGCTGGGCGGTGGTCTGCTTCCCTGCTGCGGTGCTGGTGAGCTTCGCGTTCTCCGGGGCAGGGATGGCCGCGACGACCTACATGCGGAGCTGGCAGGACTTCGATCTGGTCTCGCTCGCGGTGTTGCCGCTCTTCCTGTTCTCCGCGACCTTCTACCCGCTCGGTGTCTACCCCGGGTGGTTGCAGCTGATCGTCCGGCTCACGCCCCTTTATCAGGGGGTCGCCCTGCTCCGCGGTCTCGACCTGGGCCTCTTCTCGTGGTCGCTGCTCGGCCATGGCGTGTACCTGCTGGTGATGGGTGCACTGGGTCTGGCGGTCAGCGCGAGACGACTCTCGGTGCTGGTCCTGCCCTGAGACCGCGATCGCGTGCCGGTGCCGCTGGGCGATCGGAGGCGCGGTTCCCTCTTGTCGACGGGGAGTCCTGGGGCTAGCCTTTCGCCCACTTGAACGGAGGGTGTCCGGAGCGTGACACCTGTGCCGGCCAACGGATTCGGCTCCGGGGGTTCCTCGGGATGGTGCCTCGGGGAGTTGGCGTAATCACTCCCCGAGGTGCCCCTCCCAGTCGCAACTTCTCCAGTTGGAGCCAGCGTGCCTCGAGGGACCGCACGCTTCGGTCCCGACCATCTACGGTGCTGCCATGGCAATTGGGGATGCGCGGGCGGCGCGCCGGATCAACACCGTTGGCGACGCACGCCGGCTCGCGCAGCGCCGGGTGCCCGGACCGGTGTGGGACTACCTGGACGGCGGCGCAGCAGCCGAGGTGACACTGCGCGCCAATGTCGGCGCCTTCGAGCAGGTTCGGTTTCGCCCGCGCTCTGCTGCGAGCCCGCCGGATCCGAACCCCGACCTCACGACGACGGTGCTCGACACGACGGTCTCCATGCCGCTGCTCATGAGCCCTGTCGGGTTCACCCGCATGATGCATTCCGACGGCGATCTCGCCGCCGCGGCCGCCGCCGGTGCGGCGGGGACGATCGCCACCTTGAGCTCGATGTCGGGGCACACCATCGCAGAGGTCGCGGCAGCGGCGACCGGACCGCTCTGGTTCCAGCTCTACTTCCTCGGCGGACGCGCCGGTGCCGAGGTGCTGGTGGCGCAGGCGAAGGCCGCCGGGTATCGAGCCTTGCTCGTCACGACCGACACCGAGATGCCGGGGAACCGAGAGCGCGAGCTCCGCTACGGCCTCTCCCCACCGTTGCAGCTCGACCGACGCACGATCGCCAAGATGGCTCCCTTGGTGCTCAGGCGCCCCCGGTGGCTCGTTGCTGCAGCGAAGGACCGCTTCCGGGTCGACTTGGTGAACGCCGCGTCGCTGGAGATCGACGGGAAACGGCTCTCCTCGAGGGAAGCCCTGTGGCTGTGGCTCGGATCGCCCGCCCGTTGGGACGATTTCTCGTGGCTGCGCAAGCACTGGGACGGGCCCATTCTCGCCAAGGGCGTGCTCACCGGCGACGACGCGCGCCGCGCAGTGGACGCCGGAGCAGACGCCGTGGTCGTGTCGAACCATGGTGGTCGGCAGCTCGACCCGGTCGCCCCCTCCCTGGAGGCGCTGGTCGAAGTCGTTGCTGCGGTGGGGGATCAGGTAGAGGTGCTCGTCGACGGCGGCATCCGGCGAGGCGCGGACGTCGTCAGGGCCGTGGCGCTGGGGGCCCGTGCAGCGATGATCGGCCGTGCCTGGGCCTACGGGCTGGCAGCCGCGGGGCGACCGGGGGTCGACAGGGTGCTGGCGCTCTTGCGCGAGGACATCGACCGAACCATGCGCCTGGTCGGGGCGCACCGCGTCGCAGACATCGATCGGAGCTTGGTCCAGATCCCGCGCGACTGGGAACGCTGACGCCAACCGCTCGAACCGACCCACGCGCCGAGAAGGAAGGGAACCCAGCGTCGGTCGCCTCGGGCTCGATCGCCGGGGGTGCCCGGAGCTGCCCGCCCGCAACGGCATGATCGGAGCTGGTGGGCCGTCACGGCTCGTGCCTGGGGTTGCGGCGCGCTTTCGGCCAGGTTCTCCGAATCGGCTCGGGCGATCGGTCGTTGCCGGGATCAGGCGAGGAGGACGATCTTGCCGAGCTTGCCTCCGGCGGCGAAGCGCTCGTAGCCGGCGGTCGCCGCGGCCATCGGGACGCGCTCGGCGATCGGTACTCGAAGGACCCCGGCTCCGAGCAGCGGGAGGACGTGCCGACTGAGCGCCTTTGCGACCATCGCCTTTTCTGCGTGGGAACGCGCCCGCAGGGTCGATCCCGAGATCCTGGCGCGGGCTCCCATCAGCTGGCGGAGGTCGAGCTCGACCCGCGCCCCGCTGCCGACGCCGATCACCACCACCCGGGCACCGGTCGCCAGCGCACCGAGGACCGACGGCAGGCTCGCAGCCCCCACGAGCTCGAGGACCACGTCGAAGGGCCCGTGGCTGGCCACTGCATCGTGTGCGACCACCTCGTCGGCACCGAGATCGGCGAGGGCCTCGGCATGGTCGAGGGTCCGCACGGAAGCCACGACGTAAGCACCGGCCGCCGCGCCCAGCTGGACGGCCGCGGTCCCCACTCCTCCCGCGGCACCGGTGACGAGGAGCCGGTCACCGATCCCAAGCGCCGCCTGCGTGAACAGTGCGTCGTAGGCCGTCGAGAAGGTCTCGGGGAACCCGCCCGCCTCGTCCCAGGGCAGCTGGTCGGGGATCGCGAGGGCATGGGCCTCGTCGACGACCGCCGCGGTCGCCTGGCCGCCACCGCCCACGACGGCCATCACCCGATCGCCCGGCGCGAAGCGGGTCACTCGCCGGCCGACGGCCACCACCTCGCCGGCGATCTCGAGCCCCGGGATGTCGGGCGGGACGCCGGGGGGAGCGGGGTAAGCGCCGCGCCGCTGCAAGAGGTCCGCCCCGTTGATCCCGGCTGCCCTGACGGAGACCAGCAGCTCGGTGTCGCCGTGCTCGGGGTCCGGGCGTTCCTGCCACGTGAGGGATCCGTCCTCGATCACCACTGCATGCATTCAGCGCTCCCTTGCCTCGTCGCAGGCCGGTAGCCTGCGACGAGGTGATCCTGGCAGACCGAGCGTCTCGAGAAAACCCGAGTGCCGAGAAAAAGGAGCATGCTGAGATGACGACCCTCTACGACCTCCCCATCGCCACCATCGACGGAACGCCCTCCACCCTCGAGCCCTACCGAGGGAAGGCGCTGCTCATGGTGAACGTTGCCTCCAAGTGCGGCCTCACGCCCCAGTACGAAGCGCTCGAGAAGCTCCAGCGCACCTACGGCGATCGGGGCTTCAGTGTGCTGGGGTTCCCTTGCAACCAGTTCGCAGGGCAGGAGCCCGGGACCCCCGAGGAGATCAAGGAGTTCTGCTCGACGAATTATGAGGTGACCTTCCCGCTGTTCGAGAAGATCGACGTGAACGGCGCGAAGCAACACCCGATCTACCGTCAGCTGACCCAGGTCCCTGATGCCGATGGCGTGGCCGGCGAGGTCCAGTGGAACTTCGAGAAGTTCCTCGTGGCGCCGTCCGGTGCGGTCGTGGCCCGCTTCCGCCCTCAGGTCACCCCCGACGACGACGCCGTCATCCAGGCGATCGAAGCGAACCTCCCGAGTTGAGGCGCCCGGCGCTCGGGGAGCTGAGCTCGACGGCCATCCGGCGCGCGTACGACACGGACGAACGCGCCAGCGTGCCCGTGGTGACCGACCGCGATGTGCGCTGATCGTCTCCCCACGCGGTTCCGGCTCGTTCCCCCGGAGGTCGACTTCGTCGGGCTCGAGAAGAACGAGCTCGCTCGATGGCAGGCCCATCGCGTCTTCGAGCGTTCCGTCGAGCGACGCTCGGGATGCCCGCCGTGGGTCTTCTACGAGGGACCGCCGACGGCCAACGGGCGTCCGGGGATCCACCACGTGTGGGCGCGGGTGCACAAGGACCTCTACTGCCGCTTCCGGACGATGCGCGGCGCGTACGTCGCCCGCCGGGCCGGCTGGGACACCCACGGCCTGCCGGTCGAGGTCGAGGTCGAGAAGCAGCTCGGCGTGAGCGGCAAGCGCCAGATTCTCGAGGAGGTCGGCCTGTCCGAGTTCGTGCGGCTGTGCCGGGAATCGGTCACTTCCTACGTCGACGACTGGCGGGAGCTGACGACGCGGATCGGCTACTGGGTGGACCTCGACCACGCGTACTGGACCCTCAGCCCCGACTACATCGAGTCGGTGTGGTGGCACCTGCGCCAGCTCTTCGACGCCGGTCTCCTCTACGAGGATCTCAAGGTCGTCCCCTACTGCCCCCGGTGCGAGACCGCGCTGTCCAGCCACGAGCTCGGCCAGCCCGACGTCTATCGGGAGGAGCGAGACGAGTCCGCCTACGTCCGACTGGAGATCATCGATCCCGACCCTGCCGTCGTGGGCGATGCGCGGTGGCTCGTCGTGTGGACAACGACACCCTGGACGCTGCCATCGAACACCGGGGTCGCCGTCAACCCGGCGCTCACCTACGCCGTCGTCGACTCGATGATCGTTGCCGAGGCGCGAGTCGAGGCGGTCTTCGGCGAGGAAGCCACCGTGTCTCGGCGGATCCCCGGGTACGCGCTCATCGGCATCCGTTACCGGCGCCCCCTCGACGCGGTCGCGCGTTCTGACGCACAAGCGTCAACAGGCTGGCGCGTGGTGGGTGCCGAGTACGTGACGACCGAGGAGGGGACCGGCCTCGTGCACCTGGCTCCGGCCTTCGGCGAGGAGGACCGAGAGGTCGGGCGGGAGGCGGGCTTGCCGACCCTCAATCCGGTCGGCCCCGACGGGCGCTTCACCGCCGATGCCGGTTGGCTGGCGGGCCGGGCGGTTCGTGAGGCGAACCACGACATCAACGACCGGCTCGAGGCGGCGGGGCTCTTGGTGCGGCGCGAGGACTACCTCCACCAGTATCCCCACTGCTGGCGCTGCGGGACGGCACTCATCTATTGGGGAAAGCCCAGTTGGTACATCGCCACCTCCGCGCGCAAGGCAGCGTTGATCGCGGCGAACCAGGGGGTCGACTGGCATCCAGCGCACATCCGCGACGGTCGCTTCGGCGAGTGGCTCCAGAACAACGTCGACTGGGCGCTGTCCCGTGATCGCTTCTGGGGCACGCCGCTGCCCATCTGGCGCTGCCCGGACGGCCACGTCACCTGCATCGGCTCGATCCAGGAGCTCTCGAAGCTCTCAGGACGCGATCTGCACGGCCTCGATCCGCACCGTCCGGCGATCGACGAGGTGACCTTTCTTTGCCCAGGCTGCGGCGGAGCCGATGCACAGGTCGCGCGTCGCGTCGAGCCGGTCATCGACGCGTGGTTCGACTCGGGCTCGATGCCCGCGGCACAGGTCGGCTATCCCAACACCCCGGGATCCAAGGAGGCGTTCGCCTTTCCCGCGGACTTCATCTCCGAGGCGATCGACCAGACCCGTGGCTGGTTCTACTCGCTGCTGGCGATCAACGTCTTGGTCCACGGGCAAGCGCCTTACCGTCACGTGGTCTGCCTCGCCCACCTGGTCGACGCCCAGGGCCGCAAGATGTCCAAGTCGCTGGGCAACGTCATCGACCCCTGGGAGGTGCTCGACACCCGCGGCGCCGATGCGTTGCGGTGGTGGATGTTCAGCCAGGGCTCGCCTTGGACGCCGACCCAGACCAGCATCGAGGCGATTGACCACGCGCTGCGGGGAACCCTGCTGACCCTTTGGAACAGCGTCAGCTTCTTCACGACCTACGCGGGCCTCAACGGGTTCGACCCCAACGACCCGGCGATCCCCGACCCCGGGCTGCGCCCCGCGCTCGATCGCTGGCTGCTCTCGCGCCTGGCGAGCACGACGATCACGGTCACCGAGGCGCTCGAGGGCTACGACTCGTTCAGCGCGGCGACGGCGCTGGCGCGTTTCATCGACGACCTGTCGAACTGGTACGTCCGTCGGAGCCGTCGACGCTTCTGGCGGACCGACCCGCAGACCTCCGCGCAGGACACGTTGGCAGCGGAGGCGACCCTTTACTATGCGCTCGTCACTGCGGTGACGATGCTCGCGCCCTTCTGTCCATTCGTCGCCGATGTCTTGTGGCGCGACCTTACCGGCGCACCGGAGGAGGATTCGGTGCACCTGGCGGACTGGCCGTCGGTCGACGGGCGTCGGAGCCGTGAGGGTGGGTGGATCGATGCCGACCTCGAAGCGCAGGTCGACTTGGTGCGGCGCATTGCTTCGCTCGGGAGAGCGGCGAGGAGCGAGGCCGGCGTCAGGGTGCGTCAACCGCTCCGGCGAGCCCTGGTGTTCCTCCCACCCGGATCCCCCGCGTTGATGGATGCGATGCTCGAGGACGAGCTCAACGTGGACGAGGTGGTCGTCGCGCGAGAGCTCGGCGAGCTCCTGCACTTCGACGTGGTCCCCAACTTCAAAGCGCTCGGCCCGCGGCTGGGGGCAGCGGTGCAAGAGGTTCGCTCCGCCCTCCGCAAGATCGACGGCTCGGCCGCAGCGGCCACGCTCGAAGCTGGCGGGACGATCGTGGTGGAGCTCTCGAGCGGGCCGGTCGAGCTCGGGCCCAGCGACGTGGAGCTCCGCGCGCTTCCCCAGGAAGGCTTCGCCGTCTCGCGTGACGGTGCCGCGGTCGTTGCGCTCGACCTCGCCATCGACGACGAGCTGCACCGTCGAGGGATGGCCCGCGAGGTCGTCCGGCACATCCAGGACCTCCGCAAATCGATTGGCCTGGAGGTCTCCGACCGCATTCGGCTCTGGCTGCACGGTCTCGACGACCTGGCGCAGGACTTCGCCCACATCGCCGGCGAGGTCCTCGCCGTCGAGGTCCATGCAGCCGATCCCGATGGCGTGGTCCCTGACGGGCCCGCGGCCCCGGGTGAGGGGCACGACATCGAGCTCGATGACCGCCACGACCGGCTCAGGAGTGCTCGGGTCTGGATCGAGAAGCTCTGAGCGCGGCATCCGAGAGCGCCGGGAGCGTCCCTGGTGCCGGCTCGATCCGGCAGGTTGGCTCGATCCCGGTAAGGTTGCATCGGTGCCGGAGTCTCGCGCGAGGAAGATGATCAAACCGGTGGTGACCGTTGCCGGGTTGCTTGCGACCATGGCGAGCATCTGGTGGTTCGCCCTCAAGCCTCGGCGGCGGCCCAAGAACTGAACCGAGCAGGCCCGGCCAGGACGACCACCCACGGCCAACGGGTCGTTGGTGACGAGCGCGAACAGCGAGGCGAGGAACGATGGCATTTGCTTCCGTCAACCCGGCCACCGGCGTCGTCGAGGCGACCTTCCCCGGCCACACCCCAGACGAGGTCGACCGCCGTATCGGAGCGGCGCGCGACGCTTTCGAGCGTTACCGGCGGACGAGCTTCGCCGATCGAGCACGCTGGATGCTCGCCGCAGCCGACATCCTCGATGCCGAGCAGCCCGACGTCGCTCGCATGGTCACCGCCGAGATGGGCAAGACGTTCGCCTCCGCGAAGGCCGAGGTCGCCAAGTGCGCGTTGGCGCTGCGCTGGTTCGCGGAGCATGCCGAGCGGCTCTTAGCCGAAGAGCCGGTCGCCTCGAGCGGCAGTCGCGCCAGCGTCCGCTACGAGCCACTCGGGCCGGTGCTGGCCGTCATGCCGTGGAATTTCCCGCTGTGGCAGGTGATCCGTTTCGCGGCACCCGCGCTCATGGCGGGCAACGTCGGCGTGCTCAAGCACGCCTCCAACGTCCCGCAGACGGCGCTGTTCCTCGAGGACCTCTTCCGGCGGGCGGGGGTTCCCGAAGGGGTCTTCACGACGCTGCTCATCAGCGGAGCCAGCGCCACCAAGCTCGTCGCCGACGAGCGCATCGCGGCAGTGACGCTGACGGGGAGCGAGCAGGCGGGTCGCTCGGTGGCGGCTGCCGCGGGCGATGCGATCAAGAAGTGCGTGCTCGAGCTCGGTGGCTCGGACCCATTCATCGTGCTCGAGTCCGCCGATCTCGACCGGGCCGTCGCCGTCGGGGTCCAGGCGCGCGTGCAGAACAACGGGCAGTCCTGCATCGCCGCCAAGCGCTTCATCGTGGTCGACCCAGTGGCCGACGAGTTCGTCGAGCGCTTCAGCGCCTCCATGGCGCAGCTCACCGTCGGCGACCCGATGGATCCCAAGACCGATGTGGGCCCGCTCGTCTCCGAGCAGGCGCGTGCGGAGATCGCCACACAGGTGGACGACGCGCGTTCGAAGGGTGCGACGCTGCATTGCGGCGGGAAAGCGCTGGAGGGCCCCGGCTGGTACTACGCCCCGACGGTCCTCTCAGGGGTCACCCCTGCGATGCGCGCCTATGACGAAGAGCTCTTCGGTCCGGTCGCGGTGATCGAGCGCGCGCGCGATCTCGACGAGGCCATCAGCCTCGCCAACCGCACCAGTTTCGGCCTGGGAGCCAGCGTGTGGTCCGGCGACCCGGACGAGCAGCGGCGCTGCATCGAGGGGATCGAAGCCGGCATGGTGTTCGTCAACGCGATGGTGGCCTCCATGCCCGAGCTGCCATTCGGGGGGGTCAAGCGCTCCGGCTACGGTCGTGAGCTCTCGGGTTTGGGGATCCGGGAGTTCACCAACGCCAAGTCGGTATGGATCGCCTGACGTCGCCATGAGCCTGAGCCACTGGCCGGGGACACTGCGCTCCGCGGAGCGTCGCGACGAGGTGGCGTATTTCGATCACGCGGCGACCTCGCCCCTGCGCCCCGAAGTCGCCGAGGCGATGGCGCCGTTCGCCGGCGAGCGGTTCGGGAACCCCTCTGGGGTCCATCGCCGCGCCCGCGAGGCGCGCCGGGCGCTCGAGGATGCCAGGGAGCAGGTCGGGGAACTGCTCGGCTGCCACCCCGCGGAGGTCGTCTTCACCTCGGGGGGAACCGAGTCGGACAATCTGGCCGTGCTCGGCAGCCTTGCCGCCCGCACGGGCACCGACGGGCCGATGGCCATCGTCTGCTCCGCCGTCGAGCATGCAGCCGTGCTGCGCACCTGTGAAGCTGCGGCGTCCGCGGTGGCGCGCTGGATGGGGATCGGCGCCGTCGAGCTACGGATCGCGCCCGTCAAGGCCAATGGCGCCGTCGATCTGGGCGCGCTCGAGCAGTTGCTCGGCCCTGAGGTTGGCCTCGTCTCGATCATGTTGGCCAACAACGAGGTCGGGACGATCCAGCCGCTTGGAGAGATCGCCGCGCTGGTCCGCCGGCTCGCTCCGTCGGCCGCGTTGCACACCGACGCGGTGCAGGCGGCGACCTTCCTCGATCTCGCGGCAGCCGCCTCCGACGCCGACCTGGTGTCGATCAGCGCCCACAAGCTCGGCGGGCCCCAGGGCGTGGGCGTGCTCGTGGTCCGCGAGGGGACCCCGTTGCGGCCGATCCATCACGGTGGTGGTCAGGAGCGCGAGCGCCGAGCCGGCACGCACAATGTGGCTGGCGCGGTCGGGATCGCCTCCGCGTTGGCCGTTGCGGCCCGAGTCCGTTCGCAGGAGGTCCCCCGCGTCCGGGCGCTGCGTGATCGCCTCGCCGACGGGCTGCTCGCCGCCGTGCCGAAGTGCGTGGCGAGCGTGCCTCGAGACGAGGCCCTTCCCGGGCATTGCCACTTGCGCTTCGAGGGCGTCGAGCAAGAGGAGCTCCTCGTCCTCCTCGACGAGGCCGGCATCTGCGCGGCGGGTGGCGCGGCCTGTGCGAGCGGTGCCATCGAGCCGAGCCACGTCTTGCTGGCGATGGGGGTATCGCCCGACGACGCCCGGAGCTCGGTGCGTTTCTCCCTCGGGTACACCACGACCGACCAGGATGTCGACCGGGCGCTGGAGGTCGTGCCGGCCGCGGTCGCCCGCCTCCGCGACGAGGGCTGATCTCGATGCGGGTGCTCGTGGCCATGTCGGGAGGGGTGGACTCTTCGGTGGCTGCTGCGCTCTTGGTGGAGCAAGGTCACGAGGTGATGGGAGCCACGCTCAAGCTGTGGGGCGGGACCTCGGACTCTGGGTGCTGCTCGGTCGCCGACGTCGAGGACGCCCGCCGGGTTGCCCAGCAGCTGGACATCCCCCACCACGTGTTCGACATGACCGAGGCCTTCACGAGGTCTGTCGTCGACCCCTACGTCGAGGCCCACGCTGCGGCACGCACGCCCAACCCCTGCATCGAGTGCAACCGGCACATCAAGTTCGATCGCCTCCTCGAGCGATCGCGCAGGTTGGGCTTCGACGCGCTCGCCACCGGACATCACGCGCAAGTGGTGGCGGCCCGGGGGGTCCGCCAGCTCCGTCGCGGCGCCGATCCGGAGAAGGACCAGTCCTACGTGCTCTCCATGCTCGGGCAGCGCCAGCTTCGCAGGATCGTGCTGCCCATCGGCACGATGACCAAGGATGCCGTTCGTGCCCACGCGGCCCGGCTCGGATTGCGGACGGCCCGGAAGCCCGACAGCCAGGACGTCTGTTTCATCCGCCGAGCCGAGGGGCGCCAAGGGTTCCTGGCCTCGCGCCTGGCGATGCACGCCGGTTCGGTCGTCGAGGCGGGTACTGGCGATGTCGTCGGCCGCGTCGACGCGCTGGAGCTGTTGACGGTGGGCCAGCGACGGGGCCTGGGCCATGACGCGGACGGCAATCGCCGGTACGTGATCGGCGTCGACGTCGCCAAGCGCATGGTGACCGTGGGTTCGCTCCGCGAGGCGCTGGTCGACCACGTGGCGCTCGTCCCCACTTCGGTCACCTGGGTGGATCGTCCGCTGGCGAGCGGCGCGGCGGCCATCGCCCAGACGAGCGCCCACGGCCGCCCGGTGCCCTGCACGATCGAGCTCGACGGGACGACGCCGTTGCTTCGTTTTCCGTCTCGCCAGCGCCCCGTGGCACCGGGCCAGACGGTTGCGCTCTACGACTCCGCCGACCCCGACGTCGTCGTCGGTGCCGGAATCGCCGCATGACGCCACGCCATGAATGCCTCCGCGCGGGACCATCCTGATCTCCGAGGCGCAGCGATGACGAACGGGTCGACCCGGTCGGGCAACGAGGCGGCAGCTGTGCGCGCCGAAGAGCTGCGGAAGCTCATCAACTACCACAACGAGCGCTACTTCGTGCTCGACAGCCCCGAGATCACCGACGCCGAGTACGACGCCTTGGTCCGCGAGTTGCGTCAGATCGAAGCCGATTTCCCGGAGCTGGCGATCCCCGAATCGCCCACCCAGACCGTTGGTGCCGCGCCCCTCGCGCTCTTCGGCGAGGTCCGGCACCGGGTCCCCATGATGAGCCTCGACGACGCCTTCAGCGAAGAGGAGTTGTGGGCGTGGGCGGAGCGCATCGTCCGGCGCCTGCCTGATGTCGATCTCGACACCCTGGCCTTCAGTTGCGAGCCGAAGGTGGACGGCCTGGCCATGTCGCTCACCTATGTCGACGGGCGGCTCGAGCGCGGTGCCACCCGGGGCAATGGCGTCGTCGGGGAGGACGTCACCGCCAATGTCGCCACCGTGCGGACGGTTCCTCGCCAGCTCGACCCCCGTGCCGGCCCCTTCCCCCACGAGATCGAGGTGCGCGGGGAGATCTACATGCCGCGAGCCGACTTCGAGGCGCTGAACGAACGTCAACGCGCAGCCGGGGCCAAGGTGTTCGCCAACCCGCGCAACTCGGCCGCGGGCTCGCTTCGCCAGAAGGACCCAAGGGTCACGGCCAGCCGGCCCCTGGCCTTCTGGGCGTACCAGCTCGGATCGATCGATGGCCGTCAGCCAGAGGAGCTGAGTGACGGGATCGAGGACGATCCCGCAGCGAAGCTCTGGCGCCCCCAACGCCACAGCGACGCGCTCCGTCGCCTCGCTGCTGCAGGCTTCCCCGTGAGCCCGGACATCCGCACGGTCGTCGGTGTCAAGGCCGCCGTGCAACGCTGCCGGGAGCTCGCCGCGATGCGCCACGACCTTCCCTACGAGATCGACGGCGTCGTCGTGAAGGTGGACGACCTCGCGTTGCACACGCGCCTCGGCGCGACGTCTCGCGCACCGAGGTGGGCGGTTGCCTTCAAGTTCCCCCCCGAGGAGCTCCCGACCCGTCTGCTCGACATCATGGTCTCGATCGGCCGGACGGGCCGCGCGACCCCCTTTGCGAAGCTCGAGCCGGTGTTCGTGGGCGGCTCCACCGTCAGCCTCGCAACCCTGCACAACGAGGACCAGGTGAGGGCAAAAGACGTCAGACCCGGCGACCTGGTCATCGTGCGCAAGGCCGGGGACGTCATCCCCGAGGTCGTCGGCCCGGTGCTCACGGGGCCTGGCGTGCCGGCCCACCGTTCACCGCCGTGGCGCTTTCCGAAAACCTGCCCCTCTTGCGGCGGTCCGCTCGTTCGCCTCGAGGGCGAGAGCGACACCTACTGCACGAACGTCGACTGCCCAGCACAGCGGGTGCAGCGCATCGTCCATTTCGCCTCGCGTGGGGGGTTGGACATCGAGGGCCTGGGGGAGCAGCGCGTCATTCAGCTCGTGGAAGCGGGGCTGATCGCGGATCCTGCCGACCTCTACCATCTCGACCCGGATCGTCTCGTCGAGCTGGAAGGGTTTGGGCAGCTGTCGGTTTCGAACCTCCTTGGCGCGATCGAGGCCTCGAAGCAGCGACCGCTTAGTCGTTTGCTCGTCGCGTTGGGGATCCGTCACGTGGGGCCGAGTGCCGCGCGCGCGCTCGCGCTCGCCTTCGGGTCCCTCGACGACATCGTGGGTGCCAGCGTCGAGCAGTTGGCTTCGGTCGAGGGCATCGGCCACGTCATCGCCGAGAGCATCCGTGCGTTCTTCGACAATCCGGCCAACCGTTCGGTGATCGAGCGCCTCGTGGCCTCTGGGCTCAACACCCGAGAGCCTGGCGGCCGTGCCGGCCTCGACGAGGCTGGGCCTCCCAAGACGCTGCAAGGCCGTTCCGTCGTCGTGACCGGGACCCTTCGGGGGTTCACTCGCGAGGAGGCCGAGGCAGCGATCATCGCCCGGGGGGGCAAGGCTCCCGGAACGGTGTCCGCTCGCACCTTCGCCGTGGTCGTGGGCGAGGATCCTGGGACGGCCAAGGTCTCCAAGGCCGAGTCCCTGGGGATCCCGATGATCCCCGGTGACCGCTTCAGCGAATTGCTCGACACCGGCGAGCTCCCCGTCACCTGAACCCGGGGGACCTGCGCCGGCGGCGAACCCGATGACTGCGGCATCCGGCTCTCGCCAACGGGGCGAGGGTTGACGCAGATCGACATCGAGTCCCGACAGCACGCGCCGCGTACCCGTTGGCGATCAGGCGCTCTGGGAGGTGCGCTCGTCGGGTCCACGGTGTCACGCCACGGCAGCGTCCTCCAACGCTCATCCCCCGCGCCGAGCGTCGGCTCTGCCAGCATGTGCTCCGGTCCACCCGCCACGAGCGGGGTTACGGGAGGAGCTGCGCATGAAAGCAAGGGCGCTGTTCGCGGAAGCCCTCGGAACGGCACTGCTGGTGTTCTTCGGCGCCGGGGCCGCCACCTTGAGCTTCGGGTTCAAGGTCGCTGGGGCGAGCCCGGCGGCTGGTGTGGTTGTCACCGCGCTGGTCTTCGGCCTGGTGCTCCTCGTCCTGGTCTATGGCATCGGAGCGATCTCGGGGTGTCACGTGAACCCGGCCGTGACGATGGGGTTCCTTGCCGGGCGCCGCATCGCCATCCTCGACGCCCTCGGCTACTGGGCCGCCCAGCTCGTCGGCGGCATCGCTGGCGCAGCCGGGCTCTACGGCATCGTCCGCACCACCTCTATCTATCGCGCGAGCATGGGCCTGGGTGCCGACGGGTACGGGAAGACCTCGATGATCGGCGCCAACGCGGCGGGCGCCTTCGTCACCGAGGTGATCCTCACCTTCGTCTTCGTCTTCGTGATCCTGGCCGTCACGAGACGGGCGGGCAATGCGACCGTGGCAGGGCTCGTCATCGGGCTCGCGCTCACGCTCGTCCACCTCATCGGGATCCCGGTCGACGGGACCTCGGTCAATCCTGCCCGGAGCCTCGGGCCGGCGCTGTTCGTCGGGGGGAGCGCGCTCAGTCAGCTATGGGTGTTCCTCGTTGCCCCGCTGGTCGGCGGGACGCTGTCGGCTCTGGTCGCGTTGGTGTTCTACCCGAAGGGGGAAGCTGAGGCTTCCGTCGAGCCGGCGTCCGAAGAACAGGTCCGCTGATCGGCTTGGCGTGGCGGCAGCGGTGAGCGGCGTGGAGCAGACCGCGGCCGTGCGGGTGTCGTCCGATCCAGGACGACACGAGGCGTGGGCGCGCCCGTGGTTCGCCGTCACCTCGTGCTGTGTGGTCGGTGGCGTCGCTCTGAGCGTCTACACCGCGGCGCACAACCACGCTGGCCACTTCCACACCCCCGTCGCCCGCGCCTTCAATACCTTCGCGTTCTTCACGGTCGACTCGAACCTGATCGTGGGGGTCACGACGCTGCTCCTTGCCCTCAAGCCACGCCGCACCTCTTCGTTCTTTGCCGCCTGCCGCCTCATGGGCGTCGTCGCCATCACGGTGACCGGTCTCGTCTACCACGTCGCCTTGGCGAGCCTGTTCGACCTGCAGGGGCTCGACCAGCTTGGCAACCAGCTCGTCCACACGGTCGTGCCGATCCTGAGCGTGGTCGGATGGCTCGTGTTCGGGCCGCGTCGGCTGACCTCGGGCAGGCTCGCCCTGTGGTCCCTCGTCTTTCCGGTCGCCTGGCTCGGCTTCACGCTGATCCGCGGCGCCGTCGTGCACTGGTACCCCTATCCCTTCATCGATGTCACCGCGCTCGGTTACGGCGGTGCGTTGCTCAACTGTGCCTGGGTCTCGCTGCTGTTGCTCGGACTGGCAGCGGGAGCGACTCGTCTCGACCGCCTTCTCGACCGAGGGGATCCGTGACCCGCGTGGACAGGGCCCGCCGTCGCTCCTGAGGGCATGTCGGGTAGCCGACGACGAGCGGGCACGCTCCGCTTCTGGCGGTCGCCAGCCGAGGGATGGACCCGAGCGCAGCGCGCATCGTGAGTGCCCTCCAGGGCCCAGGCCTCATCGACGCTCCCAAGGCAGTGCTCGGTGCCACTCCGCTGGCGGGGATGACCAGGCAACCCTGGGGCCTCGTCCCATGCCCTTCGAGGACCAGGGCCGTGTCCGCGTCTCACTGGGGCGCAATCCCCTCAGCCATCGCGGCTTGATGCCGGCTTCGAGCATGGACCTCCAGGTAGCCTGGGATCGTTCCGATGCCCGCCATTACCGATCTCGTCGGCCGGATCCTAGGGAAGCGATATCGCCTGCTTGCCGCCCTGGGTGCAGGTGCCTCTGCTCGGGTGTTCCTCGCCGAGGACGTCCTGCTCCGCCGCCGGGTCGCCATCAAGCTGTTGCAGCCCGGGCTCGGCAGCGACGAGGCCTTCCTCGAACGGTTCCGCTCCGAGGCTCGGGCGGTGGCCTCGCTCAACCACCCTCACGTCCTCCGGGTCTTCGACTGGGGCGAGGACGAGGACGAGCCGTTCCTCGTGCTCGAGTACCTCGGCGGGGGCAGCCTGCTCGACCTGCTGGCGCGCGGCGCTCGACTGAGCCCGGCGCAGGCCGCAGTCGTCGGGGGTCAGGCCGCGCGGGGCTTGGGATATGCCCACGCCCGAGGAGTGGTGCACCGAGACGTGAAGCCCGCGAACCTCCTCTTCGACGAGGAGGGGCGGGTTCGGGTGACCGACTTCGGCGTGGCGCGCGCCCTGGCAGAGTCGGCCTTGACGGAACCTGCTGGCACCTTGGTCGGGACAGCCCGATACGCGTCCCCCGAGCAGGCACGAGCAGAGCCGGTCGACGGCCGTTCAGACGTCTACTCCCTTGCGCTCGTGCTCTACGAAGCGGTCACGGGATCGGTTCCCTTCGCTGCGGACACCACGGTCGGGACGCTCATGGCGCGGGTCGGCCGGTCGCTTCCGCAGCATCCGGCCCTCGGTCCTCTCCAGGAGCTGCTCGCCAGGGCAGCCGCGCCCGAGGTCGCGGATCGGCTGGACGCCGCAGGGCTCGCCGGCGAGCTCGAGGCGCTGGCGGCCACGCTCCCCCCGCCTGAACCGTTGCCGCTCGCCCCGCCGGTCGGGATCGCCGGGCCCCGGACCGAGGGGTTCGTGCCGGCGCCTCCGGGCACCAAGAGCAGCGTGGCCGCGGTCGCGCCCACCACCACGCCGGTCGGTGCCGTATCGGCTGAGGGCACGTCGATCGCGACCGCACCGCTAGGGGCTGTGGGTCCCAGCGCACCAGGGATGCGCGACGCCCCGGTGTTGGGGACGGCCCCGGTGGCCGAGACCCGGGTGCCCCAACGCGTCGTGGCAGGTCCCGGCGAGCTCTTCGACGTCGAGGAGCTCGCCTCGAGCACCGGGACCGCCACCAACGCGGCAACGTCGCGACGGTGGCGGGCCTTGGTCGTGGCGATGATCATCGTCGCCTTGCTCTGCGCGGGCGTGGTGGCCGCATGGAAGGAGCAGCTGTTCACCCCCAGCCACCCGGTCCCGGCACTGCTCGGCCTGTCGGTGACCGAGGCCGAGCACGCGCTGGCCAAGGACCATTTCACGTTGGCCACCGGCCCTTCGGTCTTTTCCACGACCGTTGCGCCCCGGCACATCGTGAGCCAGCACCCGGGCCCGAGAATCGCAATGAAGCAGGGCGGGGTCGTCACCGTCGTGCTCTCCAAGGGCCCGCCCTTCGAGTCGTTCCAGAGCCTCGCCGGGCTCGATTGCGATGCGGCGGTCCGGGTTCTCGCTGAGGCCCATCTCAAAGGCGTCTGTCCGAGCCAGGCAGCCGCCTACAGCGATACGGTCCCGGCGGGTCAGGTCATCAACTGGTCCTGGGACAACAAGCTGAACGTCCAGCGTGCCCCGTATGGCTCGACCGTCATCATCGCGATCTCCCTCGGCCCGGCGATGACCACGATCCCCAGCTCGCTGGTCGGCGAGACCGCGTCCCAGGCGCAGGCCGCGTTGCAGCAGCTCGGCTTCACGGTGAGCCAGAGCTCGCAGAGCTCGACCACCATCGCGAGCGGTGACGTCATCACCACGTCTCCGGCTCCGGGCACCTCCGTGCGCACGGGTTCGACGGTCACCTTGATCGTGTCCTCTGGTCCTGCGCTGGTGAAGGTGCCCGATGTCACGGGCGAGACCGTGCAGCAGGCCACGACCGACCTGGAGAATGCCGGGTTCGTCGTGGGCGGTCCCTACGGGCCGAATCCGTCGAACAAGTCCAAGGTCGTGCTGACGACGCCGTCCGGGGGGGCGATGGCCCTCCAAGGCAGCACTGTCGACCTCTACGTCGCCTGAACCTGATGGGCCACGCCGACGATCACCCCGCTGCGGACGGAGCTCACACGAGGTCGCAGGCCTCCCAGCATTGCGATCTCTGCGAGGCCGCCCCGATCACCACCTGGTACCACGAGGACGCCGTGTGCTGGATCGCCGACTGCGAGATCTGCCAGGTTCCCATGGTGGTCTGGCGGAGCCATGGCGCCGAGCCGCCAGCAGACGCGCTCAGCCACATGCTCGACCGCCTGCGGGCGATCGCCGATGCTCGCTTCGGCGTCGATGGGTGGTTCCTCGACCGCGAGATGCGCCGCATCCCGGACCACTTCCACGCGCACGCCCGCGATCCTGATTGGTGGTCCCGCATCGCTGCTCGTTTCCTGCGGCCCTGAGGGCAGGGCATTCCCGAGGTGCGGCGAAGCGGCGTGCCCGTGTCTCCGATGCGTGCCCGATGTCACGTCGCTGCATTGGATCGAGCACGAGCCATGCGTCAAGGCGCCGAGTCTCGAAGCCGAGGGCGGCTCAGCCGATCAGCTGGGCGATCTCGCCGAGGACCGCATCGGCGAGGGCGAGCGGGCCACCGAAGATCGTTGCCTGGCTCACCGACGACCCCGTGGCGGCGAGGTAGGAGGCGACGGAGCTCGGAACCGGTCCGGAAGCAGGAACCAGGAGCAGTGGCAGCGATTCGTTACCCAGCATCGGTCCGGCGGTGAGGCCGTCGGAGGGATCGGTGTCGGCCGTGACGCCCACGGCTTTGGGGTGAGGGAAGAACGTCTCGGCAACCGCCGCGGAGGTGTCGTCGGCACTGGCTCCGTAGATGGCGGTCGCCGTGGGGTCCGCCCCCGCGGCGACCGTGGGCCCGCCAATCGCATACCGCTGGTCGTCGGGGTGCGCAGCCAGGTAGGCGGCGGTCTCCGGTGCCTGCGTGGATCCGTCGGTCAGCAGGATCGCCGACCCCGTCTCGATCGCTGCCGGAACCGCTGACATCGCGTCCGTGAAGGTGACGCCGGTGACCTCCATGACCGAGTGGGGATTGCCGAGGGCTTCAGCGATGTCCACCGCGGTGGCGTACTCGTCGGCACCGGCGATCCGCTCGGTGTGATAGCCCAACGCGTCCAGGGTCGCATCGATCTCGGGACTGAGCGCCTCGGGGCCGCCGAGGAGGTAGACCGTCCCGCCAGGAGGCAGGACGCGTTCGATCTCGGTCTCGACGCGCGGATCGAGCGAGGCGCTCAACGGCGTCCCGGGCGTGAGGAGCAACGGTGCGTGCAGCTTCGCGGCCAGCGGTCCTCCGGCAAGGGCATCGGAGAGGAAGTCCGATCGGGCGAGCACGACCGCGCCCGCCGAGAGCGGTGCGGGGTAGGAGGCTTGGGAGATCGCGATGGCCGTGCCGATCGCATCGGGTCCGGCGATCCGCGAGACGTTGGCCGTCGTCGGTGCAGGCCCGCTCCCGGCGCTCGAAGCGCTCCCGGCATTCGAGCCTGTCGTCGACCCCGCGCCTGGGGGGCTAGCTCCACCGCTCGTGGCACCGGCGGCGGAGGTGCCTGGTGAGGCTTGCCCGAAGGTCGTCTCGAACGCCGCCAAGGCGTTGGGGAAGTTGCCGTCGGTGATCGCGGTCTGCATGCTCGAGGTGTTGGCGTTGAAGTAGCCGGCCATCGTGACGTGGTTGGCGATC
>JAJPJV010000020.1 GCA_021324045.1 Actinomycetota bacterium | reverse complement strand
GGGACGGACGTAGCTCTCGTGTGCCAGTTGTCCTGCCAAGGGCACGGCTGGTTTGCGACCTACGGATGGGATAAGCGCTGAAGGCATCTAAGTGCGAAGCCCGTTTCAAGATGAGATCTCCCACAGGGAAAGCCTGGTAAGGCCCGTGGCCAGATGACCACGTTGATAGGCCGGAGGTGTACGCACAGCAATGTGTTCAGCCGACCGGTACTAATCGGCCGAGGGCTTGGGATCCGCTCGTGCTCGCTCTGGAACGCTCAAAGGAAGCCAGTCGGTGCCTGATGACCGCACCGCACTGGTGAGCGCAGGGTTTCCGGTGGCCATAGCGGCGAGGAAACACCCGTTCCCATTCCGAACACGGAAGTTAAGCTCGCCAGCGCCGATGGTACTTGGGGGGAGACCCCCTGGGAGAGTAGGACGCCGCCGGGAAATCTCGATGATCGGAGCCCACCATTGCAATGGTGGGCTCCGATCGCGTCTGGCGTCCGTACACTCGCCGATATGGGCCCGCCACCGCACGCCTCTGCACCGGGCTCGGACGCGCGTCGCAAGACACGCGATGGCAGGTCGGGTCGCCGCACGAGCCCTGCAATCCGGGGTGTCGGCCAAGGGACTCGAGCGTCGCTTGCGACCGGGCGGCGGGGCTTTGTGGACAGTGTCGCCAAGGGCCGCGGTCGATCACCGCTGCGCGCGGCGAAGCAGGTCGTGACCACGGTGCGTGAGCCCAAGGGGCGCGCGCCTTCGGGCTCGCCGGCCGCGCGCGGCGGGCAGGCGCAGGGCGGACGCACGCGTCCGGGGTTGCAGGGGCGCCGGCCGCCCGAGGGCCGGGTGAGTCCGAAGCCAGCGCGTGGGCGTACCCCGGGCGCGGCAGGCCGCCATCGACTGATTGCACCCGAGGTGACCGGCGCGGCGCGTCGGTGGGGCGGCGTGGCCCGCCGTGGTGCACGGCAGCTCGCGCAGGTGCCGAGGCGGGCGGGCCAGCGGAAGGCGCCCTCGTGGCCACTGCCGTCGGCACCACCTCCTCCGCCGCCGGTCTGGGTCCCCGCTGACGCAGCGGGCGCCGAAGGGGGATGGAGCAGAGGCTCTGCGCCGACCCTTCGTCACACGCGCGAGGTCGGGGGAAGCCCCAAGGGGTCCACGGCACCAAAACCCCGGCGCGGAGGGTCCCAGGCGCCCGCGCTCCCGCTCGACGTCGCCGCCGCCATCGATCGCGCGCTCCCGGGCGCCTCCAGGCGCCAGGTCGATCAGCTCCGGCAGCGGGCAATTGCCGCGGCCAACGCCTACGACCGCGGCCGCTTCGAGGAGGCCGCGGCGCTGGGACGTTCACTGGCGCGCGCCCTGCCAACGGTCGCACCGCTTCGGCGCTTGGCCGGGCTGGCCGCCTACCGGTCCGAGCGTTGGCGAGCGGCCATCGGGCACTTAGAGGCATTCCGGAGGACGACGTCCGACCTCACCGCTGCGCTCGAGGTCGTTCCGCTCCTCATGGACTGCTACCGGGCGTTGGGGCGGCGCCAGAAGGTGTCCGAGCTGTTCACCGAGCTCCGCCAGGCGTCGCCGCCAGCGGACACCATGGCAGAGGCCCGCATTGTCGCGGCGAGCGCCCGAGCCGACGACGGTGCGCTCGCGGAGGCCGTCTCGTTGCTGACCACCGCCGGTGCCGCCAGGAAGCTCCGCAACCCCGCCGCGCGCCACATTCGCCAGTGGTACGTGCTTGGTGACCTCTACGAACGCGCCGGTGATCTCCCGCGTGCCCGCGAGTTCTTCTCCAGGGTGCAGCGGGCTGATCCGGAGGCCTATGACGTCGAGGCCCGCCTCGAGGCGCTCGGGCGCTGAGACACCCGGTGCCCCGAGGGGCGAGCACCCGGCGAGCCACCGGTGCTGACAGGCCCCGGCCCAGCCTTGGAAGGCTCGTGCTCGGATCGGAGCGCTCCCGTCAACGCGGTCGCGAGGTTGGCATGGTCTGTCGCGCTTGACAGATTCTCTCAGGTTCGCTACGCACGCGACCCGACGAGCAGGGGCGTCGTCTCGAAGGCGGCGGAGGCGGGGGTGTGTGCGGATGGCTCTTGGGTCCGTTCGGACGTTTCACGGCGGAGTGCTCCACGCGCTGCGCCCCAGACCCAGGGAGAGAAGAGCGGCCGACGGTCGATCCCGATCGAGCCCGGCTGGGCTCGCCGGACCGAGGCATTTCCGAGCGACGGGCACGGCCCCGCCGTGGCTCTTGATGCTGGTTGCGTTGGTAGCCTGCCTGCCGTTGCTCACGACGGCCGCGGGCGCTGCCGGCGCCACGACGGCGTTGGCGCGTTCCGGCGTTTTCGAAGTTGACGTCATGAACGAGCCGGTTCGCGGCGGAGAACCCGAGCTCGCGATCAACCCGCGCAATCCGCAGGACATCGTGATGGGTCACACCGTCGTCGGGAACACCTACGCGCACGACAGCCTTGCCGACATGCTGAAGGCCGTTCCGGGTGGTCTGCAGGTCAGCTTCGATGGGGGCAGGACCTGGACGCCCGATGACCGACCGCTTCCCACGCGGGGCTACTCGGAGGGGCCCAACGCCTTCCTGCTCGCCCATGGCCAAGCAGGGGCGGTCGGATTCACCTTGCGCAGCGACGGTGTCGGCGATCCAATCGAAGCGGCCGGTCCCGACGGGTCGATCTACGCGGGCGGGGTCATGGCGTATGCGGCGCCCGGCGGACCGCCGCCCTTCGACATCACCGTCGATCAAGGGGCGATCGCGGTCTTCCGCTCCGCCAATGGCGGGCGGAGCTTCGGCCGGCTGCACGCGGTCTTGAGCGACCAGGACCTCGCCGGCATGGTTCGGAGGGGCATGCACCCCACCGTCGGGGGTTTCGGGGTCAACCCCTTCGACCGTCCCTGGATGGTCGTCGATCAATCGACCGGTGCGGTGTACGTGTCGACGACGGCGCACCCGGAGCGCTACGTGGTCGTCTCTGAGGACAAGGCACGAACCTGGGGACGGGTCGAGGCCCTCGACTGCGACGAGTTGCCGGCACCCAACCCTGACCATCAGGTGCGCTGCGACACCTATCCAGAGTCAGGGGACGGCAACATCGCTGCTGCTCACGGCGTGCTCGCTGCGACCTACATCGCAGGTGCGGCACCAAGGGAGAGTTGCCCGTGCGCGATCTTCGAGACGAGCACCGACGCAGGAGCCCATTGGAGTCGACACGTGGTGTTCGCGGACCTGCCCTCGGGATCGGACGTCTTCGTTGCGGCCGATCCCTCCCGCAAGGGTCGCTACGCCGTGGCCCTGCTGGCTGGGCAGATGGTCCCAGGTGGTCTCGCCGGCCTCCCGGCAACGAAAACCGTTCCCCAGGGTGTCGAGGTGACCACGACGCGTGACAGCGGGCGCACCTGGTCCAATCCGACGGTGCTCGGGGACCAGCCGGTTCCCCATCTCACGAATCGTCCCTGGATCGCGTACGGCCCCACCGGGGTGTTGGCGGTCCTGTGGCGCAATGCCTATCCCCCTTACAACCCGGGATCGTTCCTCGCGCCCGGCGACCAGAACGTGTTCGTCGCGATCTCCCGCGACGGGACGACGTTCAGCGCGCCGATCCGCCTCAACGCTGCGCCCTCGCCCCCGCCCGATCCCCACCAGCTCGCAGAGGATGACGTGTCCTGGGTGGCCGTCACTTCCCGCTTCGTCTACGGCGCCTGGGGGGACTGGCGTCCGACGTCGGGCAACCCGGTGGCCGCGGGTTCCTCACCGCCTTCCGGGGAGCTCAACGCCTGGATGGCTCGCGTACCCCTCGGCAGCTTCAAAGCTGAGGGCCCCTCGTGGTAGTCCTCGAAGCGGCTCCGTGGGCCCTCGCGAGACGCAAGGGGTAGCGAAACCCGATTGCCCTCGCGCATGCAGGTACGACTCGCTGGTGCAAGGGTCGGCTCTTCAAGCGTTCGCGGGGGACCGGTAGCCTGGAGGTGTCGGCTGTTGCGGCTCGGCGCGCCAATGCCGTGCGCGCGGGCCTGAGCAGGTCCGGCAACCGAAGAGACCCACCAGACCCAGGTGCGAAGCGGACGAGCGAGGGCGAGGAGAACCAAGCGCAACGCAAGAGCGCCGGTGTACACCTAGCGATCGCAAAGGAGCCCCCGATGGACATTTACCAGCTTCTCGGCGACGAGGCCGACGACTTGTTGACCCACGAGTGCAAAGCGTTCCCAGCCGATCAGCTTGTGCTCCCCGGCCCGGACTTCCTCAGCCGGGTCTTCGCGGAGTCGGATCGCCCACCAGCGGTGATGCGAAATCTGGCGACCCTGTACGGGCATGGCCGTCTGGGTGGCAGCGGATATCTGTCGATCCTCCCGGTTGACCAAGGCATCGAGCACTCGGCTGCAGCCAGTTTCGCCAAGAACCCCGCCTATTTCGATCCGGCCAACCTCTGCGAGCTCGCCCTGGCGGGGGAGTGCAGCGCCATCGCCACGACCTTGGGCGTCCTCGGCGCCGTGTCGAGGCGCTACGTGTATCGCATTCCCTTCATCGTCAAGCTCAACCACAACGACTTCCTCCATTACCCCAACACCTATGACCAGGTCCTGTTCGCTTCGGTTCGTCAGGCTGCCGACCTCGGTGCCATCGGCGTTGGCGCCACGATCTACTTCGGATCGCCCGAGTCTGATCGCCAGCTCCAGGAGGTCTCCCAGGCATTCGCAGAAGCGCACCGGATGGGCCTCTTCACTGTGCTGTGGTGCTACCTGCGCAACCCGGCGTTCAAGAAGGACGGGGTCGACTACCACGTCGCCGCGGATCTGACCGGCCAGGCCAACCATCTCGGTGTCACCATCGAGGCCGACCTCATCAAGCAGAAGCAGGCCGAGAACAATGGCGGCTACAACGCCTTGCGCTTCGGGCGAACCGATCCGCTCGTCTACGACCAGCTCACGACCGATCACCCCATCGATCTGACCCGCTGGCAGGTCGTCAACTGCTACGCGGGCCGTGTCGGGCTCATCAACTCCGGAGGGGAGTCCAAAGGCGAGGACGACCTGGCGCAGGTCGTCAGGACCGCGGTCATCAACAAGCGCGCCGGTGGTCAGGGCTTGATCGTCGGGCGAAAAGCCTTCCAGCGGCCCATGGACGAAGGTGCCGCTCTGATCCGTGCGGTCCAGGACGTGATGCTGGATCCCAACATCACCATCGCCTGAACGGAGCCACGGCCCCCGGAGGCCACCGACCCACCCTCGAGCGTGAGCTCCGCCAGCCCGCGGGTCGATCGAGGATCCAACCGAGTCCCTGGCCAGGCCAGACAGTCCGTAGGTGGCCGGACACGACGGTATGCTCCGAAGACACCCGAGAGACCACGAGAGCGAAACAGGGATTTGACGAGGAAGCAGGCGAGATGATCTCGGGCTGCTTGCCAGCCCGCTCTGCCGCCAGCGGGGAGCGTGGCATGGCGGGCTCGCCTCGATCGCCGGACAAGGAGTCGGAGCGGCAGTGACAACTGGGACGAGACGGACCACCGATCAACTGGACGACGTCGTCGTGCGCTTTGCCGGTGGCTCCGGCGACGGGATGCAGCTCACCGGCGACCGGTTTACGACGTCCAGCGCGTTGGTTGGCAACGATCTGTCGACGTTCCCCGACTTCCCGGCGGAGATCCGGGCACCAGCGGGGACCCTTGCGGGCGTATCGGCCTTCCAGGTCCACATTTCCGACCACGACATCCTCACCCCGGGAGATGCCCCCAACGTCTTGGTGGCGATGAACCCGGCGGCACTTCGGGCCAACGTCGGCGTGCTCCCCAAGGGCGGGACCATTCTCGTCAACGTCGACGCCTTCGACGAGCGCAGCCTCGCCAAGGCCGGATACGAGGCGAACCCGCTGACCGATGGCTCCCTTTCGAGCTTCACCGTCTACGAGGTGCCGATGACCTCCCTCACTCAGGAGGTCTGCAAGGAAGCGGGCATCAAGCCTCGCGACGCCGAGCGATCGAAGAACTTCTTCGCGCTCGGCCTGGTCAGCTGGCTGTTCACGCGGCCGGTCGAGCCGACCCTCGCCTGGATCCAAAGGCGCTTCGCTGACCGACCCCAGGTGGCAGAAGCCAATACGCGGGCATTTCGGGCCGGCTACCACTTCGGTGAGACCGCGGAGCTCTTCGAGTCCAACTACGAGGTCCGCCCAGCCGCCTTCGAGAAGGGCGAGTACGTCCAGGTCAGTGGGAATCAAGCCATTGCCTGGGGGTTGATCACCGCTGCCCGGCTGGCGGGGCTCCCGCTGTTCCTCGGCAGTTACCCGATCACGCCGGCCTCCGACATCCTCCACGAGCTGTCGCGTCGCAAGGAGTTCGGTGTGTGGACCCTGCAGGCCGAGGACGAGATCGCCGGCGTCGGAGCAGCGCTGGGCGCGGCCTTCGGCGGTGCGCTCGGGGTGACGACCACGAGCGGCCCCGGGCTCGACCTGAAGGCCGAGACCATCGGCCTGGCAGTGAACCTCGAACTCCCGCTCGTGATCATCGACGTGCAGCGGGGCGGTCCGTCCACCGGCCTGCCGACCAAGACCGAGCAGGCCGACCTGCTCCAGGCGCTCTACGGGCGTCATGGAGAGGCCCCGGTTCCCGTGTTGGCGCCCAGTACCCCGTCGCAGTGCTTCGACATCGCGATCAAGGCAGCTCGCCTCGCGATCAAGTACCGCACACCGGTGATCGTGCTGTCCGACGGCTACCTCGCCAACGGGGCAGAGCCCTGGCGCCTGCCGGACCTCACCACGCTCGAACCGATCGACCCGGGGTTCGCGACGGAGCCCAACCACCGCGCCGATGACGGCACTGCGGTGTTCTGGCCCTACCTGCGCGACGAGGTGACCCTGGCGCGCCCCTGGGCGCCACCGGGTGTGCCCGGGCTCGAGCACCGGATCGGTGGGCTCGAGAAGGCTGACGGCAGCGGTGACGTCTCCTACGATCCGGCGAACCATGACCGGATGGTTCGTCTCCGGGCCGAGAAGATCGCCGGGATCGTGCGCGAGGTCCCTCCGGTTGTCGTCGACGACGAGGGCGAGGCCGTGCTCCTCGTGATCGGTTGGGGGTCGACCTTCGGGGCGATCGCCACTGCGGTGCAGCGTGCACGGGCGAGGGGCCTGCGGGTCGCGCGTGCGCACCTCGACCACCTCAACCCGTTGCCGGCCAATCTCGGTGACGTGCTCCGTCGCTACCCCAAGGTGCTCGTTCCCGAGATCAACCTCGGCCAGCTGAGCCGCCTGCTGCGGGCCGAGTACCTCGTCGACGTGCAATCGCTGTGTCGGGTGCAAGGGGTGCCCTTCCGGGCATCGGAGATCGAATCTGCCATCGTCGCGATCCTGGGAGCAGCACAATGACGACCTCGGTTCCGGTAACCACTCGCAAGGACTGGTCCAGTGATCAAGAAGTGCGCTGGTGTCCTGGGTGCGGGGACTTCTCGATCCTGGCGGCCCTCCAGATGCTCCTCCCGGAGCTGGGGGTCCGCAGGGAGACCACGGTGTTTTTGTCCGGGATCGGCTGTGCGGCGCGGTTCCCCTACTACATGAACACCTATGGCCTGCACTCGATCCACGGCCGGGCGCCCGCTATCGCCACCGGTTTGGCAACGACCCGGCCGGATCTCGACGTGTGGGTCGTGACCGGCGATGGCGACGCGCTCTCGATCGGAGGGAACCATCTCATCCACGCCCTTCGACGGAACGTGCGGCTGACGATCCTGATGTTCAACAACCAGATCTATGGACTGACCAAGGGTCAGTACTCGCCCACCTCCGAGGTGGCCAAGGTCACCAAGTCCACGCCGTTCGGCTCCCTTGACACCCCGTTCAATCCCGTCAGCCTGGCGCTGGGCGCCGAGGCAAGTTTCGTCGCGCGCACCCACGACATGGATCGGGCCCACATGCAGGAGATCTTCCGCCGGGCTCATGAGCACAAGGGTGCGGCATTCGTCGAGATCTACCAGAACTGCAACGTCTTCAACGATGGTGCCTTCGAGAAGATCACCGGGCGTGAGGCGCGTGCGTCCATGCTGATCCCGCTCCGCCACGGAGAGCCCATCCGATTCGGCGCTGAGGGAGAGCGCGGGGTGATCCAGCGTCGCGACGGCCGGCTCGAGATCGTCGATGTTGCCGACGTCGGCGAGGACGCGCTCTTGGTGCACGACGAGACCCGTGCGGATCCGAGCGTGGCTTTCGCGCTCTCGAGGCTTGCACGGGGTCCCTACGAGCCGACGCCCATCGGCGTCTTCCGCGCCGTCGAGCGTCCCGAGTACGGCGAGGAGATGAGGCGCCAGATCATCGAGGCCCAGGAGCAGCGCGGGATGGGGGATCTCGCGGCGCTCCTGCGCTCCGGCTCCTCCTGGGTGGTCGATTAGGGCCGAGGGGCGCGCCTTGGAACGACGGGTGCCAGAAGACCCCGGTGCTGACGAAGGCCGTGGCCTCGCTCACATCGGCGGTTATGCGCGCCGGGGATCCTCGTCGAGGGCTCGGAACACCATGCCGGTGCGTGGCTTGGGGCTGAAGTAGGTGGTCTTGGGGGGCATCCGGCGCCCCCGACGCGCCCAGTCGCCGATCTGGGCGACGGTGACCGGCCGCAGGAGCAACGCGGCCTCCGCCTCGCCGTTGACGAGGGCGCGCCACACCTCCGCGGCGCTGTGGCGGTAGGTGACGGTGTGGGGCGGAAGCGACCCCAACGCCAATGAGACCATGCTCGTGTCGAGCCCGCGCTCGGATGCCTCGACCGTGGCGGGACGGGGGGCGAGCAGCCAGGCATCCTCGGTCGTGACGAGGGCCAGGGAGGAGGAGTCGGCGAGCGCGCTGACCATGCGTTCCGAGGAGGGCCCGGCCCGCACGACGTCGAACCATTCCCCCAAGCGTCCCGGGAGGTCCGTGCCGGCCGGCAGCCCGCTGATCGTCCGGTGGATGGGGCCCACGGAGAGCTGTTCCTCGCTCAGCTCGGTGACCAGAGCCATCACGAGGTCGTAGCCGCCGGGCCTGTCACCATGCGCCTGACGTTGCTCGGCCCGGTAGGTGCGGGCGGTCTCGTAGCGATGATGACCGTCGGCGATGACGATGGGCGCGCTGGCGACTGACCGAGTGATGGCATCGATGGCGGCTGGGTCGTCGAGCACCCAGAGCTGGTGACGGACGCTGTCGTCGTCGAAGACGTCGATCGCCGGCTCACCCCGGGGATCGAGCAGCGCGGACAAGCCGCTGGCGAGCGAGAGCCCCCAGATCGGGGAGAGGTTCGCTCTCGTCGCGCGCAGCAGCTCGAGCCGATCGGTCCTGGCGCGTGCGATGGTCTCTTCGTGCGGGAGGATCTCGCCCTCCTGGCCAGGCTCGGGCAGGCCGAGCGCTCCGATGACCCCGGTCGAGGAGCGCTGGTCCTGGGTAGTCATCCGGTACAGGTACAGGCTCGGCACCGCCTCCGCGCGCAGGATGCCGTCGACCCGCCATGCCTCGAAGAGCAAGGCGGCGACTTGGTAGCGGTCGATCCCCGCCTTGAGGTCCGGCTCGGGGAGCTCGACGTGCACGGAGTTGACGGCGCTGCGTGCTGCGAGGCGCATGCGCTCTGCTGGTGCGATCACGTCGTAGGGCGGTGCGATGACTTGATCGAGACGGACCTTGTCGGGGTTGTACCGCAGTCCTGGAAAGGCTTCGAAGCGAGGCACGGGGCAAGCCTGGCACAAAGCGCTCCACCGGATTGCCGCCGGCCGCGATCGCTGCGCGCGCTCGTCGTTGGGCGTCGGGGAGCGGTCCGGCGTCGGCGACATCGATGGGGCCGCGGCATCCGAGCGGCTCGCTCCGACGACCGTAGACTCACTCCGTGCGACTGGTTGCCCGGTCCCAGGACGGCACCGGTGGGCCGGGGGACCGTTCTCGGTACCGGGGTGGTGCCGGAGTCGACGAGGAGCGGCGTGCGACCCACCTCGGCGCTACGCCCACTTCGAAGTCGAGTGCGGAGACCCATCGGATCGCAACCGTCCCCAATGCCGTCACCGTCGTGCGCCTGTTGTGCATCCCGCTGTTTGTGTGGCTGCTGTTCGGCGCGACCTCGCAAGCAGCCGCGGCGATCCTGCTCGGCTGCCTCGGCGCGACCGACTGGGTCGATGGCTACATTGCGCGGGCGTGCGGTCAGGTTTCTGCCCTCGGCAAGGTGCTCGATCCGGTGGCCGACCGTCTGCTGATCGGCACCGCCGTCGTGGCGATCATGGTCCACCGTGCCGTGCCGCTGTGGTTCGGAGCGGCCACGATCGCCCGTGAGGGGCTCGTGGGCGCGGTCACCGTAGTGCTCGCTGCCCTCGGCGCTCGCCGGATCGATGTGCTCTGGGTGGGGAAAGCTGGAACCTTCTGTCTGATGTTCGCCTATCCGGCGTTTTTGCTCAGCCACGGCACCGCTGGTTGGCAAGCGCCGTTCCGTACCTTCGCTTGGGTCGCCGGGGGGAGTGGTCTGACCCTTGCCTGGGTCGCCGCGCTCGCCTATCTGCGTCCAGCCAGCGCCGCGTTGCGCGAGGGGCGAGCGGCGCGTCGCAGCGTTGCAGGGGGCGGAGAGGTATCCGTGGCTACCGGGCCGGGGGTCAGTCGATGAAGGCCGTGATCATGGCCGGAGGTGAGGGGACGAGGCTTCGCCCCCTCACCTCGAACCAGCCCAAGCCCATGCTGCCGATGGCCAACCGGCCCCTGATGGAGCACGTCGTGCGGCTGTTGCGTCAGCACGGCTTCACCGACATCGTGGTGACCGTCGCCTTCATGGCGAACGCCATCCGGTCCTATTTCGGGGATGGGTCCGAGCTCGGGGTGCGGATGGTGTACGCGACGGAGGAGACGCCGCTCGGAACGGCGGGATCGGTGCTCAACGCCAGGGCCGAGCTCGATGATCGCTTCCTGGTCATCTCCGGCGACGTCCTCACCGACGTCGACCTCGGCGCACTGGTCGACTACCACGTCGGCAAGGGCGCCGTCGCGACGCTCGCGCTGCACCACGTGCCCAACCCTCTTGAGTTCGGGATCGTCATCACCAAAGAAGACGGCACGATCGACCGGTTCCTCGAGAAGCCCACCTGGGGTCAGGTCTTCAGCGACACGATCAACACCGGCATCTACGTCCTCGAGCCAGAGATCTTCGAGTTCATCCCACCGAACATGGCCGTCGACTTCGCCGGGGACGTCTTTCCCGCCGCGCTGCAGGCCGGGCGCCCGCTCTACGGGTACGTGGTCGAGGGCTACTGGGAAGACGTCGGCACCACCGAGGCCTACCTCCGGGCCCATCAGGACGTCCTCGACCAGAAGGTCCAGGTGGACATCGGTGGCTTCCCTCTGCGCCCCGGGGTCTGGTTGGGAAAGGGCTCGACGATCGACCCAGCGGCCGAGGTGTCGGGGCCTGCGGTGATCGGTGACAACTGTTCGATCGGCGCGGGCGTGACGCTGGGGCCGTATGCAACCCTCGGTGACAACGTGAGGATCGCCGACGGGGTCGAGATCCGCCACGCGGTCGTTGCCGACAACAGCTACCTCGGTGCGGGATCCCGCTTGGAGGGCACCCTCGTCGGGAGATCGTGTGACCTGCGCCGGGGCGTGCGATGCGATCCCGGGTCGGTCCTCGGCGACAACTGCCTGATCGGAGCGGACGCCGAGATCCGCGCCGGCGTCAAGGTCTATCCCTTCAAGACGGTCGAGGCCGGTGCGGTCGTGAACTCGTCGATCGTGTGGGAGTCGATGGGTCACCGCTTGCTCTTCGGTCGTGAGGGGGTGCGGGGCCTTGCCAACGTTGACGTCACCCCGGAGCTGGGGGTTCGATTGGCAATGGCCTGGGCCTCCACGCTGGATCGGGGATCGACGATCACCGCGTCGCGTGACACCAGCAGGGCGGCACGAATGCTCAAGCGGACGATCATGGTCGGGTGCAACGCGGCGGGCATCAACGTCGAGGACCTCGAGGTCGCGACGCTCCCGGTCACCCGTCACCAGGTGCGGAACTCAGCGAGCCGAGGCGGCTTCACCGTGCGGTTGGCCGGCGGCGACCCGCAGTCGGTCGTGATCCGGTTCTTCGACGCCGAGGGCCTCGATCTCGACGAGTCCGCGCAGCGCAAGGTGGAGCGCCTCTACCACCGCGAGGAGTTCCGTTTGGTCCTGGCGAGTGACATCGGCGACATCGACTTCCCCGCTCGCGCGGTCGAGCAGTACACGGCGGACCTGGTTGCCGCCATCGACCTGTCTGCCACGCGACGGGCGGGTTTCAAGCTCGTGCTCGACCTGTCCTTCGGCTCAGCCAGCTTCGTAATGCCCAATCTGCTCTCCAAGCTCGACGCCGACGTGCTCGTGGTGAACTCCTACGCGCAGACCCGGGGGATGATCTCGGCTGATCGCCTCCTCAACGCGCGCCGGGTGGCGGACTTGGTCCGCGCCTCGGGTGCCCAGCTTGGCGCGGTCGTGGATGCCGACGGGGAGCGCCTCACCATCATCGACGACGAAGGAACCGTGCTCTCCGGTGAGCAGGCACTGCTGGTCTTGCTCCGTCTGGTCCTCCAGGGCACAAGCGCGGCGAAGGTCGCCCTCCCGGTCTCGGTCAGCCGCGCTGCGGAAGCGATCTGCGCGGAGCACGGAGCGACGGTCGTCTTCACGAAGCTGACCGCCGCGCACCTCATGGAGGTCGCTGCGACGCCGGGGATCCTCTTCGCCGGGGATCAGAGCGGGGGCTTCGTGTGGCCGGCGTTCCTCCCCGCCTTCGACGCGGCCGCCACGCTCGTGAAGCTGGTGAGCATGCTGGCGGCCAGCGGTCAATCCCTCTCGAAGCTGGTCGCCTCGATCCCGCCGGTCCACCTGGCGCATGCCGAGACGCCGACGCCCTCCGAGCACAAGGGTCAGGTCATGCGATCGCTGCTCGAACGGCTCTCCGATCGGCAGCTCGTGCTCGTCGACGGCGTCAAGGTCCCTGAGCCGGACGGCTGGGCGCTGATTGCTCCGGATCCCGAGGAGCCATCGATGCACGTCTGGGCCGAGGGCCCGAGCGAAGCGGCCGCCGCCGCCCGCACCCGGCACTACGTTGCGACGATCAACGCGCTCCTGCATTGAGGCCTCGTTTTGGCGCTGCTCGGGCGGTCAGCGATGCTCGCGGGCGCTCCGTCGGATATGGTCCGGTGAATGCAGGTTCCCGAGGATCTCCGCTACAGCGCGGAGCATGAATGGGCTCGAGCATCGGGCACACGGGTGCGAGTCGGCATCACCGACTACGCCCAGGAGGCACTCGGCGACGTCGTCTTCGTCGACCTCCCTGAGGTGGGCACCCACGTCGACGCCGGTGGCGCCGTTGGTGAGGTCGAGTCTGCGAAATCGGTCTCGGAGATCTATGCGCCGGTGTCTGGGACCGTGGTGGCGGTGAACGAGGAACTGGCCAAGGCGCCCGAGCGACTGAACGAGGACCCCTACGGACAGGGGTGGCTCTACGAGCTCGAGGTCGCTGACCCCTCGGGGCTCGACGAGCTGCTCGACGCGGACGGCTACCGGCGGCTCGTGGAATCATGAGCGGTGGTCCGACGAGCTGAGCACCTCGCGCGTTGACCGGGGGGCCAGGGACGAGGTGGAGGGAACCGACTACCGTGGAGGCGTGTTCTGCCACAACTGTGGGCACCGCAACCCCGCGGGGGTCAATTTCTGCTCGTCTTGTGGCGCCGTGCTCTCGAGCGAGCCGTCCGAGACGACGGTCAGGCTGCAGCCCGTCGACGAGCACGGGGAGTCGGGGGACGAAGATCCCGGGGTCACCCTGGTCGAGGTTCCCCACGGCGTCGGGATGCTCGTCGTCAAGCGAGGGCCCAACGTCGGCGCACGATTCATGCTCGGGCGTTCCGTCGTGCGGGCGGGGCGGCATCCCGAGAGCGACATCTTTCTCGACGACATCACCGTCTCGAGGCGTCACGCGGAGCTCGAGGCACGTGAGGATGGGCGCGTGGTCATCAGGGATCTCGGGTCACTCAACGGCACCTACGTGAACCGTGAACGCATCGAAGAACAGGTCCTCGTAGGGGGCGACGAGGTGCAAATTGGCAAGTTCAAGCTGGTCTACCTGGTGGCAGGGGACGAGTGAGCGCACGCGGGTACCTCTCGATCGGTGATGTCCTGAGCCTGCTGCGCCAGGAGTTCCCTGACGTCACGATCTCGAAGATCCGTTTCCTCGAGAGTCAGGGGCTCGTCAACCCGGAACGTTCGCCGTCGGGCTACCGCAAGTTCTACGGGAGCGACGTCGACCGCTTGCGATGGGTCCTTCGCCAGCAACGCGAGCACTTCCTGCCCCTCAAGGTGATCCGTGATCGTCTGGCCCAGTGGGACGAGGGTTCCCCACCGGAGGACTTCGCCGGCGCTTCCTTCGCCGGGCCCAACGGGGCAGCGAACGCCCAGAAGGCGGACTGCCTCGATGCCGTCGAGGAGCATGGGGACCGCCCGGTGCCGCGGGTCTCCGAGCCCGCCACCCAACCCGGACCCCACCACGGGCTTGCTCCCTCGTTTGCCGGGGGCCCAGCAGACGCTTCGGAGGCGCTGGCCTCTGGGGCGACGGCACCCGCGCTCCGCGGGGCTCCATCGGCGGGGTCGCCACAGGTCTTCGAGCGCCCGCCGGGACCGCCGCCGTCCGAGCGTGGTGCCCGAGAGCCCGCGACAGCGAGCGCGTTGTGGGCGGTGGAGACCGCCTCGGGACCGGGCGGATCCTCGGAGCCGGTGGCTTCGTCGACAGGGGAGCCGGGGCCAAGCTCCCCGCCTGCGGCATCCGAGGCAGCGGGCGCCGGTGACGAGCACGGGCGCAGGGAGTCCCTGAGCCCGACCAGCGCCTCCGAGGCGCAGACCGGGCAGCAAGCAGGCACGCCGAGCACCGAGGTGGCGTCGGGGTTCTCGGTCGCCGTCGGCGCCTCGGGCGCCAGCCTGGCGCTCGAGGAGCTCTGCGCCGCGAGCGGATTGTCGGCGACCGAAGTCACCGCCCTGGAGGGGTTCGGCCTCATCGAGCCGATGGTGGTGGCAGGCAGTCTCTACTACGACGAAGAAGCGCTCACCATTGCCCGGTTGGTCGCTGAGTTCTCCGAGTACGGGATCGAGCCCAGGCACCTGCGGCTGTATCGCAACGCGGTCGAGCGCGAGATGGGCCTTGTCGAGCAGATCGTGACGCCGTTGCTGCGGCAACGCAATCCGCAAGCCCGCAAGCGAGCCGCTGATGCCGCGGCCAACCTCGCTCGCTTGGGTCAGGGGCTGCGCGCCGCGCTGCTTCGGCGCGAGATCCGTCGCCAGCTCGGCAACTGAGCGCAGGGGCCGCCAAAGGGCCAGCGTGGTCGCGTGATGGGCACATCAGCGCTGTGCGGCGCTACATTGCGAAGCATGGTCGAGGTTCGGCTACGCGCTGTTCGAGTGGACTTGCAATCGAACACCCCGGTCCTGTTGCTCCAGGAAGCCGATGGTGAACGCACCCTTCCGATCTTCATCGGGACTCCCGAGGCGGCGTCGATCGCCTATGCCCTCCAGGGCGTCACGATGCCCAGGCCGATGACCCATGACCTGCTTCGGGACGTGCTCGTCTCCCTCGACGTCGAGATCGAGCGCGTGGTCATCACCGAGCTGCAGAACTCCACCTACTTCGCCGAGCTCCAGCTTCGGAGCGGCAACGTTCGCAAGGCGGTTTCCAGCCGGCCTTCGGACGCGGTCGCCGTCGCCGTCCGCACCGGCAGTCCGCTGTATGTTTCCGACGAGCTCATGGATGCCGAAGGGATCTTGCTGGCGATCGACGGAACCGACGAGGAGGAAGACGACACCCCTCCCGAGGAGTTGGTGGGCAAGTTCCGCGAGTTCCTCGACGCAGTCAAGCCAGAGGACTTCGCCTCCTGAGCGCGTCCGGCTCCTGAGCGCCTCGAGGACCGGCGCGCCGGCCATGGTGACCTGGCGAACTCGCAGGGCGCGGTGAGTGTCGTCGAAGCGTACGGCCGCTGGCCGTCGCCGCTGAGCGTCGGAGAGGTCGCTGCAGGGCGGATCGCGCGCTCGGGCTTGGCCTCCGACGGAACCTTCCTGTACTGGCTCGAGGCGCGGCCCCAAGACGGTGGTCGGGTGGTCCTGATGCGAGCGGCGCCAGGATCGGGGGCCACTCCCGTGCTCCCCGCCGGGACCAGTGTTCGCTCGAAGGTCCACGAGTACGGCGGCGGCGCGTACTGCCTCGTGGCGTCGGGGACGCCGGGGTCGGCACCGGCGGTCGCGTACGTCGACGAGCGGGACCAGCGAATCTACCTGTGGGAACCTGGTGACGGCGAGCAGGGGGGGACCGTGACGCCGCTCACGCCGGCGCCTCCTGAAGGCGAGCGTTGGGCGCACGGTGGGCTGTGCGCGACGGGAGAGGGACGATGGGTCATCGCCGTGCGCGAGCGGGAGTTCCTCGATCCGCCGGGTCGGGCGCCCGATCGCTGCCTGGTCTGGGTCGCGCTGCGACGACCTGCGGGCGGACCCCCGCACAGCGGGGAGCTCCGTGGTGATCGTGACTTCTTCGGTGCGGGACGTCCCAGTCCCTCAGGGCGTTGGTTGGCCTGGACCTGCTGGGACCATCCCCAGATGCCCTGGGACGGCAGTGAGCTGTGGGTGGGGGCGATCGAAGAACGCGCAGACGGCGGGCTTGGCATCACTGCGCCACAGCGCGTCGACGGCGGGCACGACCTCTGGGTGAGTCAACCGGTGTGGCTGTCCGATGACCTCTTGGTCTACCTGTCGGATCGGGAGGCGTGGCTGACCCCGTGGCGGTGGGACCGGGGGGAGTTGCCGTGCCCTTTGGCAGTGCCGAGGGCGGACTTCGGCGGGCCCGACTGGCAGCTGGGGCAGTGCACCCTGGTCGCCCTGGACCACCGGCGGGTTGGGTGCGTGCCCCGCCAGGAGGGCATGGACCGGCTGGCCGTCCTCGACGTCGTGACCAATCAGCTCCAGACGCTCGACCAACCGTGCGTCAGCATCAGTGCGCTCTGCGCGCACCGTGGCGGCCTTGCCTGGCTCGGTGCCACCCCCGTGACGCCACCGGCGGTGTGGAGCTTCGACGCGCCGGAGGGGGCGCCGGCAGTGGTGTCCGCCGGCGCGGAGCCCACCATCGATCCCGATGACGTGTCCGTGGCGCAGCCGATGACGGTCACCACCGAGAGCGGCCGCGTCGTGCACGCCCTCTTCTACCGTCCGAGGAACCACAGCGTTCGGGGGCCCTCACAGGCGCGGCCTCCGCTGATCGTCGTCTGCCACGGAGGTCCCACCGGAGCCGCCGATGCCGGCTTCGACCCGGCGGTCCAGCTGTTCACCACCCGGGGATACGCGGTGGTCGCGGTCAACTATGCCGGGAGCAGCGGCTACGGCCGTGCGTACCGGCGGGCCTTGGAGGGTGGGTGGGGGGTCGTCGACGTCGAGGACTGCGCGGCGGTGGCGGCTGCCCTCGCGGCCCAAGGTCGCGTGGACGGCCGCAGGATGGTGACGCGGGGGGCCAGCGCCGGCGGGTTCAGCGCGCTGGCCTGCCTGGTGCGCACGAGGGTCTTCGCAGGGGCGGTGTCGTGGTATGGGGTCACCGACTTGGAGTCGCTGGCGGCCTCCACCCACGACTTCGAGTCTCACTACCTCGACCGCCTCGTCGGCCTGTTGCCCGAGGCCGCTGATCGGTACCGCGAGCGCTCTCCGCTGCATCGGGTCGACGATCTGGCTGGGGCCGTCCTGGTGCTCCAGGGGCTCGACGACCGGGTGGTGCCCCCTGAGCAGGCAGTGCGCCTGGTGGGGGCCCTCCGCAGCCGCGGCGTGCGTTGCGAGTACCGTGGCTTTGCCGGGGAGGGCCACGGGTTCCGTCAGGCAGCGACCCTGCAGGCTTGCTACGAGGCCGAGCTCGCCTTCTACGACGAGGTCCTGGCCCTCGGCGACCTGGTCGGCGACTGAGACGACGAAAGAAAGAAGGAGCGGTGGATCGGCTTCGGCGGTGGGCAGCGGTGCAGCTGGTCTCGTGGCGGCCGGTCGACGGCGACGCGCTGCTCTACCTTGGGGCGACCCTCTTTGCCTTGGTTGTGCTCAGCGCGTCGACGATCCCGCTGTACCGCCAGTGGGCAGACATCGCCATCGGTCCGTACGCCGGGGCGGCTGTGGTGGCAGCGGTGCTCTCATGGCGGGGGAGGCGCTGGTCGAACCGTGGGCTCCCCGCTCCCCGTTCCCGCACCGGCGTCGCGCCCGGGTACCCGGACCACGGCCCGCGCGACGCGGCGGAATGGAGGATCCGTCGGGGGCTCCTCGTGGCCGTGCTGCTCGGCGCGACCGTGCTGCCGCTGGCGCTGGAGGTGGAGTGGCGCGCGAGCAGCGGGTCGGCGGCGCACGTCCAGCCAGAGGTGGTGGTCATCGAGCAGGCCGCAGCGCGATGGGCCGTCGGTCGCGACCCGTACCACGCGTACGTGCTGGACAACCACGTCGAGTCGGCGACGCCCGGTGAGCCCGCCTACGAATCCTTCGATCCCTACCTGCCGTTTCTGATCGCGCTCGGGCTTCCCAGCACCGTCCACGCACCGCGAGCGATCACTGATGCGCGAAACGTCTTCCTCCTCGTCACCCTTGGCGTCGGGGGCCTGGCGCTGGCATTGCTGCGCGGGTCGAGAGATCGAAAGCTCCGGGTTCTGCAGTTCCTCTGGGTCCTTCCGACCGCGGCGTTGCCACTTGCAACCGGTGGCGATGATCTCCCGGTGGTCGCGGTGCTCCTGCTGGGGATGGTGCTTGCACAACGGCGCTTGCCGGGGCTTGCCGGAGTCACCTTCGGCATCGCCTGCGCGATGAAGTTCACGGCATGGCCGCTCGCGCTGCTGGCGCTGTTCGCAGCACGGGCCAAGGACGGCCGGCGGGCACCGGGGCGCATGGCAGTGGGAATCGTCGCGGTGACGGTGGCCGCGGTGACGCCCTTCGCGCTGCATAACCCGAAGGTGTTCATCACCAACGTCATCGCGTTCCCGCTCGGGCTTTCCGGAGTCGTGTCCCCTGCTGCGAGTGCGATGCCAGGCCATGTCCTCGTCTCGTTGTTTCCCGTCTTGCACACGGTGCTCCCCGTGGTCGCGGTCGTCTTCGGTGGCAGCGTCCTGGCCTGGCGCTTGGTCCGCCGTCCGCCCCGCGGTGTGCGCGACGTCGCGATGCTGGCGGGCTGGGCCCTGACGGTGGCGATCCTCATCGCGCCGGCGACGCGCGTCGGCTATCTGCTCTATCCCATCAACTTCTTCGCCTGGGCTCTGCTGTTCCAGGCAGTCGAGCCACTCGGTCAGGCGGCGTCGCTCGAGGCCTGGAAGACCCGGATCGTGAACCGGGTCAGGTCGTCACTGGCGCCCGGAGCCCTGACCGAACTGGTGCCCACGAAGGTCGAAGGCGAGACGAGCGCCCCCATCTCCCAGTAGAAGCCGTCGCTGCCCGCGAGCTGACCGAGGACCTCGAGGCCGGGCTGCTGGGCGGAGGGACCGCTGCTTTCGATGTGCCAGCCGGCGCTGCGCATCTCGGTGCGGTAGAAGGCAAAGACGCTGGCCTCCGAGGCGTGAACCGAGAACGTGACCTGTTCGTCGAAGTCGCCGGCGCTCAGGCTGTTGTTGGCCACGCCGACGCGCGTCGCCCCCTGGGGGATGACGATGGCCGCGACGACGTTGGCCGGGGGCTCGCCGGCCTGCTCGATCGGCGCGAGCGCACGGGTGGCGGCGACCGCCCGCAGCGAGGTGCCCGTGACCGGCCCCAAGTGGACCGTCGAGCGTGGGGGGGTCGATCCGCCCCCGCCGGAGAGGGCAGAGCCCACGCCGAAGAGGATCAGCAGCACGACGGCGATCCCGGCGACGACCAAGGCCGGCCGAAGGCTCGTGTTCCGCCGCGGCGGGGGGAGAGGGTTGCCGTCGTGGCCAATCGGGGATCCCCCGAGCGTGGCGTCCTCGCCAGTCACGGTGCTCATCGTGGCCATTCTCGTCCCTGGCGCATGTGCAGTGCTCGCGCCACGCCCTTGGCTCAGTCCCCGCCCCACCCCGCGTGCCCGCTTCGGGGCACCGCCGGTGCCCGTCCAGGGGGCTGGGTGGGCCGTGGCCGTTGGGGGGCCGGGGGAGTGGGGAGCTCGACCGGACGCTCGCGAAAAACCTCGGTGGGCGTTCCGTGGTGGCGGAGGGCAAGTGGGTCGCCGTCGACGAGCTCGTAACGGGCCGAGGTCGAAAGCACCGTGACGCGCAGGTGCCGGCCGCGGTGGAGGAGGTTGAAGGTCAGCGCGCTGAGCGCCGGCGGGAGCCGTGGAGCGAAGGACAAGACCTCGGACTCGAGGCGCAACCCCCCGAAGCCGGCGACGAGGATCATCCATGATCCCGCCAGTGCAGCCAGATGCAACCCGTTTCGCGTGTCGTGCTGGACGTCGGCGAGGTCGATCATGGCCGACTCGTAGAGGTATGCGTAGGCCAGGTCGAGGTGGCCGAGCTCGGCGGCGATGATCCCTTGGGCACTGGCGGACAACGAGGAGTCTCGTACGTTGAGCCGCTCGTAGTAGTCGAAGTTGCGGGCCTTCTGCTCCTCGGTGAACGCATCACTGACCTGGTACATGGCGAGGACCAGATCGGCTTGCTTGACGACCTGCTTGCGGTAGAGGTCGAAGTAGGGGAAGTGGAGGAACAGCGGGTACTGCTCGGGCTTGGTGTGCTCGAAGTCCCAGACCGCGTGCTCGGTATACCCCTCCGACTGGAGATGGATCTCCAGGGTCTCGTCGTAGGGGATCACCATGGCCCGCGCCGCGTCGAGCCACGCGGCGGTCTCCTCGTTGGTCACGTGCAGGGCTGCGGCCCACCCAGGATGGCGCCCGACCGCTTCAGCCGCCTGGCGCAGGTTCTGTTGGGCCATCAGGTTCGTGTAGAGGTTGTTGTCGGCGATCGCTCCGTACTCGTCAGGCCCGGTGACGCCGTCGATGCGGAATCGTCCGTTCTTGTCGTGGTGACCGAGGGAGCGCCACATTCGGGCGGTCTCGACGAGCAGCTCGAGGCCGACCTTGCGCTCGAAGTCCATGTCACCGGTTGCCCGGACGTAGCGCACCGCGCTGAGCGCGATCCCGGCGTTGACGTGGAAGGCTGCGGTGCCAGCCGGCCAGTAGCCCGAGCTTTCCTGGCCGGCGATGGTGCGCCACGGGAAGGCCGCTCCGGCGAGGCCGAGGAGCGACGCGCGCGCCCGTGCCGTAGGCAGGGTGCTCTTCCGCCACTCCAGGGCGTCCCGCACCGGCTGGGGGAAGGTCGAGGTGAGGACCGGGAGCACGTAGACCTCGGTGTCCCAGAAGGTGTGTCCCTCGTAGCCGGGTCCGGTGAGGCCCTTGGCGGGAATGGGTTGGCCCTCGGCCCGCACCGCGGCCTGCAGCAGATGGAAAAGCGAGAGCCGCACCGCCTGTTGCACCTCGGCGTCGCCGGCGACCGAGACGTCTGCGTGCGACCAGAATGCATCCAGGGATCGGCGCTGGTCGTCACAGAGTTGGTGCCAACCGGTGTGGCGAGCGAGGGCGAGCGCACCGTGGACCTGGTCACGGAGAGCCGGTTGGGACAGCTCGGTCGACCAGCCATAGGCGAGGTACTTCACCACGCGAAGGGTCTGGCCGGGATCGAGGCGGCTGATGATCGTGGCCTGGGCGACGTCGTCGCTGGTTTCGAGGCGGAAGACCGGGGGCTGGGGTGCCTCGACGTCGTGGACCATCGCGGCACCGAGACGGATGCCGCTGCGGCGGACCGTGTGCATCAAGAGGGCCTCCCCGTCGGGGCCGGCTCGGTGTTCGAGCGCGTCGAGCACGTTGGCCAACATGGGAGCGCTCCGGGGGTCGGGATCCGCGGGTGGGAGCTCCTCGTTGGCGACGAGCTCGGACTCGACGACGATCCCCACCGAGCGGCCCACCGCGGTGACCTCCCAGCTGATGGCCGCGACCGCCCGCTGGGTCAGCGAGACGAGCCTGGTCGAGCGCAGGGCCACGTGCCCGCCGGCCGGGCTGCGCCACTCCACCGAACGATGTAAGAGGCCGGTGCGCAGATCGAGGAGGCGCTCGTGAGAGATCAGTTCGCCTTGGCGCACGTCGAAGAGCTCGTCGTCGACGAGGAGACGGATGATCTTTCCGTTGGTGACGTTGATGATCGTTTGGCCAACCTCGGGAGACCCGTACGCCGGCTCGGCGGAGGGGAGGGGGCGCAGTTCGTAGACCGAGTTGAGGTAGGTGCCCGGGAGCCCGTGGGGCTCACCCTCGTCGAGGTTGCCGCGCATCCCCAGGTGGCCGTTGGACAGGGCGAACAACGATTCGCTCTGGGCGAGGACGTCGAGGTCCAAGGGGGCCTCGCGAACGCACCACGGCTCGGTCTTGAACGAGGGATGCCGGATCATCGGGCGCTGGCGGTTGGTTGCCCCATCAACTCGTCGAAGTCCGCGACGACGACGTGCGCGCCGTGGGCCGCAAGGGCTTCGCGCGCCGTACCCGAGCGGTCCAGGCCTACGACGAAGCCGAAGTGCCCGGCCCGACCTGCGGCAACTCCGGCGAGCGCGTCCTCGAAGACCGCCGCGTGCGCGGGTGCGACCCCTAGGCGGCGCGCGGCCTCAAGGTAGGTATCCGGTGCCGGCTTGCCGGCGAGATGCTGCTGCTCGGCAACGACGCCATCGACTTGCGCGTCGAAGGCCTGGTCGAGCTTGGCGGCCGCGAGGACGGCACTGGTGTGGCGGCTCGCGGACACCACGGCCCGGGGCACGCCGGCGGAGCGGAGCCGTTGGAGGTATCGCGCCGCGTCCTCGTAGACGACGACGCCCTCGGATTTGAGCAGCTCGAGGAAGAGGGCGTCCTTGCGGCGGCTCAGGCCGATCACCGTGTCGGCCGTTGGGGGATCCGTCTCGCTCCCTTGGGCGACGACGATGTGGCGGGACTCGAGGAACGCACGAGCACCGTCGACGCGCGGCCGGCCGTCGACGTAGTCGCGGTAGTCGTTGTCGAGATCGAAGGGGACGAAGGGCTCGCCGGTCGCTGCGCTCCGGCGCTGCAGGAAGTCGTCGAACATCGCGCGCCAGGCTCGCGCGTGGAGGTCCGCGGTCCGGGTGATGACCCCGTCGAGGTCGAAGAGGCAGGCGGAGATCCTCGGCGGCAGACCCGGCGCGGTCACTTCGTGACAGGGCGCGCCACCGTGACCTTCGACAACGTCCCGGTCCGTGCCCACCCGAAGTGATCGATCGGTCCGTGCCCGGCACCCAGGCGCCAGGAGGCCGCATCACGGATCGCCTCGTGGACGAAGTGCTTTGCGCGGGTGATGGCCTCGAGGTGATCGGCACCCTGGGCGAGGAACCCCGCGATTGCTGCCGACAGCGTGCAGCCCGTGCCGTGATCGTTGCAGGTGTCCACGCGTTCGGCAGACAGGCGCCAGACGCCCTTGGCGCTGCACACCACGTCAGGCGAGCCGAGCTGCGACGGCGCGGGTGCCGCCGGCCCGGTCTGCGCTGCGCTGGCTTCTGCCGCCCGGAGGTGGCCGCCCTTGACGACCACGGTCTGGCTGCCCAGGGCACGAAGCTCTTCGGCGACCGCCTCCATAGCCTCGATCGACGCCAACTCCTTGAGGGAGCGGTTCGTGAGCGCCGCGGCCTCCCGAAGGTTCGGGGTGGCGATCGCCGCGTGGGGGAGGAGCAGCTCCCGATACGCGCCAATGCCGCCTTCGTCCATGAGCGGGTGGCCGGTCGAGGAGACCAGGACGGGATCGACGACCAGGTTCGGGAGTCGCCCAGCCGCTGCGAGCTCGGCGACCGCGGCGACCGTCTCGGGGCGGGCGAGCATGCCCGTCTTGACCGCCGCAGGGTCGAGGTCGTCGAGGACGGCCTCGACCTGGTCGATCACCAGCTGCGGGGGCATGGCCTCCACGGCGAGCACGCCGACGGTGTTCTGGGCGGTGACCGCGGTGATCGCGGTCGTCGCGAAGAGGCCGAGAGCGGCAAAGGTCCTCAGGTCCGCCTGCACGCCGGCTCCGCCACCGGAGTCGGATCCGGCAATGGTGAGGACCACGGTCGGGGTCACCGGCGAGACAGGCGAAGAGGGGACGAGGAGCACCGAGGTGCGGACAGGCCGGCCATCTCGGTCACTGCGGCGGCGGTGAGGTACCCGATGGGCCACAGCGTAGGCTGTGCAGCGATGGCAGTGACGGTTCCGTTCAGCCACGCGGATGCAACCGAGCGCGTCGTGCCACCCGGCGAGACCGACGACAGCTTCGTCCTCGCGGGCGAGCGCTTCGAGTCACGGTTGCTCTTCGGGACCGGGGGAATGGCGAGCCTGTCGGCATTGGAATCCGCCTTGGAACACTCTGGGGCCCAGATCGCGACGGTCGCCGTGCGCCGCGTTGATCCGTCCGCGCGAGGATCGCTGATCGAGGTCCTAGAGGACCACGGCGTGCGGGTGCTGCCCAATACCGCGGGGTGCTTCACGGCTGCGGAGGCCGTTCGGACGGCCAAGCTCGCCCGCGAGGCGTTCGAGACCGACTGGGTCAAGCTCGAGGTGATCGGCGACGACCGAACGTTGCTCCCCGATGCCGTCGAGCTGCTGAGCGCAGCCGAGCAGCTCGTCGATGACGGTTTCGTCGTCCTTCCCTACACGACCGACGACCCGGTCCTTGCACGGCGGTTGGCGTCGCTGGGGTGCGCTGCCGTCATGCCGCTGGGCTCTCCGATCGGCAGCGGCCTGGGTCTGCGCAACGTGCACAGCCTGGCCATGCTGCGGGAGGCCGTTGCGGTTCCGGTGATCCTCGATGCCGGGATCGGGACCGCTTCTGACGCGGCCATGGCCATGGAGCTCGGATACGACGCCGTCCTGATCGCTTCGGCCATCAATCGCGCCCGGGATCCTGGGCGCATGGCGGCTGCGATGCGCTCGGCGGTCCAGGCAGGTCGCCTCGCCCGTTTGGCCGGACGGATCCCGCCGCGCTTCTTCGCCGAAGCCTCCACCAGCGCGCTCGGCAAGGCGGAGCTGGCAGGACCCTAAAAACCGCTCGGGCCCTCGCGCGCGGAGGCGTCACGGGCGCTCGGCGACGCTCAGGTCCGCGGTGCGCGCGGCGCCACGGTGGTCCCTTGGATCGAAGGTGTCCCGCAGGGATCGGCTGGCGGCCACTGGGTGGCCCAGCCACTGAGTTACCCAGATGTCGTTTCCGGCCGGCTACAGTCGGAGCTGGAGGAGTGCGACAGAGGGAGGATCCGTGTCGCAGGGCAAGGTGGAGTCGGCGCGCGCGGCGCGCCCGGCGTATGACGATCTTGGCGGCTTCGGTGGGCCTCAGGTCTGCCAACTCGTCGGCATTTCGTATCGGCAGCTCGACTACTGGGCCCGTACGGGGCTGCTTCGACCCTCGCTGGCCGAGGCGCGCGGGAGCGGGACCAAGCGGCGGTACTCCTATCGCGACGTCCTGGAGCTCAAGGTCATCAAGCGGCTCCTCGACGCCGGGGTGTCCCTTCGTTCGGCCCGGCGAGCGGTGGGCTGCCTCCGCGAGGAGCTCGGCGCGGAGCTGTCGTCGGCCAATCTCGTGCTCAACGGCGCGACCAGTGTGCTGGCACGAACTGGCGACGAGCTCGTGGACTTGCTGGCCGGCGGGCAGGGCGTCTTCAACGTCGTCCCGCTGTCAGGGGTCGTGGACGAGCTCGAAGCGGACATCGTCCGCATCAGGCGGCCCAGTGCTCCGGCCGGGACCGAGCGTGCCGGTCGTTCGAGCAAGCCGGCCCGGGCCGCCGGGGGGTGAGCCTGTCGCTGCACGCAGGGGAGTTCCGTCCGCAGCACCCGGCGACCTTGCCGGCGGCCCAGGTCCGGTTCGCGCATCCTTCCGAGCGGGTGTTCGCCGCCCTTCTCGACCTTCACGAGATCCCCTGGGAGTACGAGCCGGTCGAATTCACGCTCTTCTGGGATGATCAGGGAACGCCGGTGTCCGGGTTCCGTCCGGACTTCTGGCTTCCGGAGCAGGGCTGGTTCATCGAGCTGACCATCGCCGAGCAACGCCTGGTGACACGGAAGAACGCGAAGATCCGCCGCTTGCGCGAGCTCCATCCAACAGTACGGCTGCTCGTCGTCTACCAGCGGGAGTTCGTGGCCGTGCTCCTGCGCAACGGGATCGACCCGCGGCGATTCCTCGAGACGCCTGGCACGTCGAAAGCCTGGTCCGTTGCCCGGGCATGGGGAGACGGCGAGCGGCGAACAATGGTGCTCAGTTGACTCTTTGGGGTTCTCGGTTCACACTGTGGCGAGCAGGTCGACGATTGCAACGGCGCCTGCACCCGAGCTGACCCGACAAGGAGGGGGAGATGGCAACTGCTGATGACGCGGGTCTGGCAACTGTCGCCGATGCGGCGCTTCGGAGGCCTGCACCACCTGCGGTGGTGCGGTGGCGAAGCTGGGTGCGGGACCACCCCGTCGGCGGGGCATTGGTCGCAGGCTTCATCGCGACCTGGATCGCCACGATCGTGGGCTTCTGGTTCGCCGGTATCGGTCTCCCCCAAATCAACTGGCCGCGGATCAACGGCTCGATCCTTGCTCCCGGCGCAACCCCGACGGCGCAGTTCGTGTTGGGGATCTTCGTCCACGGGATCACCGGCCTGGTCTTCGTCGTGATCTTCGCACTCGTGGTGTTCCCGTACCTGGGGCGGTCCGTGTCGCCGCTCACCACGATGATCAAGTGCGTCGCCTTCAGCCTCGTACTTGCAACGGCAGCCGTTGGCTTCATGGTGCCCTATGTGTACTTCCCCCACCGTGGCGTCGGGCTCTTCGCCACTGGCCTGGGATGGAAGGTCCCCTTCGCGCTCTACCTGTGGCACCTCGCGTTCGGCATCGCCCTCGGCCTCCTGTACAACCCACTACCTGCCGAACGGGACTGAACGCCGGCGCGAACCGGTCGTTCAGTCGAGGAGGTCCGGCTGGTCCGTGACGATGCGATCGAAGAGCGGTTGGAAGCTCAGGCAGCCAGCCACGTGTGAACCGACCTGATCGCGGGTGAGACGCGCGGCCTCGGGATCGATCAACACACGTGGACCTGCAGCGCTCGCCAGCAGCTGCGCATGGCACGTCCGCTCCATCGTGATGAACCACCACGCCGCCTCGTCGACGGTCTGGCCAACGGTCAAAAGGCCGTGGTTGCGCAGGATCAGCGCCTTGTGGGAGCCGAGCGCGTGCGCAATGCGCTTGCCCTCCTCGACGTCGAGCACCACGCCGGTGTAATCGTCGAACAACGAATGGTCCTCGTAGAAGGCGCATGCATCCTGGGTAATCGGTTCCAGCAGCTGACCGAGGGCAGACCACGCCTTGCCATGGACCGAATGGGCGTGGGCGGCGGCGACGACGTCGGGCCGCGCGGCGTGGACCTGTGAGTGGATCACGAAGGCCGCCACGTTGACGGCGCCGCTTCCTTCGACCACGGCACCACTGGCGTCGACCCTGATGAGGTCCGAGACGCGGACGTGACCGAAGTAACGGCCGAACGGGTTGACCCAGAACGTCTCGGCATGCTCAGGGTCGCGGGCGCTGAAGTGCCCGGCAACGCCCTCGTCGAAGCCGAACAGCGCGAACAGCCGGAGCGCTGCAGTCAAGCGTTGCTTGCGATGCAGGCGTTCCACCTCCACGTCCTCGTAGCGTCCGGTCGGGGGAAGGGAAAGCACCGCTCTCATGGCGCCTCCAGCGGGTTGGCTGCCGATGCCGTCGTCACCGATCTTATGACGGCTCGTGGCGTCGAGGTGGTCCGGCTCCACGCATAACCCGGGTCCCTCATAACTTGACATAATGAACATTATCGGCGGAAAGGAGGTCAGGACCGCGAAGCACGAGCTTCCTGGGTCCGTTCGATTCCCCGGCGTACTTAGCTGCGGCGTTCGGCTGCGTCGTCGCGAATGCGCTGTGGCGGTGCGGAATTCCGGTTTTACGGAGTCGGATTGCTGAGCGGTTGGGGCTCTGATGATGCGCCCCTCGAGCTGGAGTCCTGCCCAGGATCAGCTGCAGCCCACTGTCGGGGACATGGCGTCCCCCAGAGGATCCTGAGGACCGGCGACGCTGAGATTCGGTAGGCGGCCGGCGGGTGGAGTTGCCAAATGCCTCCCGTACACGATGCGCTGCCGCGGAGGCTGAGGCGGCGTTGGCATCGCTCGGCGATGCGTTCGCCAGCGTCGCCCAAAGCCATGGTGCCGTGGGCAAGGATGGGGGCATCGGCGTGTGGATTGGGACCTCCGGCTGGCAGTACCGGCATTGGAAGGGCGCGTTCTATCCACGCGAGCTCCCGCTTGGCCGCTGGCTTGAGGTCTATGGCACGCGCTTTGCCACGGTCGAGGTGAACAACGCGTTCTATCGGTTGCCCGAGGCAGCAACGTTCGAGCGTTGGGCCGCCTCCACCCCAGAGGACTTCGTGTTCGCGTTGAAGGCGAGCCGGTACGTGACCCACGTCCGGCGCCTGAGCGAGCCGCAGGAGCCCGTCCATCGGCTGCTGGAGCGAGCGGAGCACCTCGGGGGCAAGCTCGGTCCGATCCTGGTGCAGTTGCCTGCGACGTTGCCGGTCGCGACAGAGCGTCTCGAGGCCGTGTTGCGCGCGTTCCCCTCGACGGTGCGCGTGGCGCTCGAGCCGCGGCACGCGTCCTGGTTCGAGGGGCCGGTTCGCGCGGTCCTCGAGCGTTATGACGCGGCGCTGTGCCTGACGGATCTGGGCGGGCCTCGCACGCCGCTCTGGCGGACCGCTGAGTGGGGTTATCTCCGCTTCCACGAAGGTAAGGGAATCCCGGTCCCCTGCTACGAGCGGCGCGCGCTCGACGAGTGGGCAGAGCGCATCGTGGATCTGTGGCCCGAGGATGCCGACGTGTTCGTGTTCTTCAACAACGACGGGCGAAGTTGTGCGCCGCGAGACGCTCGACTGTTCGCGGCAGCTCTTGAGCGCGTGGGGCGGTCGCATTCACGAGTACCCGGAGCACACGAGACGCCGCTCAATATGACAGAGCGAACGGTTGGGCCAGGCCCGGTGGATTCCTAATGCCTCGTCAGGTCGCGGTAGCGTGGCCAACTGCATGCCACGCTTCACCGAGATCGAACTGACGAGCCAGACCGAGGGGTTGTGGACCTGGAGGGCAGCCGGTGCCCGGCAGCCGCGAGGCACGGTCGCTGCCGAGCTGGTGCCTGAGGGCGTCCGCGTTGGCGACATCGTTCGCGCCGAGATCGAGTCGGGCATCGACGGCATCGAGGTGGTGGCCATCGCGACACCTGGAGTGGTGCGCGAGCGTGCGGAGCGAGGGCAGCGGATCGAGCTGCTCGGTCCTTCCTCGCGTATCCGTTCTGGCGTCTCGGTCGTGCTGGCTGGAGGAGGCAGGCGCCAGCGGCGAGAGGGTGAAGGTGAGTCGAGGCGACCTGCCCCCAAACGTGAGCGCCGTGAACGGACGCCGGAGGGTTCGAGGCGTCCCGGCGAGCGCGCTCGGCGCGCGAGGCTCGGTGAGCAAGGCGCGGAGCCGTCGCGGGGGCCAGCAGGCGAGGGGGCGTCGCGCGGCGCGCGTGGCGCTGGCGAGGCCGGCGCCGCCAATCGGCTCCCCCGCCGCCCCGGCGGGACGCGCGCTCGTCAGCCGGTCGTCTCCACGACGTATCGGAATGCCGCACTCGCGGCACTGCGCCCCGAGCAGCTCCCCATTGCCGAGCAGCTGCTCCGGGGCGGCCTCCCTGCCGTGCGAGCGGCGATCGACGAGCAAAATGCCGAGGCGCGTCGTGCCGGGCGACCACCGATCGCGGCGGAGCCGTTGATCGCCATGGCCGAAGAGCTGCTTCCGATGATCAACCTGGCGTCGTGGAAGGACCGTGCAACCACTGCGCAGGCTGCAGGCCGCGAGACGCGCCTGCGCGAGCTGCGTTCGATCGTTGCGGCGTCGCGCACCGTGGTCCTCGACGAGGAGGGTCGGAGCCTTGCAAAGGCGCTGCAGGAGGCGCTCGACCAGCGAGTAAGTGCCCTGCGGGAGGAATGGGTCCGCCGCATCAACGCCGCACTGGATGCCGGCAAGGTGCTCGAGGCCCTCGAGATCTCCGGACGACCGCCGGAGCCCGGAACACGCTGCCCTGCCGAGCTGGCGGTTCGCCTCGCGACGGATGCGGGAGCCGCCATGAGCGCTGAGGTGGAGCCGCAGCGTTGGCTGGCCCTGCTTCAGGCAGTGCTCGCCTCCCCCGTCCGGCGCAGCGTGAAGCCTGCAGGGGTACCCAATGCACCCGAGACGCTGCAGGCGGCGCGGCAGCACGCGGGCAGCGTGCCGGAGCTGGCGAAGCTCCTCGGCCTTCGGATCCCTCCCCCGCCACCTCGCCGGCCGGCCCCCGGTCGCGCGCTCATTGCAGCGGGCGGTGGAGGGTCAACAGGCGGGTCTTGAACCCCGTCCCTTCGAGGAGCGCCTTGAGCGAACGGTCGCCGGGTAGGGCGAGCGCGTCGATCTCGGTGCACCCCTGGCCCGACCACAGCGCCAGCACCTCGCGCACCATGGCTTCCCCGACGCCAACCGTTCTCGCTTCGGGCTCGACGTAGCAGCATTCGAGGCGTCCGACGCGCCGTGCCGGCGATGCCAGGATCGATCCGGCGGCGACCCCGACCACCTGAGCATCGATGGTGCCGACCACGAGTAGGCGACCAGCGGTGCTGGCCCACTGCTCGACGAGGCTGGGGGCATCGATTCCTGGGAGCGCTTCGAGGAGCCGATCGCCACCACGTCTGGCGGCAAGGCTCTCGAGCCACTCGCCGACGAGCGTCCGGCACCGATCCAAGTCCTCGAACCGGGCCGGCCGAGCGCCTTCCATTGCGACGCCGTGGGACCCGGCCGCTCAGTCGTCGGGCGCCGGTGGGTGCTCGCGACCGAGGAGCTGCTGGGTGCGGTGCAGGATCGTGCGGCGTCGACGTGTGGCTGCCTCATGTCGGTAGACGGCCTCGAGCTCATGGACGCCGAGGGAGTCGAGTCGGGGAATGACCTGTGACGCAGACAGCGCCGCGTAGCCCGGGATGGCGCGGTCGACCGCTTCCGATGTCGTCGGGTTGTCGTCGTGCTCTTCCCTCGAACTGACGCCTGGGCTTCTTGCCGAGCGGCTCTGCTGTGGGTTCTCGCCGCCGCTGCCGGCCGCCGCCGGGGCTCCAGGGCTCTCGACGGAGTGCTCTCGTGGTGCTGGCGCGGCGCCTTTTGTGAGGCCGGCGAGACGGGCGTCGAGGGCTCGACGGCCCATGGCCAACGCGAGCTGTCCGAGCACTTTGGCATTGGCTACCTGGGTGCCGAAGCGCTCGCGACCGCGAGCGGCGAAATCAGGTGCACGCCGGAGCTCGTCGATGGCGGTGAGGGCCACGCCGGCAGGGCCGAACACGAGCACGTCGAGTGCCCGGTCCGTGAGCGAACGGGATGGTCGTTGATCAGACACAGTCCCTACAAAGCATCTTGTCCTTGTCCGCCAGCTGGCTCGTGTTCTTCACGAGGAAGCAGGAGCGGCAGACGAACTCGTCAGGCTGTTTGGGCAGCACGCGCTCGGCGATCTCTGAGCGATCCTCGGCATCGGTGGGCTCATCGTCGAGGTCCTCGTCCACGACGAGCCGTTCCTTGAGGATCACATCGAGGCTTGCCTCGATGTCCTCCTCGTCGATCTCCTCGTCCTCGTCCTCGTCGATCTCCTCCCCCCGGTCTGCGACGCCCGTCGCAGTCCCGGTATCGACATCCTCGTCGAAGTCGTCGCCGACGTCATCGATGTCGATCTCGGCGTCGGCATCCTCTTCGTCGTCGAGGGCAATGTCATCCAAGTCCTCGCCGAGGTCATCAACGGCGTCGACGTCGAGGGCCTCGAAGCTGTCGTCTTCGAGGTCTTCGAGGTCTTCGGGACCCGTCACGTCATCGAGATCGTCGGGCATTCTCCCCCTTCGGTCGGATGTGCCGCGGGAGCATAGACGGATCCTTTCGAGCCCCACGCGCGGTCAGCACGCGCGTTCGTGGTGGTGGCCGACCGTTCCGTGAGGGTGCCCCTGGAGGCGATGAGAATGGCGATCACCGCATCACCGAGGCGGTTGGGCCCGGGAGTCTTTGGCGCCGTCACGCTCCCCCGCCGACGAAGACGGCGTGACGTTCTCTACTCGACCCCCCGGGCCTGCCTCCGCCTCTCACAACATCGCCCCGGCAGGCGAGTGGGACCTGGCACCCGCGCTCCCGAGGTGATTGGGACCCCGTACGATAGGCCGAAGTCGCCCGGTGTCGTCAAGGGCGACTCATAGGCGTTGAACTGGGGCGATGCCGAACGCCCTGGTCAGGGTTCCGAGGAATTCCCCGGAGCTGGTGACGGCTTCGCCGCCGGCGGTGCCGTGAGTCTCAAAGCCGCAAGAGCTCCTTCGAGGCGGGTCATCCGCTCGAGCGCCTCCCCGCACGTTCGCCTCTGCGCTTCTCCGCCCGACGGACCTCTTCGAGTCGCTCCAAGCGCTCGACGTCACTCCAGCTGTGGTCGGCGTGGACCATCGCCGAGGCGATCGCCCGATGGCCCGCTTGCTCGGCGATCGCCTTGTACATCTGTTGCGCGACTCGACGATAGGCAGGGTGACCCTGCGTGCTCGAGCGAAGCTCGATCACGTGCAACGCTTCCCGCGCGTTCATCTGCACCACGCAGCGGACGCGGAAGGCAAGGGCCACCGCATAGGAAGCCTCGAGCGGATGGGTCCGATAGAGCGCTTCATAAAGCGCCTGAGAACGTTCGAGCGAGTGCGTGAAGGGCGTCTCGATCCCGGCCTCGACGACGATGTCAGGGAGCACGTAGCCGAGGTCGGTGGACAGCGGCTGCCAATCGATCGTGAGCAGACGATGGCGCTGGAGGTCTCGGAATGCGCCGTAGTCGACGACGATCTCGAAGCGATAGTCGGTTCGTTCCAACGCCCGCCCCGGCCGATGGCGGCGATTCTTGCGCTCTCCGACGTAGGCACGCATGAGCGCTGCTCGTTCCTCGCTGCTCAGGGCACGTGTCCGCCTGAGCAACTCGTCCTCGGGGAGCGTCGTGTGCGGAAAACAGGCCGCGGCAAGGACCTTGTCCTCGCCCTCCGGATCGAAGTCGAGCAAGCGAACCTCGGGAGGCTGTGCCGACCCGACGGCGACGTCGGCGCCGTGGCTCACCGCGTCGGGCCAGAGCTCTTCGACCAAGGCGGCGGTGTCCTCGCGCGTCGACGCCAGGTATGCAGACCACTCCCCTCCCCGTTCAGGGATGTCGACGCGCTGCAGGAACGACGGGATGACCTTGCGCAGCTCCGTCAGCATGAGACCCGCATAAATGCGCGCTTCTGGGAGCGGATGCGAGCGCATGCGAAGCAGAAGGAGCTCGTAGGACTGCCCGCTGCCGAACATGCCGACATTGGAGAGCGATGCAGCCGGCAACAGACCGCGGAGGCCGTCGAGGGCCTTGGCGCGGATGGCTTGGCGATGCACGAAATCGCTGTCACCGGGCGCGCGCGGGAAACGGGTGAGAAGCCAGCTCTGGAGCTTTGGCAAGAGCTCCCCGTAGGTGTCGAACATGCGGTCCATGTCACCGACGTAGCGGGCTCCCAGTGGTGAGTCCAGGACCGCTGGCGGTCGGTAGTAGCGGTAGTGGCCGCTCGGGAACCGCCGGTCGTAGCCGATGTAGCGCGTGGACTGCTCGAGATAGGACATGAGCCGTCCCCACTCCAGGATCTTGGTCAAGAGGTTGGACGCCTGCTCGCAGGCGAGGTGGACCGCGCCGAGCTGGGCGACCGAGTCGTCCCCGTAGTCGAAGAAGACGCGTTCGTAGAGCGCTTCGGCTCGTTTCATCCCCACGGTCGCGTCGAGCGTCGCGTCGCCGGCGATCTCGAGATCGCCGACGAACTCGTCGAGGAACAGCCGGCGCAGATCCTTGGGGGATCGCGAGTAGCGGGCGAAGAGCGCGCCCTTGACCACCTCGGGCAGGTTCACGAGTGCGAAGACCGGTCCGTAGACGTTCGTGAAATACCGCTGGAGGATGGCCTCTTCCTCGGGGCTGAAGCGCTCTTCCACGTAGGGGAACATGACGTGGCCAGCGTAGAGGTCAAGCCGGGATCCGCGGTGGACCGCAGGGCCCAGGCTCGCCTGGCGCCGGTGCCAGGAGGAACACCAGCTGAGAAGGGATTTTTGGGGTCAGTCGTCGGCTGACTCAGCGTTCCCTTCGGTGGCAGCGGGGAGTGTCCCGGCAGCCACCACGTCACGGAGGAGGTCGTTGCGTGCGGCGGACGCTGCGGCCGCGGTCGCTGCCTGCGGTGCCACCAGGGAGACCTGTCCGAGGAGGTCGGCGAGCTGGCGTGCCGTCCGCACGAAGTCACCGGGAGCCAGGTCGCCTACACGGCCGGCGGCGAGATCGAGGGCCGTGGCGAAGCTTGCTCCGCGCACCCACGCGGCAACGGGAATTGCCAGGGCCGGCTCCGTCTGCGGTGTGCGGGGGACCAGGTGGACTTCCTCGAGGGCGCGCAGCCGTTCGGCAACCGCTTGGAGGTGAGCGAGGCGTTGCGCCACCTCCTCCCGCCGACGTTGGCCGAGGCGGTCCTTGGACCCAGGGCTGACGCTGCAGGCGGTCGCTCGGTCCTCCTCACGCTGGCGGGAGCGGCGGTGCCCCGCCTCGGGCCGTCGCCGAGCGCGCCGGTGCTCGAAGACGACTGACGAGAGCACCCCGGCCAAGACGGCAGGTTCGGCCCCGTCGAAGACGCCAGCGGCAAGGGCCTCGGCAATCAGCAGATCCGACTCGTGGTAGATGCGAGCCAGACGCTGGCCGGCTGGGGTGAGCTGCCAGCCGGTCACGTAGCCGAGCTCTTCGAGGACCGCCAGGCGTCTTCCGAGGTGCTCGGCGAGCAGCTCTCGTCGTGGGGGGGTTGAGGTGTGGGTTGCCTGCCACTGAGCGAACGACCGTCGTAGGACGTCCAAGGCTCTTCGGCGATCGAAGCGCCCGACCAGGTTTACCGCAAGGTTGTACGTGGGGCGAAAGGCTGAGCGCAGATCCGGGGGTGGCGCGAGCGCGACGCGCGCCATCTCGCCAACCGGGGTTTCCGGGGACCACAGCACGACCGCATGGCCCTCGGCGTCCAGGCCGCGCCGCCCTGCCCGACCGGTCAGCTGTGTGTACTCGCCTGAGGTCAATGGCGCCCGGCCGGCACTCCCGAACTTGGTGAAGCGTTCCAGGACAACGGTTCGCGCCGGCATATTGATCCCGAGCGACAAGGTCTCGGTGGCGAACACCACCTTGAGGAGGCCGGCGGCGAAGCACTCCTCCACCGTTTCCCGATAGGCGGGCACCAGGCCCGCGTGGTGCGCGCCGAGACCCGACTCCAGCCCCTCGCACCACTCCGGGAAGCCGAGCACTCGGAGATCCTCGTCGGTGAGGGTCTCGACGTGGGCCTCGGCGATCCGCCGGATCGTGGCCCGCTCGGAGCGGTCGGTCAATCGCACCCCGTCACGAAGGCACTGGCGTACGGCATCGTCGCAGGCCGCCCGGCTGAAGATGAACACGATCGCCGGGAGCAGGTCGTGGTCGTCGAGAAGCTCGATCAGCTCCACCCGGCGGGGCGCACGAACCGGCAGCGAGGGACGCCGTGCCCCTTGCCACCCGTGCAGATGTCGGGTTCGTGTCGCTCGCCGCCGCACGGATTGGTCGAGCCGGAGTCCCTCTTCGGCAGGTCGGCCATGGTCGAGAAGGGGCAGCAGCACGGCCTGGCCTTCGGAACGGCGGAACACGGCGAGATGGTGCCGGAGCACGATCGGTCGCCGTCGTTCGACGACGAGGGTCGTCGGACCCCGAACCGAGCGCAGCCACTCGCCCAGTTCGGTGGCATTGGCCACGGTCGCGGACAGGCAGACGAAGCCCACCTCAGGGGGGCACAGGACGAGCACCTCCTCCCAGACCCCTCCTCGGTAGGGGTCTTGGAGGTAGTGCACTTCGTCGAGGACGACCGTCCGGAGGTTCCACAAAAGCTCCGAACCGGCAAGGAGCATGTTGCGCAGGACCTCGGTCGTCATGACGACGATCCGGGCATGCGGCCGTATCGCGGTGTCCCCCGTCAACAGGCCCACCGCTTCTTCCCCGTAGGCGCTCGCCAGCTCGGCGAACTTCTGGTTCGACAGCGCCTTGAGCGGCGTCGTGTAGAAGGCCTTGCCGTGTGCAGCCACCGTCCGAGCAACGGCGTAGTTGGCCACGAGCGTCTTTCCCGACCCCGTGGGCGCTGACACCAGGACCGAGTGCCCTTCGTCGATCGCATCGAAGGCCTCGAGTTGGAAGGGATCAGGTGGGAACGGCAGCCTTTCGATGAAGCGGCGCCGGATTGAGCGCTCGTGCCCGGAAGCCTCGGAGGAAGATGGTTGATCAGCTCGAGCCCGGCTCGACGGTCGATCGATCAAAGGAGGAGTTTCCCGATGAGGATGGCCAGGAAGTAAAAGGCGACCAACGGAACGGCGAGTGCGAGCATGGAGAACGGATCCGAGCTCGGGGTGAAGATGGCAGCGATCAGGGTGAGGGAGATGACTGCCCAGCGCCACCAGTCCAGCAACGTGCGTGGTGTGACGATGTGCGCCAGTTGCAAGGCGACCAGGATCACCGGGAGCTCGAAGGTGGAGCCGAAGAGCACCATCATGATGATGACGAGGCTCAGGTACTGGTTCGGGTTGAGGATCTCCCGCAGGCTTGGTCCACCGACGCTTTGGAGGAACTCCAGCGCGTGGGGGAACACGAGGTACGCCAGCGCGCATCCTCCGACGAACAGCACCGATCCGGCGACGACGAAGGGGACGATGACCCGACGCTCGTGGCGGTGCAGTCCGGGATTGATGAAGCGCCACAGCTCCCAGAGCGCGACGGGCAAGGAGAGCACCAGACCGCCGAAGGCGGCGAGCTTGATGCGCAAGGTGAGCGGGTCGAGCGGGGCCGTGTAGTAGAAGCTGCAATGCCCCGGGTTCACCCGGCAATAGGGATGCTGCAACAGGTTGAGCATCTGCTGGTAGAAGACGGCGGCCACGATCGAGGCGGCCACGAAGGCCACCACCGAGATGATCAATCGGCGCCGAAGCTCGCTGAGGTGCTCGAGGAGAGTCATCGCGTTGGGATGGGGCCGCCCATGCCGCTCGCGCCAGGCGGCGACGATGCGCGTGCCCTTCTCCTTGGTGCGCTTCAGCCGGCCGTTCTCGAGATTGACAGCCATCGCTTCGCGGTCTCCTTCATGCCGGCCAGAACGGGAGCCTGTCGCTCGGGCGACTCATCCACCTGGCCCCTTCGCCGAGCTCAGTTCATGTTCGGATCGCCCAGGAAGCCCGAACGCTCTGGCCGCCAGTCCACTGCGGTTCGCGATGGGGTTGGTCCCCAGTGGCCGTTGGTCCGAGGGGCAATGAGATCCGATCCTGTGGTCCCGCTCCCCTCGATCGTCGCTGTGGCGTCCGGGCTGGCACCTCGCTGGTTGCCGTCGCTGCCGGGCTCGGGAGGACGACCCTGCGGGGAGTGCCCGGCGGAGACCTCTGTGGTCGCCTGTTGGTCCTGGGCGTCGGCGAGCGAGTCGAGGACCGAGATCGGCGACCGGGCGAAGCGGGCGATGTCCTGAGTCGAGGGCAGGTTCGGGAGCGTTTCGCGGAGCTCCTGCTCGACCCGGTGGTGGAAGGTTCGCAGCTGTCGCCATCCCGCCCCGAGCTGGCGAGCGAGCCGAGGAAGCTTGTTCGGACCGACGAGGATCAACGCGACCACGAGAACGACGAAGAGCTTCTCTGGGCTCAGCGAGGGCATTGGCAAAAGTCTAGGGCCGCCCCGATGGGCGCCTCTGACGGTCCAGTCCTCTGAGCCGGAGCGAGGCCCGTGCCGGGCTGGGGATGGGGCGATTTGGCGGGCCGAGGCGGCGAGGGTGGCGCGTCAGGACGAAGCGCGTCAGAAGAAGTGGATCCGAGACAGCGGCCAGATCCGCATCACGACCTTTCCCACGATGTAGGACCGGGGCACGGTCCCCCACATCCGGCTGTCGCAGGAGTCGCCTCGGTTGTCCCCCATCACGAAGTACTGGTTTGGCGGGATCTTCTGGGTTCGGATCCCGGTGGTCGTCGTGCCCCGGGGCAGCCAGGGTTCTGGAAGGAGTTTGCTGTTGATGTACACCTGGCCATCGTGATCCGAGATGGTCTGGCCGGGGAGGCCGATCACACGCTTGACCAGG
>JAJPJV010000011.1 GCA_021324045.1 Actinomycetota bacterium | reverse complement strand
GTCGGTCTGCTCGGCTTCGAGCAGCTCCTGGGCAACGAGTCGCGTGAGGAGCTCGACGAAGCTCGAAACGATGTTCTCGTTCGGCGCACCGCCGCGCATGACGAGCTCATCGAGTTCAGCGCGCTCCTCATCGGCCTGGACCTGCTTGGTTGCTTTTCGTTTCCACCATGGTGGTCCAGGCCGACCTCTTTTACATGGACGCTATGACGTCACCGGCTGGGATTGCGGGAGGGGCCGTGCCAGTGATCGAAATGGACGGCGTGGGCGAGGCCTCCGACTTTCGAAGGAGCCGTTGGGCAAGCCAGGTGCCAGTCCGCCGAGAACCGCCACGGCGGTCGTGCGCGCTCGGGGACCTCGGGGTCCGGTCCGATCTGGTTCGTCACGGCGCCATGGTGGCGCGCGTCGACGGTGTGGTTGGTCGTGACGGTCATTCCGGGGAGTTCCTTCCCCGCCCTATCGGCTCAACGGATCGGGCGTCTGATCTGCCTCACTGGAGGTTGACACAGAGGGTCCTCTGCCAACTCAGCAGTGCACCTTCGCTCAGTAGCGCGGCATTCGAAGGTTGCGTCGATGAGGAAGCCCTTGAGTCGGTCCAGCCTATTGACGAGGCTCGGACACATCTCCACCGTAGAGTGTGGGATTGACGAGGTCGTTCCATGAGTCGTAGCCCTGTAGTGCAAAGTCCCACGATTGCCATTTGCATCCCTTCCTATAACCATGCGAATTTCCTTGCCGGGTGCATTGAGTCCGTCCTAGCTCAGGATGCGCGCCCGGATGAGTTCATCGTTCGTGATGATTGTTCTACGGATGGAACCTGGGAGCGACTCGCCTCGTATCGCGAGGAACTCCTTGTGCTTCGGAACACCGTGAACGTCGGGATCGCAAAGAACTACGACAGGCTTCTTCGAGATGCGACGAGCGATTATGTGGTCTTGCTCTCCAGTGATGATCTTCTCCATTCGTCGTTCGTTCGCCGAGTGCGAAGACAGTTAGGCAACGCACAATGCGTCGTGACAGGCTGTCTACATATTGGTCCAACGGGGCATCTATCGAAGAAGAGCCGATATCATGGGATCTCGTACTTGCGATGGCGGCATCGCTCACGGAGTGATCTGACCGCCGCCGTCTGTCGAGGTTCAATTTTCAGCTTCCCTGGAAGCGCCTGGGAGCGATCGTGGCTGCTTTCCCTGCCAGCTCTCCCTTCTGAGGCTGGTCTCTGCGTCGATTGGTATTGGCAAATTTTGACCGCAGCTTATGGTGCGTACAGATTTGATCCGTTGCCGTTGCACTGTTACCGATATCACAGTGCCAATGCCTCCCATTCAGCGCAACGAACCTGGCAAGAGCACGCTGTGAGGATGTTGACGTTTCTCTTGGACGAAAAGCTCATCCCTCGAGAGTTCGAGGCCCACCTGAGTCAGTCACTCGATCGCTTGCGATACGAGCTTGACGAGGGCCCTGCTGTCGCTGCCGTAGGGAACCAAGGTACGAAGTCAAGAGTAGCCAGATCGATCGCCGACTCGGTTCTCAGTTGGGGAATGCGGAAGGCATTCTGGAGAGCGCAAGGGGTTCAGGTTCACGACTGCTGAGGCGGTCCTCGGGCAACCCTTCCGGTCGTTCGAGAAGTGCGATGGAATCGACGATCGCCTGCGGGCGAATGCATAGAACGATTACGGTTGAGGCGCACTGCTCTCGCGTGCGGGCGTCAGGCTCGAGAGCTCAGTGGAGGCGCTGACATTGAAGATCAACGAAAGCATTGTGTAAGGACAGGTTGGCATGCGTGTCGGAATCTTCTTTCCCACCAAGGAGCATGTCGCGCTCGACTCGATGATCGAACGTGTCCGGCACGTGCACGAATCAGGTTTGGACTCGGTATGGTTGCCGCAGAGCACTGGCGTTGACGCGCTCACTGCGATTGCAGTGATCGCTCGCGAAGTCCCAACGATTGAGCTTGGCACCTCGGTGGTTCCCATCTACCCGAGGCATCCGGTCATGCTCGCCGCTCAGACCTTGACTGTCACCGTCGTTGCAGGGAGCCGGCTCACGCTAGGGATCGGGTTGTCACACAAGATGGCGGTCGAGGGCGCCTACGGTCTCGCCTACGACCGGCCGGCACGTTACATGCGTGAGTACCTGTCGATCTTGCTCCCGCTGCTCCGGGATCAACACGTCGACGTCGAGGGCCAGCTCTTGACCGGTCGTGCCCAGCTCAGAATCCTCGGTGCGTCTCAACCGACCGTTCTCCTCGCTGCTTTGCAGCCACGGATGTTGGAGCTCGCTGGTGGCTTGGCCGACGGGACGGTCACGTGGTGCACGGGCCCGCGTACCCTCGAAGAACAGATCATTCCGCTCCTGCGCCGCAGTGCGTCGGAGGCCGGACGTCGCGCTCCACGGGTGGTCGTCCCCCTGCCGACGATCGTCACTGATGACGAGGCCGACGGTCGGGCGAAGGCAGAGGAACAGTTGGCTGGCTACGGACAGATCCCCGTGTACCGAGCCGTGCTCGATCGTGAAGGGGTCAAAGGGCCCGGTGACGTCTCGATCGTCGGCAACGAGGCAGCCGTTCGCACACAGCTCGAACGTCTCAAGGAGATCGGGGCGACGGACTTCGTAGCGATCTTGTGTGGAACCGAAGAGGATCGTCGGAGGACCGAGGAGTACCTTGCGACGCTTGTGAACTGATCGACGAGTTCGGGAGCGAAGGCGCATGAGCATGGACGAGACGCGTGCGGGCAGTTCAGGATTGCTCATCGCGCAGCCACTGAGCGGCGTTCGGGTTCTCGACCTGTCGAGGTTCCCACCCGGCGCGTACTGCACCGTGCTGCTCGGCGACCTTGGCGCAGAGGTGTGCCGGGTTGATGCGCCGGGAGCGGACCTCACGCGAGCGGGAATCGGGGTGGGGCTAGGCCGAGGACGCCGATCGGCGGCCATCGATCTTCGCCACCCGCAAGGTCCGGAGGTGCTCCGTCGAGTAGCGGGATGGGCGGACGTCCTGGTCGAGAACAACCGGCCCGGTGACATGGAGGCGCGCGGTTATGGGTATCGCCAGATCTCCGCCGAGCATCCCCGGCTCGTGTGGTGCTCGATCACCGGCTTTGGCCAGGATGGTCCGTATGCGCGATATCCCGGCCACGACCTTACGTACACAGCACAATCGGGGTTGCTCGCCGCGATCAATCCGGAGCTGCCATGGCATCCCCAGCAGGTGCTCGCGCTCCCGATTGGAGCAATGCTCGCCGCTTCCGCCATCACGGCGGCCCTCTTCGACCGGGAGCGAACCGGGCGGGGGCGGTGGATCGACATCAGCCTGACGGAGGCTGCGACGTGGCTGCTGACAGGGTCTGACCGATCCCTCGCTGAGGGATCCTGGATTCCGGTCTCCGCCTCCCGCCGCCTGTACCGTTGTGCCGACGGCCGTTACGTCACGGTCGCCGCGCAGGAACCGAGGACCTGGGCGGCGTTGTGCGAGGGCCTCGGCCTTCCCGAGCTCGCGCGCGAGGGCCCACTGGTGGTGGAGCATTCGGCCGAGCTGGAGGCGCGGCTGGCATCGGCGTTCGCTACGAGACCTGCGGCGGAGTGGCTGACCTTGCTGGGGCCGAAGGGTGCCGCGATCAGCATCGTCAACCACGGTGCTGACGTCGTTTCGGATCCACACGTGCGCACGCGCGAGAGCGTGGTCGAGATCGAAGGGGTTCCGCTTCCAGCGAATCCGATTCGGATGGGTGATCGTGATGGCTTTCATCGCGCAACCAACACCGGAGCCCCGCCAAAGGTGGGAGCAGACACTTCGTGGTTGCTGAGCAATGCCGGGTTCTCCACTGCAGAGATCGACGGCCTTCGATCCGCCGGAGCGGTCGCCGACGCCGGGTCCCCGTGACCTGACTGTGAGGATCCATCTTGCAGCCGAGCGCGGTTGCTGGGCTGGTGGCTTTGGGCGTGACCCATGAACAGATTGGCTTCGTGCCCGTGGTTGGACGTGTCCGCTCGTTGTCGCCGGCCCCGGCCCGGTTGGAGCGCTTGGCCCGATCAGGAGCTTGACCGCCTTCGGTGTTGGCCGAGAGCTGTCTCATCACCGTCCTGCGTTGCCGCGGCGGCTGCGGGTGCGTGCCACTTGGGACCTAGAGACGACGATCTTGGGGAATCTTGCTCGTCGAGCTCTTGAACTCAACGAGCAGCGGGCCGCCGTCAGCGAGCAATCCGCTCGATCGTTGGGGATTGGCGTCCGGACCTGCTCGATCGCTCCGGCGTCGGAGCGATCGTCGCGGCGACGGTCCGCTGTGCGTCCAACGGGTACCAGCGGCTCGGTGAACCCCTCAAACCACCAACGCTTCACGCGACCGTCGTGGCGAGGCTCCCTTTGCTGACCATGTCGACCATTCGGATCGAACGATCCCGTACGGCACGGGAAACGGGGAGGAGGCCATGGCGACGTCTCACATGCTCGCGGAGTTCACCCCGCAAGGGCTCCAGGGGGTGAAGGACGCTCCGAAGAGGAGAGCAGTGGCCCGAGACCTTGCTATGTCGCTCGGTGGTGAGATCACCCAGACCTACCTGACGGGGGGCCGTTAAGACCTCGTCATCGTTGCCGACCTCCCCAATGAAGAAGCGCTTGCCCGCATGGCCTTTCGAATTGGGATGCAGGTCGAATTGGGATGCAGGGCAACGTGACGACCGAGACCCTCCTGGCCTTCGACGAGGAGACTGTCGACCGGATCGTCGAGTCCCTGTAGCGGCGCAGCGGCTTGGCGGGGGCCTCGAATCCTCATCGAGCGACCGGACGATGCACCGGGGCGGGGGAGGGGCGACTCGACATCGACCGAAATTGAAAGTTTGCTTTCGATCACGTTACAATTCTCCGCGATCGAAGGTACGTGCAGATACATCTCATGCAAGGGGGAGGGAATGCGGTCGCTGGGGGTTCGCGGGCTGCTTGCTGCGGCAGCACTGCTCTTGGTTCCGGTTGTCGGCACGAGTTTCTCCAGCGGACCGGCCGCCGCATCGGCCCGATCCGAACCGGTCAACGTCGGGTTGATCTGCAGTTGTAGCGGGCCACTGGGTCCTGCCGGCGTTGCCGCAATCCCCGGATTCGAGGCGTGGGTCAAGTACCAGAACGCCCACGGTGGCCTCAACGGGCACCCGATTCGCGTCTTTTACAAGAACGACGCCTCGAATCCAGGCACCGCGGCAGCTGATGTCCAGGCGATGATCTCCCAGAACCACATCGTGATGCTGTTCGACGATTCCCAGGTCGATTCCGCCTTCGCGAAGATCATCGATCAGAACCACATCCCGGTGACGGGTGGAACCTCGGATTCCGACGAGTTCCTGTCCGATCCGAACTGGTTCGCGCAAGGTGCGACCGTCGATTCGTATTTCATCGCCTACATGGAGGCCGCCAAGAAGGTTGGCGCTCATGTCGTCGGCCAGCTGTACTGCGCCGAGTCCTCCATCTGCCAGGAAGGAGTGCCCGCCTTCCGCGCCGAAGCCAACGCCTTCGATCTCAAGGTTGGCATCATTGCTTCGATTAGCGCCTCCGCCCCGAACTACACGGCAGAGTGCTTGGCCGCGAAGCAAAACCGAGTGCAGCTCTTCAACATTGCTGACATCGAGCCGGTGACCGTGAAGGTCGCTCAGGAGTGCACCACTCAGGGTTACGACCCCTATTACGTCGCTGGCGGCGGTGCTATCAACCGCGCCTTCCCGACCTTGACGGGACTGAAGAACCACTTCATTGGCTTCGAAGAGGACATTCCGTACTTCGCGACATCGGTGCCGGGTGTGAAGACCTACCTAGACGCGATGAAGAAGTACGAACCGGCAACGTTGAAGAGCCCCAACTACGCGGAACCCACGATCCAGAACTGGATTGCCGGTCTCCTCCTCGCCAAGGCGGTGCAGGCTGTCAATGCTGGGAAGAACGGTCCGATTACCGCAACGGACATTTACAACGGTCTCTACTCGTTCCATGGCCAGGACCTTGGCGGGATGGCGCCCCCGCTGACCTACACGAAGGGTCAGGCCAATCCCATCCACTGCTGGTTCTGGATCAAGGCCCAGGGCAACAAGTTCACGACCCCCTATGGCTTGAAGCCTGCCTGCGGCAAACCGGTTGGCTAACCGGACGGGGAATCGAGCCGATGCCCATGTGCACCGGCCCGGGATTGCTGGGGCAGGATACGAATGTGACAAACTGACCAACTGACCCGTTGAGAGCGAGCTCGCGACGGGGAGGCGTCTGCGGGGGAGGTGCCAGAGATGACCACCGTTGACCTCAGGCCTGTGCTCGAGGTCCCGGAGCGCTGGCGGCTCGGGCCGGCCTACGTCCCAAAGGGGCGCTATATCGACCCCGAGTTCCTTCAGCTTGAGCTCGAGCGGCTCTTCCCTCGAACCTGGCTGAACGCGTGCCGCTTCGACGAGGTGGAGCGGGTTGGCGACTACGTCAATTTCGAGATCGGCGATCAGTCGATCGTCGTCGTTCGCGCTGACACCGGCCTGAAGGCGTTCTTCAACGCTTGCCGCCATCGAGGCACGCGGCTGGTGACCGATCAGGGGCGGATCGGGGAGTTCCGTTGCCCCTTCCACTCCTGGCGATGGCACCTCGACGGCTCGCTTAAGTTCCAGGCCGACGCTGCGCACTTCGATCCCCGCCCGTCGCACGAGCTCTGCCTCGCCGAGGTCAAGGTGGACACCTGGGGAGGGTGGATCTTCGTCAACATGGATCCCAACGCTGAGCCACTCCATGACTATCTCGATCCACTGCCCTCCCGGCTGAAGGGCTACAAGCTCGAGGACATGCGCATTGCGTGGTACAAGTCGGTCATCGTCAATGCCAACTGGAAAACGGCCCTGGAAGCCTTCATCGAGAGCTGGCACGTACCGGGGACCCATCCCCAGCTGCTCCGGCCAGATAAGCGGAGGAGCCCCGCGACGATCGCAGAGTGCGAGAGCTACGGCCTCACCTTCAACGAGCTCTTCCGATACCACTCGCGCCATGCGGATGTCTTTCGTTACGGAAGTGAAGGGGACGCGACGAAGCTTCGCCAAACCTACGGGGTCAACCCGGAAGCGATCTACACCAACGTCGAGTACAACCTTCGAGAGCTGCGCTCCCTCTACCTCCCAACCGACCTCGGCGCGGCGGCAGAGTTGCGCACGATTCCCGAGGCATACGGCCCCGACGGGAACGCGATCTATCAAGAGCTTCGGAAAAAGCACGCACGTGCTGCTGGGATCGATTATCCCGAGCTGACCCAAGAGCAGCTGAAGGCCGGCATGTACGACTGGCACGTCTTCCCCAACACCGTGTTCCTGGTGGACATGGGAACCTGCCTCGCCTACCGGACCCGCCCCTACCGCAAGGACCCGGACTTCTGCATCTTCGACGTCCAAGGGCTCTGGCTTCCGCCGAAGGAAGGGATCGAAACGGCCAAACCCGAGCGATTCGACGACTGGCGCGATGCGGGCCTGGGTGAGATTCTCGAGCAGGACTTCGCCAACATGGCCGAGGTCACCGCTGGGCTCCATTGCCTGGGCTACGACGGGCACCACCTCAATACCCTCCAGGAGATGACGATCTACAACTACAACCGTGCCATCGACGAATTCCTCTTCGGTGTCTGAGCCGAGCGGATCAGTCTGACGACGGGTGTGCCGTCCCTGCCGCCATCAGTGCCTCGAGCTGTTCGAGGTAGTGCTCGAGCGAGTGGTGGACGACGCGTGTCACGACGATGGTGACGCCCTGGGCAGCCATCGAGGCCAAGGTGTCCTCGGTCGCTGCTGGTTCCTTACCGGGGTCCAAGAGACGCTCTGGTGCGAGCACGACCTCGAAGTCGGGGGGCCGATCCACCTCACGGAGCCACCGCCCAACCTGTTCGGCGGTCACACTGAACGGGCACCAGCCATCGGCGAGGGCGACGGCTCGCTGAAGCGAGCGTCGCGTGCGGCCGCCGACCCAGATCGGCACGTGGTCCTGAACGGCGCAGGGGTCCACGATCAGGTCCTCGAAGGAGTAGAAGGCTCCGTGGTAAGTGGGCCGCCGCCGCGACAGGGCGGTCCGTAGTGCTTTCAATGCGTCGTCCGCACGTGCTCCCCGGTCGTCGAAGGGGGCACCGAGGAGCTCGAACTCCTCTTTGAGCGTCCCGACACCGACGCCCAGGATGAGGCGTCCTCCGCTGATGTGGTCCAGCGTCCCATAGCGCTTCGCAATTTCGAGGGGATGGTGGTAACCGAGCACGAGCACGTACGTCGCGAAACGAATTCGCCGTGTCTGGCTTGCCAGATAGCCAAAGGTCGCCAGTGGGTCCCAGTACCGAGCACCGCGTCGGCGGGCTTCAGAGACAGGCACGACGACGTGCTCGCTACAGGTGAGGTGGTGGTAGCCAAGGCGGTCGGCAACCTGGGCGATCCGGGTCAGGTCCGCGATTGATCCGTGCTCCTCCCAACGCGCGTGTGCCCCCGGCAGCATGGTGAGGATCGGGGTCGCGACCGAGAGTCGCATGCCACGGTTCGCCATGAGCGTCGTCCTGAGTCTGAGTTGCGGGCGAGCGTATCGCAAGGTGGGCACCCGCTGCGGGTTCGGGATCCCCACCGGCGTCGGCGAATACCGATCACTGGCTTGCGCGCCTTGCCAGCACCGAGCCCCCTGCGGCGGCACGGAAAGTCGATGAGCAACGATGAGATTGGCTCGCGATCGTGGGAGCCTAACCTTTGCGCTGTTGATGCTCGAGGGACTTCGCGCAGTGGAGATATCGGCATTCGTTGCGGCCCCGTTCGCTGGCGCGACCCTCGCTGCGCTGGGTGCTGAGGTCATCCGGGTCGAACAGCTCGGGGGTGGGATCGACGCGCGCCGGTGGCCGATCCATGAGGGTCGCAGCCTCTACCGCCAGGGGCTCGATCAAAAGAAGCGGTCGGTCGCGATCGATCTGCGTTCTCAGCGTGGCCGGGAGCTCGTGGTGCAGTTGATCTGCGGAGGTGGCGATGCCGGGGGGATCGTGGTCACCAACCTTGCCGATGCAGACTGGTTGGCGTACGACCGTCTCGTGGCGTTGCGTCCCGACCTCGTCATGGTGGCGATCCGTGGGACGTCGAAGGGGAGGTCGGCCGTCGATTACACCGTCAACGCGGGGATCGGATTTCCCTATGTGACCGGTCCACCGGATTGGGAGGGTCCGGTCAATCACGTCCTCCCCGCCTGGGACGTGATCACTGGCGCCCTCGCGGCGACCTCGGTTCTGGCAGCTGAGCGTCGACGCAGGTTGACCGGGAGCGGCGCCCTCGTCGAGCTCGCTCTGTCTGACGTTGCCCTCGGGGTTGCCGGGAACCTCGGACTGCTCTCAGAGGCTGCACTCATCGAGGAGCCGCGCGGACGCTACGGGAACGATCTCTACGGCAGCTACGGGCGGGACTTTCGGACGTGTGACGGTCGCGACGTGATGGTCTGCGCGCTCACCCCCCGGCAATGGCGAGCACTGTGCGATGCCACGGGTGTCGCAGAGGGAGTGGCGGCAATCGAGCGCGCCGAGGGCGTGGATCTCGGTGACGAAGGGGAGCGTTTCCGCTACCGCCACAAGATCAGTGCCTTGATCGAGCCGTGGGTCGCAGCGCGCACGCTGGACGAGGTGGCCGAGGCGTTCGACGCAGCGGGCGTCCTGTGGGGCCCGTACCGGACCTTCAAAGAGGTCGTGGCCGATCACCCTGAGGCTGCCGCGCTCGAGGACCCACCGCAGCAGATCGGGGCCGACACCGAGGACGTGCTGATCGAGGGGCTGGGCCTCAGCTCCGAAGCAGTGGCAGAGCTGCGCGCCGAAGGGGTCATCGAATAGGAGGGGAGATGGCACGCAAACCGGGCTGGGAGGGAAGGTTCTACGAGGACTTCGAGGTCGGCGACGTCTACGAGCACCCCCTCGGGCGAACAGTGACCGAGACCGACAACAGCTGGTTCACACTCCTCACCCAGAACACGGCCCCACTCCACTTCGATCGTCGCTACGCGGCGCAGACCGAGTTCGGGCGACCCGTCGTCAATTCCTGTCTCACCCTGGCGCTCGTCACGGGCCAGAGCGTCACCGACATCTCTCAGAACGTGATGGCGAACCTCGGTTGGGACGAAGTTCGCCTTCCACACCCGGTCTTCGAAGGCGACACCATCTACTCGCGATCGGAGGTGCTCGAAAAGCGCGAATCGAGGTCCCGCCGCAACGTTGGCCTCGTGAGCGTCCGCACGACGGGGTTCAACCAGGATGGGGAGGTCGTGATCACCTTTCGACGAACAGTGCTCGTCTACAAGCGCGGCCATGGTCCAAAGGTGCGCCATGTCGCTTCCTCCGATGACTCACGCTGACAGCGTCAGTCCCATGACTGGATCAGGCGGGGGGCGATGACCCGCAATGCAAGGACTTCGTCGGTGCCCTCGAAGATCGAAAGAACGCGTGCGTCGACGAAGAGCCGGCTGACCACGGTGTCCTCCGCGTAGCCGATGCCCCCATGGATCTGCATCGCTTCGCGGGACACCCACTCGGCAGCTCTGCAGGCATACGCCTTGATCATCGACGCCTCGAGCGCTCCCTCGCTCCTGGCCATCATCTGCGCGACCTCGTAGGCGTACTGACGGCAGGCTTGGATGATGGCCACCATCCGGCCGAGCTTGACCCGCGTCAGCTGATAGGTGGCGATAGGCGTGCCGAAGGCGACCCGGTGCTCGGCGTAGTCGAGCGCCGCCTCGTAGGCAGCCTGCATGACGCCGACCGCCCGCGCGGCGGTCTGGAGCCGACCGCCTTGGAATCCTTCCATCTGGAGGAAGAAGCCTCGACCGACCCCGCTTTCCTCACCGATCACGTGGTCGGCAGGGACGTACCAGTCGTTGAAGAACAGTTCGTAGGAATGCATCCCCCGGTAACCGATGGTATCGATGGCTCGGCCTGTCAGCGTTCCCCCACCGGGCTGGGTGAAGGAGAAGCTCCGGCCGTTGGCCCTTTGCTTTGGGACCAGGAAGATCGAGAGGCCCCGGTGGCCGAGGGAGCGATCCGGGTCGCTGCGAGCGAGCACCATGAGCACGTCGGCGCGGCCGGCGAAGGTTGACCAGGTCTTGGTCCCAGAAAGGGACCAGCCTCGGATGGTCCGCTTGGCACTCAGGCTGATGGCCGCGACGTCGGAGCCGTGGTCAGGCTCGGTGACCGCGATCGCGGCCATGACCTCTCCGTTGGCGAGCCGAGGCAGCCACCGGTGCCTCTGGGACTCGGTTCCTCCTTTGAGCAGGGCGCGAGCGAGGATCTCGGACCTGGTGAGGAGCGATCCGCCGATCCCCAGCGATCCACGTGAGAGCTCCTCGGTCGCGACCACCATGCTCATGGCAGCCTGGTCACGGGCGCCGGCGAAGCCGCCGTAGCGCTCCGGGATCGAGAGCCCGAAGGCTCCCAGGGCGGCGAGGCCGTCAATGATGTCCTCGGGGATGTCACCGTTGTCGCGGTGGATCTGCTGTGCTCGTGGGGCAACCCGCTCCTCTGAGAAGCGCCGAAACGTTTGCGCCACGAGGCCAAGCTCGTCTCCAAGGTGTCGGGGACCGGGCTCACCCGCCAGGGTGGCGAGGAACTCGGGGTCGCGGTAGGGGCTGACAGCGGCGAGGGCGGGTACCAGCTCCGCGCTCGCGACCCCCCATTGCTCGTCGCGGCCGGCCAGGCGCCCGGAGAGGTCCCAGATGGCTTCGGCCGCGAAGGCGCATGTGCGCTCGCTCTCGAGGCGTCCCTTGGCGCCATAGCCCAGCATCGCCCGCGCGATCTCCACGACCGCGGCGCCGTGCGCCAGGTCATAGGCGATGGCCTGATGGGTCTCGGCCGCACGAGTCCCCCAACGCCCCAGGTGGTGGAAGGCTCGCTCGAGCACGGACCGGCAGCGTCCGAGCGCGCCAGCGACGGCATCGAGATCGGGTCGCGCGGTATCCATGCCAACGTCCTACACCGCTCAGGAGACCGCCACGAATTCCCGTGGGCGAGATGCCAACGGCCCCGGGCGTCTGTGACGTGACCATCGCAACGACCGTCCTTGGGGTGTCGTTGAGGTCACGCAGAGCGCGGGCCCTGAGTCGGTGACGGCGTCACGGTAGTGTGCAGAACCGAGCGAGGACGGAGCGATGAGGCTGACGCCGGAGGACGATGTCGAGATCGCGAACCTGCTCGCAGCGTATTGTCTGGCCCTCGATCACGACGAGATCGACCGTTGCGTTGCCCTGTTCACCGAGGACGGGTCCTTCGAAGTCTACGGCCGAGCCTTTCAAGGGCACGACAGCATCGCCGCGATGATGCGAAACGCTCCGCGAGGTCTGCACTTGGGAGGCCCACCATTCGTCGAAGTCGTCGAGGGGGATCGAGCCCGTGCGCAGCAGAACCTCTTGTTCGTCGATCGTTCGAGCGGGGAGACCAGACGCGCCGTCTACGCAGACGAGCTTCGGCGTACCCAGCAGGGGTGGCGAATCCACAAGCGCAGGTGTCAGTTCCTCGTTGCCAGCGGGCTCGGCGATCCTCCGGAAAGACGAGGCGCTCGCTAGGAGCACCCCTTGCGCTCACTCGGTGGGATTCGATCCAGGCGGGTTGAGCATCCCCGCGACGACACCTCCGTCGACGAGGAGGTCGATGCCCGTGATGAAGGAGGATTGGGGGCTCGTCAGGAACTCGACGGCGGCGGCAATGTCCTGCGGCGTGCCAATCCGTCCGGTCGCGCTGCGCTCGATCATCGTCCGCATCATGGCTCCGCTCGAACCCTCGAGCTCTGCAGCCCCCATGGGTGTGGAGATGATGCCCGGTGAGATCGAGTTGACTCGGGCACCGCGGCGACCCCAGACGAGCGAAGCTGCTCGCACGCGGACCTGGTTCGCTCGTTTCGAGATGCCGTACGCGGCTCCGGGGTCCGTGATGGCTTTCAGTTCAGGCAGATCCAGGAGCGAGGCGGTCGGGGTCGTTGCCAAGCGTTGTTCGAATTCGGGATCTTGTGCCGCCATCGTGCCGGCCATCGAGGCGATGAAGACTCCAGCACCGCCGGGGGCGATGATGTTGCCGAAGGCATCCAGCATGAGCGCGGTGCCCAATAGATCCACACGCAGGATGGCATCGGCAGGGGCCTGGACCGGTGAGAGTCCGGCTGTGTGGGCGACCACGGTCACGCGTCCGAGACGGTCGGCCGCTGCAGCGAGGGAGGTGATTGCCGCTGCATCGGATACGTCGGTTGGATGCTCGACGACGTCGTAGCCCTCTGTTCGCAGCTCGTCGGCGACGGCGTGCAGCGCCGTGGAGTTGACGTCAGCCATTACCACCGTCGCCCCTGAGCCAAGGCGTCGGGCGATGGCCGTGCCCATCCCTCCGAGGCCAGTGACGACGATGACCGCGCGGTCCCCGTTCACGCCAGAGTCCCCCTTTCATGTCTCCCGCGACGTCGCGTACCGGTGGGTGACGAGATCGCCAATCCCTTTGTCAGGCACGCCGCAACCAGGCTGGCGCGCCAATGGAGTAGTGCAACGCGCACCAGCGTCCAGTCCGTCACCATACACCTGGTCGATCTCCGGCGTCCGCGGCGAGGCTGCGAGGGGAACGAGGAAGGCGCTCGACTGGACTGGACTGATGACGGCACTCGACGACGACACCGTGTCCTCCGGGGGATCATTTCGCTCCCGTGATGAGCCGCTCACGGTCGAACGCCGACGCCACCACCCTGAGGGCGAGGCGGTTGAGGACGAGGAGGGCGACACCACAGATGACGGCGAAGCGCAAGGTGGCATGGATGACCCCGAACGCGGTGAGCGACGTTACGGCGACGAGCGGCAGGCTCGCCAGTGCGCTCAGCTGTGCCGCCACACGAACGTCTTTGGATCTGGCGGAGATCGCGATGCCCACCCAAGTAGACCATCCGGCCAGAAGCGGGGTGAAGACCACCTGAGCGATCACTTCGGGGCCGCGGACCAATGCAGCAGCCACGGCAGGGCGCGCGAAGAGCTCGGTGATCGCAACGAAGACACCGAAGATGCCGTACGCGATCGCTAGGGAGGGGACGAAGGCTGCGAGCGCCTTTCCGGCGAGCAGCTCGTCGCTGCGGATCGGCGTCGCCAGGAGGGGTTCGAGGGTTCCTTGGTCCCTCTCGCCGACGATTCCGTAGGAAGCGAGCATGGCAGGTGCAAGCGCAGGGATGGCCAGCAGGTACAACAGTGAATCCTCGTGACGAAGGGTCAGCGCGGCCGAAGTCTTCAGGGTGAAGATCTCGACGAGAGGTTGGACGATGAACACCAATGGCACGACCGCCATTGCATAGATGATGTTGCCGTTGTGCCGGTACTCGCGCAGCTCCTTTCGGAGTACGGCTCGAACACGCGTGGTCTTCACGATCGTCCCAATGGCGGGTTGGCGTCGTTGTCGACGAGCTCGAGATAGACGTCCTCCAGGGAGTGCAACGACTCGCCGATCGACAGGACATCGGCATCGGCAGCGACGAGGGCGCGGGTGACTGCGGGCGCCGCGATCGTCGGATCTGACACGGTGAGCGAATAGGACCCCATGCCGTCTCGACGCCATGCCTCGACGGAGGGAAGGCCGTTGAAGACGCGGTCAGGATCAGGAAGCGGGAGGCGGGTTCGAACCGCGAGCGTCGTGGCGAAGAGCTGCGTGCGAAGCTGGGCCGGGGGGCCGAGCATGCGCAACGTGGTGTTCAAGATGGCGACTGTGTCGCACAGACGCTCGGCTTCTTCGAGTCGGTGCGTCGTGAGGAAGATCGTGACGCCGCTGTGGCTGAGGGCGGTGATCAGTTCGTGGACGTCTCTCGTGGCAGCCGGGTCCAGACCCGAGGTCGGCTCGTCAAGGAAGAGCACCTGCGGTTCGTTCAACAGCGCGCGGGCGAGGGCGACCCGCTGGCGCAGACCCTTGGAGAGCGCACCGCAGAGGTCCCTTGCACGCTCGTCCAGCTTCACCGCGTGCAGTGCTCGTGCGATCCGTTTATGGGGTTCAGGAACCTCGTAGAGATCGGCAAAGCATTCGAGGTTCTCGATGACGCTCAGGCGTAGGTATAAGCCTGGCGATTCGGGCATGATGGAGATCCGTCGACGGATCTCCACCGCGTTCTCGGGGATGAGCGGGATCCCCGCGACCAGTGCGCTTCCCGACGTTGGGGCGATCAGCGTTCCGAGCGTGCGCACCGTCGTCGTCTTGCCCGCCCCGTTGGGCCCGAGGAACCCGAACACCTCGCCCCGGCCGACCTCGAAGGAGACGTCGTTGAACGCGACCCGGTCCCCGAAGCGTTTGCTCAGGGCATGGACCGACAACGCGGGCTGCACGGCGGGCGAGCCTGGCAAAGGGCTCGGGAGGGGTCAAGTACCCGGTGCCGCGTGCCTTCGACCTGGTCACGCGCGCGCGTGGCCGCGCCGGTGGCGTGGCGATGGGGGCGTCGGGGTCCGTGGGCTGCAACGGTGCCTTCTTCGAGGGACCGATCGTGTTCGCAAGCGCTCCGCTCGGTCCAGCGCATAAGGTCGAGCGCCGGGACCGGTGACCGATCGCGGCGCAAGGAGGTGTGGTCTTGGGAGCGAGCACATTGAAACGGTTGCACCGAGAGCCGGCCACGGTGCAAGAGGTCGACGAGACGGGCGTGTGGCGAACAGGCAACCGCAACAGGACAGCGAGGCCATGGCGCTCGTACTCGCGATGACCCACCTCGAGCTGGTCGTGGCTGCCGGCGTCGTTCTCGCCTTCGTTGGCACGGGCGTCGTCATGACCGGAGTCGTGGTGCGCCGATTCTGGCGTCGGTTGCACAAGGTGCTGCGTCGGCCCCTCAGCGAGGCGGTGGCAGAGACTCGGCGGGTCGGCTGGCGCTGGGTGTTGGCTCGGCCCCTCCCGGATCGGCAATGGCGTGCCGCGCTGAGGAGCCGGCGGCAGCTGCTCGCGGCGGTGTCGGCTGCCGAGCATGCGGTCGAGGTTGCGAGTGCGGCCGGTGCCCCGGTCGGAGACCTCCGGTCGCTGAGCCGGCGCCTCAGGGCCTCGGCGAACGCGATCGACCGCTCCTTGTCGATCACCCAGCGAGGCATCGCCGGATTTCCCGGAACCGTGCCGGCGCCCTCGGCTCAGCTCCACGATCTCCTCCAGGCCGCGGCCCAGATCCAACGAGCAGCGCTTCGAGCGCTCGAAGTCACCACCGACGCCCCCGCTGCGGTGCTCCGCGATGCCCGGCGGGAGCTGATGGCGATCTCGAGCGGCGTCGATCGCTCAGTCGACGTGGGCCATTCCATGGCATCGGCGTCGGCATCTGGAACCGGGGTTCCGAGCCCGAATGGGGGCCACGACGACCACGACGAGGTGCGGGCGGGAACCGCATCGATGCCCACGGGGACGTCACCTTCGCATCAGTGATCGGGGGCAGGCGTGCCTTCGACTCGGTGCGCGCTGCCCTTGGGCACGGCGACGGCAGCACAGGTGACGAGGGCCATCGCGAGCGCGAAGAAGCCGGTGCGCAAGGTGACGGTGCTGAACGTGCCGACGAGGACGGGACCGCCAGCATCGCCCAGCTCCCGGCCGACCTCACCGGCGCCCATCGTCTGACCGATCCGCCCGGGCGGAGCTCCGGCTGCCAGACGGGCGAAGCCCAGTGGCGTGACCACGGCGACCCCTGCGCCGATCGTGACCGCGGCAACGGCCATCCCAGCCGGGGTAGGCAGGACGAGGAGGAGGGCGAACCCACCGGCACAGGCCACGAGGGCTGCGGCACCGGTCGCCGCGTGGAGGCGGGCCTGGTCCAGGCGACGTCCCGCCCACGGTTGGACCACTGCGGCCGTCGCGGCCAGCAGCGAGACCAGTGATCCGGTGGCGAGCGGGCTCAGGTGCTGGCGGAGACCGAGGACGGGGAGGAAGCCGACCCCCGCCGCCAGTGCCGCCGTGCCTCCAGCGAGGAGGAGAGTGGGTTGGACGAAAGCGGGCTGGGTGAGGTGGCGGACCAGCGCGCCGACCCCGGCTCGGGGTCCTCGGGCGCTGCGGACGTCGGGCATCATGCAGGCCACGGCGATTGCGGCGAGGAGGCCGACCACGCCGAGCACGGCGAACAGGAGTCGGTAGCTCCCAGCGACGACGAGTGCCCCCCCGACGATCGGGCCCAGGAGGTAACCGATGCCCTTCGCGCCGCCGTAGCCGCCGAAGAAGCGGCCCGTCCGCGTCGTGCCCCCGAAGGTGGCGACTGCGACGCTCGCTGCAGGTGAGAAGGCCGCTGCCGCGGCACCCTGGGCGAAGCGAGCAGCGCCCAACAGGTGAGGATCGCCGCTGGCAGCGAAGGTGGCCGAGGCGAGGCCAAACGCGGCGAGGCCCCCCACCATGACGCCTTTTGCCCCGCAACGGTCGACCACCATGCCGAAGAGCGGCTTGAGGAGGATTTCCGCGACGTCGTAGATGCCGAGGATCAGGCCGAGCGCGAAGAGGCCCTGGTGGTGTCCAAGGGTGTAGCCACCGAGGTCTGCGGCGACGGCATGCGCGCCGAACGCGGTGACGAAGCCGGCCCCATAGACGGGGAGCAGCTGGCGGAAGTCCGTGCGCTCACCCTTGCGGTCGGTCACTGGCGCTGGCGCGCGTGGTAGACGTGCTCGGCGAATTCCTCGAGCCGTGCCGCGCAGTCCTTGAGTCGTCGCTCGGCCTCTGCCGACGAGGAGGCACCGAAGAGATCCTTGGCCCGGAGGTCGCGGTACCAGCGTCGCAACCGGTCGATGTTCTGCTCTTCCTCGTCGAGCTCCGCCAGGGTGAACTTCTCCTTGGCGATCTCAGCTTGCAGTTCCGCCATGGCCTTGTCGCACTCCGCGCAGAATTCGGTCCACTCGGCCTCACGCTCGGCGTTGTAGAGCGATTCCAGGGTCGCAACCGACCCCTCGGGGGCGATCACCTCGAAGCACAGCGCCTGGCCTCCCGAACGCTCCACGAGCGCGATCGCCCGTTCGAGCGCTGCGTCGAAGCGGTCACCAGCGGGAACGGCCCAGGTGGCGGACTGGAGGGCAACTGCCCCGGCGCGGCGCAGCTCTCGCCATACCGCCACTCGATGCCGAGACGACTCGCCGGAAAGCCGGTACGTGAGGATTCGCCAGGGGATGTAACGAATGCTACATCCAAACGGCACCCTCTGTGCTACGGTGCGGTATAGCGTTGTTCGTGCTCCTGTCACGAGCCCGTCACATCGGAGGCCCGTGGAACACCTCGTTGTCAGTCATGCCAAGAGGCACGGATCCCTTGAGCTCGTAGACCCCAAAGAGGAGTGGCTCCTCGCTCATACCGCTTTGCACCGAACCGCACGAAGGGGCAGGGATGGACACCACGCTGTACCGTGACATCAACAGCTTTGCCGTGCACACCGCGTGGGCACATTCGTTCATGAAGTTCTATGCCGTCTACGGCGTCGGCATCTTCGCTGTCCTCGTGCTGGCTGCGTGGTGGTTCGCTCGGTTCCGGCCCGATGCCCCCAGAGCGGTGGCGGCCACGGTGTGGGCGGCCGCGGCCACCGTCATTGCGGTCGGCATCAACCAGCCCATCGTCAACACTGTCCGCCGGCCGCGACCCTTCGTTACGTTGCGTGGCGTCGAGGTGCTCATCGCTCGCGCCCACGATTTCTCTTTCCCCTCGGACCACGCAGTCGCCGCCGGTGCAGCGACTGCGGGGCTCTGGATCGTCACCCGCTACGGAGGAAAGGCGCTGAGGAACCTTGCCATCGTCAGCACCATCCTCGCCGTCTTCCTCGCCTTCGCTCGGGTGTACGTCGGAGCCCACTATCCTGGTGACGTTCTGGCTGGGCTGGGCATCGGAGCCGCGATCGCGGTCATCGGGTGGCTGGCCCTCAACGGCGTGCTGACCTACGTTGTGCGGCGTGTCGCAACGCAGCGACAACTGCGTCCGTTCGTGATCGCGCCGACCCCGTTCGCGCCACAACATCCGCGAATCGGTTGGGAGGCGACGCAGGGTGCCGTTGCCGACTCGATGCGCCCGAACCTCCCACCCTCCCCACCCAGGGGCTGGCGAGACCTTGGGCCTTCGCAGCGCATTCGCGACGATGCGCACGTCGGAAGTGCCACGGATCACACTCCGACGGCTCCGTGATCGTGTCGTAACGGTTCGCGCGCTCCGGGCGCGTCGACTGCCGCATCGAACGCGTGCTCGACGCGGCTAGCATCATCGTCTCGGCTGATCAGGGCGAGACACGAGCTCTTCGTCCGGGTCACGACTTGAATCCCGCGTGCTGTGGTGGGAGGACCTTCGAACTGTGAACCAGCTCTTCGCCGGACTCGGTCGATTCGTCGTCAAGTATCGCTACGTCGTGGTGATCGCCTGGATCCTGGTGATGCTGGTTTCCTCGAAGGCGCTTCCGTCGCTCAGCAGCGAGGTGAACAACGCGAACAGCCAATTCCTCCCAGCCAGTTCGCCCAGCCAACAGGCGGCAAACCTTGCGACGCCACTGCTTGGGAACACGACGAACTCGAGTCCGATCACGATCGTTGCGGCCAGGGGCGGCAAGCTTCTGACGCTCGCCGACCAGCAGGCGATCGCTCGGGAAGCCGCGGCCGCTCGCCGCGTACCCAAGGTGGTACGTGTCCGTGGACTGGGGCTGTCGCCAGGCGGAAGGGCTGCGCAGATCCTCGTCGAGGCGAGGATTGGTTTCTCCGACATCGCATCGCAAAAGACACTGGTGGATCGGCTCCAAGCCACATTCGCCAAGATCGGAGCCCCTCGGGGCCTGCAGCTGCACCTTGCGGGATCGGTCGCTGTGAACGTGGCCAACCAGCAGAGCTCCAAGCAGGCGCAGAACAAGACGACGTCGTTGTCGCTCATCATCGTCATCGTCCTTTTGTTCTTCATCTTCCGGTCCCTGCTCGGGCCGATCGTCACATTGATTCCCCCGGCGCTGTCGCTGGTCATCTCGATGCGGTTCATCGGCGCCCTTGGAGCGCACGGGTTGAAGATCTCTGAGATCACCCAGCTGCTTCTCGTCGTCCTTCTCATCGGTGCCGGCACCGATTACGGGCTGTTCCTCGTCTTTCGGGTGCGCGAAGAGCTGAGAAACGGCTTGGAGCCCGCTGATGCGGTCGTGCACGCGCTCGTGAGGGTGGGGGAGTCGATCAGTGCCTCGGCGGGGACGGTGATCCTCGCACTGCTCACCCTGCTGCTGGCAACCTTCGGCGTCTACGCAGATCTGGGTATCCCCCTCGCCCTGGCGATCTGCGTGATGCTCATCGCGGGCCTCACGTTCTTGCCGGCACTGCTGGCGATCTTCGGCCGGGCGGTGTTCTGGCCGTCGAGCACCCGGAACGGTCCACAAGCGGAGGGGAGGTGGGGCACCATCGCAGCACGGCTGGTTGCGCGACCGGCGGTGACCCTGAGCTCGGGGGTGGTCGTGTTCCTCGCGCTTGCAGCCGCTGCACTTGGGTATCACTCCGGAGGGTTTGGCGGTTCCCTCAGCGCGCCAGCTGGCAGCGACGCCGCGGCCGGGAACGCCATTTTGACCAAGTACTTCCCCGAGGCGAGTGCCAACCCTACGAACCTCGTCTTCCGTTACGCCGAGCCCATCTGGGACGACCCCAGGCGCGTCGAAGTTGCGGCGTCCGTCCTTAGGGCGTCACGTCAGTTCAGGCAGCTCACCGGTCCCTTGAACCCCAATGGCTACACGCTCACCCCGAAGGAATTCACTGCGCTGCACCAGCTCTTGGGGAATCCCGCTGATCTCCCGCCCATCGAGCGCCCCGGCATCCCCGTTTCGACGAGCGCCTACAACGCCTACCGGGCAACGGCGGTCCTGGTGAGTCCCGACGGCAGGACGATCCAGTTCGAGGCGAGCCTGACGGCGGGCGATCCCGGGTCGACGCGTGCGCTCCAAGCGGTCCCCCAAATCCGAGCAGCGGTGTCCAAGGCGGCACGGGCATCCGGCGCGGTTGCCAGCGGCGCAGCGGGCGAAGCGCCGGCCCTCCACGACATCTCGAGCGCGTCCAACAGCGACCTCGTTCGCATCATCCCCCTCGCAATCCTCGCGATCGGCTTTTTGCTCGCGCTCGTGCTGCGCAGCCTCGTCGCGCCGCTCTATCTGATCGTCAGCGTTGCGCTCAGCTATTTCGCCGCGCTCGGCGTTTCCACGATCCTGTTCATCGACATCGGTGGGAATGCTGGGCTCACCTTTGTCTTGCCCTTCCTCATGTTCATCTTCCTGCTCGCCCTTGGTGAGGACTACAACATCCTCGTGATGAGCCGCATCCGCGAAGAGGCTCACCATCGTTCCCTGCGAGATGCCGTGGTTCGCGCCGTCGGGCGGACAGGACCGACGGTGACTTCCGCTGGCCTGGTGCTGGCAGGAAGCTTTGCTGCGCTCGCCATTGCCGGTGGAGGTGGCCCGAATGGCGGGCAAGTCCGGGCCATTGGCTTCGGGCTTGCTGCTGGCATCTTGATGGACACGTTCTTGGTGCGGACCTTGCTGGTCCCATCGACGGTTTCGTTGCTGCGTCGCTGGAACTGGTGGCCGGCGAAGTTGGGCCGGGTGCATGAAGGAGCGCTTAGGAGTGCTCCGGTTGCCGCGGCGACCATCGAGCACCCTGATGGTCGCCGCGCGCACGGCCAGTTGACTGCTCGCGATCGATGAATCGTGCGCTTAGTGCGCGAAGCGCACGACGGGGAGCACCTTGCCGAGCCAGCGTGGCAAGTGCCAGCTGCGATGACCTCCGACGCGCAAGAGGACCGGAAGGACGACCAGGCGAACGACCAGGGCGTCAAGGGCGACCGCGATCGCGAGGATGACCCCCATCTCCTTGGGAGCGAGGGGTCCAGAGAGGGCGAAGGTCAAGAACACCGCGATCATCACGGCCGCAGCTGAAACCACCACGCGTCCCGATGTCGCGACCGATCCCACCATCGCATGCTCGGGATCCGGATGGGTCTCGTAACGCTCCTTGGCGGCAGAGAGCAAGAAGAGCGTATAGTCCATCGCAACGCCGAAGACCATGGCGCCGAAGAAGAGGGGTCCCCACGCATCGATGAATCCCTGAGGTTGGAAGGCCAGAAGGCCAGAGAGGAACCCGTTCTGGAAGATGAGCCGTGCAACCCCGAATGCCCCCGCGACGGACAGCGCCGTCATGAGCACCCCGCCAGCAGCGACGAGCGGCGCCCGGAGGGCGATCAAAAGCAAGAGGAACCCGAGCCCGGCGAGAAGCGCGAAGACCGCTGGGGTGTGGGACAGCAGCGACTGCTCGAGGTCGTAATTTTCAGCCGCGGCGCCGCCAACGAGGCTCCCTCGGGGAAGCACGTGACGAAGACGGGAGATCGTCGCAGCGGTGGCCGTTGTCGAGGGTCCCGTCGTCGGGACGACTTGGTCAAGGGTCCACCCGTCTCGGGAGGGTCCGGCAACCGTTTTCGCGACACCTGCGGTGCGTCCGAGGGTCGCCATCGCCGCGCGCTGGCTCCCCGCAGGGACAAGGACTTGTAGGGTCCCAGGGCTTCCCGGTCCGAAGGCTCGGGTCACCTGCTCGTAGCCGACGCGAGCATTGGCGGTGGCGGGCACCACGGTGATCGAGGGCATGTTCGTGCGCATCCCGATGATCGGTGCGGCGGCGAGAAGCAAGACGCCCAGGGCAGCGAACCCGGCGGGCCGCGGCCGGCGCCAGAGGAACCGTCCCCAGGCATGGAGCCAATCGTCCAGGCGGCTGAGCGGTCTTGGGCGTTCGTGGCGCCGGAGTCGGATCGTCCCGGTGTCGACCCTCGTGCCCAACCGGCCGAGGACCGCCGGCAGCAACGTCAGCGTTGCCGCGAGCACAGCGACCACCGCGAGCATGATCCCCACTGCCATGCTGCGAAAGGCCGGGCTGGGGACGATCAGGATCGACGCTAGCGAGGAGAGCACCGTGATGGCGCTGAAGGTCACCGCCTTGCCGGCGGTGTCCATCGTTTCTGCGACTGCTGCGGCGGCGACCGCGCGGTCGCCCGGTGTTGCGCCGCGGCGCTTCAGGGCCGACCGGAACCGCACCACGAGGAACAAGGCGTAGTCGATGCCCAGCGCGAGCGCGAACATGAGCGCGAAGTTGAGCGCCCAGATCGAGACCGGCGCGATGTTGGTCGCGATGACCAGCGCCCCCGCCGCTACAAGCAACCCGACGAGCGTGAGCAGAAGCGGCAAACCCGCAGCGACGAGGCTTCCGAAGGCGATGACCAAGATCACCATGGTCACCGGCCACGAGAGCATCTCGGAGCGAAGCATTGCCGAGCGATTCGCCGCGTTGAAGTCCGCCCACATCGCGCTGTCCCCGGTCAGCGTCACCGAGATCCCCGGACGCGAGAGCGCCTCGAGCGGCTTGCTGAGCACAACGGCAGCCTGGATCATCGCGTTGGGGCCTGCGCGCGAACCAGCAGTGACGATGCCGGTGCGGCCGTCACGCGAGAGCGACAGTCCTGGTTGCGGAGGGACGACCGCCGAGACTCGCGGATTGGCTGCCAGCATGCGCTCGATCCTTCCGAGCACGCGTTGGGCAACCGGATCGGAGGAAATGGAAGTCCTCCGATCGACGACGACGACTTGGAGCGCGCTGGAGCCGAGTCCGCCGAAGTCCTTCTGGATGATCGTCCGGGCTCGCACGGATTGGCTCGTCGAGTCCTGCCATCCGCCACCAGCAAGCGCACGCTCGGCGCGTGGCGCGAACACCGCGAAGGCCGCGACAACCACGAGCCAAAGGAGCACGACGGTCCGGAAGTGGGTCGCGGTCCACTTGCCGAGTCGGGCAAGGGGGGCCCCTCGTCGCCGAAAGGGGTGGTCGCCGCGTCGTGGCGGAGCGGTGGTGGCCGGTTGCGCATGGTCCTGGGTGGTCTTGGGCTCTCCGCCTTGGGCCGTACTGATCGTCTGGGACCCGACGGTCTTGGTCAGGCTGCTGCTCACCGCTCGCTCCTCCCTGCCTCTGCGGGACTATACCATACCGGGTATCGTATATGGAATACCCGCCAGGGTATGGGGGTTGTGATCGGTAAGGCAGGTGCGCGAGCGACAGCTGGAGAGGAGCAGGTATGGCGACCGTCGAATTGAACAAGGACAACTTTGAACAAATCGTGAGCGCTCACGACGTCGTCCTCGTAGATTTCTGGGCGCAGTGGTGCGGTCCGTGCCGGATGTTCGCACCGGTGTTCGAGGCTGCTTCGGATCGGCACCGAGATGTCGTCTTCGGGAAGGTGGACACGGAGCAGGAGCAGGAGCTCGCCGCAAGGTTCGGGATCATGTCGATCCCCACGTTGATGGCGTTTCGTGAGCAGATCTTGCTCTACGCGCAGCCTGGAGCCCTCCCGCCACAGGCCCTTGAGGAATTGATCGACAAAGTCAAGTCGCTCGACATGAGCGAGGTTCGGAGGGTAATCGAGGAGCGATCCAATGCAGTTGCCTGATCACGTGAGCGACGATGTGCGGAATCGCCTGCGGCGGGTTGCAGGGCAGGTCCATGGCATCGAGCGAATGCTCGACGAAGGGCGCGATTGCAAAGAGATCGTCTCCCAGATCTCCGCAGCGACGAGAGCATTGGAACAGGCTGGTTTTCGTCTCGTCGCGGCCGGGCTGACCTACTGCGTCGAGCACCCTGCCGCCGCCAAGGCTGATGGCTATGACATCGAAGCGGTAGAGAAGATGTTCATGCGGCTGGGCTGACCGATCGGTGCCGGACCGTGGCGTGGGCCTCCCGGAAGAGGCACGAGACGGGCACACGGCCTGAGGAGAGGAACCGCGGGCTATTGTTCCTCGCCGATCGCTCCGTTCGACTGGCGCGTTCGCGAAGTTATTCCGCTATAGCCTAGAACAATGGATCGTTCGGTGGTGTCTGCAGACATGCAGGTCGAGGCCCGAGCCCTCGGGGACCCCACGCGGAATCGCATCTTTCGCTACGTCGTGGATGCCGGGCGGCCGGTGGGCGTGGCCGAGCTGACGGACTACCTGGGGCTCAACCACAATGCGATCCGCCAGCACCTGGCGGTGTTGAGGGATGCCGGCCTCGTGGTCGAGGAGCTCGAACAGCGTGAGCGCCCGGGACGCCCGCGTCTTTTGTACCGGCTGCATCCCGAGGTCGCGGGCTCCTGGGGGACGCCAGGTGCCTACGCGTGGCTCGCAGGGCTGCTCAGCGAGGCGCTGCGCCGTGGGTTGGATCCCCGCCAGGTCGGCCGACAAGAGGGTCAGCGGAGGGCGCGAGAGATCCGGGGGAAGGCGAACCCCGAAGATCTGCTCGAAGAAGAGATGGCTCGACGAGGGTTTCGGCCCGTACGGGTCGAGCGCGGACGTCGGTGTGACTTCGTGCTCGGTCGCTGCCCGTTCGCCGAGGTCGCGAGCCAAGACCCCGAAACGATCTGCCGCCTGCACCTTGGACTCGCCGAAGGGCTCGCTGAGCAGTTGGGCGACCTCCATGTCGAACGGCTGGTCATCAAGAATGCTCGCCGCGGCGGGTGCCGGATCGTCATCCGCCGTGCAACGCAGCACGAGGCACCAGCGCGAGTCTGACGGGAAGGGGGGACTCGGCGCTCGTCGACCCAACGACGAAGACGATCGGCTCCACGACGGCGCTGATCACGACGTGTGGCGACGATGGCTCACCACGGCGGCGAGGAACGATCCTGCCATCGAGGCGAGGACGGCGATCCACGCGGTGACGCCGACCCAGACCCACCCCCTTGCGATCGTCACCATGAAGTCGAGATGTGCCGCACGTCCGAGGGCGTCGGAGGCCACCGCGTACATGCCGAGCGGGAAGACCATGCTCCACAGCCTCGTCTCGTAGCTCAGCGGGTAACGGCGGAGGACGTGGCGCCACAACCCGAAGAGGACGAGGAGCGGGATCCACCAGCTGCCGAAGGCCCACAGGACCACCGAGGTGCCGACGATGAAGGCATGCAGTTCCGCCACCGGGAAGGTGCCGACACGGCCCGGAAGGACGAGGATGCCCGCCCCTGCCCGCACGCTGATGGCGGTCGCCCCCATCGCGATCCAGTAGGCCGGTCCCATTTCTCGAGGCGTGACCTCGACGACCATGAGCCGCAGAAGGATGATCACGACCAGGGCGAGGTAGAGCACGACGCCGATGCCCCAGAAGCACACGGCAGTCTCTGCGAGCCCCTGGCGTAGGGCCAGGTTGGGCGCGGGCGTGGTCAGGCCTGATGCCATGATCGCCAGCGATTGTGTGCCGACCACCCAGATGAACCAAGTCCCGTTGAACTCCCTCAAGACGGGGCGATGGGCGCGTGCCACGATCGACCATGGCAGTCCGTAATTGAGGGCGAGCCACGCAAGGGCTGCTCCGGCGCCGAGCGCCGCCGCGACGCCGGGGTAACCAGCGAGGAGAAGACGCACGCCGAGCACGTTGGCTCCCGCGACGAAGGTGAAGTGGGCCATCGCTACCGATGGGTCGACCAGGCTGCGTCGGAGGAACGTCGAGAACCACAGGGCCCGTCCAGCAGTGGCCAGGACGAGGCCGATGAACGCGGCAATGGTGACCGCCAGGGTCACCCTCGAAAGGACGTTCTCGCCAAGCAGGTCCGTGCCAATCGAGACGATGCCGCTGGCCATGACCCACGCAAAGGAACCCGGGTCCAACGTTGCGATTGCCCGCGACGCCAACCCCGTGGGCACCGAGGGCATCTGGTCTCGTGCTCGCTGGTCTTCAGGAAAAGACAGCGTTGCGCCGAGATCGTCGGAGGCCGGTACCGGCGGGCTCATGTCAATAGCGGACACCGATGCGCCGCCAACGGCGCCCGCTCGTTCCGGGCTCGTTCGGTCGGGATGCCACGCGACTGCGGTAGACGACGAAGGGCCGCCACAGGTACCACACCGGATAGCTCCAGGCATGAACGAGGCGACTGAACGGCCACACGGCGATGACGGCCCACGCCGCAGTGGCATGGACTTGGTAGATGAGCGGGGCGTGTGCGATGGCCGTCGCGTCTGGGTTACCCGCAAAGAGGCCTCGGAACCACAAAGAGACGCTCTGGCGGTAGTCGTAGCCGCCGCCGAGCAACCCGACCCCGACGGTCTCGGCGATCCCGAGCACGATGACGATCGCCAGCAGGATGAGGGCAACCCAGTCGACGGCGCTGGTGGTTGCACGCACGCGCGCGACGAAGAGCCGACGTGCCGCGAGCACGGCCACCCCGCCAATGACGAGCACCGCAGCGAGCGTGCCGGCGGAGGCGGAGAACCAGCGATACGCATTCTCGGGGATCCCGATGTCGTGGGTCCAGCGTTCGGGGATCAAGATCCCGATGACGTGTCCGGCGATCGCCGCGAAGGTCCCGTAATGGAATACCGGGCTGCCCCACTTGAGGAGGCGCTGCTCCTGGAGTTGGGTGGAACGGCTTGTCCAGCCGAACTGGTCGTATCGGTACCGCCACACGTGACCGATGACAAAGGTCGCCAGGGCAAGGTACGGCAGGATGACCCACCAGAAGAGCTGGAAGCCATTGATCCCTCGCAGGCCGTTCATCGCAGGGTTCCCATCGACGCCTCCTGGTCGGCTGACTGCATTGTTGCCGGCCCTTGCCCATCGCCGGTGTCCACGATCACCGCAGTGGGTTTGCCGGCGGGGCGCAGGCTTCGCGGCCCGGCCAGTGCTGGACGAGCAACTCGGAGGGTTCGGAGCGCTCGAGGCCTACTCGTTCGGTTGGTGGGCCTTGCGCGCGAAGGCGCTGCAATGTCGCGCGGGTGGCGGCAGAAAGCGGTCCGAGGACCTCGCCGATGGCTTCCACGACGCTGGCATACCCCGACCTCGCCGCCACGAGCTCGGCTCGGAGCATTTCCAGTTCACTGCGCTGTTCTCGCAGCAGCTCCATTCCGATCGGACTTATTGCGGCTAGTTCGAGCACGGCGGGCAAGAAGTCGGGGAGCTCGCCAGTACGGAGCCCGACACCTCCTGCGCGGTAGGCCTCGGCGAGGCGGACGAGTGCCATGCCGCGTTCACGCGTATCGCCGTAGCGGTAGTACGTGAGGTGCAGCGTCACGCCGCGCGCAAGGTCGAAGGCCTCGACGTACTGTGTCGCCGCCTGGAGGACCGACATCGTGCTCAGCCAGGTCACAGTGTCGGTAAGTCGGGCGCGCACGCGTCGCCTGGGTAGGCGATCCAGCGCACGCCGGACGGCGTCGAGGTCGTCGACGAAACTCTCCTCGGGATAGGAGAGCAGTACGGAGGCGCATCCACAGACCAGGCGTGCTGCAGCCTTGCCCGTCAGCGTCATTGGTCCCTTCCGGTTGGCTCCGCGACGAGCCGGAGGTGCAACCTGCCGGCGAGGTCTCGTCCGGACACTGGCCCCCCGCCGGTGCTCGGTCCCTTGCCACCCATCCCCGGAGCCCCCTCGCTCTCAAGGGTGCAACCCGAGAGTGCGTGCTGGGCGAGCAAGCGACCGGCATCTTCAGCATGCGCCGGAGGGATCACGTAGCGGTCCTCGTAGCGAGCGATGGCGAGCAGTCGGAACAGATCTTCCACGTCGGCCGTGCTCATCTGGAGCTCCTCGGCCGCATCGTTTCGATGCTCGAGGCCGAGCTGCGTCGCCCGCATGACGGATCGCACGACGGCGAGCCGGCGAAGGGCATCGCGCACCGGCGCGACGTCCCCGGCAGTGAACAGGTTCGCCAGGTACTGGAGTGGGATCCGAAGGGCATCGATCGTCGCGAACACCGCATCGGGGTCGGCTGCGTCGTAGCCGGCAGCGGCCGTCGCATCGGCGACGGGTGAGAGCGGAGGGATGTACCAGACCATGGGCATGGTCCGGAACTCCGGATGGAGCGGAAGCGCTACCTTGTGCCGGGCGATGAGGGCATAGACCGGAGACCGTCGGGCGGCCACTACCCAGTCGTGAGGAATCCCAGCCTGCTCGGCAGCCGATTGCACGGCGGTGTCCTCGGGATCCAAGAACACCGACAGCTGGGCCTCGTAGAGGTCCCGAGGATCGGGGGTGGCAGCCGCCGCGGTGACCGCGTCGGCGTCGTAGAGCACGATCCCGAGATACCGCAGGCGGCCGACGCAGGTCTCCGAACAGATCGTCGGCAATCCCGCCTCGATGCGTGGAAAGCACAGTGTGCACTTCTCGGCCTTGCCGGTTCGGTGGTTGAAATAGACCTTCTTATACGGGCATCCCGAAACGCAGAACCGCCAGCCCCTGCACCGATCCTGGTCGACGAGGACGATACCGTCCTCGGAGCGCTTGTACAGGGCGCCTGAAGGGCACGAAGCGACGCAACTGGGGTTCAGGCAATGCTCGCAGATACGCGGGAGGTAGAACAGGAAAACCGACTCGAAGTCCATGAGCACCCGTTCGGACATCGTGGCAATGTTGGGGTCAGAACGTGCACGCTGTGGCGCACCGGCCAGATCGTCTTCCCAGTTCGCTCCCCACCGCGGGTTGAGCTCTCGACCCGTGAGCGCAGAGCGCGCGGAGACCGACGGAGACTTCGTGCCAGGCGGGGCTGTGATCAAGCGTGCGTAGTCGTAGGTGAACGGGTCGTGGAAGTCTTCGATGGTGGGAAGGTCAGGGTTGTAGAAGATCGTGAGCAGCTTTCGAAGGCGGCTCCCGGCGCGAAGACGGAGGCGGCCCTTGCGGTCCAGTGTCCAACCTCCCTTCCAGCGTTCCTGGTCTTCATAGCGAGCCGGGTATCCCAGGCCAGGCTTGGTCTCGACGTTGTTGAAGTAGACGTACTCCGTCCCAGGCCGGTTGGTCCAGGTCTGCTTGCAGGTGACCGAGCAGGTGTGACAGCCAATGCACTTGTCGAGGTTCATGACCATGCACACCTGTGCCATCGGCCTCACTTAGAACCGCACCTCCTGGGAGCGACGACGAATGACGGCCACCTCGTCGCGTTGGGAGCCTGTCGGCCCGTAGTAGTTGAAGCCGTAGGACAGCTGGGCATAACCGCCGATCAGGTGGGTTGGCTTCATGACGACACGGGTCAAGGAGTTGTCGGTCCCGCCGTGGAGCCCCGAACGCTCTGCAATCGGCATCTGCAGGTGACGATCGACCGCGTGGTACATGAGGACGGTCCCGGCCGGAACCCGGTGGGTCACTGCTGCACGGGCGACGGTGACCCCGTTACGGTTGAAGGCCTCGATCCAGTCGTTGTCCTCGACCCCGATGCTGGCGGCGTCGAGGTGGTTCATCCAGATGACCGGTCCGCCACGAAAGAGGTTGAGCATGTGGAGGTTGTCCTGGTACTCGGAGTGGATCGACCACTTCGAGTGTGGGGTCAAGAACCGTGCGACGAGCTGGGCATCGCGCGCCGCAGGTGCCTGCTGGCTGCCGAAGGTGGCGATCAGGTCCAGCGGAGGACGGTAGATCGGAAGCATCTCTCCGAGCTCTGCCATCCACTCGTGGTCCAAGAAGAAGTGCTGCCGGCCCGTGAGGGTGTGCCAGGGCTTGAGGCGTTCCACGTTGATCGTAAAGGGGGCGTAGCGGCGCCGCTCGGACTCTGTCCCTGACCACTCGGGCGAGCAGATGACCGAGCGCGGCTGGGTGACGGTGTCGGCAAAGGTGATCCGATCGCCAGCCCGTTCGTGCGCAAGGTCGGCGAGTACGACGCCCGTCCGGCGTTCCAGTGCTTCGAAGCCCGCGACCGCGAGGCGTCCGTTCGTCGTACCCGAGAGCGCGAGGATCGCCTCGCAGAACAGGTCGTCCCGATCGATCCTGGGACGACCCTGCGCGATGCCGTCGCGGATGGTGCCGTTGTGCGACCGCAAGTACCCGACTTCGGACCCGATGGGAAGTGGTACTCCTTTCGTCGTTGCGCCGAGCTCGTCGATGAGCGGCCCAAGGGCTCGCCAACGCTCCGCCAGGCGGGGGTAGTCGCGTTCCACCACGACGATGCGGGGCATGGTGCGCCCCGGAATGGCCTCGACCTCCCCCGCCTGCCAGTCGAGGGCCCTGCCTCCAGGCTGGGCGCATTCGTCCGGCGTGTCGTGGCCGAGAGGGACGGCAACGACGTCCTTGCGCACCCCCAGGTGTCGTTCAGCTAGGCGCGAGAACTCGGCGGCAAGGTCAGAGAAGTAGTCGAAGTCGGTGCGTGCCTCCCATGGCGGCGCGATCGCGGGGTTGAAACTGTGGACGAAGGGGTGCATGTCAGTCGACGAGAGATCATGCTTCTCGTACCAGGTGGCGGCGGGCACGACAACGTCTGCGTAAATACCTGTCGAGGTCATGCGGAAATCGATGCTCACGAGGAGGTCGAGTTTTCCTTCGGGGGCAGGTTCGCTCCATGCGACCGTCGAGGGCCGAAGGTCTGGCGGGCATTGCTCGGCAGCAACGGAATGGTCGGCCCCGAGCAAATGGCGCAGGAAGTACTCGGCCCTTGCCGGAGGACCCCAAGAGGTTCGAACGCCAAACGGTCAGCACTCTGGGGAAGTTGTCCGGGTCGTCTGGGTTCGATGCGGCGAAGTGCAAGCGTCCGGAGCGGAGTTCCTCGACAACGTAGCTGGGGGCGTCCTTGCCCGCAGCTTCTGCTTCGTCTGCGAGATCGAGCGGGTTGCGATCGAAGGTTGGGTGCGACGGAAGCCATCCGAGGCGGACGGCGAGGGCATTGAGGTCGGCGATGGTCTTCCCAGCGAAACGCCCCTCACCGAGCGGGCTCGCCAGGAGGTCCGCGCGAGCGCCTTCGTAGCGCCACTGGTCGGTTGCCAGGTACCAGAAGGGGGTTGCCGGCATGTGCCGGGCTGGACGGACCCAGTCGTAGGCGAAGGCCAACGTGAACCATCCGGTGAGCGGGCGCACCTTCTCTTGGCCGACGTAGTGCGCCCAACCACCGCCGTTGACTCCTTCAGTACCGCAGAGCATGAGCAGGGCGAGGAAGGTCCGGTAGATCTGGTCCGAGTGGTACCAGTGGTTGGTCCCGGCGCCCATGGCGATCATCGAGCGTCCGTTGGAGACTTCGGCGTTGCGCGCGAACTCGCGTGCGACCCGCACGATCGCTGCTGCGGGAACCGTGGTGATCCTGGCCGCCCAGGCCGGCGTATAAGGGATGTCGGGATCGTCGCTACCGCTTGGCCACTGGCCTGGCAGTCCTGGTCGGGGGACTCCGTAATGTGCCATGAGGAGGTCGAATACCGTGGTCACCAGGCGGTGGCCGACCCGGAGCGCCGGTACCCCGCGCCGGATGACCGATCCACCCTGACCTTCGCCGACGTCGAAGCGTGGGAGGTCGACGGCAACGGGCTCGGCTTCGGGGCGTCCGAAGAGACTCAGTGCCGGTTCGATGCCTTCGAGACGGAGGTTCCAGCGTCCCGCTCCGGCGCTTGTCCAGCGAAACCCGATCGATCCATTGGGGACCGCCGGCGCTCCGCTGGCCTCGTCGAAGACGACGGTCTTCCATTGCGCAGCTTCCTCGTCGTCACCACGGTCGCCCGCGAGGTTCCCCCTGCGTCCGTCAGCGGTGATGAGTTCTTCGTCGAGGTCTGCAGCGGTCAGGAAGTGGTCCGGTACGTAGGCTCCGTCACGCTCGCGCAGCGTGACCAGGAACGGCAGATCGGTGTAGGTGCGGACGTAGTCGATGAAACGAGGGACCTGGCGATCGCGGTAGAAGTCGGTCAAGATGACGTGCCCCATCGCCATGGCCAGTGCCGCATCCGTTCCCGGTGCGCAAGGCAGCCAGTCATCGGCAAATTTGGTGTGGTCCGAATAGTCAGGGGAGACCACGACGACCTTTTGGCCTCGATAACGAGCCTCGGTCATGAAGTGCGCGTCAGGGGTGCGGGTGATGGGGAGGTTCGTCCCCCAGATGATGAGGTACGAGGCGTTCCACCAGTCTGCCGACTCGGGCACATCCGTTTGGTCGCCGAAGGTCTGTGGCGACGCGATGGGCAGGTCTGCGTACCAGTCGTAGAACGAGAGGATGGTTCCGCCGAGTAGCGCGTAAAAGCGGGTGCCTGCCGCGTACGAAGCCATCGACATCGCGGGGATCACCGTGAACCCGACGGTGCGATCTGGACCGAAGGTGGCTGTGGTGTGGACGTGTGCGGCGGCGACGAGCTCGAGCACCTCCGGCCAGCTGGCCCGGACGAAACCACCACGCCCCCGTGCTCGCTTGTAGCGCTCGGCGCGCTCAGGATCTCCGGTGAGCTCGGCCCACGCAGCCACCGGGTCGCCGAGACGGGACTTTGCATCACGGTACATCTCGAGGAGCTCTCCCCTGACGTAGGGATAGCGCACCCTGGCGGGTGAGTACGTGTACCAGGAGAAGGATGCACCTCGGGGGCAGCCACGAGGCTCGTACTCCGGAGAGTCGGGCCCGACCGAAGGGTAATCGACTGCCTGAGCCTCCCAGGTAATGATCCCGTCCTTGACGAAGACTCGCCACGAGCAGGAACCGGTGCAGTTGACCCCATGGGTCGAGCGGACGACCTTATCGTGCCGCCAACGCTCTCGGTAGAACTCCTCCGCCTGGCGTCCACCGCGTCGGTGGAGTTCGCGCCCGTCCGGTGAGGCGTTACCGGGCTGGAGGTATCGAGCGGCTCGTACGAGACCGACGTCTGCAAGGAGCCTGCGCCGCTCGTTCTCCGTCTTCGTCGCCTGCTCCGAGCCGTTCAGCTCCATCACCGCCCCGTCACCATCGTCCGATCGTCCAAGCTTGCCAGCTCCTACGACCGTGCTCAAGTTCTCTAGTCCGAACTAGAAAATCGTTTGAACACGTGTGATGAGCAGCGCGCTGGAGCGAGCCGTTCCCTGTGTTGCGATCAGTGTCGTCCGGGCCACGGCGGTCTCGCTGACGTGCCAGGCGGGATGGTTGGAGCTGTCTCGACCTTACGCCCGTCGTCGAACACCAAAGGCCCCACGCTCGGATGGCGAGCAACAGCTGCTGCTGTGAACGGTAACAACGCCAGTCTGCTTGGCGGCACGCGCGCGGTAACGCAGCAACTATCGAATTCCCGTTCGGAACGCTAGGAGCCGCGCGTCGTGGACGTCCGAGACCACCTGGGGCCCGTCCTTGTGTTCGGCAGTGACGCTGACGACCCCATCGTGGCATTGGAACGGTGTTGCGGCACGCGGTTCGCCTCGTTTAGCCCGCGAGGAAGACCCCCATGACGAGTGCCGCGACTGAGGCCGTACCGGCGAGTGCACCCCACAGGGCGAGCCCGACCCGGCTCTTGGTAATGCCGTGGAGCCAGGCCGAGAGTCCCGCCAACACGACGATGGCCACCTTGACACCGAGCAGCACCTGCCATGTCGTGCCCTGGCCCTTTCCTACGGCAACGATGTTCCAGATCCCTGTGCCGATGAGCACGACGTAGGCGGGCCAGCTGAGGCGGGCGAACGCGCGGGCGACCTGGCGCGGGGCATCGACGCCAAGACGCCGGGCAGTGGGCACGAGGCCAGCGACCGTGAGCTGACCACCGACCCACACTGTGGCGGCAAGGACGTGCAACGACATCCGAACACCGTCGATTGCTGGCGTGAGCTGTGCGAGCGGAAGGTTCATCATGGAAGCCAGAGCATGCTCGCCGGCTCCCCGCGCAGACAACTCGCGTGATTCATCGCTCTCGTTGGGTCGAGGTTGCTTTGGGGGTTCCGACGCGCTCGGCCAGGCTCGTGGCGATGCCACGAGGACGAGAATGGTCCGTGGAGCAGGGCCAGGGACTCGACCGCAACCGTTGCGCCATTCCCATAATACCTCTACCATTAAGTAGAAAAAAAATCGAAGGACGAGGATCGTGGAAACGATGACGAAATCCGAAGCTTACGACGCGATGCTCCAGCACCACGCCCTCCTCTGCAAGCAGGTGGCACAACGGTCGGCTGCTGTCGGTGACGCCGTCGAGCACGGGCGTGAGTACGGAACCGCCGTGGCGGCGTTCGTAGCGCATATCGCAGCAGAGGTGCTTCCCCATGCCATGGCCGAAGAACACACGATCTACGCTGCCGCAGCGAACCACCCCGGGCTCGGGGACGTGATTGAGGAGATGGTCGGTGAGCATCGGAGGCTTACCGATCTGGCAGAGCAGATCGCCACCGAGCAGAGCGGGCCAGCGGCCGCAGCAAGTGCGAGAGCCTTTGCCGAGCTGTTCGATCGCCACGTGGCGAAGGAGAACGGGGTGATCCTCCCGGCCCTTGGTGAAGATCCCGATGTGGACCTTGCGCAACTGTTGGTGCAGATGCATCGGCTGGCCGAAGCAGTGCAGCAAGGGGGCTCGACGCGAGAGGACCTGGCGATGCCGGACTCAGAGGACGCGCTGGTTGCGTTGTTCTTGGAGGCGGCGAGTGACCTCGCACGTGCTGGGCACGCTGATCGAGCGTGCAGCCTAGCTGCGTCGGCGTGGAAGGCGCTGCGGGTTCCCAGACCCGACCTGGCAGTGAGGGTCACCGCAGCCATGCATCGATTGGCATCCATGACGACGCGGGAGGTGGTGACGTTCTCGGGGAGCAGGGACCGTCGAGGGCCCGAAGATCGTGACGGATCAGACCCCGAGCTCGATGTCCGGACATTGGCTCCGGCGCAGCGCCACGAGAAGATCTTCGCCACCTACGAGCACCTCGAGCCCGGAGCGGGATTCGTGCTCGTCAATGACCACGATCCTAAGCCGCTCTACTACCAGTTCGAGGCCGAGCATTCCGGCCAGTTCACCTGGGACTACCTGGAAGCGGGTCCCCGGACGTGGCGCGTTCGTATCGGGCGGGTTCCGCTGGGAGCGCCAGGCTGAACGTCGGCGCCCAGGTGTGCCACGGCTGGCGATCCGCTGCGGGCACCGGCCTGCGGCATGGCGGTCTAACCCGAGCGCGGTGAACTGACGAGCATGCGGATTGGCGCCACGGACAGGTTCGTCGCCACCACGAACCCGGTGGCGACGAAAAGTCCTCCGCCAAAGGCGGTGGCAATGGGAAGGCTGGTGGCGAGACCGATGCACAGCATGAGCACCGCAGTGGTCACGAGCCCATAGGTGATGGCGGCCCAGGTGTGGTCGTAAAGGTCGGCGAACAGCAGCGGCCGACCGCTCGAACTCCTGACGATGCCGCGAGCTCGAATGGCTGACCATCCGATGAAGGGGACGACCTTGTGGGCGTGACCAACGAGGGTTTCGAGGAGCCACCCGCCCCAGGCAGCGATGCCGGCCGCAGTCAACGCGACCCCCAGGTGGTGCTGGTGGGGGAGCACGAACACGGCACTGATCCCCAAGCCGGCACCGACCACCAAACACAAGGCCGAGGTGGTCACGAAGAGCAAGTGGAGGTCGGCTCGTCGCCGCCGGTAGCGTACGTGCGCGAGGAGCGAAGCCAGGTGGGCTCCGACCCCGCCGGCAACGACGACGGCTCCGACCGCGCCGAGTGCACGAGCCCCGGTGAGCATTCCAGGGGCAAGCAACGCCACACCAATGGGCACAGCCCACACCGCGATGCGTCCGTACGCGCGCTTGGGAACGTGCGCAAGGAAGAACATCGGCCACAGCTTCTCGGCGACCGAGACATAGGTGAGTCCGAGCCAGGCGAACAGCCCGACCATCGCGTGCGCGGTGACGACGTGACCGGTGAGGTCGAACCAGTTCCCGCGCCGATCCGCGACGTAGAGGAGGCCGAAGCAGGCGGTGGCGACGAAACCTGCCAGTGCAAACCGCAGGCCGGTCACTGGTGGTCCCTTTCCCCTGACGGCGAGCGGCTTGGACAGGTTCGTGACGATGATCGCGATGGCGCAGGCAGCGAGCCCTCCACCGGCCTCCACCACCCCCTCGTGTTCGGTGGCGACTCCGAGCGGCAACAGCCATGCGGCGGCAAGCCAACTCATCAAGCTCACCCGTGCGAGGGCGAGCGAACGCAGCGGTCGTTGGGTGACGACGGGAGTGAACTGGTGGAGGGCACCCAGTACGCCCGTCGACAGCGTTGCCAGGACGCCAAGGTGGACTGCGGCGACCACGGGGTCAGCAGTGGGGTCCACGGCCGCCGTCCTCGCCGCCCAGATCCACGCCGCGCCACAGCCGATCAGGCCGACGGAAGCGGCTACCAAGAACGACAGCGGAACGACTGGAGGCGGCACCGCTGCGGGCAACCCGGCTGGGCGATCCTGCCAGCTCCCGGCTCGATCCTCGGCCGTCGCAGCCGTCGAGCTCGCTGCTCGGTCAACCCCCATCGGGGGCCTTCCCACTGAGCAATCTCACCATGATGTGGGCTGCCGACTCGAGGGTCATCGAGGACTCGAGGATCCCTGGGTCGAGGTCGGGCGCGAGCGCGCGCTCGGCATATTCCTCGCACACCGCTCGCCAAACGGCTGGCAAGTCTTCGTTTTGGATTCCAAGCGACTCGAAGGTCGCATGTGCATTCGCCTCGCTGTCCTCGCCGAGCATGGTGACGAGAAGGTCGAGGACCGATCGATGGTCCACTTCACGCCCCAACTGATGCGTTTCAGCCGGCATCTCGACGTTCCTTGAGTCCCTCGTCGCTCGCTGTCGTCGCTCTTCGAGCTCGCTACGGCCGCCATGGCGTGGACACCGGTGCATGCCGTCGCTCGGCACCTCAGCCCGTTGCTCCCTCTGTAAATCTACCATAGGCTAGAAGAAGAATTGGGTTCCTTACGGGGCTCCAACAGCCTCGAGCACGCAACCAAAGGAGGTGCTCGGGGCTGGCGAGGTCTCGGCGACAGCAAGTGAGGAGGTGGTCGATGACCCAGATCGATGCCCGTCCGATCATCGCCGCCGGCGGCGAGCCTTTCGAGGCGATCATGACGGCGGTCGCGGGCCTTGGTGATGACGAGGAGCTCGTGGTGCTGGCCCCCTTCGAACCAGTACCTCTCGAGGGAGTGCTCACTTCGCAGGGGTTCACCTATGAGGCGGCTGAGATCGGCGGGGGCGATTGGCGGGTGACCTTCCGCCGTACGCCATGACCGCGGCTGGCGGCCGGTCACCGGAGACGAGCGGGCCACTCGAGATCGGTCCAACCCGAGCACGCATGGTCCCTGAAGACGTGTTGGGGAAGGCGTGGAACGCGCTCGGCGGCGTTTACGACCCCGAGCTCTGTCTCGACGTCGTCTCACTCGGCCTCGTCTATGACGTACGTGAGGAGGACGGCACGGTCGTGGTGGAGATGACGCTCACCACGCCGGGATGCCCGGTCTCGGAGCACCTGCCCGAAGTCGCCAGATTGGCGGTGCAGGACGCGGTCGGCCTGGGCGCGCCCGTCGAGGTGCGCGTCGTCTGGGAACCGCCATGGACTCCTGCAATGATGAGCGAGGACGCCGCAGGCATTCTCGGTTTTCCGCGGAGGTGATTGCGACGCCGACGCGAAGCGCCCCATCAGCTCGAAGCAGCGCACCGAACGAACGAGGCGAGCCGGTTCGAGCACGCGCGCCCGCACCCGGGCGCGCCACGACACGGGGAGTCAGTGTCGTCCGCGTTTACGAGGACCCCGGGCGCAAGCGTGGCGAGCATCGGGTGCTCGTCGACCGGCTGTGGCCCAGGGGGATGTCCAAGGACGCCGTCGATCACGACGAGTGGGCCAAAGGGGTTGCGCCGAGCACTGAACTGCGGCGCTGGTACGGGCACGATCCGTCGCGCTTTGCCGAGTTCGCGCGCCGTTACCGTCGGGAGCTGAGCCTGCCGCCTGCTTCCGACGAGCTCGCGCGCTTACGTCACGTCGCAGCGAAGCGTCGGCTCGTGCTCTTGACCGCTACCCGTGATCTTGAGCGCTCCGGTGCCGCCGTCTTGCGCTCAGTGCTCGAAGAGCCCGACGTGTAACCGGGCCGTGGAGATCGCACGATCGACCCACCGGTTGGAGCTCGAAGTCCCAGCACCATTTCGGCTTGATCTGACCGTGTGGGCATTGCGACGTCGGCCGCACAACACGCTGGATCGTTGGGACGGCACATGGTATGAGCGAACGCTGCTTTTCGAAGGACGAACGGTCGTCGTCGCAACGCGTCAGATCGGCGGAGGGGACAATCCGCGCCTTGTAGTCGAGTTGCGCAGTCAGGGCGCTCGACTGCCCACGGCAGCGGCAGACGGCGTGTGCACCATCCTCGATCGCACCTTGGGTCTGCACACCGAGATCGGTGGCTTCGCGGATCTGGCGAGGACAGATCCGAGACTCGAGGCGCTTGCCGCTCGGTTCCAGGGTATGCGTCCGCCGCGATTCCCGAGCGTGTTCGAATCGCTGGTCAATGCGATCGCCTGCCAGCAGCTTTCGCTGACCGTCGGGATCCATCTTCTCAATCGTCTTGCTGAGCGGTACAGCGCGACCGCAGCCAATGCCTCCGGACCAGGGTTTCCGGAGCCCGACCAGCTGGCAAGCGCCCGAGTGCTCGACCTGCAGCGCTTGGGCTTCAGTCGATCGAAAGCGCTGGCCTTGCAGCGACTCGCCCGCCGTGTGGCCAGTGGCACGCTCGACCTGGAGAGGTTGGAAGGCGTCGATGACGACGCGGCGCGTTCGGTCTTGATGGGGATCAATGGCGTGGGTCGCTGGAGCACCGAATACGTCTTGCTCCGAGGGCTCGGACGGCTCCATGTGCTTCCTGGCGACGATGTGGGGGCTCGCAACAACCTGCGCAGACACTTCGACCTTGACCCCTCGGCCGATTACGAGGCCGTGGCGAACCTTGCGCGCCGGTGGTGGCCCTACGCCGGGCTCGTCTACTTCCATCTGCTCCTCGATTCGCTTGCCGACGCGCAACAGGTCATTCCTGGGTCCATGCCACCGTCGGGAGCAGTCCTATGACGACCGAGGTCGTAGGCTCCGGGGCGCTTCTGGCTGGAACGCATTGGCGGTTGACGGTCATCAGCGTCCGTTGAAGGCCCGGCCGACGTCGCCGATTGCCTCGTGGCACAGCGAGCGGGAGTCCTCTTCCGCTGCTGTGGTGATCTTTTGCGGTGAGCCCATAGGCGCCGACGTCATGGAAGGAACCCGTCTGTTCCAAGGCCTTCGCTCCGTGGCTTGGGCGGACGTGGAACCCGGCTCCGCTCAGCTCTCGGAGATCCGTTGGCTGGCGCCCGATCACGGCCGAGCAGGCCGAGGCGTTGGAGATCAGCCGGGGTGTCGATATCGGTGAACGCCTGCTGGTCGAAGCGACCAGGCCAACGGGATTCATCGATCAACTCCACCGTTGCCGTCTCGAGCAGTGCCCGCATCGACCGCGCGCCGCGACGAACCAGGTTCGCCGCGGCGATGAGATCCTCTGGAGACCAGCGCGCGCAGAGGGGCTGTGGCCATCCATCGATGACCGGTACGACCGAACGGTTCCCAGGCCAGCGCGCAAGGACCTCAAGGACCTTGGCGGTGACGAAGGGCAGGTCGCACGCGAGCACCAGCGCCGGGGCACGGCTCCCGGCCCGTCGCAGGGCTTCGGCGCCGGCGGAGAGCGCCGCCAAGGGCCCGGCACTCAGTGGCGTTTCTTGGATCGACCGAAAGCCGGTGATCCCAGGACCGACCTCGATCACCTCGGCTGCGACCTCCTGCAGGACGGCGGCGACGCGCGCTGCGCAACCGATCCCATCGATCAGCAGTGTTGCCTTGTCGAAGCCCATGCGACGGCTCGCGCCCCCAGTGAGGAGGATTCCCGCGACGGCTCGATCGGGCCGGTTGGCATTGTGCATCACTTCAGCATGGCAGCGCTGGGTCCCCCGAGGTCGCGACGAGCAGGCGACAGGCGCAAGCAGCGGAATGCCGAGCAAATAAATCTAGCTGTTTGTAGGAAAACAGACTCCGCGGATCGGTAGGCTGCAAAGCAGGTCGAGCGAGAGGAGGCGGGATGCGACCATTCTCGAGATCCGACCGAACATCGGCCGCCAGTTGGGGGTTCCTCTCGTTTCGTCGAACGGTGGTGGTGACGCGTCGCCTTGCTGCGCCGTTGCGTGACGTCAGGCGATCGGTACATGTTTGTCTGGATCAGCTCGTGGCCGCCACCGCTCGCCCTTCCGCCAGCGGCGATGGCGACCTCGTCACGAGCGCTTCGATGCGTCGCTGGTTCCGGTGGTTCCAGGTTCCCGTCACGATCCAAGTCGCAAGTCCTGACCGTGCACGGCCGGGCCTGGTCGCGCGGGTGGGTTGGAAGGCGCGGTGGTTTCGGTCGGCATTTCCGACGATGGACGCTGACCTGCTTGCGAGGCCAACGCCCGACGGGAGCACCGAGCTGGCACTCGAGGGCAACTATCGTCCCCCGTTGGGGATCGTTGGCCTCGTCGGGGACCTGCTCATCGGCTGGTTCGTCGCCCGTTCCACTGCAGAGGCATTTCTTGCGGGGCTCGCTGCGGCCCTCGAAGCGGCGATCCATGAGGGGCGTTGCGGGGTATCAGCTCGGTATGAACCAGCGGGGGAGCCGGAGATCTCGGTCCTGCTCCCTCGGTCGGTCGCAGTCCGAGGCAGGCAACTCCTCGCGACCCTCGGCAAGTCGCTCCAGGCCAGCACGTCGCGGGCGGAAAGGAGGAGCGATGGTCCATGTAGCTCTCGAGCGACCCGGTGCCGCGCTGTACGACGCCATTGCCATCGAGCCGTTCGGGCCAGCAGCGCTGGTGACCCATGGCGCTGATCCCGTCTCACAGCCGTCGGTTCGCGACGCAGGGCCCCTGGGGCCTGAGGTCGGAGTGACTCGGATCTGGGTCACCCCCTTCAGTGGGTCGACAGAGGCGCCACTGGTGCTCCCCGTCCGAGTGAGTGGGCTCGCTGCGGAACCGGAGGGAGAGATCCTCGTGTCGGATGCACGATCGGGGACCATCTGGCGACTGGGGGTCGGCACGGGGACGGTCGCGTTGGCGGTCACCGCGGCGCGCGGGCAGCAAGAACCCGCGACCCGAGGTCCACTCGCCCCCGCAGGCCTCGCGGTCTCTCCTGATGGATCGCTGTGGGTCGCGGACCCGCCGGGTCACCGAGTCTGGGCGATCGCTCCTGATGGCGTTCCTCGGCTCGTCGTGGGCGGGGCGAGCGGGTACCGTGACGGGCCAATTGCCGATGCGATGTTCCGCTTCCCCCGCGACGTGGCGGTCGCCGACGATGGGACCTGCTATGTCGCCGACACCGGGAACCATTGCATCAGGGCGATCGCCCCCGATGGAACGGTCAGGACGGTCGCGGGCTCCATCTACGACTACGGCGATGGTCTTGGTCGCGAGGCTCGCTTCCGTCGTCCTGAGGCGATCGATGTGAGCCATGACGGAACCTGCTACGTCGCCGACACCGGGAACCACGCAATCCGTCGCATTTCCCCTAATGGCGAGGTCACCACTGTTGCTGGCGAACCTCCCGGAGGAGACTGCGACGGAGTCGGTAGGGGCGTCGGCCTGCGCTGGCCCACCGGGATCGCGCTCGGCGCCGACGGCTCGATATGGGTGGCCGACCATGGCAACAGCGCCGTTCGCCGCATCGATGCCCAGGGCTCGAGCACGACAATGCTCAGGAGGAACGACGAGTGCTGGCCGGCGTTCGTGGCACGACGCGGCACGGCAGTCATCGTTGCGGCGACGGCAGCCTCTGATGATCACGTATCCCAGGCCTGCCTCGTAGCCCTCGGGAGAGACCGATGAGCTTGTCTGATCGCGAATCCGGCGAGCCACGGGGGTCGCGCCCAGAGGCGGCCGACAGTGCCCGTATCGCTCGCGAAGTCGCCTGGATCCGGGACCTGGTCGACGAGTGGGGGTACGAGTCGTTCCCGGCGAGCGACCCTCCGCAGGCGGTGCGCGATCCGGCGCCAGATCGTGAACAGTGAAAGCAGGGGCCTGAGGAGCGATCATGAGCGATAGTCACCTTCATCCGCCCGTACACCCGTTGGCGACAGCGGCGATCGGAAACCATCGAGAGGCGCTTGCACCAGAGATCTACGAAGCGTTCGAGCGATTCAGTCGCACGGTGTTCAAAGCCGGTGCGCTCCCGGAGAAGACCAAGTAGTTGATCGCCGTCGCCGTGGCCCATACGACCCAGTGCCCGTATTGCCTCGCCGGGCACTCGGAGCTCGCACGCCGAAAGGGTCGAGCGATCAGGAGATCATGGAAGCAATCTGGTTCGCGGCAAAGATGCGGGCGGGCGGCGCGTATGCGCACTTCCGCTGTTGCCTTGCACACCCTTGGCAATGATGTGCCTCCGAAGGCTCAGGACGAGACGGATGTCCCATCGGGGGATCAACGATGAGGCAGCGGTGGACACGAAGTCACCGCTTGGCCCAAGCGGACGACCGCCATCGCGCATCTCGGCGGACGACGCTGATCTCAGGCAGTTCAGTGTGAGGCGGCGAGCTCTTGGCTCTGGCTGTGGACTGCGGGGCGGTCGGGGTGGTGGTAGTCCCACGTCGGTCGCTCCGATCGGATCCTCGGAAGATGCGTGTAGTTGTGGTGAGGCGGCGGTGAAGTGGTGAACCATTCGAGGGTGTGGGCGTCCCAGGGGTTGTCGCCTGCGAGTACCGGGCGACGCCAGGACTCGTAGACGTTCGCCACGAAGACAACGAAGGACACGGCGATCATGAAAGCGCCAATCGTCGAGACGACATTGAGGGTGTGCCAGGAGGGATCGAGGGGGTACTGGGAGATCCTCCGGGGCATTCCGTGGAGGCCCAGGACGTACTGGGGCAAGAACGTGACGTTCGATCCGATGAAGAGGAACCAGAACTGTGCCTTGCCGAGGCCTTCGCGCAGCATCCGTCCCGTCATCTTCGGGTACCAGTAGTAGATCCCGGCCATCCCTGCCAGTACCAGCGCCATGACCACTGAGTGGAAGTGGGCAACCACGAAGTAGGTGTCATGGGTGAAGAAATCCAGCGGCGGGGAAGCGAGGATGATCCCGGTGATGCCACCGATGATGAAGGTGAGGAGGAACCCGATCCCCATGAGCATTGCGGTCGTGAAATGGATCTGGCCTCGCCACATGGTGCCGATCCAGTTGAAGAACTTGATCCCGGTGGGAACGGCGATCAGCAGGCTGAGTAGAGAGAAGAACGGCAGGAGCACGACCCCGGTGGTGAACATGTGGTGCGCCCACACCCCCGTGGAGAGGGCGGCAATGGTCATGGTGGCGAAGACCATGCCTTTGTAGCCGAAGACCGGCTTGCGGGAGAAGACCGCCAGCACTTCGGTGACCATCCCGAAGAACGGAAGGGCGAGGATGTAGACCTCCGGATGCCCGAAGAACCAGAACAAGTGCTGGTAGAGGATCGGGGATCCCCCACCCTGAACGGTGAAGATGTGCGTTCCGAAGTGCCGGTCACAGAACAACATGACCAATGCGCTCGTGAGCGGAGGGAACGCGATGAGGATGAGGATCGCGGTGACGAGCATGTTCCAGGTGAAGATGGGCATCCGGAACATGGTCATGCCCGGCGCTCGCAGGTAGAAGATGGTCGCCACCAGGTTGACCCCAGTGAAGATGGCAGAGAAGCCGGTCAGGATGAGCGCCATGATCCAAAGGTCGCCGCCCATGCCCGGCGAGTTGGCGGCTTCCGAGAGCGGGGCATAGGCGACCCACCCGAAGGACGCCGGTCCGCCGATGACCATGAGGCTCATCAGCATGGTGACTGAACCGGTGAGATAGAGCCAGTACGAAAGCGCGTTCAGGCGAGGAAACGCCATGTCCGGAGCACCCACCTGCAACGGCACCACGTAATTCGCGAGGCCGGCGAAGGCAAAGGGCCCCGCGAAGAGGTAGATCATGAGCGTGCCGTGCATGGTGAAGAGCTGGTTGTAGGTCTGGTTCGAGACCAGCGCCTGATGGGGATCGGCGAGCTGGAGGCGGATCACCAACGCGTAGATGCCGCCGAGCACCAGCATCAGAACCGAGGTGATTGTGTAGCTCTTCCCGATGACCTTGTGATCGGTGGAAGTCAGCCACTTGAGCACGCCTGACGGACCGGCCGCCTCGTGACCTTCGTGCACGACGGCAGTGCCGAGTGCTGGCGCGACCGCGCCGCTGACTCCTTCGATCGTGTCCGCCATCACAGAACCCTCACCCGCATCACGGCAACCTTGTGATCGCACGCGGTCCTTCGTCGGGGCCCGCACCGCTGCGCCCGGGCTCGCCCTCGCATGGCCAGCACGTCAACTGGCCTGTCGGCTAAGGCGTGCCTGGCACTCACCTTTTATATGACCATGCACGTTGAGTGTCAAGATAAACGTAGAGACCATGGCTTGTGGACCGATTGGCAGCCGGTAGCCTGATGTCGGTGGATATGACGCTCTCGCGCCGCGGCGATTACGTGACCCGGGCAGCGCTGTTCCTCGCGAGAGCCTTCGAGGAGGGCGGGTATCGCAAGATCCGCGAGCTTGTCGTCGACACCGAGGTTCCGGCGACGTTTGCGGCCCAGATCTTGGCGGACCTCGTTCGGGCGCAGCTCGTCACCTCGAAGGCCGGTAAGCAGGGGGGCTACCGGCTCACCAGGGAGCCGTCAGCGATCAGCGTCCTCGAAGTGATCGAGGCAGCAGAGGGCCCTCTGCGCGCCGAGCGTTGCGCGTTGGGGAGCGGTCCTTGCCGCTGGGACCAGGTATGCCCGTTGCACGAGACCTGGTCGGAAGCGACGAGCCGCCTCCGAACGGTCCTCGCAGAGACCAGTCTCGCCGAGCTCGCCCGGCGTGATCGCGCGATCGCCGCGGGGGCCTACGAGGTACCCAGTGATGCTCACCGGTCGCACCCCAGCGCCGTCGAAGTCAGCGATCGCGCGCACGTCGAGCTCGGAAGCGCCGACACCCACCTCGCGCTGACGCGCATCAGCACGCAGCTCGGCGAGCTCCTCGGCACTCCTGAAGCGTACGTTTCCATCGCTGCCGACCGGCCCCCGCGGCGAAGGACGCCACCGCAGCGGTATCTCACGGCCTGGCGGCTCACGGCGCCGGACCGTCTCGGTCATTTCGAGGGAGACCTGACCGTCGTCGACATCGACGAGCAGCGCTGCGAACTCCAGCTCCACGGCATCTGGCACCGCGATGGCCCGCTCAACGGTGAGACACCGTCGGAAACGCGAGAGCGTGCCCGGCGGATCGCCCGTGCATTCTTGCGCAACCTGGCACGCACGCTCGAGACCGTCTGACCCGAGCGACTCGTGACCCCTTGAGCGGGGCGCTCGTTGGGACTTTGGTCCCTAGGCAGCGCCAACGGTCCTCGTCACAATGACGCAGTCAACAACCTCTTGTCGACTGCTATACGTTGATGCTATAACTCAACGTATAGCGACCCAGGAGGCATGAGTCACCGAACGAGAGGAGATCTGCCATGTCAGAGAAGTTCGGCTACCCGGTGATCGACTGTGACGGCCATGTCACCGAGCCCCTCGAGATCTGGACCGAGTACCTCGACCCCGCCTACCGGGAGGCCGCGGCCGAGCACTTCTCCATCCAGAACACCCCCGAGGGGGCCATCTGGGTCGTGGAGGAGTTCATGAGGCCGAAGGCCGACCAGCTGGCCGTCGCCTACGGCCAGAAGACGGCATCGCCCGGAGCGGTGACCAGCGCCGGCGCGTACTTCCCCTACATCACCGTCCAGGAGATCGCTGCGAAACCCTTAGCCGGGCGAATGTGGGAACCCAGCGAGGTCATGAACCCCGGCGGTTTCGATGCCAATGCACGATTGAAGGACCTCGATCTTTTAGGTGTCGACAAGACGGTCATCATCCCGACCTTCTTCGCGATGGTGCCCGGCGTCAAGGACCCGGCGCTCGCCGCTGCACTGTGCCGTGCGTACAACGACTGGGTCTGGGACTACTGCAGCGCCGATCGCGACCGGCTCCACCCCCTCGCCATGCTGCCGGTCCAGGACATGGAGCTGGCGAAGGCCGAGCTCGACCGGGTGGTGGCTCGGGGCTTCCACATCCTCGGCGCCCGGCCGAACCCCATGGCCGGCCATCGGCTCGACGAGGAGCGCTGGTACCCGTTCTGGCGAGCCTTGGAGGAGACCGGGTTCGCCCTGATCTTCCACCCATTCCCCACCGCCGAGCTCGAGGGCGGGACGCGTTGGTGCGTCGAGGCTGGTATCCCTGAGCTCGGGGAGACACTGGCGTTCACGATGGACAACATCGTGACGCTGAGCAGCCTCATGTTCCACGGGGTCCTCGACCGGTTCCCGGGAATGAAGATCGCATTCCTGGAATCCAGCTGCACCTGGGTGCCGGGCATCCTGGATCGCCTGGACAAGCGCTTCTACCTGCTCGTCCGACGCCTCGCAGGCGACTTGCCGATCAAGACGCTGCCAAGCGAGCTCTTCGCCCGCCAGTGCTTCATCTCCTTCGAGGCGGCAGAGCACGCCGCGCCGGCACTGGTGGAGCTGTACCCCAACAACTTGATCTGGGCGTCGGACTACCCCCACCACGACGCGGATCCCCCCGACCCGGCGGTCGAGCGGATGCGGGAGCACCACGTGCCACTGGAGACGGAAAAGAAGGTGATGGGCGCCAACGCAGGTCGGCTGTTCGGGATCGCGGCCTGACCGAGGTCCATCGTTGCCCGAGAACCTCCAGCCCGGCATGGGGCTGGAGGTTGGAAACCGAAGGAAGGAGAGTGTCTTGACCGACATTGAGTACATCCACGTCATCCACCGGGAGCTTCCATACACCACCTTCGACGCGGACAACCATCTCTACGAGACCCCCGAGGCGATGACGAAGTTCTTGCCTCCCGAGTACGAAGGCATCGTCAAGTACGTCGAGGTCGAAGGACGCACTCAGCTCGCCCTTCGGGACCGCATCTCCAACTACATCCCGAATCCGACGTTCGCCAAGGTCGCCGTCCCCGGTGGCGCCGGGTACGACGTCACCAAGGGCGGAAAAGGGTTCGGCGAACGTGCGACCGGGCTGCCGAAGCTCGTGGCGATGCCCAGCATCGAGGCTTTCTTCGATCCCGAGCCACGTCTCGAGCTCATGAAGGAGATGGGTATCGACCGCACGCTGTTGTGGCCGACCCTCGCCAGTGCCGTCGAGGAGCGGATGGCTGACGACCCTGACGCTGTGCTCGCGGTGATCCACGCGCTGAACCGCTGGATGTACGAGCACTGGAGCTACGTCTACTCCGACGTGCTCTATGCGACGCCGATCATCTCGCTGGCCGGGGGCAATGGCCCGGCTCTCGACGAGCTGGAGTTCATCGCCGAGCGCGGCGCCAAGATCTTCCTGATGCGGGTGGCCCCGGTACCGACCTGGAAGGGCCGGCGCTCCTTCGCCCTGCCGGAGTTCGATCCCTTCTGGGAGCGGGTGCAAGAGCTCGATCTCGTCGTCGGGATGCACAACGGTGACCCCGGATACCAGCGCTATCTCAACGAGTGGGAAGGTCTTCGTGACACCGAGATGAGCATCGCGCGCAAGGCCCGGCGGGCGAACCCGGCGTTCGTGATCCTCTCTTCGGAGAAGGACCACCTCATCGATGCGCTGGCTTCGATCATCGGTCATGGCCTGGCCACCCGGTTCCCGCGGCTCAAGTTCATGCCCGTGGAGTTCGGCAACCGCTGGATCCGGCCGTTCTACGCGAAGCTCCAGCGTGTTTACGAAGAGAGCTCTGTGCTCTTCGACGAGAACCCCGTGGAGGTGTTCAACCGCAACATCTGGGTGCACGCCTTCCACGAGCCCGACCCCAAGGGTTTGATCGACCTGGGCATTCCCGTCGACCACCTCATGTGGGGCTCGGACTTCCCCCACCCCGAGGGAATGGAGGACCCCTTGGCCTACGCAGAGGTCGTGAAGGACCTTCCCCTGGAGGACCAGGCGTTCATCATGGGCGGATCGATCGAAAAGGCCTTGGGAGTCGGTCGATACCGGCGAGAGATCCGGTGACGGGCGGTAAGGGCTGAGCCAGCGGGCTGATCGAGAGAAAGGGGATGCCATGAGGGTCGAAGACATGATCCTGATCAGCATCGACGATCACAGCGTCGAGCCGCCGGACATGTTCGAGAAGCACATGCCGGCGAAGTACAAGAGCGAGGCCCCCAGGTTGGTCAAGGATGCAACTGGCCGGGACCAGTGGGTCTTCCAGGGTGCCACGGTCGGGGTTCCGGGGTTGGCCGCGGTGGTGTCGTGGCCGAAGGAGGAATGGGGCTTCGACCCGGTTGACTTCTCCGAGATGCGTCCCGGTTGCTACGACATTGACGAACGCGTCAAGGACATGGACGCCAACGGGGTGCTCGCAGGGATGAACTTCCCCACGTTCGCGGGGTTCTCGGGAACCCATCTCGCCGGCACCGCAGATACGGACGTCACGATCGCCGCGGTCAGTGCGTACAACGACTGGGCGATCGACGAACTGGCTGGCGAGCATCCCGGGCGGTTCATCCCGCTGGCAATCCTGCCCATCTTCAACCTGGACGCGGCGATCACCGAGGCCAAACGCGTCGCAGCGAAAGGCTGCGTCGCGGTGAGCCTGCCGGAGACCCCCTACGGGGTGGGGCTCCCGACCTATGCAAGCGGGCACTTCGACCCGCTGTTCTCCGTTCTGGTCGACCACAACCTCATTCCGTGCCTGCACATCGCGGGGGCGTTCGGATTGATCAAGCGTCCTCCCGACGCTATGACCGATGACATCATCCTGCTTGCTCCGCAGGTGATGACCATCACCGCGGTCGACCTCATCCTCTCGGGCCTGCTGCGCCGCTTCCCGGACCTTCGCTTCGCGCTCTCAGAGGGCGGGATCGGATGGGTGCCGTTCTTCCTCGACCGGCTCGATCGCCATGTCGTCAATCAGTCCTGGACGCACCTGGACAAGCTGCCCCCGGGCAAGACACCGAGCGAGGTGTGGAGGGAGCATTTCCTGGCCTGCTTCATCACGGACCCCTCAGCGCTGCGCCTGCGCGACCGCATGGGGGTCGAGACGATCGCTTGGGAGTGCGACTACCCGCATTCTGACAGCACCTGGCCGCGTTCTCCCGAGATCCTCCACGCCGAGCTCGAAGCCGCGGGCTGCAGTGACGAAGAGATCGACATGATCACCTGGAAGAACGTGCAACGCTTCTTTGGTTTCGATCCCTTCGCCCACGTCCCTCGCGAGGAAGCGACTGTGGGCGCGTTGCGCCGCCGGGCGGCAGAAGCAGGGGTCGATGTATCGGAGACTTCCAAGGCCGAGTACCGGCGCCGCTACGAGCTCGCACACGCGCCGGCCTGACGTTGCGATCGGCGTACCGGAGGCGCCACACGCGTCGGCCGGCGCGCGCGAACCAGCGTGCAACGACCCGTCTTCTGTCGGCACGCCTTCGGCCAGACGCGGGCCTGCACGACCATTCCGCGCCTCACCCGGTTTGTGTGGGCACGCTCTGAGGGTGTGGTGTGCCCTTCTTGGTCGAGGAGATGCTTGCGACCCTCGTCGCATCGGGAGCCCGCCGAAGAGCCGGCGCAACGTGGACGCTGGGCTGCAGGCAGCTCGGCCAGCTCCTCGACGACGTGTCCGACGGGGTCGACGAGGTCGACGTGGGGAGCGGATGCTCAGCCCCTCGCAGCCGGATGCCGCAGTGCTGGCCTGACGCCTGAGCTTGGGTCGCCCTGTCACCCCTCCTCCTGACCGGTGGGCTCATGGGGTTCCTCGAGGTTCGACGGATCAGCATCGGCCCCAATCGGTTCGACACTCACCTCGACTGTGATGCCGCTGCGCACGCTTTCGGTGACCACGCAGAAGTTCTCGAAGAGGTCGAGACAGCGCGCGAACCGACCCTCGTTGCCGGGCTGCAGCGTTGGGTGCAGCTGCACCCGAATGCTGCCGATGCGAAGGCGGCCCTCACTGTTGCGTTCAGGGACGACCTGCACTTCGCTGTGCAGCCCGTCGACCTCGATGCGTGCACGCCGGAGGCAGTACAAGAGGCTGGCGCTCAAGCAGTTCCCCACGGCGGCCCCCAGCACCCGAGAAGCGTTGGGGCCGCTTCCCGCTCCGAGGGGTTGGGGTTCGTCCATCATCAGCGGCGGGAACTCTGGTCCGAGGTCGACGCGGAAGCGGTATCCCGTTTCGAGGTCGAGGCGGACGGCGCCAGCCTCTCGTTCCGCGGATCCCTCGGTCCTGTTGGCGTGATCGCTCATTTATCCACCCTACGACGAGACTCGCTGCCACGGCGCCTCTGGGTAGGGGCGGCCATTTCGAGATTGCCGTCGAGGGGGCGGCCTGCACCAGCAGTCGCTGGGCGTCGAGGGGACTGGCCGCCGTCCCTTCGGGCACCGGCCCCCGACCACACGCCGGCTCGCCGGCGCCGTAGCCTGGGGGATGACGCTCGTTTCGGAGCATCCCCGGCGCAGCCACGCGCCCGAGCTCCATGGGTCCGGTCGCGATGCACGGCGTCAGCGGTGTCCGCACGGCGCGCACCGGGGCCTCCGCCTGCTCGCGCGGGTGGTGGTCGTGGTGTTGGGTGTCGCCTTGGTGCTCCTCGTCGCCGGGATTGGCTACGAGTTGTCCTTGCCAGGGGTGGCCGACGCGCCGCAGCGGGTTGCCGCGATCGTCCGCGCCCATCACGGACAGCTCAGCTCGTTGCCTGTGCCGACCAAGCTCGGAGATGCGGTGGTCGCGGTCGAAGACGAGCACTTCTACTCGAACGTCTTAGTGAACGTGTTCGACGGCGCGGCCCGTGCCGCGCTCGCTGCCCTGCACACCAACGCCGATCCCGGAGGAAGCACCATCGCCCAGCAGCTCGCCAAGCAGCTCTACGGGCACGGCCACAGCTTCGGCGCCGTCCTCGAAGAGGTTGGGCTCGGGGTCAAGCTCGCCCTCACGTACTCCAAGCCCGAGATCCTCAACATGTACCTCAACGTCGTGTACTACGGGAACGGCTACTGGGGTGACGTCGCCGCTGCTCGGGGATATTTCGGCACGACCCCCGACCACCTGAGCTGGGCCGAGGCTGCCATGCTGGCGGGGCTTCCCCAGGCGCCTTCTGCCTATGACCCGATCGTCCACTTCAGACTGGCCAAGGAACGCCAGCGCCACGTGCTCGATCAGCTCGTGGTCAATCACTACCTGACGGCAGCGCAAGCGAAGGCCGCCTACGATGCGCCACTGCCGTTGCGCATCGGTTGAGGGAGCCACCTTTTCCAACCATTGCATTGGTCCTTCGATACAGGGGGTCGATCCTTCAGCGACGCGTCGGCGATGTCAGGTGTTCGCTGATCGCCATGGCACAAAAGCGTGGTCCGCACATCGAGCAGAAGTGCGCATGTTTTGCGGGTTCAGCTGGCAAGGTCTCGTCGTGGTAGCTGCGGGCGGTCTCCGGATCGAGCGAGAGGTTGAACTGGTCTTCCCAGCGGAACTCGTAGCGAGCTCTGGACAAGGCGTCGTCCCAGGCCTGTGCCGCGGGGTGTCCCTTGGCGAGGTCGGCAGCGTGCGCGGCGATCTTGTACGCGATCATCCCGGCTTTGACGTCCTGTTTGTTGGGTAGACCGAGGTGCTCCTTGGGGGTGACGTAACACAGCATCGCCGTGCCGTACCAGGCAATCATGGCTGCGCCGATGGCCGAAGTGATGTGGTCGTAACCGGGGGCGACATCGGTGGTGAGAGGCCCGAGCGTGTAGAAGGGCGCGTCGTGGCACGTTGCCCGTTGGAGCTCGACGTTCTCTTGGATCTTGTGCATCGGGACGTGTCCCGGGCCTTCGATCATCAACTGGACGTCGTGGTTCCAGGCGATCTCGGTCAGCTCACCGAGCGTGCGGAGCTCGGCGAACTGTGCCTCGTCGTTCGCGTCAGCAATGGATCCGGGACGAAGGCCGTCGCCCAGGGAGAACGAGACGTCATAGCTGGCAAAGATCTCGCAGAGTTCTTCGAAGTGCTCGTAGAGGAAGCTCTCTTTCTCATGCGCCAGGCACCACGCCGCCATGATCGACCCCCCTCGGCTCACGATCCCGGTCACGCGCCGCGTGGTGAGCGGGATGTGGTCCCGCCGGACGCCGGCATGCACCGTCATGTAGTCCACGCCCTGCTCGCACTGCTCGACGACCGTGTCTCGGTAGAGCTCCCAGCTGAGTGCCTCGGGCCGGCCTTTGGCCCGTTCGAGCGCCTCGTAGATGGGGACCGTGCCAACGGGCACGGGTGCGTTCCGCAGGATCTGCTCCCGCGTGGCGGAGATGTCCCTGCCGGTGGAGAGGTCCATGACGGTGTCGGCACCCCAAGTCGTCGCCCACCTGAGCTTCTCGAGCTCCTCGGAGGCCGAGGAGGTGCTCACCGAGGTCCCGATGTTGGCGTTCACCTTGACCAAGAAATGCCTTCCGATCGCCATCGGTTCGCTCTCGGGATGATTGACGTTGGCGGGGATGATCGCTCGGCCGGCAGCGACCTCTTGACGCACGACCTCAGGATCGACGCCCTCGCGCACCGCCACGAAAGCCATCTCGGGCGTGAGCTCCCCCGCGCGGGCAGCATGGAGTTGCGTCACGGGGCGCCCGGGGCTGGTGCGAGCGCGCCGGGCCTCGATCCACGGCGCTCGAAGGCGCGGAAGACCCCCGTCGGGGTTCGGATCGGGCCCACTGGTGTCGTAGAGGAGGACCGGCCCATGTGGATCGGCCACCGAGACTTCGGTGAAGGGGACCTCCACGCCGTGGAGACCCTGGCGGTAGACCTTGCGACGAGCATTCATCTCCATCTCCCTCCGCCGGCATGACCCGGATCAGGTTGTGCGGTCGGTGCACGTCTTCTGCACCCTCTCAGCCCTCTGCGGACTCCCGCGTGGTGTGCGCCACACCTTATCGGGCCACGCGGCAGCGAGGGGAACGCAGGCAACCACGGCAGGTCCCGGTGGCAATGCGAAGGCCATCATCGGTTCCGCCCTGTGCCGAGGGGTGCGCCATGGGTCGCGCCGTTCGTCCTGGGAAGCGGCGAGGGCCGCCCTTGATCACCCCTGGGAGTCGACCTATAAAGGGTGCAGAGCTTCGTCGGGCGTTTGGTTGCAGGAGCCAGCTCTGCTGCGGGGCGGAGGAGGTTGAGCCTTGCTCGGCAAGGTGATCGAAGAAGGGCCAGGCGCCATCCGGTTGGTCGGCGAGTTCGACGTCGCCAACGTGGACAGTCTGCAGGCCGCGCTCCGCTCGCACGAAGGGCCGATCGTGGTGAACTGTTCTGAGCTCGAGTTCATCGGGATCGCACCGTTGCGCGTGCTCGTCAAGGCTTCCATCGAACGCGGTCCCGTCGTGTTGCGGCATCCGTCGAGATTCCTCTGTAAGGTCATCAGCCTCGCGGGCTGGGAAGACGAACTGGGCCATCCCAAACCCGACAGGCGACGCGGGGCCTCCAAGGCACGCTCGGTTCGCCAGCTTGGCGACCGAGGCGACGAGCATCGATCCCCGAGGCACGTCGCCTGATCCGCGTCCTGCGCGCTGCGCGCGGGGAACTGACCGGCGAAGGACGAAGAGGTCGGCAGCATCGTCCTCGTTGCCGTACCGACCTTCTCGGCCGGCAAGTGTGGACGTCGTGTGGTGCGCACCAAGGCATCGTCACCTTCTGTCGGTGCGTGACCACTCAGGTCGTGACCTTGGACCCTGTTGCGCTCCGGTCCGATCGCGCAGGATCGAGGAGAAGGTCGTTGCAGACAGACCTTGAAAGGAGATCGCGATGAAAGCACTCGTTTACCACGGCCCTGGTTCGAAATCCTGGGAAGAGGTCCCTAGACCAACGCTGCGCGACGACACCGATGCGATCGTGCGCGTGGACAGCACCACGATCTGCGGGACCGATCTGCACATCTTGAAGGGCGACACCCCTGAGGTCGCTCCCGGGCGCATCCTCGGGCACGAGGCAGTCGGGACCGTCGAGGAGGTCGGAGCAGCGGTCAAGACCCTTCACCCCGGTGATCGGGTGCTCGTGTCGTGCATCAGTTCGTGTGGGCGATGCCGCTTCTGCCGTGAGGGCCGCTACGGACAATGTCTCGGCGGAGGCGGGTGGATCCTCGGATACATGATCGACGGGACGCAGGCCGAGTATGTACGCGTTCCCTTTGCCGATACCTCGACGTATCGCCTTCCAGAGGGGGTCAGCGACGAAGAGCTCCTGATGTTGGCCGACATCTTGCCCACCGGCTACGAGGTCGGCGTCTTGAACGGGCACGTCACCCCCGGCGACACCGTCGCCGTGGTCGGCTCCGGACCGATCGGGCTGTCGGCGATCACCGGGGCCAAGATGTACGCACCGAGCCACGTCATCGCGATCGATCTCGCCGATGCACGCCTCGAAGCAGCGAAACGCTTCGGTGCCGACCTGACGGTCAACAACGGTCGTGAAGACGCGGTCGCCTTCGTCCGCGGGGTCACCGAAGGTCTTGGCGCCGATGTCGCCATCGAAGCCGTCGGTGTCCCGGAGAGCTTCGAGCTCTGCACGCAGCTCGTGCGCCCTGGCGGGCGTGTGGCCAACATCGGCGTCCACGGCAAGCCGGCCACGTTGCACCTGGAGAAGTTGTGGATCCGGGACCTGACGGTGACCACAGGCCTGGTCGACACCTACTCGACGCCAACGCTCTTGCGTCTGGTGGCGAGCCGCCAGATCGACGCGGGGCGCTTCGTGACCCATCACTTCGCCTTGTCGGAGATGCTCGACGCCTACGACACCTTCCAGCGGGCTGGGGACACCGGTGCCGTGAAGGTGGTCATGACTCGCCAGCCGTGATCTGCAGGCCGGTTGCGGACTCCGGCGCTCGCTCCCGATGCTGGGGCCAGCTGCTCAGGTGACGGAAGCGAGGTCGCTCGCTGTGCTGTCGCGATGAGGCAAGTCGCTCGAGGGGTTCGCAGATCACGGATCCGTCGCAACGGCGAGCGGACGAGCCTGCACGGCCCGGACCGGTGCTGGCGTTGCCGTCACGGGGAACTGGCGAGGCCGCCGTGCAGGGCGCAAGGAGATGCCCAGCCAGCCGATCGGCTGGACGAGGTTTCGTGGCAGGCTTGTCGATTGGGCGTCGGTTGGGCTTCGAAGGCAGGTCGGTCTCACGATGAATACCTTTGTGCAGGAGCCTGCGAGCGGAGCGCGCAGCGTCGATCCCTCCGGAACGGCGTTGGTAACATTGCCGCGGCAGGAGCAGCCCAGACGACCGACGGACCCCGAGGCAACGGGCTGCGGGCAGGAAACCCAGAGGCGAGGCCGCAACTGCGTTCCGAGGTCACCTGGAGCTTGAGCGATCTCCGAGCCCGTGGCTTCGACGAGGCACGACGTTCCCGGAGCTGTTCTGATGGGGACGCCAGAGCAGGACCGAGGATCCGGTGATGTCACGAAGCCAACAGCCCCCGAGGCCCGACCATCGGGGGAGAGCGGTGAAAAGCGGGCGATCGAGGACACGGACCCCCTGGGGGACGATCTCTCGGGAGCGGGTGATCGGAGCAGCGCTCAAGGTCATCGAAGCCGGTAGGTACGAGCAGATGACCATTCGGAGCCTCGCTGCCGAGCTCAACGTGGCTCCGATGTCCCTCTACCGCCACGTTCGGAACAAAGACGATCTGCTCGACGAGGTGGTCGATCGGCTTCTTGCCCGGAGGTGGCGGCCTCGCGCCAAGGCGCAGGACTGGCAGGCGTGGATTGCCGAGGCCGCTGACCGGCTTCGGCGGTTCCTCGTCACCCAGCCGGCAGCGTTGCACGTCTACCTCGCGCACCCCGTCGTCTCCCCCGCAGCGATCGCCCGGATGGAGGCGATGATCGGGGTCCTGCACGAGGCGCTCGGTGACGAGGAGGAAGCCAAACGCGCCTACGGGACCATCCACACCTACACCATCGGCTTCGCTGCCCTCGAAGCGTCGCGGGCGCACAGTACGGTGGGGAGCCACGAGGGCGACGAGGCGCTGGCGCGCCAGCTTGCTGGGTACACGACTTCGGAACAGTTCATGCAAGGCTTGCGGTACCTGATCGAGGCGATCGAGCACCGGGCGGTAGCGCTCCACGATGCTCAGGCAGCGGCCCGGATCGGCGACGTACGTCGCCGCCAAAGCATGCCTCGGCGCTCGGCGCAAGCTGCCGGGGGCGCGGCGCCGTGAGGGCGGCCCTGCTCGGCGTCGTAGGGGCAGGGCCGGGGCCCGTTGCCTACGCCTTCACGCTCGGCTTGGTCGCCGCCCTCAACCCCTGCGGCTTCCCCCTACTCCCGGCATATCTTGCGAGCTTTGCCGGTCCTTCGCTCGATCAAGGGCCGCTCGCGCGCACCGCTCGGGGCTTGCTCGCGGGGGCGAGCCTGAGCGCAGGGTTCGTCGTGGTCTTCGGCCTTCTCGGCGTGCTCGTCGCGTCGGGGGTCACCGTGGTCGTTGGTTGGGTTCCATGGGTGATGATCGCCCTGGCGGGCGCCATGACGGCGATTGGGATCGCTGCGCTCGCCGGTCGGGAGCTGCACTTGGCGCTCCCGGTGCCCCGGATCGGTCGCTCCTCTGGCGCGCTCGGCATGGCGGGCTTTGGCATCGCCTATGCCGTCGCCTCCCTCAGCTGCGCCCTCCCGCTCTTCCTTGCAGGGGTCGCGGGGTCCTTCACCCGGCTGGGCCCCTTCGCAGGGATGGCGACCTTCGTCGCCTATGCCCTCGGGATGGGCGTCTTCATGGTCGCCATCAGCGTGGTGGTCGCCCACGCCGGTGCGACGGTCCTGCGACGGCTCCGTCCGCTCACCCGTGCGCTGCCTCGGGTCTCCGGCGGAGTGCTCGCCCTCGTCGGGGTTTACCTCGTCATTTACTGGGTGAGCGACCTCGCCGCGCCCGGGTTCACATCGGCCCCTGTACAGGTGGTCGAAGACCTCCAGTCGGCGCTGAGCAGCTGGCTCGAGGGCTCCGCGCGGCCGATCGGCATCGTCTTCGGCGTCGTCACGGTCGTGAGCTTCTTGATCCTTGCGTTTGCGACGCGGCCTCGATCCGACGCGGTTGCACGTGGGGCACCGCGCCCCGACCTGGCGGCGGGCATTCCTGAGGTGCGCACGTTCGATCAGTCTCTCGGCGGGGGTTCGGCAGCGGGCCAGCTCGGCGAGGACGGCGTGGCCGGGAGGAGAGAGGAGGAGTATGTCGGTTCGTGAGGCAGCCGTGGTGGCGCCGGACCCCCAGGTCGACGGAGCCGAGCCGGCCCAACCGGTCGGGGACCCACGGCCAGGAAGCGGCCGCACCCGACGGCGTCAGCTCCGCTTCATCGTCATCGGCTGCGTGGTTGCGGTCGTGCTCGCGGTGGTGCTCTTCGGTGGGATCGGCACCGGTGGCGGGGGTTCGGGCACCGCTGACGTCGCCCCCGGCATCAACTCCTACGCTGCTGCGCTGCTCGACCTCAACGTTCTCGCCCCTGCCGACAGCCACCGGACCCCGAACTTCGAGTTGACCGACCAGCACGGCGTGCGGGTGTCGCTTGCCGGCTTTCGCGGGAAAGTCGTCGTGCTGTCGTTCAACGACGACCGCTGCACCGATGTGTGCACGCTGCTCGCGCAGGACATCTTGGTGGCCGACCGAGACCTCGGCTCGATGGCAAGAGATGTCGTGTTCCTGAGCGTCAACATCAATCCCTTCTACCCACAGGTCAAATGGGTGAAGCTCTGGGCCGACCAGCACGGGTTGGGCAGGGTGCGCAACTGGGTCTCCACCACTGGCTCGGTGCCGCACCTCGAAGCGGTGTGGAAGGACTACGGGGCCTATGTCCAGCTGGACTACGCCAACCGCACGGTGGTACACAGCACTGAGCTCTACTTCATCGACCCCGGCGGGAAGGAGCGTGCCATCGGCGGCTTCGGCGTGAATGCCGCCAACACCACCTTGTACGCCCACACCCTGGCGCAGATGGCGGCCGATCTGCTGCCCGCCGCCGAGCGCGGGCCGGTCGCAGGGCCGATCACCGAGCCGCCCTCGCGCTCGGACGTCACTATCCTTGGCCAGGCCCCTACCTTCGTGCTCCCGAGCCTCGGGGATCCGCGGGCAAAGGTCTCTCTTGCCAGCTCACGAGGTCGGTACACCGTCCTCAACTTCTGGTCGAGCACCTGCACGCTCTGTCGCCAGGAGATGCCTCACGTGGAAGAGGCCTATCGGGATCTCGGGAGCAAGGTCGCCTTTTTGGGGATCGACGTCGCCGACAACGCTGGCGCCGCCCGGAGCTTCGCCAAGGCGACGGGCGTCACGTACCCGATCGGTTTCGACGCCTCGGGGCAGGTGGCCGGCACCTATCAGATCAGCGGCCTGCCCTTCACCGTCATCGTCGGTCCGCGGGGCAAGCTTCTGATGCGTCACCCTGGGGCCCTGACGACCGAGCAGCTGAAGTACATCCTGGGCAGCATCGTCCCGTCGCTCGGCGGCGGCGGATCCTTCCAACCCTGAGCCCGTCGGATCCGGTGGGACGGCGACGTTGACCGTGATCGACGCGGCTCGACGTGCCCGTCTCGGACCGACCCGCCAGACCCTGCACCGGATCGCAGTGCATATCCTGGGCCGCCGTCGTTTCGAGGTCACCGGGCGCTTCGGCCTCCGCGTGACGCCGGGAGGATTCGGCACGCCAGCGTTCGGCGAGGGTCCCGAGGTCCTTCGGGTCGCAGGAACGCTGCTCATGCACGAGGTCAGCGATGTCGTCACTGCCTTGGCGATTTCCGGGTCCACACTGCGGCGCCTCGCTGATGCGGTTGGGGTTGACCTGGCGGCGCCGTTCTCGGTGGGGGACGAGACCCCTGAGCTCGGTGCGGTCGACGAACCGCTAACCCTCGATGCGGAGTCCACGGCACTCCTGGCCAGCTGGTACAGCGACAGCTGGCAGATCCTGGATCGAGTGCTGGGAGACCTTCCGCCCATGGCGCGGCCGGCGACCATCCAGTTGTGGCCCGAGCATTTCGATGCCGCCACCGAGGTCGACGCCGGTGGCGGCACGCGCGTGACGCTCGGTGCCTCGCCTGGGGACGCGTTCTGCGACGAGCCACACCTCTATGTGAGTCCACACGGACCCCAGCGGCCCGGCGATCCGAGCTATTGGAACGCACCGTTCGGTGCACTGCTGCGCCGGGCACAGTTGCTCGGGGTCCGGGACCCAATCGGCAGCGGCGCATCCTTCCTCTGGACCGGGTTGCAACGGCTGCGCCAAGGGCACAATGCCTGAAGATCGCACAGAGGACGGAGCTGCATCATCGGCGTCGCGCGTTGAGTCTGCGCAGGCCTGTTGTGGTGGACCCCAGGCAGACGGGTCGAAGGTTCCGCGCTCGACCCTGGGGCCGGCACTGCCCTTGGTCCATGAGGCCTGGCTCAGCGAGTTGCGGCTACGACGACGAGCGCGAGGTAGCCGAGGACGATGGCGAAGCCGTTGCGCCGAGAGAGCCCCCGTTCGGCGAACGCGGCCACGAGGGCGATCACCGTGAGGCCGCAATACCATGCTGCGAGGATCGTCGTGTTGCCGGCGGGTCCCAGGCCGGTGAACGCCCCAGGGGCGAAGAGCCCGAACACCACGTTGAGCATGGCGCTGTTCGTCGCTTCGCTGAGCAACGCCGTTCCATTGCCCCGAGCGGCGAGGTACACCCCACCGACGACGTTGGGAAGGCTGGTGACGGCGGCGAGCAAGAGCGCCCCGATCACCAGGCTCGAAAGGCGAAACTGCGTTCCGAGCACCACGGCCGACCGCTCCATGAGTGCGCTGGCCACCACCACCGCCCCGAGCGCTCCCGTGACGATCAACGCGTCGAGGCGGGTGCGAGCCCTGGAGTGACCTTCGATCGTGTCGATGGCCGGCGAAAGCTCGAGCGCCGCTTCGGCGATCGCTGTCGCTCGCCATGCGACGGCGCGTCGAGGCAATCCGAATCGCAGGAGGGCCGTCGTTGAGGCGGTAGCGGCGGACACGTAGAGCCCCAACACGATCAAGGTCAGCGCCAATCCGATACGTGCGTCGGCGCCGGTCGTGAGGATCGCGAGGGTGATGACAGCGACTGCGCTCGCTGCCGCCCCCTCGACGAGGGCGGATCGGCGGTGCAGCCTGATCCAGCGGGCAGCGATCGGGCCCACTCCCAGCAGTGCTCCTAGGATCAACGCGTTCGAACCGAGCACGACTCCGGCTCCGACGCGCTGCTTGCCCTCGATGGCGGCGGTGACGGCGGTGCTGATCTCCGGCGAGTCGGCGGCGAGGGCGACGAGCAGCCCGAGCGTCGTCTCCGACAGGGCGAACCGACCGGCGAGCCGTTCGAGGCGTTGAACGAGCAGAAGGCTTGCACCGAACGAGCCGATGGCCGAAAGTGGGAAGATCGCCCCGGCCGAAGCGACAGAGAGGCCCATCAGTCACCCCTTCTGATGGGCTCTGTGCCAAGGTGCATGGAGCGCTCCGGAGGTCGGTGAAACGAACCGCCGACCAGACTTCCCGGCACGCCTGCTCCGAATCGTAGTCCGCCGGGATCGATACGGAACCGGCGCCCCAATGACGCCCGGTCAGTTCTTCGAGCGCAACCCGTGGTGATCTTGCAGCGGCGCCAGGCCTTCTCCGATGGCCTGGATGTTGCGCGCCAAGCGATCGAGTTCTTCGAGGTGGAGGGCCGATAACGCCTCGAGGCGCTCGGCTCCACGAGCGGTGAGGCGCAGCCGCACGACCCGATGGTCATTGGGATCCCGGACGCGAACGACGAGGCCTGCAGCGTCAGCTCGGTCGACGAGGCCGACCGCGCTGTGATGGCGCAACAAGAGGTAGTCGGCCACTTCGCCGATTGTGGGGCCCCGGGGATCGGGATGCCCGCGGATCGCGAGCAACAGCTGGTGCTGTGCGGGCGTCAAGCCCGCCGCCCGCGCTTGGCGCTCGCTCCAGCGTTGGAACTGCCGGAGCCCGGTGCGCAGGGCGAGCAGGCGAGCATAGACGTCGTCAGGCAGAGTCAATCTTGCCACGATAACATCGTATTACGATGAGAATGCCAGGGGAGGGGGACCTCCCGCGGCCAGAGGAGGGCTCGGACGGCAGCTCCGCGGACTCGGGACCCCCAGGTTCCATGGAGCCCGAAGGCGGCGACCTGACCGTCGCCACGCAGGGCGACCCGGAAGGCGATGAGCGGACCTACCTGGGAACGGATCGTCGCCCCCCGGAGGCAATCGAGCGAGCGCTCGGGGACTTCACGATGACGCCGTCGGTGCTTCGCCTGATCCCCTTGGCGGTCCTCATCGGGGCGCTTGGTGCCGGTATCGCTCTCGGGTTGCTCGATCTGATCGGCTTCTTCACCAACGCCCTGTACTACCAGCGTTGGAGCGTGCATCTCGTGTCGCCCGGTGCCAGTGCCCTGGGGGCGATTGCCGTCGTCGTGCCGGTCGGGGGCGGACTGGTGATCGGCTTGATGGCGCGGTTCGGCTCCGAGCAGATCCGGGGCCACGGGATTCCCGAAGCGATGGAGCGGATCCTCGTGGACGGAAGTCGGATCCAACCGCGCCTCGCTGTGCTGAAACCGATTGCCAGTGCGATCAGCATTGGGACCGGCGGCCCATTCGGTGCCGAGGGACCGATCATCCTCACTGGTGGCGCCATGGGTTCCATCGTTGGTCAGCTCTTCCGGCTGACCGCCGCGCAACGCCGTGCATTGCTCGTTGCCGGAGCCGCCGCCGGGATGAGCGGCGTCTTCGGCACCCCGGTCGCCGCGACGCTCTTCGGCGTCGAGCTGCTGGCGTTCGAGCTCAAGCCTCGTTCCATGGTCCTGATCGGGTTGGCTGCCGCGACCGCGGACGGCATCCGCATGGCGATGGCCGGTGCCGGCCTCGTCGCTCCTCAGCCACTGTTTCCGATCCCTCTCCACCCCCCGTTGGGCACGGTGGCGCTCCTTGGCGCCGGTGGGGTAGGGGTCGCCTCTGGGTTCGCGGCGTGGCTCATGACCCAATGCGTCTACCGAACCGAGGACCTCTTTGCGAAGCTCGCCGGGCGGCTGCACTGGATGTGGTGGCCGATGATCGCAGGAGCCGTGATCGGCGTCGGTGGCCTCCTCGACCCGAGGGCGCTCGGCGTCGGCTACGGCACGATCCACGCGGAACTGCTCGGGCGCCTCGCGCTGAGTGCGCTCGTCACGGTCTTCGTGGTGAAGCTCGTCATCTGGTCCGTCGGGCTCGGGGGAGGGACGAGTGGCGGCATCCTGGCGCCCATCCTCATGATGGGCGCTGCACTGGGGGGAGTGCTGGGTCACCTCCTGCCCGGCACCACCCCGGGCGTGTGGGCGCTGATCGGCATGGCCGGTGCACTCGGCGGCGTGACGCGATCCCCCTTGACCGCCATCGTCTTTACATTCGAGCTGACCCATGACAACAACAGCCTCGTGGCATTGCTCGTCGCCGCAACCGTTTCGCACCTGGTCAGCGTGCTCGTCTTGAAGCGGTCGATCTTGACCGAGAAGGTTGCGCGTCGCGGCTTCCATGTCATGCGCGAGTACGCGGTCGATCCCCTCGAGGCGATGTTCGTGCGCGAGGTCATGGACACCGACGTCTACACCATCGAGCCAGCCCGTCGGCTGGCAGGACTTTCCGAAGCCCTCGCCGAGGGCTCCCCGATGCGCCGCCAGCGCCTGTTCCCCGTCGTTGACGGCAATCAGCAATTGGTCGGTGTGCTCCCCTGGTCGGCCTTGCGCTCAGGAAGGCATACGCAGCAGGCGCAGGTCCGCGACCTCATGATGTCGCCGGTGGCTGTCGCGCATCCTGACGAGATCCTCCGCTCAGTCGCCGACCGGATGGCGCTCTTCGGGGTCGGCATCCTTCCGGTCGTCGATCGAAACGCTCCGGGCCGCCTCGAAGGCCTCGTCACCCAGTCCGACCTCCTCCAGGCGCGTCAACGACTCCTCGAAGAGGAGCGCCACGCCGAGCGGGTCCTCACGTTGCGACGAGTGGCGACCCCACAAAGCACGCCGACCGCGACGCCGTGATGACCGAGGTCGTCGGCGTCAGCCGATCCCGTAGAGGGCGACGGCGCTCTCGGAGGTGATCGCTCGCTTCTGCTCGATGGTCAACCCCTCGAGCGCTTCTGCGAGCTCCTCGGTGACTCCGGGGAACTTGGCGTCAGGATGCGGATAATCCGACGCCCAGATGATGCGGTCGGCACCGACGAGCGGTGACTGCGCCGTGGTTCGCAGCATCGCCTCGTCGGGGTCGAAGCTGATCCAGCACTGCCGACGGAAGTACTCCGAGGGAAGCATTGACAAGTTGGTGACTTCCCACTGGAACTTCCGGCAGTGGTGGTCGAGGCGCTCGAGCCACGGGACGAGCCATCCGCCGTTGGCCTCCAAGAAGATGAACTTGGCGTCCGGGAAACGTTCGCAGACACCGCCAGCGGTGAGGTAGGTGATGGCGCTCATCACGTCCACCGGGTTTGCGATCGCTTGCGTGAACAGCGTGCTCGGTCGCAACTCGGGGTGCTCCATCTGCTCTTCTGCGCTGAGGGTGCGGTCCGGATCGAAATTGTCGACGTAACTACCGTCAGGCTTGCGGGGCCGCGCGAGTCGCAGACCGCGGCAGGCGCCCGGGAGGTCAGGAGCGAGGAACGGGTGCAGGCCGATGGGTAGGCCGGTCTCTGAGGCTGCCTGCCAGATGGGGTCGTACACGGGGTCGTTGAACGGCCGCCAGTCGACCGCGGGGTTCGGGCGCATGAAGACCGCGACCATGCCCTTCATTCCTGCGACGCGGCGAATCTCATTGGCGACCCGCTGGACGTCCTCGGGCTGATGCATGGGAGGCAGGGCGCCCGCACCGAAGATTCGACCCTCTCCCTCAAGGAGGTGGTCGGCGCACCAGTCGTTGTACGCACGGGCTTGCGCTTCAGCGAAGTCGACGTCGAGCTCGCTTTGGAGACCTAGCAGCATGGTGGGGTAGAGCACTGCCATGTCGATGTGGTCGGCGTCCATGTCGGCCAAGCGGGCCTTGGCGTTCCAGGCAGCTGGGCGGGTCTCCGTGTAGCGCATCTCCCCGCGGAAGGCTCGTGCGCGGTCCTCGTCGCTCGCACCTGCCACGCCGGCGGCGGAGAGCATGTTGGCTGGTGTTCGGGTGTTGTTGTAGACGAGCCACTCCTCGCCAGCTTCGTCGGTCTCGATGTGCCAGATCCGATCTCGGTACTTGGCTGGCGCATAGTCGAGCATGGCTGTGGGGTGCTCGAGGATGTGGCCGTCGGAGTCGATGTATCGGAGACCGTTGTTCGTGCTCATTGCGCACCGTCCTGTCTCATCGTGTGCTGTCCGTCAGAGCTGTCTTCTCGATCCAAGAGAAAACAGCTGGCTATTTCTTCCCCATGGTAGCGACGCAGCCAGCGTCCTGCACGGGTGGGACTTCGTTCTCCGCCTTGGCGACAGCAGGACTCAGCGGGTCCTCGGGAAGCCGAGGTCGATCTCGCTGGTCGCCGGGTCCGGCCATCGGCTGGTGACGACCTTTCCCCGTGTGTAGAAGTTGATGCTCTCGGGCCCGTAGATGTGGGTGTCCCCGAAGAGCGACTGCTTCCATCCCCCGAAGGAGAAGTAACCGACCGGGACCGGGATGGGGATGTTGATGCCGACCATCCCCGCTTGCACCTCATACTGGAACCGTCGTGCCGCGCCTCCGTCGCGGGTGAAGATGGCCGCGCCGTTCCCCCACGGGTTCGCGTTCACCAGGTCGATGGCTTCTTGATAGGAGCCCACCCGAACCACCGACAACACCGGACCGAAGATCTCGTCGCGGTAGCAGTCCATCTGGGGAGAGACGCGGTCGATCAGCGAGGGCCCCAGGAAGAACCCTGGCCCCCGATAGCGTTCGTGCTCCCGCCCGTCCACGACGACCGACGCCCCCTGCTCGGTGGCACTGGAGAGATAGGAGGCCACGCGGTCACGGTGCTCGCGCGTGATGAGCGGACCCATCTCGGACTCTGGGTCGGTGCCGCTGCCGATCCGGATCGAGCCCAGGCGATCGCTCACTGCGTCAATCAATGGGTCGGCGACCTCACCGACGGCAACGACGACAGAGACGGCCATGCAGCGCTCGCCAGCTGAGCCATAGGCAGCCGAGACGACCGCGTCGGCCGCCATGTCGACGTCGGCATCGGGCAAGACCACCATGTGGTTCTTTGCGCCTCCGAGCGCTTGGACACGCTTGCCGAAGTGCGCCGCCGTCTCGTAGACCCAGCGTGCGACGGGCGTCGAGCCGACGAAGGAGATCGCCTCGATGCCCGGATGCTCGAGCAGCCGGTCAACCGCTACCTTGTCCCCCTGGACGACGTTGAAGACACCGTCGGGCAGCCCGGCCTCGGTGAGCAGTTCAGCGATCACGAGCGATGCCCCTGGATCGCGCTCGGAGGGCTTGAGCACGAAGGTGTTGCCGCACGCAATCGCGCTGGCGAACATCCACATCGGCACCATCGCTGGGAAATTGAACGGGGTGATCCCGGCCACAACCCCCAGCGGCTGGCGGATCGAGTAGACGTCAACCTCCCGCGACGCCTGCTCGGAGTAGCGGCCGGCCAGCAGGCTGGGAATCCCGCAGGCGAAGTCGACGTTCTCGAGGCCCCTTGCCACCTCACCCATGGCATCGGAGAGGACCTTCCCGTGCTGCTCGGTGACGCAGCGAGCGATCTCGCTCCGGTGGGCATCCAAGGTTTCGCGGATCCGGAACAGAATCTCGACCCGCCTCGACAGGGACATCGTGCGCCACGCGGGCGCCGCTGCCGCGGCAGCTGCGACGGCCTCGTCGACCTCGCTCGCCGATGCGAAGTCGACCTCGTGGATCTTTTCTCCCGACGCGGGGTCGAAGACCTCGCCGAAGCGACCGGAGGTTCCGGCGACCTGCTTGCCGTCGATGTAGTGGTGGATGCGCGCCATGAACCTCGACCCTACCGGTGAACGAGCGTACGTCGAGGCGGCGGGGCTTGGTCCGAGCCGTTGCCTGGGCCTGGCACCCTTGGGCCCAGGGTCCTTCGGCCAGTGTCCTTGGGCTTGGTCAAAATTGTAGGCTCACCGAAACGGTAGGCTGTTTGATGAAACGAGAACGGGTAGGCGCAGCGCTCCGTTTGGATCTTGAGATGGGGGTGTCCTAATGACGATGACGACTGGCGACCTTCGGGTCATCGATTGCGATACGCACCTCACGCCGACCGAAGACTTCTGGACCAAGCGGGCGCCCGCCGCGTACAAGGACCGGGTACCCAGGGTCGAAGAGGTCGACGGCGAACCGACGTGGGTCGTCGACCAGGGCGCCTCGCTCGGTCCGGCACGCGCTGGGAGCGTGATCGACCGGGAGGGAGAGAAGTTCCCGTTCCAGGAATCCATGGCGGTCTGGGGACTTGAACAGAGCCATCAGGGTGCCTACGACACCGAGGTCCGGCTCAAGGTCATGGACGAGTCCGGTATCTACGCGCAGGTGCTCTTCCCCAACTCCATCGGCCTCGGTGGCCAGGATCTCGAGCGTGCCATCGACGATCCGGTGCTGCGCCGCCTGTGCGTGCAGATCTACAACGACGCGATGGCCGAGCTGCAGGACTCCTCGGGCGGACGATTCCTTCCCATGCCAGTGCTGCCGGCCTGGGACGTCAAGGAGTCGGTCGAAGAGGCCCAGCGATGCGCCAGTCTCGGCCTGCGAGGGGTGAACATGACCTCGGACCCCCAGGACCTCGGCTCTCCGGACCTGGCGAACCGGGCCTGGGATCCGCTGTGGGAGGCCTGTGCGGACTTGCAGCTGCCAGTGCACTTCCACATCGGGTCGAGCATCACGGCGATGAACTTCTTCGGCAATTACTTCTGGCCCTCCCAGGACGAGTACGTGAAGCCGGCGATCGGCGGGTCGATGTTGTTCATCAACAATGCCCGCGTGGTGATCAACACGATCTTCGCCGGCATCTTCGATCGGTACCCGAACCTCAAGATGGTGTCCGTCGAGAGCGGGTGCGGCTGGATTCCCTTCATCTTGGAGACCATGGACTACGAGCTCTGGGAGAACGCGCCGAAGCAAGCAGGTGAGCTGTCCAAGATGCCCTCGGAGTACTTCAAGAGCAACTGGTACGCGACGTTCTGGTTCGAGCGCAGCCAGGGGGATCTCCAGGGCCTCGTCTCGAAGGTCGGGGAGGACAACATCCTCTTCGAGACCGACTTCCCCCACCCGACGTGCCTGTATCCCAAGCCACTCGACACCGTCGCCGAGAAGCTGTCGACGATTACCCCGCAGGCGCGCCGCAAGATCCTCGGGGAGAACGCGGCCAAGCTCTACCGGCTGTAGGCGGAGGACGTCCGCCTAGGAGCTCGTGCCCCGTGCCGCGCTGACGTTGGACGCGGGTCGCGACCCCAGGAACGAGGAGCTCGACGAGCGATGCAGGCCGATCGTCGAGCGGCGGGATCCGAGATGACCGTCGACGGCTTCTACGCTCTCGCGGAGGCCAGCCCTGATCGCACCGCCCTGGTCGACGCGGCAGGGAGGTCGACCACGCGTGGGGAGCTCCTCGATGCCATGAACCGCATCGCACGAGGGATCCGGGAGCTTGGCGTCGGGACCGGCGAAACGGTCGCGGTCGTGCTCTCGAACCGGAGAGAATTCGTCGAGGTCTACGGAGCCGCGATCCAGTCGGGCCTGTACTTCGTCGCGCTCAACTGGCACCTCAAGGCCCAGGAGATCGGCGACATCCTCCATGACTCCGCTGCCAAGCTCCTGGTGACCGAAGCGGCGTATGCCGGGATCGCCCGAGCCGCAGCGGAGCACGCCGGGATCGCCGAGGGGATGCGCTTTGCGGTGGACCCCTCTCCGGGGTTCGCGCCGCTGGCGGCCCTGATATCCGGGCAATCGTCGGCGGCGCCGCCGATCCGTTCAGCCGGGCAGATCATCTTCTTCACTTCTGGAACGACCGGTCGCCCGAAGGGCGTTCGCAAGTCGTTCCCGGGCGGGCCCTCGCAGGAGCTCAGGCTCACGAGCGGGATCGGCCCCATCCACCGAGGCGCGGCAGCAGCCACCGCCCAAGGGACCGACATGGTGTACCTCAGCTCGGGCCCCTTGTACCACGCACTCCCGCTCGCCGGGGTCCTCAACGCACTCGACCGAGGTGGCATGGTCGTGATGATGGACAAGTGGACGCCGGAAGGCTTCCTACGACTGACGGAGCAGCACAAGGTCACCCATGCCAGTCTCGTGCCCACCATGTTCCATCGCTTGCTGGCCCTTCCCGAAGCGGTCCGCGCCACCGCCGATGTCTCGTCCCTTCGGTTCGTGAACCACGCCGGCGCGCCATGCCCGATCGATGTGAAACGGCGGATGATCGAGTGGTTCGGCCCGATCATCACAGAGGCCTACTCGTCAACCGAGGGTGCGGGAACCACCGTGAGCTCCGAGGAGTGGTTGCGAAAACCCGGAACGGTTGGAAGACCGTCACCGGGCGTCGAGATCAAGATCTACGACGATGAGGGAAACGAGTGCCCGCCAGGCGTTCCAGGGCTGGTCTACATGACTCCGTCGCTTTGGGACTTCGAGTACCTTCACGATGCCGACAAGACGCAGAGAGCTCGGAGGGGCGCGATGTTCACCGTCGGCGACATCGGCTACCTCGACGAAGACGGCTACCTGTTTCTGTGTGATCGTCAGGCGGACACCATCGTCTCTGGTGGGGTCAACATCTACCCGGCCGAGATCGAAGCCACGCTGGCAGCGCACCCGGCGGTGCGAGACGTCGCGGTGGTCGGGGTGCCCAACGAAGAGTGGGGCGAAGAGGTCAAAGCGGTCGTCGAGCTCCACCCCGACATCAGCCCTGACGTCGAGCTGGCTGCCGAACTGATCGATCACTGCAGGAACGCGCTCGCGCACTTCAAGTGCCCGAGATCGGTGGATTTCGCTCCCTCGCTCGATCGCGATCCCAACGGCAAGCTCCGGCGCCACGTCATTCGCAGTCGCTACTGGCCTGATCCTTCACGACGCATCTAGATGCGTCGTGCGCTCGAACGAGGGCGCGACGCCGGTCGATGGTTTGGGTGCGGGCCCACCGCCGCATCCACGGCGGTGGAGTAGGATCCGTGATCAGGATAGGCAGGTTGTGGGCCGGTTGGCCAGGTCTCCGTGGCCACGAGCGCACTCAACCGCGAAGAGCCCAGCGAGCAGCGAAAGGGGAGGGACACCATGGCGATCACGGAGACCAAGTGGTCGGCGCTCCCTGTGCCGTACGCGGTCGAGTACCCGGACCGGGTGCCCAAGCAGCGTTACTACGACGCAGACTTCTACCAGATGGAAGCCGAGCTGCTCTGGCCAAGGGTGTGGCAGATGGCATGCCGCTTGGAGGAGGTTCCCGAGCCGGGTGACTTCGTCGAGTACGAGATCCTCGATCAGTCGATCGTCGTCGTGCGCACTGAGGCCATGGAAGTGAAGGCCTACTACAACGCCTGTCGCCACCGGGGGGTCAAGCTGGTCGAGGGCCGAGGCAACATCCGGGGGAGCGGGTTCATCTGCTCGTTCCACGGGTGGTGCTACGGGTTGGACGGGGCCAATACCTTCCTGTACCAGCCTGATCTCTTCGCCGAGCAGAACCGCTGCCCAGGAGATCTCGCGCTGACGCCGGTACGCTGCGAGACCTGGGGCGGGTGCGCCTGGATCAACCTCGACGACCAAGCCCCACCGCTGCGGGACTGCATCGAGCCCTTCGCCTCGATCTATGACGCCTGGAAGGTGGAGTCGCTCCGGGTCGAGTGGTGGCTCTCGTGCCGGATGCCCACCAACTGGAAGCTCGCCATGGAAGCCTTCATGGAGGGCTACCACGTCATGCAGACCCACCCCCAGCTCAACCCGCCGGGGTTGAAACGGGGACCCGAGACGACCTACCGCCAGTTCGGCCCCGACGGCAAGAGCCGATCCGACCTGCGCGCTCAGCGCATTGCCGGGATCACCGACTCCCGCACCTTCATCGACACGAGCATCCACTACATGCGCACCCTGAGTGACGGGATGGCGGGGATGATCCACGCCAACGAGTTCGCATCGCCGAGGGACTGCGCAACGTCGAGCTGCCCGCCGACCCCGAAGAGGCCCGGGCGACCTGGCAGCGGACCCTCAATGATGCCATCGTGGCCTGGTACAAGGCAGCAGGTTGCGACATCCCCGACCTCAACGAGCTCGCCGCCAGGGGCCTCACCGATCCGATGCACTTCTGCTTCCCTCACTACTTCTTGCTCCCGAGCTTCTCGAGCGCCTCCTCGTACCGGATCCGTCCCCTGGGCCCCGAGGAGTGCCTCTTCGAGCTGTGGTCGCTGACCCGCTTTCCCCCTGGTAGGGAGCCGGGGAAGCCAACGCCCCCCGAGCCCATGGCACCCGACGACCCAAGGTGGCCTCCGATCCCCGCGCAGGACTACTCGAACCTGCCCAAACAGCAAAAAGGCCTGCACGCCAGGGGCTTCGAGTACATGCGGCTCTCGGACAAGGTCGAAGGGTTGATCTCCAACTTCGAGCGCGTCGTCGACGGCTTCCTCGCAGGGTTGCCCTATGACAAGCTCGTGCCGGCGATCCAGAAGGTCAACACAACCATCGACGTCCCCATTGCCGATCTCGGCCTCTGAGACGCAGTACCAACGATGAACCAGACCACAGCGCAGTGGCGCGCGAGGAGACGAACATGACCTCTACAGCCGCTAAGACATCGGCACCGGTGACGCCCGACGTCGCACGGCAGCTCTACACGACCATGGTCCTGTCGGCAGCCTGTGACGAGCGGTTACGCCAGGGCATCAGTCGTGGGGAGTTCGCCGCCACGATCTGGCCGTCGCGCGGCCAGGAGGCCATCCCCGCCGGCTTCGGCGCAGCGCTGCGCTCGGACGACCGGTTGGTGACGACCTACCGCGGCCTCCACGACATGATCGGGAAAGGCGTACCGCTCGTCGAGGTCATCGGTGAGGTGCTCGGCCGCCGTGTGGGGGCGTCACGGGGCAAGGGTGGGACGATGCACATCACTTGCCCGGAAGCCGGGGTGATGCTGTGCACCGGGATCGTCGGTGCCGGCGTGCCAGTCGCCGTAGGGCTTGCGCTCGCGGCGCGCCAAGAAGGCAGCGACCGAGTGGTCGCGGTGTGTTTCGGTGATGGCGCGACGAACACCGGCTCGTTCCACGAGGGGATGAACCTCGCTTCGACTTGGCAGCTGCCGGTGATCTTCATTTGCCAGAACAACCTCTTCGCCGAGATGACGCCGATCGGCGAGACGATGCATATCGACCAGGTCGCCGATCGTGCGCTCGCCTACGCGATGCCGGGCTTCCGCGTCGACGGCAACGACCCCGAGGCGGTGTACCACGCGGTCTCCGAGGCTGCCGAGCGGGGACGGGCAGGTGGCGGCCCCACGTTGCTGGAGTGCGTGACCTTCCGCTTCAAAGGGCACTATGCAGGCGACCCGCAGCGCTACATGCCCGCCGAACGGCTGGCGGCAGCCGAAGCAGCCGATCCGATCCCCCGGTACCGCCGGAAGCTCCTCGAGACCGGCGTCTTGAGCGAGGAGGTGCTCACCGCGATCGACGAGCAGTCCAAGGGCCAGGTCGACGAGGCCATGAACGCGGTTCTGGCGGCGCCGCCACCAGAACCTGACGAACTGGACAAGGATTTCTTCTTGGACATGAAAGGGATCCCGACATGACGACGGCGGTCGAGACCAAGACGATGACCTTCGTGGGCGCGGTCAACGAAGCCCTCGACGAGGCGCTCGCCGCCGACCCTCGGGTGTTCTTGCTCGGCGAGGACCTGGCTGATCCGGCTGGCGGGGTCTCGGGGGCGACGGCGGGGCTCTCGACCAAGCACGGGCGCGACCGGGTCCTCGACACCCCGATCTCGGAGGCCGCGATCGCAGGTGCCGCGATCGGCGCGGCCCTGGAGGGGCGGATCCCGGTCGCCGAGATCATGATCATGGACTTCATCACGATCGCGATGGATCAGATCGTGAACCTCGCCGCCAAGGCGCGCTTTATGTCGGCGAACCGAACCCCGTGCCCGATCACGGTTCGCACGGCCTCCTTTGGGGGACTGGGAACGGGCGCGACGCACTCCCAGTCGCTTGAGGCGTGGTTCATGCACGTCCCGGGCATCAAAGTGGCGATCCCGAGCACACCGGCCGATGCCAAGGGATTGCTCACGGCCGCGATCTTCGACCCGGATCCGTGTCTGGTCGTAGAGACCGTTGCCCTCTACGGCTCGCGAGGCGAGGTGCCCATCGGCCGCTACGCCGTCGAGCTCGGAACGGCCGACGTCAAGCGCCAGGGCAGCGACGTCACCGTCGTCGCCTACGGGCGAGCCGTCGTCGACGCGTTGGCGGCTGCAGAGCACCTCGGTACAACCGAGGGCATCGACGTCGAGGTCCTGGATCTGCGCACCCTCGTGCCCCTCGACACGGACGCGCTGCGAGCGTCCGTCGGCAAGACGGGCCGCGCCGTCGTCGCCCACTACGCAGTCGAGTTCGCCGGCCCCGGTGCGGAGCTTGCAGCCCGGATCGCTGCGGATCACTTCGGCTCGCTGAAGGCGCCGGTCCGTCGGGTCGGCGCGCGCTTCCGTCCAATCCCCGCTGCCAGGGGGCTCGAGCAAGCGGTGTACCCCAGTGCCGAGCGCATCGCCGCGGCCGTGCGCGAGACGATGACCTTCACGCGATGAGCACTGTTCCGGTCCAGATGCCCAAGCTGACGATGGCCACCTTCGAGGGCACGTTCATCGGGTGGCTCGTCGACGACGGCCAGCCTGTCGCCGAGAACCAGCCGCTGTACACGGTGGAGACCGAGAAAGTCGAGACCGAGGTCCTCTCCCCGGCCACCGGCGTGCTTCGGCACGGCATTGCCAAACCCCAGGAGGTCTATCCGGTGGGCACCAAGCTGGGAGTCATCGAAGTCGCGGACGGTGGATAGTCCGCAAAGAAGCAGAACCCGAGGAGGTTTGAGGTGACGATCCTCGACAAGCCCCAGTACCGAGCACCTCGGTACGAGAAAGCCCCGTTGTCGCTCCCGCCGCTCCCGGTGCCCTACCCGATGACGCGCACCGATCGCGTCCCGGTCCAGCGCTATTACGACCCGGCGTTCTACGCCACCGAGTGCGAGCGACTCTGGCCACGGGTCTGGCAGATGGCCTGCTTCCTGGCCGAGATCCCCAACCCTGGGGACTACGTCACCTATGAGATCTTGGGCAAGTCGGTCATCGTCGTGCGGGTCGACGAGGGGACCGTTCGCGCCTTCCACAACGCTTGCCGCCATCGTGGCGTCCAGCTCGTCGAGGGTCGAGGCAACGTCAAGGGGAGTGGCTTCATCTGTCCGTTCCACGGTTGGTGCTACGGCCTCGACGGGGCCAACACCTTCTTGTACCAGCCGGATCTCTTCGACGAGTCGAACCGTCTTCCCGAGGACCTCGCCTTGGTTCCTTGCCGGGTCGAGACCTGGGGCGGGTGCGCCTTCATCAACTTCGACAACGATGCGCCATCGCTTCGTGAGAGCATCGGTCCCTTCGCGCAGTTCCACGACGTGTGGAAGGTCGAAGGCCTGTGGCCGGAGTGGTGGCTCTCGTGCCGCATGCCCACCAACTGGAAGCTCGCCATGGAAGCCTTCATGGAGGGCTACCACGTCATGCAGACCCACCCCCAGCTCGTCGCCAAGGGCGCGAGCTCCAAGGTGTACCGCCCCGTGGGCGAGTCGATGTCCGATCTGGAGTTCCGGACCCAGATGACCGTTCTCGGCAGCGACGCTCCCTTCGACAAGGCGGCGTTCGTCCAGCAGAACCTTCATTTCATGCGCACCCTCAGTGTCGGCATGGCCGGCATGATCCACGAGAAAGATGTGCGGGTCGCCGAGGGCCTGTCGAACATCGAGCTCCCCGACAACCTGGGTGAGGCCATGGCAGCGTGGAACCGGGCGGTCAACGACGCCATCATCGACTGGAACCAGCGTCAGGGCATCGACATGCCCGATCTCAACTACATCGAAGCGAACGGGATGGTCGGGGGCGTCGAGTTCTGCTTCCCTCACTTCTTCCTCTTGCCGATGCTCTCGAGCTCCTCGGCATACCGCGTCCGCCCGCTCGGGCCCGAGGAGTGCCTCTTCGAGCTGTGGTCACTGACTCGCTACCCGCCGGGTCAGGAGCCTCCGGCGCCACCCGAGCCCACGCCAATGGCTCCTGACGACCCACGATGGCCGCCGATCCCCACCCAGGACTTCTCGAACCTGCCCCGCCAGCAGCGTGGATTGCACGCCGAGGGCTTCGAGTTCATGCGCCTGTCGGGGTGGGTCGAAGGCATGATTGCCAACTACCAGCGGTTGATCGACGGCTACCTCGCTGGCCTCCCTTACGAACAGCTCGTCCCTGCCATTCACCAAGTGGTCGGTCCGATTGACGCGGAGAGCCGCGACATCGGCTTCTAAGCCACCTGCCGAGCACGGTCTGCACCCCAACCCGAGACTGGTCTGACGCCGGGGGTCGGCGGACGCCTGTTGACCCGGTCGGCAACGAGTGCTACCACTTGCACGTGGCGGGGTCCGGGTGCACGCAGGTTCCCGTCGATGGGGAGGCATCATCATGAGCGAGGCACGCATTGCCGATTTCTTCACCGACGTTTCCGTCATCGAGGACCCGGTTGCCTATTTCGAAGATGCGCGCAACAGGGGTGCCGTGTGGAGGGAGCCCCATCATGGAGCCTTCGTCGTCACCGGCCACGACGAGATGGTCGAGGTGTTTCGGGACACCGACAGGTTCTCGTCGTGCAATGCCTTCGGTGGACCGTTCCCGGGCCTGCCCGAGGAACCGCCAGGGGACGACGCCAGCGCGCTGATCGAGCAATACCGCCACATCTTCCCGAGCCACGAGTCGCTGATCACCTTCGACCCGCCGATGCACAGCGATCACCGCGGTCTGATGATGAGGTTGCTCACGCCGAGGCGGCTCAAGGAGAACGAGGACTTCATGTGGCGCCTCGCAGATGAGCTGATCGACACGTTCGCTGCCCGCGGCAGCGCCGAATTCATCGGCGAGTATGCACAGCCGTTCGCGTTGCTGGTCATCGCCGATCTGCTCGGTGTTCCTGAAGCTGACCACGGCGAGCTTCGTCGGCGCATGGTTGCCAAAGGACCGGCAGGGTCCGTCGGTCAGCGCGTGGAGGGCAACTTCCTGGCGCACCTCGAGGACTTCTTCACCGGGTACGTCGAGCAGCGTCGCCGGGAACCCAAAGACGACGTCCTGGGCAAGATGGCGTTGGCGACCTTCAGCGACGGCTCCGTCCCCGAGGTGATCGACGTCGTGCGCGTGGCCACCATTCTCTTTGCCGGCGGGCAAGGCACCGCGGCCCGATTCCTCGGCAACCTCCTCAAGCACGTGGCCGAGCACCCGGAGCTCCAGCGACGCCTTCGAGCAGAGCCCGAGCAGATCCCTGCCTTCGTCGAAGAGGCGCTCCGGCTGTTCAGCCCGGTGAAATGCACCTTCCGAATGGCCCGGCACACCACGACCCTCGCTGGCGTCCGCATCCCCGCTGGCAGCACGCTGGTGTTGCTCCTCGGGGCCGCCGATCGCGACGAGCGGCGGTTCGAGAGCCCGGCGGAGTTCCGGGCGCAACGCCCGAACGTCCGTGAGCATGTGGCGTTCGGCCGAGGGATCCATTCCTGCCCCGGGGCGCCCCTCGTTCGCGCCGAGGGGCCGATCACCCTCGAGCGGATGCTGCATCGGCTCGATGACCTCCGGATCTCCGAAGCTCACCACGGTCCCGCGGGGTCCCGGCGCTACGAGTACACCCCGACCTACATCCTCCGAGGCGTCGAGGCCCTGCACCTCGAATTCCGGCCAGCCGGCTGAGCTCGGAACCTTCCCGCAGGCGGGTCAGTCCAAAACCGTCGCTCCCCTCGGGACGTCGCCCGGCGTCCGGAGGGGAGCCAGCTCACTTGACGGTCCTCCCGCAGACGGGTTTGCCCCCATTGAGGGGGACGAACTGGGAACCCTCCAGCCGTTCGAAGTAGTAGCACTGCTTGGCCGGTGCCGTGCCGAAGTCCTTGAGGCTGATGTCGATCGGTGAGGGCAGCAGGCCTTCGGCGTCGTAACCGCGCAGGTTGTGGAGCGCACGAAGGAATGAGGTGCGGGTCGGGGACGTCCCAGCCCGCTTCAAGCCTTGGATCAGAAGGTCGGCGCTGATCCACCCCCAGGTCCACCCGAGCTCGGGAACGCCGGTGAAGTGCTCGTACTTGGCGAAGGCTGCCTGCTCGCGACGGGTTGCCGCATCGGGCTCATTGAGCGGTCGCTGGTACACGGGGAAGACCGCGCCCTGCCCCGCCTGCACCGCGGAGGGCTGGTCGAGAAGCTGCTGGCCGTAGCCAGTCTCCATCATGGGTGCGACGAGCTTGAGCCCGGCCTGGCGTGCCGCGGTCAGGATCGCGAAATTCGTGTTGATGAGTAGGGAGCCGAAGAACCCGTCAACGGCTGCTTGCTTCAGGGAGAGCACGAGCGAGGTCACATCGACGGTGGCGATGGGGATGCTGTAGTTCGTGTAGCCAACTTTGACCCCGTCAACCTTGGCCGCCCGGACGAAGGACTGGGCACCCTGAATGGCCGCTGCTTCGCCACCGATCGCCAGCGCGGCCATGTTCTTTGCGTCCAACAGTTTGGCGACGTTGGGCCACACGGTGTTGACAATGCCGCCGACCCCGGTCGGTGGCACGTTCCCGGCGATCGACACCATGTTGGTGTTGGGCCGTTGCCCCCATTCCGGGCCGTCCGTGGGGAATCCGACGACCGGCACCCCAGCCTGCTGGGCAATCCGGTAGGCAGAGGTGGTGAAGTCCGACAGGTCGATGATGGCGAAGACGTGCTTGAGATTGACCAGCTCTGACATCGCCGTCGACGCCCCCTGAAAGCTCGTCTGGTCGTCTGCGGAGATGAGGTTGATCTTGTGCCCGTTGACCCCGCCTTGGGCGTTCTGCAGGTCGATACGGGCCTGGGCTCCTTGCAAGGCTCCGACGAACTGAGGGGCTGCCAGACCCGTCAAGCTCGTGATGAGGCCCACCGTGATCGGGCTGGCGCTCGGCCTCGAAGACTTTGCCCAGGAGGCCGGGCCCGTGAAGGCTGCCATGATCGATACGGTGGCAACAACCGCCACGAACCTCGCAACCGCGCGCATCCCTACCCCCTCAGTTGGTGCCGTTGCACGTCGACGACGTGCCAAGGTCGCAATGATAGCAATCAATGATGTCACCGCAGCGTCCGTGCTGCGCCGTTCGACGAACAGGGCGGGGCGAGCGCTGTCGTCGCGCTCGTCGCAGCGGCAGGTCGTCGCGATGGACGCCATCGTGATCGTGTCCGGTTCATGGCCGGTCCACCGACCCCCCAGCGGTCCTGAACCGCTCCCCAGCAGCTGCGCCCTCGAGGAGCAAGCCGTAACCGAGGTCGTGGTCCAGCAAGCGCCGCCAGCGCATGGTCAGGCATTCACGCGTGTAACGCAGCGTGACAGTGTCGAGCACCGCCAGGTCTTCGGCGAGTTCGTGTGCCCTGGGGAGGAGCTCGGCGTTGGGGAGGACCTCACCAACCACACCGAGCTCGAGTGCCTCCTGTGCGCTGAGCTCCTGGCCGGTGAGCAGGAAGTAGCGACCTCGGTTCGCTCCCAAAAGCTCCGGCCAGACGATGTGCACACCGTCCCCGGGGACCGCGCCACTGAGCCGATGCGGGCTGTCCTGGAAGACCACGTGCTCTGCACAGAGCACGATGTCAGAGAGCAAGGCCAGTTCGGCATGGACGCGGGCTGGGCCGTTCACGGCAGCGATGATGGGGACTTCGATCTCGAGAAGACGGCGCAACAAGCGCTTCCCCTCCCAGTAGATCTTGTCCCATCCGCGCGCCGTCGGGGCGAACGCGCCCACGCGCTCGCAGAACGAATCGCCCGTGCCGGTCAAGATGACGACCCGGTTGTCATAGTCGTCGGCGATATCGGACCAGAGTGCGGAGAGCTCGCGGTGCGCAGGCTCACTCCAGACGAGGGGTCCGCCATCGGTGTGCAATCGGACTTCGAGGATCCCCTGCGCGTCGCGCTCGAGGATTGCGGTCTCATATTTGTTCGCGTACTGCTCGAATCGCGGCGAGCCCATTCGGGTCATCGGTGGCTGTTCACGAGGATCGGTTGGGTTTCGACGTGCAGATCGCGAGCATGGTGCGTTCGCATAAGCGCGTCGACTTCCTCTTCCGGAGCGCAAGGATGCCGCAGGCTCGTCATGCCTGGAGGAGGTGACCGCCACTGACGACGAGTTCTTGGTACGAAAGGATGAAATCGTTTGGGAGCGGGCTCGGCCCGACGATCTCGACGGTGACCCCGTGGAGGTCCTCGGCGTCGAGGTACGCAAACAGCAATGCGTCGTCGTCACCGAGCCCGGTCAGGGCAACGCCGACCTGTTCCTTCGCGCAGCGCTCGATGAGTGGACCGACCTCGACGTTGGTGCGGTAACCCACGTGGTACAAGCCTTCGCCACGCTTCGACAATGCGTCGGCTGCTGTCCACGAGCCCTCGATCGGTTGCACCAGTTCGATGTTCAGGGATCCGAGCGATCCGGTTGCGACGTAGCCCCCGATGGTCTGGGGGCGTCCGCGGTAGCGAGCGCGGGTGCGAAAGCGCACATGATGCCAGCGCTGGATGCCGAGCAAACCCCCGAAGTTCTTCATGGCGGCCTCGATGTCTTCGACCGCGATGCCAACGTGATCGAGGGTGATGAGACCTGCGAGCGACGGGTTCGCAACCGCGTGATCGCCGGGCAGTGCCTCGCGTCCCCCTCCCATGTGCGACCTCCCCTCGGACTCGACCTGGCGAGCGCCAAAGCGGTCGAACTCGACAGAGATCCTATTGCAGCTCCTCGTGCGTGTCGTTCTTGCCTGCGTTGTGCTCAGCCCGCGAACCGGGCCCGAGCCGACCGCTGGACGCAGGTGGCCGACCATGCCATCATGATCATCATGATTGGGCGGCGCCCCGGCCCTGGAGCGTCGGCGGGCGCGACGACGGCACCGGCCCTGGCGTCGGGCCTCGTAAGGCCGAGCGAGCGGACCTGCGGTGAGGACGCACACAAGGGGGAGGACGATGTCGGTTCGTGAGGATCACGGGGTGCAGCGGGCGCTCATCGTCTCTTCGGACGGTCACGTTGGACCTCCAGCCGAGCGCTATCGCCCGTACGTGGAGCCGAGATACCGAGCCGATTTCGACCAGTGGTTGGCGGCGTACGTGCCGCTATGGCTCGCGACGCGAGCGAAGGGAAGGGATCTCCCCCAGACGTGGTCCGAGGAGTACAAGCGCCAGTGGATGGAGCACCAAGAAGAGGTTCCCTGGGGAATCGAAGGCAAGTGGGATCCCCATCGCCGCCTCGAGGCACTCAATGCCGACGGGATCACCGCGGACGTCTTGTTCCCCGATGACCAGTCGGCGAACTCGCCTCCTTTCATCGGGTTGGCTCGGGACTTCAACCGGCCATGGGACAAGGAGTACCCCGCGGCATTGAAGCTCGCGGGAGCCCGCGCCTACAACCGATGGCTTGCGGAGTTCTGCGCTGCGGCACCGGAGCGACTCCTTGGCATCGCGCTCATCGGCACCCTCGCCGACCTCGACGCTGCGATCGAGGAAGTCAAGTGGGCGAAGGAGAACGGGATCACCGGTGGCGTCCTGCTCCCGATCTTCTACTACAACACCACCGAGCCGTTTTGGAACGACCGGCGTTACGACCCGCTGTGGGCAGCCTGCGAGGAGCTGGAGATGCCGCTCCACACCCACGTAGGTCCGGGAAGCCCGTACTACGGCAACGAGGTCGAGGCGCCGATCCTCTACGCGATGGAGTCCCTCTACTGGCCGCATCGACCGCTGTGGTTCTTCATCCTGGGCGGCGTCCTCGAACGGTTTCCTCGACTGAAGCTGATCTTCACCGAGCAAGGGGCCACGTGGGTGATCGAGGCCCTCGCCCACATGGACCACTCGATGACGAATCCCATGTTCTCCTATGCCGAGCAAGGCGTGCTCCAGCACACGCCGAGCGAGTACTTCCGCCGGCAGTGCTGGATCGGGGCAACGAACGTGACCAGGCCTGAGCTCGAGATGCGCCATGCGATCGGCGTCGAAAAGCTCATGTGGGGCTCGGACTATCCCCACCTCGAGTCCCAGTGGCCGCACACCAGGGAGAAGCTCCACGAGGTCATGAAGGGGTTCCCCGCCCAAGAGGTGCTCGCGATGGTCGGCGGGAATGCCGTGGAGGCCTACGAGCTGGACCTTCAACGGCTGGCGCCGGTCGTCGAGCAGGTCGGACCGGCGGTGACCGAGATCGTTGCCGCGGGTTCCTCGTTCGCCGAGCCCACGGAGCGGTTCTCCGGCACCCGGTCCTTGGGAACGAGAGGGAGGTGTTGGCAGTGGTCGTCGTCTTCGATTCCCAGCCGTGCGAGACGATCTCCCCGGGGGTGACGCGCTCGCGCATGGCGCCCGGCGGAAAGGACGGCCCGGGCGGGATCGTTCGGGATTCCGACCAGCCCGGTGGGTGCACCTGGAGTGAGTCCTGGTCCCTGGGGAGCTCCGATGACCCCTGGCGGATGATGATCCCTGACATCCGGATGGCGGCGAACCAGATCTGGCCGCTGCACTGGCACGACTGTTGGACCGCGGTGGTGGTCCTGGACGGCTCGATCATGATCGGGGACTGGTGGATGGGTCCCCGTGACGTCCTCATCGCCGAACCGGGTGTGGAGTACGGCCTGCTGTTGAATGGCCCGAAGGGCTGCCAGCTGCTCGAGATCTTCGCCCGGGACGTGCTCTCACCGGGCGGCTACGGCGAGGAGTACCGCGACCATCCCACGCTCGTCTACCTCAAGGGGCTGGAGACCACCGCCTTTTCCTCCAGGCCCCCTGCCGCCATCGAGAACGGCCGCCGTCAGGTCGTCCCCGTGGAAGCAACCGCGGGCCTCGCCAAGGGCCACCTGGACGGGAACGCCTATTGGGACCTCGGCGATCCCCAAGACCCAGCGCGCGGCATCCTCTTCGATCGTCGGCTGCCGCCGTCGAGCACCGTTGGCCCGGCATCCTACGGCGACTGGCGCGCGACCCTCGTGCTCGAAGGGTCGATCACCGTCGGCGACGTCGAGCTGGTCGCAGGCGACCTGCTGATCGCAGAGCCCGAGGCCGTCGTGGCGACCATGACCGTCGGGCCTGGCGGCGCCCATCTGCTCGATGCGGCACGCACCGCGTCCGCATGTCGTCCAGAAGAGCTGAAAACAGGACTTGCGCGCGCCTGAGGGCCGCCGGCGTTCCTTCGTCGAGTCGTCGCCTACTGGCTCGGTAGCTGATCGGAGTTCGCCAGGAGCTTGCCGCACACCTTCGTGGGATTGACGAAGGTATCGCCCTTGAACTGGGCAATCCACTGACAGGTCTCGCTTGGCGCCTTTCCCCAGTCCTTGAGGGTGAAGTTGGCCTTCGTCGGCGAGAGCCCCCCGACGTCATAGTTGGTCACTTTGTGGAGAGCGGCAATGAACCCGCGCTGGGTAGGGTTCTTCCCGGCGAGCTTGAGCCCGTAGATCATCAGGTCCGCATCCGCCCAGCCTTTGTCCCACCCGACGTCGGGCACCCCGGTGTAGTGCGCGTACTTCTTCAAGGCTGCCTGGAAGGTCTTCGTTGCAGCGGTGTGCAGCTCCACTGGGGCGAGGAAGGTGAAGAACCACGCGCCCTGGGCGGCTGGGATCGCTGCGGTGTCGTTGATGAGCGCCTGGCCGTAGCCCTCTGCCGACAAGGCCACCTTCAGGGAGACCCCGGCCTGCTTGAGGGCGGTGAGGATGGCGAGGTTCGTCTCGGTCTCCAGCGGCAGGTACACGGCGTTGACCCCGGCCGCCTTGAGCTGAAGCGCGAGGGGAGTCACGGCGACGCTGCCGAAGGGCAAAGTGTCGTCGAGAAAGGCAGGATCCATTCCCACGGCTTTGCAGCTGAACTCCCAGCCGCGGGCCGCGGCCGCCGAAGACGGCGAGATCGCATAGCCGACTGAACCGCATCGTGTCCCGCCGTGGGCTTTGGCGAAGCGTGCGAGCCCGGCGTACTGAGGATCTGCGGGACTGAGTTGTCCGCTGTAGGCGAACATGTTGGTGTTGGGACGCTGGAACCACTCCTCGCCGTCGGTCCCAGAGCCCACCACCGGGACGCCTGCCTGCTGGGCGACCTTGTAGCCACCGAAGGTCACCGCGCTCTCGTCGATGATCCCGAAGACCCCTTGGGAGATGAGCGCAGCAGTCGCCGACTGATTCTGCGTCGGGCTCGTGGCATCGTCTTTGATGACGAGCTTGATCTTGCGTCCGTCCACGCCACCGTGGGCGTTCTGGAGGTCGATGCGCGCCTCGTCCGCAGGGATCACGCCGGCGGTCACCGGGGCTGCGGGCCCGGTCTCGGAGGTGATGAGCCCCAGCGTGATGGTCTTCGAAGTCACCCCTGGCGTTGCCGAGGCGCTGCCTGCTCCGATCGTCGTGGAGGCCACCAGCGCCACCAGGGCTGCGGAGACGGCGAGAACGATCGGTCGCCGGTGCATCCTTGGGATCCCTCTGCCTCTGCGCCGGTCGTGCGTGTCGATGCCGCTGCCGGCGACGCCAACTCGTAAGGTCATCATCCCCCCAATCGATCGATTGCAGCGCTACTGCGTAATCCCTAGGCGATCCAGCCCGTAGCAGCTGATCGCGTTCGAACGAACGATCTTTGTCACTTCCTCGTCGCTCAGACCGGCGCGAGTGCTCAGCTCTCGTACTCGTTCCACTGAATGCGGCCATGTCGAGTCGCCATGGGGGTAATCGACCTCGAACATGATCTGGTCGATGCCGACCTTGTCGCGGTTCTCCAGGCCGTCGAGGTCGTCGAAGACGCAACCGAAGACCTGGCTCATGTAGGAGCTCGGAGGTCGGGGCAGCTCGTTGATCGCTTGCGCGTAGCGTCGGTACTGGTGCCAGGTCCGGTCCAAGCGTTCGAGCAGGTAGGGCATCCATCCCACCTGGCCTTCGCTGAGCGCAACGCGCAGGCCGGGAAATCTTTCGAGCACGCCCGAGCAGAGCCAGTCGACGAGCGCATGCTCAGAGAGCGTGTGGGTCAAAGAGATCGGGACGATCGGGGGCGAGTCGGGGCCGCTCGTGACGAACTGGGAGGAGGAGCCGATATGCATGTTGACGACGGTCTCGGTGTCCTGGCAGGCATCCCACAGCGGGTCCCAGTACCCGCTGTAGAGGCTCGGCAGCTCCAGCTTGGTGGGGCTCTCGGAGAACGCGATCGCATGACCGCCTTTGTCGGCGCAGCGGTGAACCTCCTGGACTGCTGCCTCGACATCCCAGAGGGGGATCAGCGTCAGGGGGATGAGACGCCCATAGCCAGCGCCGCTGCACCACTCGTCGATCATCCAGTCGTTGTAGGCGCGAATGCAGGCCGCGGCGAGGTCTCGTTCGCCGTATTCGAGGAACGTCTGGCCACAAAAGCGCGGGAAGGTGGGGAAGCAGAGGCAAGCCTCTGTGTGGTTGGCGTCCATGTCGGCGATCCGCGCCGCTTGCTGGTACGCGCCGGGCAAGATGTCCTCGAAGGTCACGCAGAACGAGTACCGGGTGCGTCTCGAATCGGGGAGCCCGACCTCGACCAGGCCCGAGGTGATCGGGAAGTAGACGCCCTCGAAGAACCAGCAGTCTGCGACCTCGCCGTCGCTCGCCGGTCGGAACGTCCCATGGCGGGCGTTTCGGTCCGGTAGCCCCCGGACGCGTCTGATCGTGGGGGCAGCGTGACGATGCTTTGCCGGCAGGAACCGGGTCCACAGGTCGGGTGGCTCCACGACGTGGTCGTCGACCGAGATGATCCTGGGAACGGGCTCCGACGTCACCGCGAGCGCCGCCGCTTGGGTCCCCGGTTCCCCGCGACGATCCGCATGGGCGACATCCTCAGGAGACGAAGAACGAGAGGTAGGAGACATCCGACCCGTTGCACTCCTGCACCTGGAGGACCTCGTCGCGGCGATCGGCCGGTCGGCCGATGGTGAAGCTGACGTGGTGTTCGCTGAGGTAGCGCTCGACGCTCGAGAGCGAGCGAGCTCGCAGCGCGATCTCGGTGACGCCGGTTCTGCAACCCGTCTCCGGAGCGGCCGGTCCGACGCTGATGGCGGTTTCCCCGACGACTGCAACGAAGGAGCCACCGTGACCGACGTCAACGGGGATTCCCATTGCTCGGTAGGCTGCCGCCACCGCTGAGGGATCCACGCTTGAGGCAGCCAGGCGTCCCAGATCGTATGCGCTGTTGGGGTGAACGACGGATCGCCGGAGACCGGCCTGGCCCTCGGGCTCGACGAGGGTGATGCCCAGACCCTCCTCGAGCCCGACGACGCGACCGACGTGCAGGATACGAGGCTCTCCGTCTTCTCCCTGGCGCTGGTAGCGGATTGGACCGGCGACCTCGAACCCTGCGTCTTGGAGGTGGTCGAGATCCTCAGCGAGACTGTTCGTGCGGAGCAGGAACGACTGAGGACCTGGATCGCTCGCGAACCGTTCGTGCGGGGACGGGGCCTCCTCGTCTTCCCCGAGCAGCTCGAGGAAGGTCAGCGGAAATTCGACCATGAGGTTGCGGGTCCCAAGACCCTTGTGCCGACCGCCATCGGTGACCGCGAACCCGAGGCATTCTCCGTAGATCGTGGCCATTGCCCCGAGGTCCGGGCAGTTGATGATCACATGATCGACCTGGGTGATCACCGTGATCGGTCGGAGGCCTCGAGCGCGGCGCGCCCACGCCGCTGCTGATCACCGTCACGCTCCCACCACCCAGGGACCTGCCATTCGGTTCCAGCCCCGCTGGGCGGGGCGGCGCCGAAGATGTCGAGGAACTCGCAGCCCTCGGGCCCCATCTCGAGCGGGCCGTAGACGGTGTTCGGGGCGACCGAGTAGACATCGCCCGGCTCCATCAGGCGCCCGCCGACGGTCACGCTGCCGCGAAGGATGAAACAGGTTGCCCGCGTCGAATGCGAGTGCGGTTCGATCACGGTGTTCGGTGGGTGGAACACTCGCAGGATCGACACTTCGTGTGCAGGATCCCCGAGCTGTTTGAGCAGCATCTCGGGGTGGCGAACCACACCGGAACCTCCTGCGCCCCCAAGGTCCCCTCGCCGTACCCATGGCTTGTCTGCGTCCTTGAGGAGGTAGAAGTCGCTGTAGTAGCGCTGGTCGAGGTCGACGTCTCGCGGAGGCACCGTCGCCATCAGGAAACCTCCTTGGCGATCGAGGTCCGAACTGGTCTGCACGATTGCATGATCACGACGGTAATGATGATCAGATTACTTGGCTGCCTGCGCCAGAGCAAGGGCGCTCGTCGACCCCTGGCGCTGGCGGCTCGGCGCCCAAGTGAGTCAGGACGACGCGAGCCTTCGAAGTTCTTCGATCAGTGGGCCGGGCAACGGGACCCCCGAGCGGCGTCGCTCGCCGAGGGATCGGTACTCGCGCTCTCCGGGCACCAGCACCTCGCTGAAGCCCGGCCGCAGCTTGCTCGTCGCCACCGCAGTGACGAGCTGCTCGATGCGCTCGTCGAAGGTGCCGATGTCGGTGAGCCGAGAGGGATCGACCACGATGAGCAGATGGCCGACGTCCCAGGACCGTTGGCCCAGCAGCTCGCGTGCGGGCAGTTGGGTGCTGAACAGCGATCCGGACAGCACGCCCGCAAGGACCTCGAGGATCAGCGCCAGGCCATAACCCTTGTGCCCGCCGATCGGCAGGTAGCTGTAGACGGCCGCAGGATCGGTGGTCGCCTCGCCGTTTCGGTCCAGCGCCCAGTCGCCGGGGATCGTGCCCGCGGTCGTCCCCGCGGCGGCCAGGCGGCTCCCTGCCGCGACCGAACAGGCGATGTCGAGCACGAGCGGGTGCCGGTCGCGCCGGGGGATACTCCACGCGAAGGGGTTGTTGCCGACGACCCGATCGCGGCCACCCCAGGGGGCCATGTTCGGTGGGGTGTTGGTCGCGAGGAACGCGATGAAACCCGCCTCAGCCAGTTCGGCGCAGTAGGGGAACGCGGCACCGAAGTGGTTGCTGTTGCGAACCGATACCAGGCAGATCCCGGCATCGGGCACTCGGGCTTTTGCGATCTCACAGGCGAACGTCGTGGCCATCTGGCCCATGCCGTGCTGGGCATCCACCAACACGGTCGCTCCTTCGTCCCTCAGGACGCATGGCTGCGCGTACCCGTCGATAGCACCGGTGTTGAGCATGTGGACGTAACGAGGGAGCTGCTGGAAGCCATGAGAGCTGATCGCGAAGAGCTCGGTCATGACGAGGGTCCCCACGGTGCTCCGAGCTGCCTCGGAGCTGATCCGAGCGCGAGCGAGGACGGCGTCTCCCAATGCGGTGAGCTCTGCTTCGTCGAGGTGCCGGTCAACAGGAGAAGAGCTCATTGGTTTGGAAGCTCGTTCGAGTTCGCCAGCAACTTGCCACAGATCTTCGTCGGATTGACGAAGGATCTGCCTTTGAGCTGGACGAGCCACTGGCACAGCTGCTTCGGGGCTTTGCCCCAGTGGCTCAGGGTGTAGTTGGCCGGCTGCGCACTCTCGAGCCCCCCGACGTCGTAATGGGTCACCTTGTGGAGGGCATTGATGAACCCTGGCTGGGTCGGGTTCTTCCCGGCTCGCTCGAGCCCGTAGATCATGAGATCGGCGGCACCCCATCCCTCGTACCAACTGAAGCCCGGAATGCCGGTGAAATGCACGTAACGCGCGAGTGCTGCCTGGAACTGCTCGGTGGCCGGCGTATGGACTTCGACCGGGGTGCCTTCAACGGTGAACCACGTGCCCTGGGCGTCGGGTAGGGCCGCCTGGTCGTCGAGGATCTCCTGACCGTAGCCGGTCGCCGAGATCACCATCTTCATGTTCACCCCGGCCTGCTTGAGAGAGGTCACGATCGCAAAGTTCGTGTTCGAATCGAGGGGGAGGTAGAGGGCGTTGACCCTCGCTCCTTTCATCTCGAGTGCCAGCGACGTCGTGTCGATCGTCCCGAAGGGCAGTGTGGTGTTGAGATAGGCGTTCTTGAGCCCTGCACGCTCGCACTGCAGGATGAAGCCACGCGCGGCCGCCGTCGAAGACGGCGAGATCGAGTAGCCCACCGATCCGCATCGGGTCCCGCCGTGGGCTCTGATGAAGCTCGCGAGCCCTCCATATTGGGGGTCCTTGGGGGAGAGCTGTCCGGTGATGGAGAACATGTTGGTGTTGGGCTTCTGGTACCACTCCTCGGCATCGGTGGCGCCGCCGGTCACCGGCACGCCAGCCTGTTGAGCCAGCTTGTACCCGCCGAAGGCCACGGGGCTCACGTCCATGATCCCGAAGACCCCCTCGGAGATCAGTGCAGCAGTCGCGGACTGATTGGTGGCAGGGTTGGTGGCGTCGTCTTTGATGACGAGGTTGATCCTGCGACCGTCAACCCCGCCATGGGCATTCTGCAGGTCAATCCGAGCTTCGGCGGCTGGTACGACGCCGGTGAAGTTGGAGGCCCCGGGGCCGGTCTCCGGCGTGATGAGTCCGACCGTGATCGTCCTGGGGGTCACCCCCGGCGTCTTCGGAGCCGCCCCGGCACCGGTCACGATCGCCGCCGACCCACCCAGCAACCCGACGGCAACCACCGCGAGCGCCCCTGCTCGCCTCGAGAGCCGCTTCATTCCTCACGTCCTCCTCGTCAACGTGGCGATCATCGACTCCGCCGTGACGACGTCCGCGAGTCGCCACAAGCCGATCCAGCTTGCGTCGTGAACGGGCTCAGTCAGGATGCGGTGGACCTCGGGATCGGGGTCCGAGCAGGCGTCGGCTACCACGACGATCTTGTACCCGAGGTCATATGCCCATCGGGCAGAAGACAGCACCGTGCCGCTCGTTGCGATCCCCATCAAGACGACAATGTCCCTGCCGCTGGCGCGGAGCTGGACGTCGAGACCGGTGGTGGAGAAGGCGCCGATTCTGGTCTTGTTGACCACGGTGTCGCCTTCGACCGGTGTGATGGCTGGATGGAACTGTGCAACGGGGTTCTTCGGATCGAGGCGTCCCGGCGCGACGTGGATGACGGGAACGGCGGCTTGGCGAGCAGCCTGGCACACCGCGGCGGCACGTTCGACGGCGGCGGTGCCGTCGAAGGCATAGTGCTCGACGATCCCAGTCGTGAAGTCGGATGGCAGCACCACGGCGCGCGTGGGATCGACATCGAAGCGATCAGTCATCAGCCCCCTTTTTTCATCAGATGACGCCATCGTCGCGCAGTACGCGCAGTTCCGCGTTGGTCATTTTGAGGATGTCGCCGTAGATCTCTTCGTTGTGTTCACCAACTCGTGGACCGGGATGCAAGACGGCACCCGGGGTGGCGGAGAGGCGCGGCGTGACGTTGACCATCCGCAGCACCCCGAAGTCCTCGTCGTCGACGTCGACGAAGGATTGGCGGGCAGCGAAATGCGGGTCCGCCATCGCGTCCTGCACGCTGTAGACCGGAGCGATCGTGATGTTGCAACGTTGGGCGGTCGAGACGACCTCGTCACGGGTGTGCGCGCGGAACCACTGCGCGACGACTTCGGCGATCTCCTGGCGACGCTGCTGGCGTGCCGGGGACCCGAGGGGATAGGCGGCTTCGTCGAGGAAGTCCTCCCGTCCCATCACTTGCACGAGGTTGGCCCAGATCGCCGTGCCCGCGGTGCCCGGGTGCAACGCGCACCAGCGATCGTCGGCGGTTTGGAAGAATCCCGCCACCCGAAGGTCGTCTGCTCCCATCGACTGATAGGGGCGGTCCGCCGATCGCTTCGGGGGCGCCGGTAGGCCGAGGTGGAGCGCCGGGACACGACTCTCGGCGGTGATGCGCAAGATGGCCTCCGATGCGGCGTTGTCGATGAGCTGTCCCGGTCCCCCGTGCACGTCGCGGTGATAGAGGGCGAACATGATCGCGTAGACGATGACCAAGCCAGCGAGATAGTCGCCAAGGCTAGAACCGACCGGCGGGGTGTCGGAGAACCCGAGTGCGTCGGGCAGGCCCGCGTAGCACTCGACGATCATGCCGTAAGCGGGGTGTTGGGCATAGGGGCCGAACTGGCCGAAGCCGGTCTGGCGAACCATGATGAGCTTCGGATTGCACTCGTGGAGGGTCTCCCAGCCCAGCCCCCAGTGCTCCATGACCCCGGGCCGAAAGTTCTCGATCACCACGTCGCTCTCGGCGGCCAGGCGGCGGAAGAGCTCCTGGCCACGCGGCGTGCGCAAGTCGAGCGTGGCCGACTTCTTGTTGCGGGCCGTCGCCTTCCACCACAGGGACTGGCCCTTGTGGATGGGCGCGAGCTGGCGCATGGGGTCGCCGCTGCCGGGGAGCTCCAGCTTGATGACCTCAGCCCCGAAGTCAGCCATGAGGGTCGAAGCGAAGGGAGCTGCGAGCAGGACCGCCGGCTCGAGGACGCGTACCCCGCGCCAGGGGAGCGCGGGCTCCTCCATCGGGCGTCAGGCCGCCTCGAGCGCGAACGCCCGGATCGCGTTGCCGGCCAGCACGTCACGTCTGCGTTGCGCGTCCATGCCGTCGGTGAGCGCGGCGATGTACTCCTTGCTCTTGGGCCACAGCGTGGTGCTGTGGGGGTAGTCGGAGGACCACATCAGCGAGCGAGCCAGCACGTCGTTGCGTTTGGCGAGATCGAAGCCGACGAAGTCGTCCAGAGCGGTCACGTACACGTTGCGCCCGACGAACTCGCTCGGGCTCTCCGAGATCGGCGGATGCGCCCAGTGCTGCTGGCGTTCGTACTCCTGCTCCATCATCTGCACCCAGAACGGCACCCACCCTGCGTTCACCTCGGCGTCGACGAAGTGCAGGTTCGGGTGGCGTTCGAAGACCCCGGTGAAGATGAGCCGAGTGAGGGGGGTGACGCCGGAAAAGAACCGCTCCACGATCCCCGAGACGTTCAGCCCTGGACGCGCCTTGGGGTCGACTGCGCCCATCGCTGATTCGCTCGCGGGGGCTCTCCCGCCCATGGTCCGGTGGATCGTGGCCGCCACTCGTGCCGCTTCGAGCAGCTGCCACAGCGGTTCGTAGTAGGCGTCGTAGTACCCGCGCTCGGAGAAGTACGGAAGGAACACCCCGCGCGCACCCTTGGCGATCACGCGTTCAGCCTCGTCGATCATGGCGCGTTCTCCGTCGTCGACCGGGATGATCGGAAGGCCGATCAGGCGCTTGGGGTCCGCACCGCAGAAGTCCTCGAGCAGCCAGTCGTTGTACGCCCTGACGCAGGCCAGCCCGAACTCGCGGTCGGCCACCACCAAGGCCTCGAGCGTGGCCATCGGGTAGATGGTGGCGGCGTCCACGCCGTCGAGGTCCATGTCCTTCAAATGGGCGGAGCCGTCGTAGTTGCCTGGCAGGATCTCTTCGAAGGTCAGCCCGCTCTCCTTGTAATCCTGGTACGGGCGGCCGGCGACCGCGTTGAGCCCGAAGGTGTTCCTCGGTGGGTTGCCGTCGAAGCTCCACCCGTCGCCCCCGTCGGGACCGCGCAGGATGCGGGGCTGGCGGTCGCGGAAGCGGGCGGGAAGCCGGTCGAAGGTGTCGGGCGCCTCGATGATGTGATCGTCCGTCGAGATGACCTGGTAGTCCATGACTCCTCCTCGCGATGAGCACCCAATCCTTGGACCAGGCTAACCATTATGATCATGGAGGACAAAATGGGCAGTGACCTTTTGACTCGAGGACTACATTGAGCGAATGGCGACGTCGAGATCGAAAAGCCCACAAGGTCCTGGCGCCGCTGTCCGTGCCCCCGGACGCGCCCGGAGCTCGTCGTCTCTGACCGCACCGGACAAGGCCGGCAAGCCCAAGCGACGGCGCGCGGGCGCCGAGCGGTCTTCGAGCCCGGAGAACACCCCGATGGGTGCTCGAGCGCAGGCACCTCCGGGGTATCGACCGACGGTGTTCGTCGCGAACCGGATCGAGAAGAAGGCGGAGGTCCTCGCACGCCAGATCCTCGACGACGTGCTCGCCGCAGGACTGGAGCCCGGAGCCGTGCTCCCGAATGAAGCGGCCATGCTGGCCCAGTACGGGGTCGGGCGGATCACGCTCCGCGAGGCGCTGCGGATTCTCGAGGTGCACGGCCTGGTGACGATTCGCTCCGGCTCCAGCGGCGGCCCCGTCGTGACCGGAGCGAACAGCCGGGACTACGGGCGCATGTCGTCGCTGTTCTTCCGTGCCTCCGGGGTTCGTCTGCGCGATCTCATGCAGGCACGCCTAGTGATGGAGACGGTCTCGGCCCGTCTTGCCGCCGAGCACCAGGACCCCGAGGGGATCCGACGCCTTCGCGCCCTGGTCGCCGACCTCGAAGGAGGCGCCAACGTGGAGGACAGCCCGGTGTTCTTCCGCACGAGCCGGGAGTTCCACGACATCATCAACGCGATGACCGGCAATCCCATCATCGACCTGATGTCCTCGGCCCTCGTCCACATGCTCTCGGACCGCATGGCTGGCTTCGTCTACCCCGTCGAGCAGCGAACCGAGGCGAATGCCCAACACCTGGCCATCGCCAAAGCCATCTTGCGGGGGAACGCGCCGCTCGCTGAACGCCTCATGCGTGAGCACATGCTGGAATACCAGGGCTACGCATGGGAAGGCTGGAGCGGGGCGCTCAACGAGGTGATCTCCTGGCGCTGATCGCCGGTCGGCCGTTTCGGTGACCACCTTGCGCTCTATGATCATGGAACCTAGACTGCCGCGTACCGCTGGCCGCGGGCGTGCATGGGCAGGACTTGCGGGCAGCACGGCGGCGCGGCGACCATCGCACGGAGCACGCGCAGGAAAGATCAGGAGCACCTGGAGCGAGGGAAAGGGGGGTGGCCGTGGCCATCGGTCAGCGTTTGGGGGGAGCGACCAGCAAGAGGGGCGGCCGTCCAGGAGCTCGGCGTTGGAGCATCCTCGCCTTCGTCGTCAGCCTGCTCGTCGGTGTGCTGGCGCCGAGCTCGGCATTTGCGGCGACGAGCGGGTCGTCGGGCTCGGGCGGGGCCCAAGGGGTCTCCGCACACTCGATCACCATCGGCGTCCTGTCGGTCCAGACCGGCCCGCTCGGCACCGAGGGCACCACGAACCTCAAGGCGTTCAAGGCTGTCGTGGACTGGCAGAACGCCCACGGCGGTGTCTATGGCCGGAAGATCTCCCTCGACGTCGTCGACGACGCGACGAACCCGAACTTGCCGATCCCCAACGTGCGCAAGCTGGTCGAAGCAGACCACGTCTTCGCACTTGTGCAGCTCGATCCGCTCGCCGTGGTCATCGCCCCCTATGTCAAGTCGATCGACATCCCGGTGATCACGGCGCTGAGCGGCTACTGGGGGCCGAACTACCTGCCGAACGTCTTCGGCGCCTACGGCAACGCCACCGGGAAGATCCCGGTCACCACGACGATCCCGTTGATCATGAAGAAGCTGGGAGCCACCGACGTCGGGAGCTTCGCCGTGTCGATCGCGCAGTCCTCGGTCGTCGCGGCCCAGGACAACAACCTCGGGGCCAAGGCGATCGGGCTCAAGGCCAATTACCTCAATACGAGCGTGCCGATCGGCCAGCCCAACTTCTCCCCCCAGGCGTTGGCGTTGAAGAAGGCGGGGGTGGACGGCATCTACTCGGCAATGGACCAGACGACCAACGCCAACCTCATGCAGGGCATCGTGCAGAACTCGGTGGGCGCCAAGGTGGTCGTCCTCGCCTCCGGTTACAACCCCCAGAGCGCGCAGGGCGTCAACGACACGTATTTCCAGAACATCGTGACCACGACCGCTGAGCTCCCGGGCCAGCTGACCAGCAACCCGCGGGTGAAGCAGGCGATCAAGATCCTCCAGAAGTACGGTGGGCCCACGACGGTGCCGCCGATGCTCGACGCCGACGAGGGGTACAACGTCGGGTCGCTGCTCGTCGAGGCGCTCAAGGTCGCCGGTCCCCACCCAACCGACGCGGGCCTGATCCACAACCTCCACAACGTGACCGACTGGCTGGGCGGGCTCAACATCAAGCCGATGAACTTCAAGAACCCGGGTCCCTACGAGAGCATCAACAGCGGAGGACAGGGCCTGTGCGCGTACGGGATGAAGCTCGTCGGCCACAAGTTCGTCGACGTGACGGGCTTGGTCTGCGGCAAGGTCGTGAAGTGACGCAGTGGGAGGGGTCGTGGAAGGCTTCGGCCGAGCGAGGCCGGTGGCCGTGGCCAGTGGACGAGGCGAGCAACGGGGCAGAACCGGCCGTGAGCGGCGACGAGGCCATCCCCCGGTACGCAGGGCCCACCTAAGGCCACGCGGACCGGCCGGCTCTTCTGCGGCGCAAAAAGGCTGAGGTGACGTGACGTGAATGACAAGGTGATCTCGACCGACAACCACAGCAAAGAGCCGCCGCGCACCGGCGTCGATCATGTTCGGAGCGTGCCGCTGTCGCCGCGCAGCCCGGAGTGCATCGCCAAGACGACGGAGGGGATGAGCGCGGAGACCATGCGGCGGCTCCTTGGCAAGATCGCGATCCGTGCAGACAAGCTGAACTAGATGCTCGAGTACATCATCGCCGGATTAGTGATCGGCGGCATCTATGCCGTCGTCGCCAGCGGCCTCGTCGTGACGTACACCGCGTCGGGCATCTTGAACTTCGCATACGGCGCGCTCGCGTACTTCGTCGCACGTTGCTACTACTTCTTCCACACGCAGCAGGGATGGGGCATTGCCCCGGCAGCATTGCTGTCGATCGTCGTGATCGGCCCGGCCTTGGGGGCGTTCCTCTACGCCACCCTGTTCCGGCTGCTGCGCAATGCCTCGATGCTGCTGCAGATCGTGGTCACCATCGGCTTGTCGGTCGCCATCCCCCCCATCTCGGATGTGATGTTCGGCAACCCGGTCATATCGATCGCGCCAGGCCTGGCGCCAGAGCCGGTTCACGTCTACAAGGTGTTCGGGGCAGCCATCACGTTGGACCAGGTGATCGTCCTCGCGGTCGTGGCTGCCACACTGATCGGGGGGACGCTGATCTTCCGCTTCACCAGCGCCGGCCTCATGGTGCGCGCCATGGTCGATTCACCGGCGATGACCTCCCTCACGGGGACGAACCCTGGGACCGTGTCGATGTACGTGTGGGTGGTCAGCGTGTTCTTGGCCGGGCTCGTGGGCGTGTTGGTGGCACCCATCTCGGGCCTCAGTTCCGAGGAATTCACCTTCCTCATGACGACCGCCTTCGCGGCGATGATCGTCGGCGAGATGGTGAATTTCAACCGCGCCGTGATCGTGGCCTTCGCCATCGGCATCATCGACTCGCTCCTCCAGGGGTACCTCCCACCGCAGAGCGCGTTGACCGCGGACATCGTTGAGAGCGTGCCGTTCGCGATCATGTTCGTGTTCCTCCTCGTCGCCTACCGGCGCTTGGCGACGCGTGCCAGCCGGAGGTCCGGTGGAGTGCTCGACCGGGCGATCGCACCCCCATCGCGAGCCGAGGTCGCCCAGCTGCGCACGAACGTCCCGCTGGTTGCAGCGACCGCCATGGAACGCCGTGAGTTCGCGAAGTTGGTACGTTACGACCACCTTCGAGCGATTGGATTCCTCAGCCAGCTGGCGATCGTTTGTCTCCTGCCTCTCGTTCTCCCGAACTACTGGGTTGGCCTCGTCGCTGAAGGACTGTGCTTCGCGATCGCCTTCCTCTCGTTCACGCTGGTGACGGGGGAGGGAGGGATGATCTGGCTCTGCATGGTCTCCTTCACCGGCTTCGGCGCCGTGATGACTGCCTACCTGGCGACGGACCAGGGATGGCCGTTGCTCGCCGCGGTGCTCGCCAGCTCGATCATGGTCGTCCCCGTCGGGATGCTCCTCAGCTTCGTCACCTCTCGGATGGGTGGTCTCTACGTCGCGCTCGTGACCCTGACCTTCGGTCTGCTCCTCGACAACCTCTTCTTCTCTCGCCAGGTGTTCCAGAACTACGGGCTCGGCATCAAGACCGTCGTGCCGAGCTTCGCCCGGAGCAACACCGTGCAGGTCTACCTGTTGGTCGGGGTGTTCTGCCTCATTGCTCTGGGGATCGAACACCTCCGGCGCTCGACGGCAGGGCTCGGCCTCATGGCGGCGCGCTCGAGCGAGGTTGGTGCCAGGGCACTGGGGATCAACTCGGTTGGGCTGAAGGTCGTCGTGGCCGGCGCTGCAGCGGCGGTGGCAGCGCTCGGCGGCGGTCTCCTGGCGATCCAGCAAGGTGAGGGGAACCCGACCTTCTATACGACCGTCGGGGGGCTCGTGTGGCTTGCGCTCGTCGCGACGCTCGGGATCCGCTTGAACCTCGGCGCGCTCATGGCGGGGATCAACTTCGTCATCATCCCCGCACTATTCGCGACCTTCCTCCCGACGCGTCTCAGCGAAGTACCCGCGTTCCTCTTCGGATTCGGTGCGATCATGCTGATCCGCAACCCTGATGGCGCATTCCCCATGCAGGGGCGCCAGATCAGAACGTTGCTACGGCGCTGGAACATCCCGCGCCAGCCTGCCACCGAGACGCTGGAGCATCCCGGTGTCATCGAGCCCGGGCTCCAGCCCAGCGGTGCCAGCCCGCCGATCACCGTCATGGCCGAAGCCGGCGTCTCCCGGGCCCAGGTGCAACGGTGAGCGCCAGCCAAACCCGCGCCCGGGAGGCGGAACGTGGTGCTCCGAGGCCCGCCTCGGCCCCGGTCCTCGAGGTGCGTGACGTGACGGTGGATTTCGGCGGCGTTCGTGCCCTCTCGGCAGTGAGCCTGAACGTGCCCGGATCCGCGCGTGTCGGGCTCGTGGGGCCCAACGGGGCGGGCAAGACGACGCTGTTCCAGGTGATCTCGGGCTTCCTCGTCCCCGACAAGGGATCAGTCATCCTCGACGGCCGCGACGTCACGGCGGCTGCGCCGCATGTCCGCGCCCGCCTCGGCCTGGCGCGGACCTTCCAAGTCCCCGAGCGCTTCGAGACGATGACCGTCGCCGAGCAGCTCACCCTGGCGCACCGCATCCACGCCGAGCGTCGTCGCATGTGGAGCGACTTGGTGAGCTTGCGTGGATGGCGGCCGGGCTCACCCGGCGAGCTGGAACGCGTGGGCGAGATCATCGAGCTGCTGGGATTGCAGCCCTTCGCGCGGAGGGAGGTGCAAGGCCTCCCGGTCGGGATCGCCAAGCTGATCGAAGTGGGGTGCGCGCTGATCTCGAGGCCCCGTGTCCTTCTCCTCGACGAGCCCTCGGCAGGCCTCGACACAAAGGAGACGATGGAGTTCGCCAGGGCGATCGACCGGGCGGCCGAGCAAGAGCATGTCGCGGTCGTTCTCGTCGAGCACGATCTCGATCTGGTGCTCAACATGGCTCAGCTCGTCTACGTGCTGGACTTCGGACGGCTCATCGCCGCGGGCTCGCCGGAGGAGATCAGGGCCGACGAAGCCGTGCAGGCTGCCTACCTCGGGACTGCCTCGGTCACCGTGGAGCAGGCAGCACAGTGAGGATCGAGGTTCGTTCATGAGCGCCCTCCTCGAGGTCGAGGATCTCGAAGTCGCTTATGGTCCCGCGAAGGCGCTCTTCGGCGTCTCTTTTCACCTGGAGGCCCAGCGCGTGCTCGCCGTGCTCGGACCCAACGGCGCAGGGAAGTCGACGCTGGCACGCGCGATCACCGGTCTGGTGCCGCCAGCGGCTGGCCACGTCCGCTTCGACGGTCGGGACATCACCGGCTTGCCCGCGCACGAGATCCGGCGTCTCGGCCTGTCACAGGCGCCGGAAGGCCGCGGGCTCTTCCCGAGCCTCACGGTGCTCGAGAACCTCCAAGCGGCGACGCGTCGTTGCCGGACGCGTGCCGAACGCCGAGCGGCGATCGAGCAGGCGTTCGAGACGTACCCGGCGCTCGCTCAGCGAACGAAGCAGCGCGCCGGCACGCTCTCGGGAGGGGAGCAGCAGATGCTCTCCCTGGCCATCGCCCTTGCGCACAACGTTCGCCTCCTCATCATCGACGAGCTGTCGCTCGGGCTGGCGCCGATCGTCGTGGACCGGGTGTTCGAGAGCGTGCAGCGGATCCGAGAACGCGGGGTGACGATCGTGGTGATCGAGCAGTTCGTCGAACGCGCGCTCGAGCTCGCAGACGACTGCCTGATCCTCCAGCACGGCGCGGTCAGTTGGCAAGGCACGAGTGCCCAGGCTCGCGCCGACATCAAGACGCTGTACCTCGGTCAGAACACTGACGGCACCAACGATCGCGCCGGCTCTGCACCGGCGACCGCATCATTGCAATGACTTGACCATGTGGACATCGACAGCTACACAGGGCACAGCGCCTCCAGCTCCTGCGGTTCCCTCGGTCCGATTCGACCGATTGGATGGCAACTCCGAGGGCCGCTGGAGGGCATGGCGCGCGAGGGGAAGGAGCGGGAGATGACGACGACGGCGAAGACCGCACGGGAATGCGTCATTGACGCCGACAGCCACATCACCGAACCAGCCGACGTCTGGACGTCGAGGGTGCCGGCGAAGTACCGCGACGATGTCTTCCATGTCGTGCGGGCAGACAACAAAGACGTCTGGGAGCTGCGAGGCCAGCGCCTCACGCCCGTCGGGGTCACGGCTCCAGCGGGTTGGCCCGAGTTCCCCCCCGAGTACCCTCCCGGCTATGAGGACGTCCACCCAGGCTCCTACGATGCCGGGGCACGGCTTCGCTACATGGACGAGGCCGCGATCTGGGCGCAGGTGCTCTACCCCAACGTCGCGGGGTTCGGCAGCGAGCACTTCCTCAAGCTCGGTGACGATGCCCTCAAGGTGCTCTGCGTCGAGGCCTACAACGACTTCTTGCTCGAGTGGTCCTCGGCCGACCCTCGGCGGCTGCTGCCCGTGGTGGCCACCCCCTTCTGGGACCTCGATGCCACCGTCAAGGAGATCGAGCGCTGTGCAGGCAACGGGGCCCGAGGCATCTTGTTCACCGGCGAACCACAGCGCTACGGGCTTCCCGTCCTCGGCGCGCCGCACTGGGACCGCCTGTGGTCGGTGGCCCAGGACACGGGCCTGCCAATCCACTTCCACATCGGCAACGGGGGGGAGACCCTCGAGCTTTCAACCCCCGAGCGCTACCAGCATCACGGTGTGAACGGTGCACAGGCCTACACGGCCGTCAGCCTGTTCATGAAGAACGGCGTCCAGTGTGCCGACCTGATCACCTCCGGGGTGTTGGCCCGCTTCCCCAAGGTGCAGTTCGTCTCCGTGGAGAGCGGCATGGGATGGTTGCCCTTCATGCTCGAGGCAGCCGACTACAGCTGGCTCGGGGCGTTCCGCAAGGGGCGTGAACGGCCGCCGGATGCGTTGCTCCCCTCGGAGCTCTTCCGCCGGCAGGTGTACGTGACGTTTTGGTTCGAGCAGTTCGCGCCGAAGCACTTCCTTGAGATCATTCCCGTCGACAACGTCTTGTTCGAGACCGACTTCCCGCACACGACGTGCCTGTTCGGCAACATCCAAGAGACGATCTCCTCCGGGCTCGGCCACGTCGACGCAGCCATCCGTCGAAAGATCCTCTGGGAGAACGCAGCGCGGCTGTACGGGATCGAAGACCCACCGGCGTCGTGGTGCGATGCGGTCGGCGCGGCCCAGCTCCACGCGACGGTCACCCATGAGCACCGTGCGTGAGAACCATCTCCATCGAGTGAAGGACTCGGGGCAAGAGAAGAACGGAGGGATCCAGTGAACAAAGAGGACATGATCCTCGTGAGCGTGGACGATCACGTGATCGAGCCACCCGACATGTTCGATGATTTCATTCCCGCGAAGTACGCGGACCAGGCACCTCGTCTCGTCTCGAACGAGGAGGGTGACAAGTGGGTCTTCGGCGACGGCGTCGCACGCAATGCGGGGCTCAACGCCGTTGCCGGCCGGCCGCCAGAAGAGTACGGGTTGGAGCCGGCAGCGCTGAGCGAGATCCGCGTCGGCTGTTACAACGTCCACGAGCGCGTCAAGGACATGAACGCCAATGGCGTGCTGGGGTCGCTCAACTTCCCGTCGATGCCGCGCTTTTGCGGGCAGTTCTTCGCGGCCCAAGCCGGCAAGGACCCGGACCTGGCGCTCGCCGTGTTACGCGCGTACAACGACTGGCACCTCGAAGCGTGGTGCGGCTCCTACCCCGAACGCTTCATCCCGTGCATCATCCCACCGATCTGGGACCCCGAGCTCATGGCGGAGGAGGTGCGCCGGACTGCTGCGAAGGGCGCACACTGCGTGACGTTCTCCATGAACCCGCATGCATTGGGCCTCCCGTCGCTCCACACGGACCACTGGGACCCGTTCTGGGCGGCGTGCGAGGAGACCGACACCGTGGTGACGATGCACATCGGTTCCGGGGGAATGGAGGTCCAGACCTCACCAGACGCGCCGATGACGGTGCGGATCACCTGCTCGGGCATCAACATCTACCCGACCGCTGCCGACCTCGTCTGGTCGCCGGTCTTTCGGAAGTTCCCTCGCATCAAGGTGGCGCTTGCCGAGGGTGGCATCGGGTGGATCCCGTACTTCCTCGAGCGGGTCGACTACACCTACCAGCAGCACAAGGCATGGACGCGCCCGGATCTCGGGGGCCGGCTGCCGAGCGAGGTGTTCCGGGACCACATCATCACCTGCTTCATCGTCGACGGGTTCGGTGTCACCCAGCTCGACCGGATGAACGAGGACATGGTCACCTGGGAGTGCGACTACCCGCACTCGGACAGCACGTGGCCCCGCTCGCCAGAGCTGGTCCACGAGGCGGTCCAGGGTCTGAGCGACGCCCAGATCGACAAGATCACCCATGCCAATGCGATGCGGCTCTTCTCCTACGACCCGTTCTCCATCCGTCCTCGCCAGGACTGCACGGTGGGGGCGTTGCGACGCGAGGCGATCGGTCACGACGTCTCGATCGTCGCCCGAGGGACACCGCCAAGCCGAATGACGACGATCGCCGACCTGGTCGGCTCGGCAGGACGGTAGGCGACGATGCAGCTCGTCGGGCGCGCACTGGTCGGGGACCAGTGGCGTCACGGGGAGATCGAAGGCGACCGGTTCGTCGTTCTCGAGGGTGACGTCTTCGGCACGCCTTCGCGCACCGGCCATTCGCTCCCGATGGACGAGGTCGTGCTGGGCCCCCCCTTCGAAGGGGTGCGGTTCATCAACGTCATGGGCGGCTTCCTCGAACCGGGGAAGTCCCGGACCCCCGAGATGCAACCGATGTGGTTGCCGAAGGCCTGCCACTATCCCACCGGTGACGGCGGAGAGATCCAGGTTCCTTCGATCCTGACCGGCCCGGTCCAGATCGAGTCCGAGCTCGCTGTGGTGGTCGGCCGTCCGCTGCGCAAGGCGTCACCGGCCGAAGCGCACGAGGCCATTTTTGGCTGGTGCGTGTTCAACGACGTGACGGCACCAGAGTACGGCGCCTTCGGTTTCTGGGCAGTGGGGAAGTCCATTGACGGCTTTGCCTCCTTCGGACCTTGGGTTCGCCGGGACCTGACGGAAGCGCGCGTCCTCGAAGGGCTGGTGATCCGCGCGACGGTGAACGGCACCGAAGTTCAGTCCGGCAACACGAAGTACTTCCGCTTCTCGCCGAGCGAGATGTTGAGCCACGTGAGCCATCGGATCAGCCTCTTTCCGGGCGACGTCGTGACCCTCGGGACGCCACCGCCGCCACCGGAGGTGACCATCGGAGATCACGTGGTGTGCGAGGTCGAAGAGGTCGGAGCCCTCACCAACTACGTCGTTCCTGAGACCCTTGAGCCGCCGTCGACGATGCCCAGGCGCGGGCACCTCGTCCGCACCGTTATCCCCTCTGGCGCATAGCTCAGCACGTCGCTTCGCCCACGCCACGCACGGGTGGGCGTGTCGCGTGGCGCTGAGCTCGCGCGAAGGAGCCCTGTTCGGGCAAGGGGGGATCGACGGGAGCGGGCCATTGCGCAGGACCTCGTCCAGCTCGTCCTGCGGCCCTGTTCGGGCAAGGGGGGATCGACGGGAGCGGGAGGTGCGGGAACTCCGAACTCCGCATCAGCAGGCCGGGGCCAACGCCGGGGCGGAACTGCATTCGAGCCGGTCGGCGATCGGCCGGAACCGGCGGTGCTCTCGCAGGGGCTCGCTGGGCGGCTTGTCGAGCTTGAGGTCGTCGCGACTGGAGTGCGGATGAAGAAGAATCCGTTTGCCAGGTTCAGGCGGCGCGGGAGCCATGCAGCGCCATGGTCGAGCGCCTGGTGCACCTACCGAGCTCATCGTCCTCCGGGGCGACAGCTACCGCCTGAAGAACCGCGCGAAGGAGGTTCTCCACGCCCAAGACGGTGGCTGAGGCGCACAATCTTCGACCAGCGAACGACGCGCAGTTTTCGACAGTCGTTGACGCCCACCTGTTGATCACCGGCAGGGGGTCAGTTTTCTGCCGTCGCCGTGGGTTGGTTCTCAGCCGGTGTTCACACCGTTGCGGCCAAGGGGGCGGATCAAGGCACCCGGTCTGGATGGCGGAGAGAGGACCGCTGCGTCGATCCTGTCGCGGTCCTGTTCCCTTCGCCGCTGGGTGCCTTCCTCGGGGCAGGCCCTCCGGTCTTCCCGCGCTTGTGGCAACGAAGCGGCGGGCTTCAACGCTTCATGGAGCGCGGTGAGGACTGCGAGGACCCTTCGTTGATAGAAGACCCTGTGATTCGAAGCAGTCAGAGCGGACACTGGCGGTCAGCGCGTCGATCGCGCGCAGCACTGCCGCGGATGCCTGAGGCAACCGGGAAGGTGGCGCCGCCCGTGTTCGCCGAAGCTCTGCCCGTCTGGCGTCCGATGGAGCGTTGCCCAGGAGGGGCACATGGGAGCCGCGCGCGCTCGCCTCGCGACGCCAAGAGCGCCGAGGTCGGCGACATCCGCCTTGTTGAGACCCTCACGCCAGATCAGGCCATCTCAGCCCCTCAGGACGCGCCAACCGCTGCCTCGTAGCGGCGGCGGTACTCCGCGCGAGAGGTCTCGCTGACGTCGACATCGGTGGCGAGAGCTCTCAGCGATCGAACGGTCGCCTGGCGCTTGTCGATGATTGCGAAGGGGTCGTAGTCGAAGAAGCGCGCGACATTCTGGTGCGTGATCTTGTCGATTTCTGCGTCGGTGCACCCGGTCACCTGGAACTCGTGCCAGAGGTCCTCTGGGGAGTTCGGCCACGAGCTGTCGGAGTGGGGGTAGTCAGACTCCCACGCCAGCAGGTCGACGCCGATCTCGTGACGATCGCGCAGCCCGGTCGGGTCGCTGATGAAGCAGGCCAAGATGTGCTCCTTGAGCACCTCGCTCGGCTTCTTGCCACCGAAGTCTTGCTTGGTCCAGGTCTGGATGCGGTGGTGACGGTCGATTCGATCGAGGAAGAACGACAGCCACCCGATCCCGCCCTCGGAAAGCGCCACCTTGAGCGCCGGGAACTTCTTGAGCGTTGGCCCCCAGATCAGATCGGTTGCCGTGAGCATCCCACAGACCATCGGGCCGATGAAGGTCGGATGGTCGACCGGTACCTCTTCGGCCAAGGTGATCGCCCGCTGGCCGATTCCGATGTGCAGACACAGCACCGACCCCTCGTCGGACATCGCGGCGAGCATCGGGTCCCAGTAGTCGGTGTGGAAGCTCGGGAGGCCGAGCACGTGCGGCGCCTCGGGGAAGGTGATCGCGCGGCAGCCTTTGGTCGCGAGTCGCCGCACCTCGGCGGCTGCGAGGTCCGCATCCCAGAGGGGGACGACGCCGAGCGGGATGAACCGTCCCGGATAGGTGCCGCACCATTCCTCGACGTGCCAATCGTTGTACGCCTTGAGCATCACCAGTGAGATCTCACGATCCGAAGGCTCAAGGAACACGCGAGCGTTGGTTCCGGCCATGGTCGGGAAGCACATCGATTGGAAGACGCCGTTGCGGTTCATGTCCCGGACCCGTTCGTGAATGTCGTAGGCCCCCGGACGAACCTCGGCATAGCCCACCGGGTCCCACCCGTACTCGTCGTGGGGCCAGGTGGCCACTGCGTTGAGCGCCATCGGGGCGCTCAACACCTCGCCTTCGAAGACCCACTTGTCGGTCCCGTCGCTGTCGTGGATCACCCGCGGCGCGCGATCTGCATAGCGTGCCGGCACGTGGTTCTCGAACAGGTTCGGTGGTTCGATGACGTGGTCGTCAATGCTGATCAGGACCATGTCGTCCATGTTCATGGCTTGCCCTCCCAATCTCTTAGGTGTTCCTGCACTGTGGTCGTGGTCTCGGTGTCGTGTGCACGTGGCCCAACCGAGGTTGATCGATGGCTCTCCTTCGCGAGCTCCTCCCTCCTGCTCGATGACCTGGGCGCGAGTCTGCGCCTCAGACGATGACGTTCCCCGCCCGTAGGTCGTCGATCGCGCTGGCGTCGTAGCCCAGCTCGGCGAGGATCTCGTTCGTGTGCTCCGCGTAATCGGGGGCAGGCGGCGGGTCGCCAGCTTCCTCGTCGAAGAGGATGGGCGGCGCCGGGAGGCGCACTGGACCGGTCGCGTACTGCACCTCGCGAAGGAACCCGTTCGCAATCGTTTGGGGATCGTCGAACATCTCGCCTGGGGTCTGGACCGGCGCCCATACGCCCTTGGTCGTGACGAGCGCCTCCTTCCACTCCTCCAGCGTGCGCTGGGCGAAGATCTCGTCGAAGATCCGGACGCCTTCTGCTGCATGCTTCTGGCGATCGCTGCTGGTCTTGAAGCGAGGGTCGGTGGCGAGGTCTGGGCGCCCAAGATGCTCGCAGAAGTCCACCCATTCCTCGTCGAAGTCACCGAGCATGCACAAATTGATGAAGCGGTTGTCCTTCGTCCGGTACATGTTCATCGTGGGGTGGTGCGTCTCGCGAGGGGGGATCGAACCAGGGAACGGTGCCCCCAGTCCGGTCGAGATGATTGCCGGACCGTTGAACCAGGCGGCCGTTCCCATCAGCGAGCCATCAACCAAGGGAGCCTTCCCGGTCATCGCCCGATGCAGCAGTGCCGCACAGATCCCGCCCGCGAGCGTCATCCCGGCCATGCCGTCGCCATGACCGATCATCCCTGGGGGCCAGTCCACGCCGGCCATGGTCATGGCTTGGTGGGCGAGCGACCCGCGACACCACCAGGCAGCCTGGTCGTAACCGCCGCGCTCGGACTGCGGCCCGCGCGGACCCTGCCCCGAGCCGCGGACGTAGACGATGTTCGGGTTGACGGCGCGAATGTCGTCGACGTCGAATTTCAGCTTCTTCCGGGTGTCGGTCAGGTAGCTCGTCAAGAAGACGTCCGCGGTCTCGACGAGCTTGTAGAGGACCTCACGCCCTTGCTCGGTTGCGAGGTTGAGGCCGAGCGAGCGCTTGCCCCGGCTGTAGTGCTTGAACATCCAGCCCGCGTCGCCCTTCTCCAAGGAGCCGCCGTGGAACAGGCGCATGGGGTCGGGTCGGCCAGGGCCCTCGATCTTGATGACGTCGGCACCCCAATGGGCGAGGACCCCACCCGCCGCGGGCACGAACGCCCACATCGTCACATCGATCACTCGTACGCCTTCGAGCAGTCTCAACGTCATCTCCTTGGTCTGTGCGGTTTGGCTTGTGACTTGGGTTTGTGACCTACTCACTCGCTGTTGATCGTTCACTTGTTCTTGATTGCTCGTTCTCGTTCGGCATTCCCTCCATCAACGTTCCTCGCCTCGGAGTCCTTGCCTCTGCGACCCTTCCCGCCTCGGCCCTGATCCGCTCGCCGACCGGCGCACTGGCCATCGCCCACCCTCAGGTGCCCCGGCTCAGCACGATCGGGTGCGCGGACTCGGTCGTGGCAACGGAGCACAAGGAGTGCATGACGCCATCGACTTGCCGAGCGCCGGCCTCGTGGCGGAGCTGGCGAACCCCTTCGATGAAGTTGTTCCAGCCGGTCATGTACGCACCGGAGAGCATTCCCCCATTGGTGTTGGTCGGCAACCGGCCACCGAGCCACATCTGCCCCTCCTTGCAGAACTCCAGGCCCGCGCCCGGCTCGACGAACCCGTAGCCCTCGAGCTGGTTGACGAGATGGATGGAGGCGGCATCGTAGCCCTCGAAGTGACCGATGTCGTCTAAGGAGATCCCAGCCATCTCGAGTGACAGCCGGGCTGCTTCCTGGAACTGGGTCCGGAGGCGATCCTTCACCATGTAGTCGAGCTTCGAGTGCGGTACCTCGACGTCTGCCCATCCCGAGACCAGGACCGGCGCATGCGGCATGTCTGTTGCCATGTCGGTTCGCCGCAGGATGAGACAGCACGCACCGTCGTTCACGAGACACATGTCGAAGAGACGCAACGGTTTCACGACGTAACGAGAAGCGAGGTAGTCCTCGATCGTGAGCGGGTCGGTCATCGTCGCGTTGTCGTTGAGGCGCGCGTAGTTGCGCAAGGTGATGGCGACCGATCCGAGATCGGCTTCGGTGGCACCGAACGTGGACTGGTAGTAGCGGAACATGAGGGCCCAGTGCGCTGCCTGCGAACTCCACCCCCACGGGTGGTAGTAGTAGTAGGAGTCCCGGCCGCCTCCGAGGAAGGTGTTGCCACCGAAGACGCGTCCGATGCCCCGTGAGACCGTCACGTAGACGAGGGCGACGGTATCGGCTCGGCCGCTGGCGATGGCGGTCGCCACCCGGGGGAGCAGGTACGCGAACATGGCCTCTCCTTGCCCGACGTAGCGTGGGGTGAGCCCGAGCAGCTTGGCCGCGTCCTGCGAATCGAGCGCGCCGAACCCCGACGAAGCGACGAGACCGTCGATGTCGCGGCGCTCGAGCCCCGCATCTGTGAGAGCTCGCTCGAAGGCCCGCTGGAGGAGCTCCTCGGCCGTCGGCGGCTCGTGGCCGGGCCGCTTCCCGCGCGCGGTGGCGTAGTCGAGCGCGTAGTCCGTCTCGCCGAAGCCGACGATGGCCGTGGCACCGCTCAGCTCTGCAGCCGGTGGTGCAATCTCTCTGGCGATCTCTGGCATCGGTTCCCCTTCGTCATCGGATTTGGGTCATGATCTTGGCGACACGCGTGGCTCGCGTGCGTGGATTTCGGCAAGCGAGATGAGGTGACCAGCGACATGGCAGAGAGACGACCGAACCGTGTGCTCGGGCCTGAGCACGAGCAGTTCTGGTCCTACTGTGCAGAAGGAGAACTGCGGTTCCAGCGTTGCGGCACCTGTCAACACGTGTCGTGGCCCCCGGTCAAGGCGTGCGAGCGCTGCGGGAGCACTGCGCTGCGCTGGGAGCGGGTGTCGGGCAAGGGAAGGATCATCAGCTGGTGCACCTTCTTCCAGCAGTACTACCCCGGCGTCCTGCCCACTCCATGGGACACCATTCTCGTCGAGCTCGACGAGGGCCCGCTGTTCGTCAGCAACCCTCATGGCTTCACCAATGAAGAGGTCTTCCCGAACTTCCCGGTGACGGTGTCGTTCATCGAGTGCGAGGACGATGCCGGCCAATTCTCCCTGCCGGTGTTCGAAAGGGCCTGATCGGTCGAGTCGCAAGGTCCGAAGCGGGTGCCACCGGCGCACGCGCACGGTCTGTGAAGGGCTAAAAGCCCTCCGTGGCACCGGGGTCCCGGCGGGGGCCCCGCCAACCACCAGACATCGTGACCACCTTGCACTCTATGATCATAGTCCTTACACTGAGGCTCGTGCGAGGGGAGGGCTGCGCGACGCGGTGGCAGCTCGGGCACGCTGCTCGAAGGAGACAGGAGGTGCGAATGCGCTGGCAGGGCACGCGAAGCGCCCGATCGACGCTGCGCTGGCGGAGGGGTGAGGAGCGGAGATGACCCAGGCGCTCGAGGGATTCCGGGTGCTCGACTTCACCCAGGGAATGGCGGGCCCCCTCGCCACGATGATCCTTGCCGACTACGGCGCCGAGGTGATCCGCGTGGAGCCTCCGGGCGGGGACCCGATGTGGGCGCACCCGGCGTACCTTTTGTGGAACCGTGGCAAGAAGAGCATCGAGATCGACTTCGGCTCGCCTGCTGCCGCCGCTCAGCTCGAGGGACTCATCAAGAGCGCGGACGTCTTGGTGGAGAGTTTCCGCCCCGGCGAAGCGCAACGCCTGGGCTTCGGCTACGAGCTCGCCCGGCGCATCAACCCCGCCCTCGTGTACCACTCGATCTCGGCTTTCGGCCAAGAGGGCCCCTACCGGATGCTCAAGCCCTTCGACGGCATCGTCAACGCGAAGGCCGGGCGCATGCGGGATCAGGTGGGCCACTACAAGATGCGCCCCATCTATCGGGCGGTGAACGACACCTCGTACCACACCGCCATGTTCTCGATCCAGGCGATCCTGGCTGCGCTCCGCGTCGTGCAGATGACCGGGCGGGGACAGTACCTCGACACCAGCCTGCTCAAGGGGGTGACCGCGCCGAACAACCCCTGGCGGCGCTTCGAGGGGCAAGCGTTGCCTCCCGATCGCTATCCCGGTGAGGTCGATGCCAAGGACCGCTTGCGCGGCGAGCTCGTGGCCGACCGCAAGGAGACGGATCCGCAGGGAGCGATCCCCTCCCAGCTGTGCACCGAGACCAAGGACGGGCGTTGGATCATGCACGCCCACGTCCAGTACGGGCTCTTCCGGGCTTGGATCCACACGATCGGATTCGATTGGATCTGGGACGACCCGCGCTATGCGGGTGCCCCGACCTCCTTCCCTTCCGACGAGGACCGCATCACCCTCAACAACCTCATCATCGCTCGGATGAAGGAGAAGACCGCCCAGGAGTGGATCAACCTCTACATCGAGAACCCCGACTGCGCCGGGGAGGTCATGGAGACGACCCAAGAGGCGATCCACCACCCCCAGTTCCTCCACAACGGCCATCTGATCGTCCTCGACGACCCCCGCGTCGGGCGGATGGAGCAAGTGGGGGCCTTCGTCAAGATGTCCGAGACCCCCGCGCAGATCACGACCCCGGCGCCGTTCCCGGGCCAGCACACCGCAGCAGTGCTCGGATCGCTCCGACCGCGCCGCTCCCGGCCGCCGACGGGCGGGAATCCCCGGCGTCCCCTCGAAGGGATCGTGATGCTCGAGATGGCGACCTGGCTCGCTGCACCGTTCTCCGGCGCGCTGTTGGCGGACCTGGGTGCCAGGGTGATCAAGATCGAGCCCCCGACGGGCGATCCGTTCCGGGCCATGGTGACCAACGAGAACATGATCCGTGCGACCCAGGGCAAGGAGTCCATCGCGATCGACCTCAAGACCCCCGAGGGGCAGGCGATCCTGCACAAGCTCGTGGCCCAGGCCGACGTGCTGATGCATAACTTCCGCCCTGGTGCCCCCCCTCGCCTCGGCGTTGACTACGAGACCGTCCGTTCGATCAATCCCGGCATCGTCTACCTCTATGCCGGCTCGTACGGGTCGACGGGGCCCAATGCCCGCCGCGCCGCCTTCAACCCGACGATGGGCGCGCTCGCGGGCAACTCGGTCTTCCAGTCCGGCGAGGGCAACATCCCGATCGGGGACCAATCCCCGGACCCGATCTCGGGATCAGGGGTGGCGACGGGCATCATGCTCGGCCTGGCCGCGCGCTGGTTCACCGGCAAGGGCCAGTACCTCGAGACCACGATGATGAACTCCGTCGTCTACTGCAACTCGGACGACGCCTTCTCCTACGAGGGAAAGCCGCCGCGCCGGAACCCTGACAAGGCGCAGCTCGGCCTCGAAGCGACCTACCGGCTCTACGAGACGGCCGACGGGTGGGTCTTCTTGGCCGTTCCCTTCGACGAGGACTTCGCCGCTTTCTGCCGCCTGATCGGCCGCCCCGAGCTTGCCGACGACGAACGCTTCTCGACCTGGGCGAACCGCTATGCCCACCGGGCGGCGCTCGGCGAGCTCCTCGAGCCGGTGTTCCGGACCCGCTCGGCACCGGAATGGGAGCGCCTGCTGACCGAGGCCGACCTCGGCTGCGTACGCGCGGACGCGATGGGCCACCGGCGCTTCTTGCACCTGGACCCCCACACCCGCCAGATCGGTTTCATGGTCCCGACCCAGCACTGGGCCTACGCCGACCAGGCCCCCGGGGGCCGGTACTGGCGCCACGCGCCGGTCGTGTCGTTCTCGGAGACCCCCTGCGAGGAGGGCAAGCCCTTCGTCACCCTCGGGGAGCACACGGTCAAGATCATGGGCGAGCTCGGGTACTCCGAGTCGGAGATCGCCAAGCTGAAGGAGGCGGGGGTCATCGCGTGGCCGGAGAACGTCCCGGTCGCGGCTGCGACGTAGTGCCGAGACCCATGGGTTCGGCAACGGGAGGGGAGGGGTGCAATGCGCTTGGGTCGGAGGCGGTGGGTCCTGGCGGTGGCGACGACGCTGTCCATGCTCGCCATGGGTTTGGGGGGAACCGCTGGAGCAGCCAGCGGACGCAAGCCTCCCATCGTGATCGGCTACGTCACGAGCCTCACCGGTGCCGGTGCCTCCGTCTGGGCCGATGGAGCCGGCGCCGCACAGGCACGGGTGGCACTCCAGAACGCCCACGGTGGGGTCGACGGGCACCCGCTGAAGCTCGTCGTCGAAGACGACCAGTCCAGTCCCCAGCAGAACCTCGTGGCCTCCCAATTCCTGGTCCAGGACAAAGGGGCGTTCCTCATCGTCAACGAGTCCACCTTCACGGCGGGAGCTGCGCCCTTCCTCAGCCAAGCTGGGGTTCCGGTCATCGGTGCCGGGACGGGCGGTCCGGAGTGGACCGAGAAGCAGTATTCGAACATGTTCGCGACGGGGATCCCCGCCGGTGCCCCGATCAACGGCACCTACTACGGCTACACCTACTTCGGGAAGTTCCTCCGCTCCATCGGGGTGACCAAGCTGGCCGGTCTCGCCTACGGCATCTCTCCTGCCTCTCAGGAGTCCATCGTGGCCCTACAGGATGCGTCCGCTGCGTACGGGGTCAAGAGCTGTTACGACAACTCCTCGGTGCCCTTCGGGAGCTCGGACTTCACGGCTGCGGTGCTGCAGATCAAGACGGCCGGATGCAACGTCGTCGTGGGATCGTTGGTGGACGCCTCTGATGTCGCGCTCTCTGCAGCAGTCAAGGCCGCCGGCCTGGGCGCGAAGCAGTTGTACTTCAGCGGATACGACGAGAACGTGCTGACGGATGCCGCCGCCCGAACCGCCCTCGACGGCGACTACTTCGCCACGCCCATCGATTTCCAGACCCCGAACGCTGCGGTGAAGGAGATGCTCAAGACCCTCAAGCACTACGACCCCAAGTACACCGGCGGCATTCCCGACAACGGGGCGTACTCGTCGTACATCGGTGTGGACCTGGCGATCAAGGGTCTCGAGCTGGCCGGGTCGCACCTGACGAGGAGCGTCTACATCGCTCGCCTTCGCAACCTCGCCAGCTACAGCGCGGAGGGGATCCTTCCCTCGCCGGACACGTTCCGAGGATTCGGCACGCCCGCCATGTTCCCGAAGACCGCCTGCGAGTATTTCGTGCAGCTCCGCGGGGCGAGATACGTGTCGGTCAACGCAGGGAAGCCAATCTGCGGCACGCGGATCACGGTCCACTTCTGATCGAGGTGCGAATTTGAGTCTGAATGCGGCTGCTGGGTCTGGAAGGATCGGATCTGCCTGAGAAAGGCAGAAGAGCAACGACAGAACGGAGGAGCGAGCGATGGCAGTGCACTACGTGGATTTCGAGAGCATGGGTTGGACGGAGGTGCCCAACAACTGGGCGGGCAAGGCGGCAGCCGGCGAGCCCGGCGTGCGCTTCAAGCCCTTCGAGCTCGGGTCCAGCGCGGTTCCGCGCGGCCAGTTCGTGGAGTACGAACCGGGCCACTTCGAGAAGGCTCACAGCCACGACGAGAGCGAGTTGCTCCACATCATCGACGGCGGTGGAACGATCGCCGGTGAACCGATCACGGCGGGCATGCTCATCTACATCGAGGGCGGGACGACGTACGGCCCGATCGAGGGTGGCCCGCAGGGCATGCGGTTCCTCCGGCTCCACCTCGGTTCGTAGGTCTCGTCGGTCGGCAAGGCTTGGGGGTGAAGGCTTCGAGCCGCGTTGCGCAAGGAGGTGGTCCGAGTGGGTCGGATTCTCTACGTCGATGAAGCACAGGCGGAGTGGCGAGTGTCGCCCCTCAAGCCCGGGATGAAAGAAGGCGATCCGCGCGTCCGTTCCAAGCACCTCGTTGGCGGTGCCGACGGCGTCCCGCGGGTGATCATCGCCGAGTACGAGCCGGGTCATCGCGAGCCGCGCCACTCCCATGCGGAGTCCGAGGTGCTCTACATCCTCGATGGCGACGCGACGATCGAAGGCACCGTCGTGCGACCCGGGACGGTCGTTTTCGTCGAGGGGGCGACGGAATACGGTCCGGTCGTCAGCGGCGAGCACGGTGTGCGCTTCCTGCGGGTCGAGGTGTAGCCGCGATGGCCGTGCCAATCGCGGGGATCCGGCGACCAGCGCTCGATCCGTCCCCGCTCAGCGCGCCGTTCTGGGCGGCGGCTGCTCGAGGCGAGCTCGCCATCCAGGCGTGCACCGGGTGCTCGAAGATGCACCACCCACCCGTTCCGGTCTGCCCGGACTGCCACGGGACGGCCTTCGACTTCGCTGTGGTGGCCGGCACGGGGGCGATCTACGAGTGCTCGGTCATGCGCCAAGCACGGGTGGTGGGCTTCGAGGCAATGGTGCCCTATGCCTGCGTGGTCGTCGAGCTGGACGAACAGCCCGGCTTGCTCGTGGTGGGCAATCTCCTTGGCGCGCCAGTCGAGGCCGCGCGGGTCGGGTCGGCGGTCCGGGTCCACTTCGAGCCCTACGGACAGGGCGACCTGCAGCTCCCCCAATTCGTGCTCGTCGCGGGGGCGAAGGCACGATGATGCCGATCCGCAACCGCGTCGCGATCGTTGGCAGCGCGTACTCGCGTATCGGACGCCACCTCGACGCCCCCTTGGGGGCGCTCGCCCTCGAAGCAACGGCCAGTGCGGTGGCCGACGCCGGACTCACCCTCGACGACATCGACGGCATCAGCAACTACCCCAACCCGTCGCGTCTGAACGCCGGCAACGTCGATGGCGTCGACCTCGTGACGGTCAACTACCTCGCCCGCACCGCCCCGCTTCGGCACCTGCGGTGGAGCTGCTCGATCACCCAGGGCACGATCACCTCGTCGCTCGTCGAGGCAGTCCATGCCGTCGCGGCCGGCGCGTGCAACTACGCCCTCGTCTACCGGGCGATGCACAGCCCCCATGGGCCGTTCGGCATCGCCGACGTGCGGCGAGTGAGCGGCAACGGGGAGTTCCTGGCGCCCTACGGGCTGAGCAACACCGTCATGGCCTTCGCCCTCCCGTACTCCCGCTACATGGCGAAGTACGGCGCGACCAGAGAGCACCTGGCGACCTTCATCGTGCGGAACCGTCGCAACGCCGCCATGAACCCCGATGCCGTCTTCTTCCGGAGCCCGATCTCACGCCAGGACTACCTCGATTCGCCGATGGTGGCCGAGCCGCTCAGCGTGCTCGACTGCGACATGGCCGTGGACGGCTGCGGGGCCGTCGTCGTCACCACTGCCGAGAGAGCGAAGGACCTTCCCGTCACCCCGGTGTATGTCACCGGATGTGTCGCGCTCGGCTTGAGCTACGACCACGCTCCGGTGCAGACGCTCGAGGGCTTCATGCACAGTGCGAAGAGGCTCGCCTCGACGTTGTGGGACAACGCCGGCGTCGGACCGGCCGACATCGACCATCTCAACCTCTACGACGGTTTCAGTTACTTCCCGTTGCTGTGGCTCGAGGCATTCGGCTTCTGTCCCGAGGGCGAAGCGTTCGAGTTCATCCAGGACGCGACCACCGAGCCAGGCGGACGGCTCCCGCTCAACACCTCTGGTGGTGCGTTGGGGATGGGACGCCTGCATGGCTCCCCCCAGCTGGTCGAAGCCGTGCGTCAACTGCAGGGGCGTTGCGGGGAGCGCCAGGTGCAGTGCTCCATGAGCCTCGTCCAGGCCGGTTCCCCGTTGCACGGCTGTGGCGCGCTCGTTCTCTCCGCCGAACGCTAACGGAATCGGTCTGGCGATGTTGCTGGCGTGACCGACCAAGGGGCAGCGTCTCGGAAGCGCCACCGGCTGAGAACGAAAGGACCTGGCGATGACCGACCCCAGACCCCGAACGCCTGAAGCGATCATCCGGGAGGTGTTCGCTCGAGTACGCGCGGGCGACCCGTCAGCGGCCGACCTGTATGCCCACGACGCGGTCGTCACGACCCAGCAGGGCCAACGTCACGAGGGCTTCCCGGCGATCGCTGCCTTCTACCGGCACGTCGTGGAGAACCTCAAGCCCCAGCCCCACGTCGAGACCCTCTACGTCAACCTCCCGACGGTTGCCGCAGTCATTCGCGCCGGCGATACGGATCTGCGGGTGCTCGATGTCTTCACCGTGGTCGACGGGGAGATCAAGGAGCTGCGCATCTGCCCGCCGTCGCCCTGAGGGTTTCACCAACGGCCCTGTGGCGGTGCGCGCTCAGACACTCGACGGCCCACGTTGCGACCGACGGTCGTGTTGCGGCGCTGCGAGGGGAGGCCTCCCCGTCAGTCCAGGTGGTACGCGCGGATCGCGTTCCCCGCCAGGATCTGGTGCTTGGTCTGCTCGTCCATCCCGGCGGTCAGCGTCGCGATGTACTCCTTGCTCCGCGGCCACAGGGTTGTGGAGTGGGGGTAGTCGCTCGAGAACATCGCCGCGCTGGCGAGCAGCGGGTCATCCTTGGCGTAGCGGTAGCCGACGTAGTCGTCGAGGACCGTGACGAACACGTTCTTGCCGATGTAAGAGCTCGGCGGTTCCTCGATGGGCAGCTTGGACCAATGGCGCTGGCGCTCCCATTCCTGGTCCATCTGCATCGCGAGGCTCGGGAGCCATCCGCAGTTGACCTCGGCCGCGATGAAGACGAGGTCGGGGAAGCGTTGGAAGACGCCGGTGTAGATCATGTTGCTGATCGGGTTGATCGCCGAAAAGAACCGCTGGACGATGCCGACGACGGCGATCCCCGGGGTGGCGTCGATCTGGAAGTCAACGTTCTGGGCACGGTTGACTCCCACGCGATGGATGGTGACGGGAACCTTGGCCTCGGAGGCCACCTTCCACAGCGGGTCGTACCGGGGATCGTGGTACGCGACCTCGGGCAACGGCAGGGAGAGGCCTGCAGCGCCCTTTTCGATGACGCGCTCGGCCTCGGCGACGAGCGTGTCGATCCCGTCGTCGACAGGCATGAAGGGCAACGAGAGCAATCGCGAAGGATCGGCTGAGCAGAAGTCGTCGATCAGCCAATCGTTGTAGGCACGGACGCAGGCCAGGGCGAGCTCGCGGTCTTTGATCTGGTAGGCGCCGCCGACGGCCGCCGGGTAGATGGTCGCCGCGTCGACACCGTCCATTTCGTTGTCCTTGATCGCGGCAGCCCCCTCGTAGTTCCCGGGCAAAAGCTCTTCGAAACGGATCCCGCTCTTCTTGTACTTCTTGAAGTCCTGTTCGGTGATGGCCCCGGTTGCCCCGAGTCCGAGCGTGACCTTCGGCGGTTTGCCGTCGAAGCTCCAGCCGTCGCCGCCATCCGCGCCGCGCATCATGCGCGGCGCGCGGTCCTTCAAGTGCTTCGGGACTCGGTCCACATAGGTGCCGGGTGGTTCGTTGATGTGGTTGTCCGTCGAGATGACCCGGTAGTCCACGGTTGATTGACCCATCGTCCCCCGCCTTTCTTCGCGCTCGGCCCGCTCGGCCCTCGAACTCCAAGGTGGCAGTGCTGCCGTCAGCCATGACCACCTTGCAAACCATGATCATAGTCTTGTTCCCTGGGGTCGTCCAGGCCGGTCGGACCACGATGGCCGCCGAGCGCCACGGGACTGGATCTGGAGGTCCGCGGCCCTCGATCAGTACCCTTCGGCGACGTCGACGACCCCGGCGAGGGGCTCTCCGGCGAGGTACCGATCGAGGTTTGCCCGGAAGACCGCGTACGTCCGATCGAGGCCCCACGGGGCAGACCACGAGATGTGCGGGGAGAGCCGGACCCGGGGATGGCGCAACAGCCAGTGGTCCGGCGGGAGCGGCTCGGGCGTGGCGACGTCGAGGGACGCCCGCTCCACGGTGCCCTCGTCGAGGGCGAGCCGCAATGCCTCCTGGTCGACGAGACCGCCTCGTGACACGTTGACGAGGTGCAGGCCCGGCTTGACGATGCGCAACGCCCGAGCGTCGAGGAGGTGCGTCGTGCTGGGCGTCAGCGGGGCGGCGAGCACGAGATGGTCGGCTCGCTCCAGCAGCGTGTCGAGGTGGCTTGCGATCTCGACCCCCGGGAGCGGGGAGGGGAGCGGACGACGCCGCAGCGCGATGACCCGCATCCCGAAACCGAGCGCCCGATGGGCGATCGCGGTGCCGATACCGCCGATGCCGACAAGACAGAGGGTGCGTTCGTAGAGGGTGTCGAGGTCGGCCCGGGTCCACCTGGTGGTGGCATCGTGGGTCCAGCTCTCCGGGAGGCGCTTGGCGAACGCGAGCATCATCGCCAGGACCCATTCGGAGATCGCGATGGCTCCTGCTCCCCGAGAACAGGTGAACAGGCGGTCGCCGAGCAGGGCGGTCGGGAAGCGCTCGATCCCGGTGGCGGTCGTGTGCACCCAGCGCACGCCACGCTCGAGCACCGGGCCAAGGTTGGGGCCCGGTCCACTGACGAGGAGGATCTCAGCACGGACCTCGGCAGGGAGGGCACCGTGCGCCGGGACCTCGACGAAGGAGACGTCGGGGAACAGCGCCGAGACCCGGGCCACCTCGGCGGGGGCCATCATGCACAAGACGGTGGGTCCGGGCCCTCCGGGTCGGCGCTTCGGTCCTCGGCGACTGTCGATCGGTGCTCGCCCTTATGCGACGACGCCGGCAGCGTGGCGCGCAGCCGCGTACCCGAAGGCCATGGTGTTGGCGATGCTCGCTCCGGCGCCCGGATAGGTGCGACCCATCACGGTTGCGGTGATGTTGCCGGTCGCGTAGAGGCCAGGGATCGGCTCGTCGTTCTCCCCGAGCACCTGCCCGTGCTCGTTGCAGAGCAGGCCGCCGCAGGTCCCCACGTCGGAGGGGTAGATCTCGGTGGCGTAGAAGGGTGGCTTCTCGATCGGCCCGAGGGCCCGGTTGGGCCGATATCCGGGGTCACCGAGGGCAGCGTTGTACATCGACTGGCCCCGCCCGAAATCGGGGTCCTGGCCGACCTTGGCGTACTCGCTGAAGCGCCGCACCGTGGCGATGAGGCCATCGGGGTCGACGCCGATGGCCCGAGCCAGTTCCTCGATGCTGTTCGCCTTCTTGACCCAGCCGTTGTCGATCCACTCGGAGGGGAGCGGGCGCCCGGGCAAGGAGTTGAGGATCGAGCCGGCGCGCTGGGTGGGGTAGCGGCGACGGAACGCGTCGTCGAAGATCAGCCAGCAGGGTACCGCCTTCGCCGCGTACATCGCCTTGCCCACCTCGACGTAGGAGTTGGATTCGTTGACGAAGCGCTTCCCGGCTTGATCGACGAAGATCGTCCCCGGGAGCTGGCGCGCCACGTTCAAGATCGACCCCGCCAGCTCGAGCCGGGGCGAGGGGAGCCACCAGGCCTCGTCGAGCAGGTCGGTCTTGGCGCCGAGGTCCATCGCGGCAGCCAGCACCTCGCCGGTGTTTCCCGGGTTGGCGATCGTCCACTGGGCCTCGTTGGGCTGGTCCCCGCTGTACTTGCGCCGCATGGCGGCGTTGCGCTCGAAGCCGCCCGCCGCGAGCAGCACCCCCTTGCGCCCCTCGACGGCGACGAGCGTGCCGTCGCGGGTCGCCTCGACGCCGCGGACCCGTCCGTTCTCGACGATGAGCTTCTCCACCGGGGCATTCAGCCAGACGGGGATGCCCGCGTCGACGACGACCTTGAGGATCTGGCCGATCGTCGACATGCCGTTGGTGAAGAGGTCCTGACCCAAAAGCTGCGCCCACTTCGTGCGGAAGAACACCCGCGCGGCGATGGCGAAGGACTTGGGGGACCGAAGGAACATCGGCAGGTGGCGGATCTCGTTGGTCTTGACGGCCAGACCGAGGCCCCGCGCCATGCCGGGGTTGACCTTGTCGTGCCAGGCACCGAGCTGACGGCCGTCCCACGGCGCTCCTTCGATCGAGCGCCCCGCGGCGTTCCCACCCTTGCGCGTGTCGTAGTAGTCCGAGTAGCCGGGACAGCGCACGAGCTTGACACCCTTGCGCTGGAGCATCGTGATCATCTCATAGCCGTTGGTGAGGAACGACTCCCGTCGTGCGAGGCTGGATGCCGGACCGGCGTCGCCGACCACCGCTTCGAGGTAGTCGAGGCCCGCTTGGTGGGAGTCCGGGACGCCTTCGGCGGCCATCAACGGGTTGTTCGGCATCCAGATGATCCCGCCCGACATGGCGGTCGAGCCGCCGACGAAGCCCTGCTTCTCGATGACCAGTGGCTCGAGCCCGGCGTCAGCGGCGGCAAGGGCCCCCACCAGGGCGCCGCCTCCCGATCCCACGATGACCAGGTCGACCGATTGATCCCAGGTTGCCATAGCCCCCCGATTCCTCATGGGTCCGAAAGCGCATCCCCGCGGGGTTTCCGAAGAAATGATCGCCGCGGAGCCCTTCCGAACGTTGTTGCTCAGGACACGATGTCGCCAACACTACGTGGACAGGACGAACGGTGCACGGGTTCGACACATCTGCAGCGTCCGAGGATGCCGCTACCAGTTCGCTAGCACCGCCACGAAGTCTCGTGTCCAACCCGTGAGGTACTGGTCTGCGGGCCGGTTCTGTCCTGGGACGCCCGTGCTGAGCGGTCCGCCCGGGCTCGATGCCATGGCCAGCTGGACCCACTCGGGGTTGATGTCGAGCTCCATGGCCGTGGTCGCGCCGCAGGCGATGAGCGCATCCGCCAGGTCGACGGGGAGGGCTGCCATGCTGCCGGCGTAGAGGATGTTCCCCTGGGCGTCTTCACCAAGCGCGCTCCTGGCGACGACCGCACCGCCACCGAGTGTCGCACCCCAGGCGGCGATGTCGGCGATCTGGGGGCTGGGCTGCGCCCCGACGACGAGCGGGGCCAGATTCTGGCGCACGCTCACCACGTGCTCACCGGGTGCCGGAAGGTCCTGGCCCCACACGCCGACGTGACCGGTGCCGTTGGCGTCGATCACGAAGCTGGCGTTTCCGGGCTCGAGCGGGAGCAGGGTCACGCCGTCGACGAGGAAGCCACCGGCTCCGCTCGAAGCCTCGAACCCACCGTTGAAGGCTGCGAGCAGCAGGGGGCTCTCGGTGGCACTGATCGCAGCACCGGCGTCGGGGGGAAGAGAAGCGCCACCGGTCGGGGGATCCTGGCTGCCGACATGGAGGTCGAAGCGCGTGAGGCCGACCCGAAACCGCGCCACGGTGATCTGGTTCCCGTCGGCAGCGGTGATCGTCCGCTCGTCGACGGCGATCCCTCGGGGACCGGTGCTCACCGGAGTCCAGCCCGGTTGTTCGGGGACCGTGGTCGTGGTCGTCGGCGCGGGCGCGGCCGGGGCGGTCGTCGGCGAGGCGTGGGCGGCACCCGCATTCGGCGACGAGATCCCTGAGCGATGCGCGCTGATGGCAGGGGTCGAGCACCCTGCTGTGACGAGCGCGAAGAGCGTGGCGACCGAAAGGGCGCGCAAGCGCCCATGCGGCCACCCGCGACGGCGCCTTCTGAGCTCAGGCATGGTCCATTGCTTCCCGTCGTCTCGCTTGCCTCTGTGTCCGTGCCAACGGCGCACGGCTTGCCCCAGGGCGAAGGTCCTCCGGACCAGGTTGACCGCTTCGCGGCCATGACGGCAACCCGACGACGGGCAGGGCCTGGACCAGGGGTGAGCGCTACGGGGTCGGGACGTTGGACCCTGGGCGTCCGGGCGCCCAGAGGCGTACCGTCATGGCCGTGACGAAGCCGATGCTCGCTGCTGTGGCGAACCTCGACCAGCCCGGTCGCTACCTGCACTGGTCGATCTTCACCGTCTCGGAGGCGAACCTGGTGCTGATCGCCGTGATGGTGGTGATCTTCGGTGCCGCGCTGGTCGTTCCGTTCCCGAAGGGGGACAAGGACGCCGCAAGCGAAGACGACCCGCCGCCGGAGCGCGAGGCGCTTCTCGAGGAGCCATCCACGGGCGGGACCACGTCGACGCCGGGCGTCCCGGATGGAGAACGCGCCGCCATGTGGACGGCGCGCCTTCGCCGTCGCCTCCTCGCCACGTTGCCGCCGGAGCGGCTCATCCCCGATCGCCAGCCGGCCTACGTGGCGTCCTGGGTGTACGTCTTCGGCGTCGCCACGCTGGCGGCGCTCGGCATGGCGATCGTTTCGGGCTTCGCGATCGCCCTCGGGGGGACCGATTGGTGGCACACCAATCCCGTCGGCCACTTCTTCAACAGCCTCCACCTCTGGAGCGTCGAGCTGTTCATGGCGCTCATGGTCATCCACCTGTGGGGCAAGTTCTGGATGGCCGCATGGCGTGGTCGCCGGGCCAGGACCTGGATCACCGGTGTGATCGCGTTCCTCGCCTCGGTGGTCGAGGCTTTCACCGGGTACCTGTCGCAACAGAACTTCGACTCGCAGTGGATCGCCACGAACGGCAAGGACGCATTCAACGCGGCGGGGATCGGTTCGTTCTTCAATCTCATGAACTTCGGTCAGATGCTGCTGTGGCACGTGGTGCTCGTCCCCATCGTGCTCGTCGCCATCGTCGGCCTGCACGTCGTGGCCGTTCGCGCCCGCGGCGTGGTGCCGCCGATCGTCAGCACCGGTTCGCTCGGCGGGCCGAGGGCGCCAGCCCGGCGTCTGATCGCCCGCAACGAGGCGGCGCACTGGCGGGGCCCGACGCGTCGCTACGACATCGTGAAAGAAGGCACGGTGGCCGTGGTCATCGTGGCGGCCCTCGTCTTTCTCCTCGCGGGCCTGCTCTCCTCGCCCGACGTCCCACCCGTGACGATCCAGAGCTGGTCGCAGGTGGCGCCTGCGGACTTCCTCGCCACGGCCGCGAGCGAGCTCGCCGGCACGAGCGAGACCGCCAGGTACGGGCCGCCGTACAACCACGGGACCGCGAACGTGCAGCGGATCGGCGTGTCGTGGCAGACCCTGGCCGGGGTCCGCCAGCCGATCGATCCTGCGAAGACCTTCGTGCTGTCACCCCTCGCCAAGGTGGCCCCGAGCGACCCGCAGGTCGCGGCCGCCCTCAAGCGCTACGAGCAGGCTTCGGCGGCGCAGCGCGCGACGTGGAACCGTGCCTACCTCAAGGTGCTGCCTCGCGTGCGCTTCGAAAGGGGCGTCGCGGTCGTGCCGTCCGCACCCGACGGTCCCGTTCCGACGCTGGTCGGCAGCGAGCTCGCGCTCGCGCGCAGCGGTGCGCTCGATGCGGACCTCATCGCGCAGCAGCCGTTCTACGGGACGAATTTCACCCGGCCGCTTCTGTTCTTAGAGGACGGGAGCTACTTCGCCAGCCGAGCGAAAGCAGAGCATTTGACCGGCACCCAGTGGGGCGTCATGAACGAGACCGGCAGCTACCCGGGCCAGCCGTGGTTGTGGCTCTACCAGCTCTGGTACCAGGTGCCGGGGTTTCGCAGCTCCGCCAACGTCGACCTCATTGCGATCTACCTCACGGGCTTGGCGACGCTGCTGCTGCTCCTCGTGCCCTTCATCCCTGGTCTGCGCGACATCCCGCGGTGGATCCCCGTGCACCGGCTCATCTGGCGCTCGTGGTATCGGGGGGGCGATCGGGTGCCCCCCGAGCCAAGCCCCCACGGTACGTCCGCGTCGCGGTGACCGTCATGCAGCGCCGGCGCTGGGATCGGAGTGCCCGAGATCCTTGGTCGGGGAGCGGTGCCAGAGGACCTCCATGTGCGCACCACCCCCGGGGGCGTCCGCGACTCGCCAGCGGCCCCCGGTCGAGCGGACGACTGCATCGGCGATGGCGAGCCCGAGTCCCGCGCCGGTGCCCTCGGTCGTCGCGCGATGGAACCGGTCGAAGAGGTGCGCACGCTCGCTCTCGGGGATCCCCGGGCCGGTGTCCTCGACGCACAGCGAGACGCGATTGCCCCGCATCGCCACCAGGACGCGCACGGCGCCCCCGGTGCCGGCGTAGCGGCAGGCATTGTCGACGAGCACGCCGATGAGCCGATCGATCCATTCGGGCGGCGCCTTGATCAGCGGATGCCCCTTGCCCTCGTGACGGACGGTCAGCTCGATGTTTTTGGACCGGGCGACGGCGCTGAAGCGGTCGGCACAGGCCGTCGCGATGGTGACCAAGTCGACCGGCTCGTCACCGGGAGGCGGCGGTTCGGAATCGAAGCGCGCCAGCCAGAGCAGGTCGTTGACGATCCGGCGGAGCCGCTCGCTCTCGGCCTGGATCCGCTCGATCGTCGTGCGATAGGTGCCCGCGTCGCGGCGCGTGCGCAGTGCCAGGTTGGCCTCGGCCTGGATCACGCTGAGCGGCGTGCGAAGCTCGTGGGAGGCGTCGGCGGTGAACTCCAGTTGACGCCGTCGGGCCTGCTCGATGGGACCGGAGGCCTTGAGCCCGATCACCAGCGCGCCGAAGAACACCGCGACGACGAGGATCGGACCGGCAATGAGCTCGGCCGTGAGCAGCACCGAGCCGATGTGGTTCGTCGCGGCGAGGCTCTGGCCGGCAACCCACCATCCGTTGCCCGAGCGGACCGCAAGGAGGCGGAACGAGCTCGTTCCGAGGGTCGCAGTCGTCGGCTCGCCGCTGCGGGACCATGCCGAGGGTGCGAGCTGCGGCCCCGCGTCGCTCCAGCGAACCGCACGGCCATCGTGGTCGACTCTCCACAGCACGATCGGTGCGGCGTCGACGTCTTGGCCGTAGTCGACGTGGCCCACGCCCAGGCGGAGGCCGCCGGGATGGCTGACCTCGGAGAGTCGCTCGGCGAGCCCGTTGTCCACCTGGGCCACGAGGTGGTCGTGGTCGAGGAGGTCGAAGATCAACGCGAATAGGAAGAAGAGCACGCCGATGACGAGCGCGACGACGAGCGCGACTCGCGCGGCGTGTGCGATCGGCGGCCGGGAAAGGGCGCGGACCCTCATGTCCTCATGCCGCGACGATGCGGTACCCCACGCCGCGAACGGTTTCGATCCGGACGTGACCCGAAGCAAGCTTGGCTCGCAGGCGCGCGAGGTGCACGTCGATGGTGTTCGAACCGAGCGCGTCGGCCTCCTCGGCCCAGACATGGACGGCGATCGAGCGACGCCCGACCACTGCGGGGGATCGGCGCATCAGCAGCTCGAGGATGGACAGCTCGGTCGCGGTGAGCGATCGTTTCTCGGATCCGACCCTGACTTCTCGTGTTGCCGGCACGTATTCGACGTCGCCCACGACGAGGTGGGTCGACTGCAACACCGGTGAACGACGTTGCAGCGCGCGGAGCCTCGCGAGGAGCTCTCCGAAGTCGAACGGCTTGACGAGGTAATCGTCTGCACCCTCGTCGAGACCGGTCACGCGGTCCGAGGGAGCATCGCGAGCGGTAAGCATGAGGATGGGGACCGCAGACCTGCGACGACGCAGCTCCCGAACGACGTCCAGTCCGGAGACCTTCGGCATGCGCCAGTCGATGATGGCGGCCTCGTAGTCGTAGGCACGCAGGAAGGCGAGGGCGCGTTCGCCGTCGTCCACTGCGTCGACGACGTAGCCACTTTCTCGCAGGCCACGCTCGAGCACCGAGCGCAAGCCGGCGTCGTCTTCGGCTACGAGGACGCGCATCGAGACGAGACCTCTTCGTCGGGCACGCCGTAGGTCTACACCACCACGCGCGGTTCTGGCCGGCACAGGGGGGCACCGGTGGCCGAAGGGCCGACCGGCCCGGCCACGACGCGACAGAGGCGTCGTCGGGACCTTCGGCGCTCCACAGGGGCGCGAGGCGCCAAGGGGTGCCCGGCTTGGCGAGTCCAGCGACTGCGGAGGCCAGTCGCTGGGAGCATCCGAGCTGGACCGCGCGGGTGGCTGCAGGCGGGCACTGCTTGGTGCCGGTTGCGATCCGCTGCTGGGGCGGCGGAACGGCCAAGGGTCGACGCCGGGCGCGCTCGATCGAGGCCGAGGTCCGGCTCAGAAGCCTCGAGGTCCGGGCCGGGCGACGCCGTTGGGCGGCCATGGGCGTCCGGTCATGCGGCCAACCACGGCCCGACATGGCTCATCACTGCCAACGCGAGCGGGATGCCGAGCGCGACCGCCGAGACCACCGCCCACTGGCGCACCCCCGCGCCCGCGACGTCACGGCGGGTGCGAGCGATCCAGTCCCGTGGGGCGAGTCGGGCGGTGTCGGCGAGATGCCCGAGCACGTGGATCGCCATGGCGAAGAACCAAAGGACGAAGGCGGCCTTGTGGAGGAACAGCAGCTCGCTGCGGTACCGAACCGGTGCGAGCAACAAGGCGACGCCGCTCGCCAGGACGCCGACGGTGGTCACGACGACGAAGGGGCCGAGGAGGCGCAGGGTTGGGGGAGGCGGTCCTCGCCGACGGTAGGCGGGGGACCCCAGGTAGTAGCGAGCGAACCGGTAGGTTGTGGACCCCACCTTGAGCATCACCGGTGGAATGAGCAGCATCCCCACGAAGACGTGGACGCTGAGCAGCCCCCGGATGCGCAGGATCGTCAGCCCCTCGATCGCGAGCAGGACGAGCAGGACGACGGCCGTCGAGGCGGTCAGCCGGGCGTTGGCTTCCACGCCACGCTCGGCACGGCTGCGGCGTGGCCGTCGTTGCGTTGGCGCCCAGTTCTGCGGCTCCGTCGGGTACGGCCTGACGCCTGGGCGCCGCCGCGGTGGTCCTGGGAGTGGGGGCGGTGGTCCTGGGAGTGGGGGCGAGCCGGAGCGCCCGCCGTCGAAGTCAAAGGAAGGCGGGATCGGGCCGGGGCGTCCCCCGCCAGCACGGTCCACGGGCGCTGACGGCCCGTAGCGGTCCGGAGCGCGTTCGACCGGGGGCACGACCCGAACCGTAACGACGGATCCTTACGCTGGCATGAACAGGCAAATCCATTTCCTTTAGAGTCGCCCACGACCGGTTCGGGTGCCGGGCCGGCGGGACGTGGCCCCGCTGGCGTGCGCCCGGGTCGACAGAGGACATGACCACACGAGGAGGTCCGAAGCAGTGACCGAGGAGGCCCTCGCGAAGAGGGCCGTCAGCGAGCATTCCCGGAGCGAGACGGCAGCGTGACCAAGCGGGCAACGCCGCCGCCGACGCCCGACAAGGGCGCACCGGTCGCTCCGCCGACCCCACCGGCGTGGCGGCACTACCTGTGGCTGATCGCGCTGGCGCTGTTCATCGGCTTGTACTTCGTCGTCCCCGCGACGTCGACGAAGCAGCCCGTGACGTTGAACTACACCCAGTTCCTGCACGACGTCACCGAGCACCACGTTCGGACGATCACCCTGGCGACCGACGGGACGGCCACCGGCACGCTCGACAACGGGACGTCGTACACGACGGTGATCCCATCCCAGGCCGGGCAGACGTTCTTGAACCAGCTGGAGAAGGCAGGGGTCCAGATCACCGCGACGTCGAGCGGGACGTCCTTCGGCGCCGAGGTGCTCTCGTGGTTGATCCTGCTCCTCCCGTTCCTCGTGCTCGGGTACCTGTGGTACCGGCTCTCGCGCGGGGCAGCCGGGCGCCTCCAGGGAGTCCTCGGGGTCGGGCGTTCGAGGGCACAGCTCTTCGACGAGGAGCGGCCGAGCACGACCTTCGACGACGTCGCCGGCTACGAGGGCGCAAAGCAGGAGATCCGGGAGGTCGTCGACTTCCTGCGCCAGCCGGAGCGCTACGCCCGAGCGGGCGCGATCGCGCCGCGCGGCGTGTTGATGGTCGGACCTCCCGGGACCGGCAAGACGTTGTTGGCCCGTGCCGTCGCCGGCGAGGCGTCGGTGCCCTTCTTCTCCGTCGCCGGCTCGAGCTTCGTCGAGATGTACGTCGGGGTCGGCGCGGCACGGGTCCGTGACCTGTTCCAAGAGGCCCGCAAACGGGCCCCGGCGATCATCTTCGTGGACGAGATCGACGCCATCGGGCAGCGGCGCGCCGGCGCGGGCGCCATCGTGGCCAACGACGAGCGCGAGCAAACCCTCAACCAGCTGCTCGCCGAGATGGACGGATTCGACCCGGCCTCAGGGATTGCGGTGCTCGCCGCCACGAACCGCCCCGAGGTGCTCGACCCCGCCCTGCTGCGACCGGGGCGCTTCGACCGACAGGTGGTCATCCCGCTGCCGACCCTCATGGAGCGCAAAGCGATCCTCGAGGTGCACTGCCGGGGCAAGCGGCTCGATCGATCCGTCGACCTCGAAGTCGTCGCTCGGGGCACCCCGGGGTTCTCGGGTGCCGATCTTGCCAATCTCGTGAACGAGGCGGCGATCAACGCCGTGCGCGCCGGCCGTGAGGTGCTCCGCTCGAGCGACTTCGACGATGCCCGGGACCGCATCATCCTCGGGCGCCGCGAGGGCTCCAACGTTTTGTTGCCCGAGGAGAAGCATGCGGTCGCGGTCCACGAGGCCGGGCACGCCCTCGTGGCCGTGTACTCGCCGAGCGCCGATCCGGTCGCCAAGGTCACGATCCTCCCGGCGGGTCAGGCGCTGGGCGCGACCGAGCAGCTGCCGCTCTTCGAACGGCACCTCTACAGCGAGCAGTACCTCAAGGACTCCCTCGCCGTTCGCCTGGGAGGGCGGGCGGCCGAGCTGCTCGTCTTTGGGCAGGGGTCCACGGGGGCCGCGAACGACCTCGCAGGGGCGACCGATCTCGCGACCAAGATGGTCCGTGAGTTCGGCTTGTCGGCCACGGTCGGCCCGGTGGGCTATCCCGTGGGCGGCTCGGTGTTCCTGGGCGGCGGCGAGGCCTTCTCGAGCCGCCCCTTCGCGGAGCAAACCCAAGCGGCGATCGACGCAGAGGTTTCCCGGCTCCTTCGTGATGCCGAGAGCCGTGCGATCGACGTGCTCAAGGAGCACCGCGACGTCCTCGACAAGCTGGTCAGCCTGCTCATGGCGAACGAGACCGTCGACGGGTCCGAGGTGTACGCCTTGGCGGGCCGCGCCGCGCCGGAGGGTCCAGCGGGGATGACGGTCGCGCCCGAACGTGCCGCGAGCGCGACCGCGGCCCCGGAGCACTCGGCCTGAGCGCGGCCGGGCGTGCGGTTCGGACCCTTCGTAGACTGACCGCCAATGTTCTTGAACGCCTTCGCCGACACCCTCGAGCCACTGAACATGGTCGACTCGGCCGAGTTCGCCAGCCTGCTGCAGAGCGCCGCGGATCTCGGCATCCCGCACAGCGCGCACGCCCGCTACCTCTCGCGCCAGACCGTGGTGCGAGGACTGCGCTTCCACTTTCTCGAGTGGGGCGAACCGGGCGCTCCGGCGGTGCTCCTCCTCCACGGCGGCAACCAGTCGGCCCACTCGTGGGACCTGGTGAGCCTGCATCTCTCCGACCGGTTCCACGTCTTCGCGCTGGACCAGCGGGGGCATGGCGACTCGGAGTGGAGTCGCGAGCTCGACTACTCCCTCGAGGCGAGGGTCGAGGACGCGCTGGCGTTCATCGCGGATCAGCACCTCGAGCGCCCCATCGTCATCGGGCATTCGATGGGCGGAATGGTCACGCTCGGGATGGCCCTCTCTGGCCGTGTCGACGCTAAGGGCTTCGTGCTGGTCGACGTGGGTCCCGAGCTCAGCGCCGCCGGTGTCGAGGTCGTGCACAACTTCGTGACGCACAACGTCGAGTTCGACGATCTCGACGTGTTCTTGGACAACGTCGTCAAGTACGACCGGTTCCGGTCGCGAGCGCACATCGCACGCACGGTCAAGTACAACTTGCTGCAGCGCTCCGACGGGAAATACGTCAGCAAGGTCGATCATCGCCGCCTCCCGAATCCCTCGACGTCAGGGATCGCGCTCGAGGAGGTCAAGGGATTGTCGGACCCGGTCCTGCTCGTCAGGGGAGCCGAGTCCAACATCTTGGAGCCAGAGGCAGCGGAACGGTTCGTTGCCGCACTGCCGAGGGGCAAGCTGGTCACGGTCGCCAACGCCGGCCACAACGTCCACGGCGCGAACACCCCGGGCTTCCTCGAAGCGATCGCGCCGTTCCTCGCCGAGTTGCGCTGACCCGAGGCCGACCGCCGCCCGAGCGCTGCGGTGCGTCGGCCGCCCTGTGGCCGGGCCGAGGTCGCGGCTGCAACGCTTTTGTGTCGAAAGAGCCGATCGATCGCGATGGAGCGGGAGGGGAGATCGGAGCGTGCGCGTCACTGGGACCGATGGCCGTTTGGCGGACCTCCGAGGTGGGTATCGTGCACGCCGATGGCAGCAGCACGTCTTGCGAACATGCCCGAGCGCATCGCGGCGGGAGCGTTCATCCTCAACTCCGGGATCGGAAAGCTCTCGGCGGACAAGGAGCGCGCCGAACACCTGCATGGCTTTGCCAAGGGCGCGTACCCGTTCCTCGAACGCATGGATTCCCAGCAGTTCACGCGGGCGCTCGCCTTCGCAGAGACCGCGCTGGGTTGTGCGCTGCTGTTCCCCGGCGTCGGCGACGGGCTCGCCGGCCTCGGCCTCGCTGCGTTCGCGGGCGGGCTGTTCGGGCTCTACGTGAGGACGCCCGGGATGCGCCGCGAGGGAAGCGTTCGTCCGACCGAAGCGGGCACCACGCTCGCCAAGGACGTCTGGCTCCTGGGGATCGGCCTGTCGCTGCTTGCTGATGCAGGCCGGACGCGTCGGCGCCGCAAGGCCACGCAGCGCTCCAAGGCGAAGCCCTGAGGGGCGTGTTCGCTCCTCGAGGCACCCGTTTCCTCGACGGGCTCGGTCGTCGCTTCCGACGTGCACCGTTGCCCGACCGGGCTGATCCGCCGAGCGAGGACCAGCGGTCGCTCGAGGAAGGGTTGCACGCGTCGGCGAGCTGACCGCCGTCCCGAGCCCGCGGTCGCGTCAAGCCCTGCAAGAACGGCACGCGTCGGAACGCCGAGCGGCCTGCGCCATGGCAGCGTGAGCCTGAGCCAGCCCGAGGTCCCATCGCTTCGCGCGATCCTGGTCTGATGGTGGCGTCGGTCGTCGAAACCCATGTGTCGTTCCTCGTCTTCTTCGACGACATCGTCTTGAAGTACAAGAAGCCGGTGCTGCTTCCGTTCCTCGACCTGCGAAGCCTTCAGGCACGGGCGCAGCTGTGCGCGGCGGAGGTCGCTGCGAACCGCCGCCTCGCGCCGGACGTCTACCTCGGCGTCGCCGACGTCGTGATCGAGCGGCAAGACCACCACGTCGATTCAGGGCAAGCGGTTGGGCACGGCGCCGACGGTGAGCGCCAGGGCCCCACTCCTTGGGAACAGGCGGTCGTGCTCGATCATGCGGTGGTCATGCGCCGCTTGCCTGACGAGGCGAACCTCGCCCAGCTCGTCGAGGTCCGCAGCGACGATCTCAGCGGCCGGATCGAAGAGCTGGCAGGCGTCCTCGCGGATTTCTACGCGCGGGCCCGGCGTGACGACGACGTGGATGCCGCCGGGACACCGGCGGCGATTCGAGGGATCTGGAGCGACCTCCTTGCCCCGCTCGAGCGACACGCACGAGCGGGGATGGTCAGTGCCGGCTCCATCACGGCCGTCCGAACGGGTGCCAATCGCTTCATCGACGGGAGAGGAGAGCTCTTCTCCTCGAGGATCGCCGACCGACGCATCGTCGACGGGCACGGGGACCTCCTCGCCAGCGACATCTTTTTGATGCCCGACGGGCCACGGGTCCTGGACTGCGTCGAGTTCGACGAGCGGCTCCGTCACGTCGACGTGCTCGCGGACATCGCGTTCTTGGTGATGGACCTCGAACATCGCGGCGCGCCGGACCTTGGCAGGCGATTCCTCGATGCCTACGTTGCGGAGTCCAAGGACAGCTTCCCGCCCACCCTTGTCCACTTCTACGTCGCACAGCGGGCGGTGACCAGAGCCCTGGTCTGTTGCGAGCGAGCGGTGCAGCAGGGAGCTGCACGATCGCCGGAGGCGCAGGCATTCATCGACCTGGCCGCGACGCGTCTCCAATCGGCCAGGGTCGTCCTGGGTGCGGTCTCGGGCCTTCCGGGTGCCGGGAAATCGACCGTCGCCCGCGGGGCTGCGGAGCGCCTGGGGTGGCCCGTGCTCCGAAGCGACGAGATCCGTCGGGAGCTCTTCGCAGGACGCGACGACGCCTACAGCGAGGAGGCGACCACGCGGACCTACGAGGAGCTCCTCGGCCGGGCCTCGCGCCTGTTGCGCCTCGGGCGCTCCGTGGTGATGGATGCCACGTTCTCCTCGCCGCGATGGCAACAGGCTGCAGAGCGGCTGGCCGCGGACACCTCCAGTGACCTGGTGGTCATTGGCTGCTGGGCATCACCTGGGGTCGCCGAGGAACGGCTTCGCCGCCGAGCTGCCGCCGGCACGGACCTCTCGGAAGCCGGCGTCGAAGTCCTCGCGGCGCTCGCCCGGAGGGCGCGCCCGTGGGCTGCCGCCGTGCCACTGGACACCACGAGCGCCAGCGTTGAGGTCCTCGTGGATGCAGCCGTCGAACGGCTCTGCCGAGCGCCGACTGCCTAACCGGCGATTGCGTGCCTGGCTTTGCGATGCCCGTTCGTGGACTGCAGGAGGCTTGGCTCACGATCGATGCGAGGACACCGGCTGCTCGCTCTGAGGGGCCCGGCCGGAGCGTGCCGCCGCTGGCGCCGTGGCCGTCGAGAAATGCGTCACGAGCCAACGGTGCACGAAGTTGAACAGCTCGGCTTCGGTGTTGCCGAATTCATCGGGGAAGGTCTCGCAGGCCGTGCACGGGTTGAACGTATGTTCTGCCCCCTCGACGTACGCCAGCGTCTTTTGCTTCGACCGACGCGCTGCACGGTAGTACATCTCGGACGGCACGACCCAGTAGTGCGCCGACATCGACATGATGAGCAACGGAACGCTGATGCCACCCACATTGACGATCGTCGAGGTATTGGAGGACGCCCAGTCGACGCCCTCGATCGCGTCAGCACTGAGGCGGTAGTCGGGAGCCTTGATGGCATCCTCGGAAAGGAAGGTGTCGACGGGATAGTCGGTTGGGGCGGCGTCATCGGCTTGCGGCGAGGAGGGGATCGGGCTATCGGAGGGCACTCGCACGGAGTGGACCACCTCGAGCCTGCCGTTGGGACTCGTTGGCGTGATCAGAAGGTGCTTGCCCTTGGTGCGAGCGAGGAGGCTCGTGTCCTGCTGCCAGATGCGCGCAGCGTCGTGTCCCACCGCAAGCACTGTCGCACCGGAAGCCTTGGGTGCGGTGTGCTCGAGGTGCTGGGCGATACTGACCAGCTCGGCCTCCCGGTGAGCTTGGGCTTGGGTATAGCGGTTGATGAACGATGGCGAGTACGTCGATGACCGCTTCGGATCGGGGTTGTAGCCGTTGCGCGGGAGGAAGAGATCTAGGGAGGGATCGAGCCGGCTGGTGAGACCCTCAGGCCTCGCCACTGCAGGATCGAGCGCCGACAGGAACGAGAACGCCAGCCCTGGGATGGCGTCGAGCAGGATCACGCCATCGGCACGTGGCAACTTCGCGAGCGCGCTGCTGCACGGATCGAGTCGCTCGGGAGCTCGGCACACCGCGACGCCGTTCTGGGCGACGTTCTGGTAGTACGCGGCCATGGAGCCCCCGCCGCTCCAGCCCAACAGCACCACGTGACGGACGCCGGGCAGCGAGCGGGCGTAGGAAACGCCGTCGCTGATTCCCTGTGCCAGCTGGTCCCACGTCGTCCCGGTCTCGTCCGTGCAGACGACAGTGAAGCCGCGCTGGGCGAGCTGCGGGCACGGAATTTCCGCCGCCACGGGGATCTGGTGCACCACGACCACGGCAATCGACTCGTTGGGTGTCGGGGTGGCCGGTTGGAACAGGGCTCCGATCGTCAGCTGCGGCGGGCCGATTGGCTCGGGGTGCATGGTGTAGGCGATCGGCACGTTCTGGGCCGCGACCGGTGCGATGGGAATCGCGAGCAAGAGCGCGGAGAGCACCACAGCGGCGACGCCGATGCGCGCGGGGGAGTGCCGAGCCGCGTCCGCCAACAGCGGGGTTGCTTTCTCGATGCGCAGACGCAAACGTTGCCGGCACCGTTGCGCTGCTTCAGGTCGTGGCGCGTGCCAGTTCGGCTGGTCACCATGCAAACAGCGAGATGCTCCCAACGCCGCACGGCGGTTTTCCCTCGTCCCATGGTTGGCGAGCCCTGACGTCGCCGTCTCGGCGCGCGGGCGCGTTTCCCAGGATCGTGCGGTCACTTAGCCGATGTCTGAGATCGCTGCAGCATGGGCGAGTTCGATGGCATCGGGAAGGAGCAGGTAGCCACCGAAGACGTCCTTGATCGTCGCCAAATCCCACTGCGCGACGAATGCGGCATGCGTCGGATAGCGGGCGACGAGCTGGCTGGGGCTGAAGGGGATGGTGCGACCGAAGAGCGCGCAGAAATTGTCGATCCCACCGCTGTTGCCGACGCCGCTCAGCGTTGCCACCGGAGCGTCGACCTGTGGTGAACGAACACCGCCCAAGACGTTGCCATTGGCGTCGGTGGCGAAGACAACCGGTTGACCGGGCGCCGTCGTGACCTGCAGGAGTGCAGGGATGGGGGGCGCGAAGCCGTTGACCACCCACTGGTTAAGCCACCAGATGGCAGCATCGAGGACCCAGTGCGTTCCACCAGTGTTGATGGGCTCGGCACAGGTGCCCAAGCCGGGGATCGTGCTCGGTGGGTGCTGCTCCGCGGCCAGGTTCGCGACTGCACCCTCGCCGTTGCCGGTGTCGGTTGGTCCGATGAAAAGACCGTAGTCATCGAAGTGCGAAGCCCCTGCAACCTCCCACAGGCGGAACGTGTTCGTGTCGGGCTGACGGTCGAAGAGCGTGGTGCCTGCCACGTCGGTCTCCGTCTCGAACTCGAAGACCGGGGTGCTGAGGTCGCTGCGGAACCTGACATCGATCGGGACGTTCAGTACTGGCTGGGGAGATTGGGAGAGTGGCGCGGGCGTTCCGATGCGGCTGTGGACGAGATATCCGTCGTAGACGTTCACCAGCGGCGCCACAGCGTCGATGTAGGTGGTCAGACGGTCTGCCGATTGCGATTCACCCACAGCGATGACGTGCTTGGGCGTCAGACCACCCAGCAGTTGCGCCGAGTCGTCCCAGACAGCCTCCCCGGCCTGAGAGAAGATGTCGTAGGAGTAGCTGTCACCGGGGTCTGAGAGCGACCCGTAGCGTGCAGGGTCCGTTGCCTTGAGCTCGTTCACCCCGACTGCTTGCGCTGAGACCCCGACCCACACGAAGCCGTCCCGGATCAGCTCGTTGTGGGTGAGGACCCAATCGGGCGCGTCGTCAAGCCCGCCAGAGACGTTGAGCCACTCCACCACGACGGTGCCGTTGAACCTGCGAGGATCGATCGGACGGTTGACGACCACGCGGGTTTCAAACGGTGCGGTCGAATACGGCGTGACCGTCCATCGCCCGTTCGCCGCCAGAGGGCTGGGACTGGTGTAGCTGGTCGCCGTGCCGGAGATGAAGTACTCCGACTGCTCGTAGCCCACTTGTGAGAGGGGGAAGGTCGTCCCAAGCGTGACGGGTTCGATGGGGTTGGTCGCAGAGAACGGCACCGGCCCGCTGACCGTCGGATCCGCCGCCGTCCCATGCGCCGACGCGCTGGAAACGCTCGTCGAGAGCACCACGACCAACCCGGAGACCGCCGTGATCAGCGCGACCGACAGTCGAGTCACGATGGCCCTGCCAGTTCGCCTCATGGCCCCCTCCGACTCGTGCACCGGGTGCACGGCAGCCGAGCACGAGAAATTCAATTTTATTCAAAGCATCCTTGCCGTCAACGGGCTGGGCGCGACGATCACCGAGCGCGATGCCAGCGCGACAAGGCGTGCCGCAATGCCCCCAGTGTGTGGTCAGGTCAGGAGAACCCACCAGGTGCTCAGGACCGAACAGTGCAGCCGACAGTGCAACCGCCCGCATCGTGTGCGTGGCGAGAACCACGATGCGCGATCACTGGGCCGAAAGGGCCGGTCCGTGCGTCGACGAATCGGAGCCGATCACCAGATCAGCCAGTTCGAAGAAGGCGTGGACTGACGCGCACAGCCAGCGATGCCCGTGAGTCGCGTGGCGTCGCCAGCCGGGGTGCCCACGTGCGCGGGCTGGCGATCCGACAACCCGGCGCCGGCTCTCTGGCGACGTTTCGTCTGCCGCCAGTATTGGTATGGTGCAGGTGGTCGCCTCGACGTCAGTCACAATGCATCGAGACGATGAGCTGAAGCCCCTGTCCATCGATGGAGCGGACAGGGGCTTCTTGGTGTTCGCCTGCCGTGGGTGGCGGTCGGTGGGCGACCTGGCCGGAGGGCCAGGGCTTGGCGGCGAGCTCGACCGATCGGATCGTGCTCTGCGTCATGGGCGAACGTCGCAAGGATCGAAGGGCGGTCAGCGTCGGGCGGATCGGCGGTCGTCGGGGCGCCGAGCGACGGCGAGCAAGGCGACGTCGTCGGTTCGCTCGACTTCGAGGAACCGCGCGAGGCGCTCGCAGACCGAATCGACGGTCACCGGGCCGTTTGCTGCGATCGAGGCCAGCACTGCCATCCCTTGGTCAGGGTCCATCCGGTGCTGCTCGATGGCACCGTCGGTGTAGAGCAGCAACACGTGCCCAGCAGGCAGCAGCCCATGCCACTCGCCGACGTCGGTCTCGGGTGCTCCGAGGGGACTGGTGGGCGGGACCTCGAGGAACCAGGCGGAATCGGGCCCGATCAAAAGCGGTGGATGGTGGCCTGCAGAAGCAAGCGCCAGCGCGCCGGTTCGAGGGTCGAGGCTTGCCAACACCACGGTGGCGATCCGGTCGAAGCCCAGGTGCTCCCAGCTCGCCTTGAGCGCCGCGAGCAATTCAGCCGGGGACTGGTTCGGGGCGGCCAAGGCGCGGATCGCGCTCCGCAGCTGGCCCATGATGGCCGCTGCCCCGCTGTCGTGACCGGCGACGTCCCCGATGGCGAAGCGCACCTGGCCGTCGGAGAGCATGAGCAGGTCGTAGAAGTCGCCACCAACCTCGAGGGATCGTGTCCCGGTCAGGTACCGGCTGGCCACCTCGAGGCCCGGGACGGAAGGGAGGTGCTGGGGGAGGAGGCGTTGCTGGAGGATGTGGGAGGTGTGGGAGGCACGCTCGGAACGCCGAGCGTTGGCGACGACGGCTGCCACCTGTTCGGCGAGCGCCTCGGCGAAGGCCACGTCCTCGTGGTCGAAGGAGCGAGTCGAGGAGATGAAGGTCACGGCTCCGACGACGGCTCCCTCAAAGACGAGCGGAACGCTCAGGTACGAGCGGAGGCCGATCGTTGTCACCAGGTTGAAGTGCTCGGCGTTCTTCGTGGTCGCCCGGATGAATTCTTCCTCCACCGAAGGGGCCCACTGCGTCGTCCCCCGGCGGATCACCTCGACGGCGGGGTGAGACCCCTCAGGGTCCGGAGGGAACTCGTGACGGAGCCGCTCCGCGAGGGACTGCTTCGCTGGTTCTCGGTGGCGCGCCACCATGCGGGTGATGGCCCCCTCATCGTCGACAACGTCGATGAGGCAGAGGTCGCCGAGCGCAGGGAGCGCGAGCTGGGCAAGCCGATCGAGGGTATCTCGGTAGCTGGAGGCCTCTGCCATCGTCCTTGCCGCTTGCGCGAAGAAGCCGCTGATCTGCGCGAGCTTGAGCACTTGGGCGTGCAGGCGAGCCCGGTCGAGTGACGGAGCAGCCTGGTTGGCGATCGCGGTGAGAAAGGCCCGCTCCTCCTCGTCGAAGGGATGCGTGCTCGAGTAGCAGACGACGAGGGCTCCAATGCACTGACCAACGGGACTGAGCGGAAGCACTGCGAGGCTTGCGATAGGGGTGCCCCTCGAGGCGAGCGCACCGAGGGTCCCGAGCGCGTCGCCGCGAGGCAAGAAGAGCGGCTGGTTGGTTCGCACGACGACCGCGATGGGGTCCTCGCTGCCGAGCGCGACCGTGTCGATGCCTGCTGTCGACAAGGGCGGGCCGCTTGCGGCGAGCAACCGGAGGTTCGCTCCCTCGCGTACCCACAGGCTGGCCGCTCCGGCGTCCCCCAGCGTGGTGGTCGAGCTCAGCAGCTCGACGAGGCGGTTGCCGACGTCTTCGACGGTGGTCGCGCTAAGCAGTGACGCGGTGACGAGCTGGAGGCGGGCGAGGCGTTGGGCAAGTTCCTCCGCGCGCAGTCGCGCCCCGCGTTCGATTTCCACGACACGGGCCCGCGCGAGGGCACCCGCCAACCGTTCGGCGAACAGTTCGAGCATCGCGGCGTCCGTGCGCGTGAACGCCCCGCGTTGGTGGCTGAGCGCGAAGAGCACCCCGAGGATCGTTCCCGCCGACTCGATAGGGACGGCGACGAAGGAGCGAAGTTCGCTGTCTCTGAATGCGTGGGACCCCAGTGGCGATTGCGTGGCGTCTTCGATGATGGCGACGATTCCGCTCGACAACACTCGACCGGCAATCCCTTCGCCAGCCCTGATGCCGACGTCGGCGCTGACCTCGAGCGGGAGCCCGACGCTGGCGCGCGCAATGAGCTCGTCACCGCGTTCGTTCGCCACCAGGATGGCGGCAGCATCGGCGCCGAGCGCCCGCCGAATGGCGTGCAGCGCCTGGCGGAGGGGGTCGTCGATCGCGGGGCAGGCGGTCGGTTCCCGCTCGCTCTGGCGAACGTTCAGCCACCAGTTCGCCAGCGACTCACTGGCGCTGCGCGCTGCGCGCTCGGCGGCCACGACGGCTTCGGCATCACGGTTCGCGGCACCCGCCAACGCTCCTCGGGTGGGTTCTTCGGGGCTGCCCGCCGGCGCGCCCCCCACAGGGTCGTCCGCCTGCGGCGCCATCGACGTATCTTGGCACGCACTGTGCTGAGCAGCGCAGATCGGATTTCGTGAACCTCGGGGACCCAAGTCGAGCGCGCCGTGCGGAGTCCCGAGGTCACCGGTGTCCGTGCTCGCTCGACTCCGTCCTCCCGCCGGTTCGCAGCGTTGGCTCGGATGCCAGCAAAAGCGGGGATCCACCACTTCGGCGCCCGCAGCTACTCATAATTGGCGGCCACGCCCGTTGACGTTCGGTTCGAGGGCTTGAGAGGCGAGGGACCCAGCTTTCGGGCGCCCGAGGAGCCGATGTCGCCGTCGTGGGACCAGCAAGGACGCTGACGCGCCGTTCCGGGGCGATCCCTGGGACTGCCGCAGGGGTGGGAGCCAGGGAAGATACGCATGGGCGTCGAGAAGGCGAGTTCGCCAAGGGCTACCACACGCGCTACGTGATCCGCTACCTGAAGGACCGAGCTGCCGCCGGCATACTCGAAGAGGTCCTGGCGCGCGCGGGGGAGCGTCGCTCGATCTCCGAGCTGATGCGGCCGAGCTCGTCGAGCACCTACGGCCAGTTCCGCCGGCTCTTAGAGGCGACCGCCGAGCTGATCGGTGGCCCGGAGGCCCTTCGAGATATCGGTCGCTACGTGTTCGACCCGTTGGCCTCCCCCGAACCGGCCTCGGTCGACCTCGCCAGGGCATTCGTCTCGCCGGAGGCCTGGCTGGGCTCCATGCGAAGCGAGACCACCAAATACACCTCGATGCTGGAGTTCGACACCGAAGAACGCGGGCCGGGGAAGTGGATCATCCGGACCCGTCTGACCCCCGGGTGGGAGCCGTACCGGGAGCTCTGCCAGCTCCACCTCGGGATGCACGAGGGGATCGTGCAGGCATTCGGCAACGACATCCTTTTCTCTGCCGAGGAAGGATGTCAGTCCCGCGGGGATCCGTGGTGCGTCCAGCGGCTGCACTGGAAGCCCCGTGCCTCCGAGGACGCAGGGCGCATGGGCAAGACGCGGCGGCGCTGGTTCGAGGCGCGTCTCGCCGGCCTCCAACGCGCGGTGATGGGACTCGTCGCGGGCGAGCGGACCGAGTTCTTGTTGTCGCGGATCGCCTCTGCTGCAGCGCAGGCGGTGGACGCGTCCGCGTACGTGTTAAGCGTGACGGACCCGGCGACGGGCAATCGCCGGACGTACAGCCATGGCCTCGACGAGGAAGAAGCTTCCCGGTACGCAGGAGAGAGCCTGATCGAGCTTTCCCGCAGAGGGCCTGGAGTGCTCGGAGTCCGAATCATGTCGCCGAACGTCGACTATGGGAACCTCGTGGCGATCCGCCCACCCGGTGGCCACTTCTCGCCGCAAGAGGTGTTCACGTTGAAGACCTATGCCAGCCTGGCTGCGGCTGCCCTCGACTGGTCCAGCGCGACAGAGGAGGCACGCCGGCAAGCGGCCGTCGCCAGAGGGCTCCTCGATCTCTCCAGCTCGCTCGTGGAGCTCGGTGACACCGATGGCTTGGCCGACAAGCTTGTGCGGGCGGTACCGTTGGTCGTCGATTGCGACCAGGCGATCGTGCTGGTGCTCGACGACGTGGGGAACGTCGTGACCGCGGCATCGCAGGGCTACGAGCCCGAGCTCGACAACCAGATCCGCTCGCTGTCCCTCGGCGTGCCCGATGCAAGTGGCGCGCCCCGCGGACTGCGCTTCCGTCGCGCCGAGGATCCTCAGCACGGCGCTGATGCCTGGGCGCCGGTCGAGCAGTGCTCGACCTTGCTCGCCGACTTCCCGATCACCTTCGGCGACGAACTGCTGGGATGGATCACCGTCGGCGTCAAGGAGCGGTCAGAACGTCTGCAGTGCGCAGCGGACCTCGGGCACCGCCTGGATGGCCTCGCGGCCCAGGCGGCGATCGCGATCAAGAACACCCGGCTCGTCGAGGAGATCCGGCATCAGGCGCTGCACGACCACCTGACCGGTCTGCCCAACCGGGTGCTCATCTTGGACCGGCTCGAACAGATGTGCATCCGTGCACGACGATATGGGACTGACCTCGCGTTGTTCTTCATCGATCTCGATGGCTTCAAGTACGTGAACGACACGTATGGCCATGAGGTCGGCGACGAACTGCTGAGAAAGGTTGGCGATCGATTCCAGCGGGTGTTGCGCGCCACGGACACCGTGGGGCGGCTCGGGGGCGACGAGTTCGTCGTCGTGGCCGAGTGCGCAGACCCCTCCGCCAGCCCTCAGCTCATGGCGGATCGCTTGCTCGCGGCGCTCGGGGAGCCATTCGAGATCGGAGGTGCCCCGCAGCGGTCGATCTCGATCTCCGCGAGCATCGGCATCGCTTCTGGAAGTCGCGAAGACGCGCAAGAGCTGCTGCGGGACGCCGATGTCGCCCTGTATGCGGCGAAGGCAGCGGGCAAGCAGTGCTCGGTGGCCTTCGAGCCTGCGATGCAGCTCGCCGTGCAGAGTCGCTACCAGCTCGAAGTGGACCTGCGTCGCGCCGCGGAGCGTGGCGAGTTCTTCCTCGTGTATCAGCCGACGTTCGACCTTAGGGGGATGCGAGCGCTCGGCGTCGAGGCCCTCCTGCGGTGGCGGCATCCGGATCGGGGCATCGTGTGCCCGGAGCAGTTCATCGAGGTGTTGGAGGAAACCGGCATGATCATCGACGTCGGCGGTTGGGTCCTCGATGAGGCGTGCCGCCAGGCGGCAGCGTGGCGCGATCACGGATTGGAAATCGGCGTCTCGGTCAACGTTTCGGGTCGCCAGCTCGGTGGGGACCTGCTCCTGCGACAGATCTCGGACGCCCTCGAACGTCACTCGCTGGAGCCCAGGTCCCTTTCGATCGAGATCACCGAGTCAACCCTCATGACCGACGCGAACCTGGCATGCCAGAAGCTCAGGGAAATCAAGGAGCTCGGCGTGAAGATCGCGATCGACGACTTCGGCACCGGTCACTCATCGCTTGCGTACCTCAGGATGTTGCCGGTTGACTCGATCAAGATCGACCGCTCCTTCATCACCGGCATGAGTGGTTCTCGTGAAGGCAAGGCCCTCATCCATACCCTCGTCCAGCTCGGGAAGGCGCTCAAGTTGCAAACCGTGGCCGAAGGAGTCGAAGAGCGCGCGCAGTTGAGCCGCTTGCAAGCGGAGCACTGTGACAGTGGCCAGGGGTTCTTGTTCGCGCGGCCGACCGATCCCGACACGATCGAGCAGTTCTTCCGATCGGCTCAGCAGGTCGGGGTGCGCTGAGGCGAACGGCGGGATCGATCATCTCGATCCGATCATTCATTTGCTCATCATCTCGTTGTCCATCATCTCGGTTTGATCATCTGCCACGACGACGCTCGACAAGTACCGCAACCGTTTCATCGAACTGACGAGTGGTCGCGCGTCGTTGGTAACTGATTCGACACCGCGCGATTCGCAAGCGGTCGCGTACCGGCGTTATGGTCTGTGTTGCCTTCAACACCGAAGTACACGTTGCGTTCAGCACGAAGAACACGGCGGAGGTTCCCAATGACGATCTCCATGACGTTGGCACGCGCGCTTGAGGCAGGTCGATCATGGTGACGACGGCGACGATCCCGACCACACAGGGCGCGACCACCCGCGACGAGGAGCGGTTCGCCCCGCGCCCGACCAAGCAGCTCAGCGTCCGACGTCGGCGCCTGGTGGCGACGGCGCTGCTCGGAGGGTCGGCCCTGTGCGCCGCACTGGCCGCCGCGCTCGGTTCGGCAGTCCTGTGGTTCGTCGTGGCGGCGCTGATCGGACTGAGCGTCGGATTCCTGGCGATCACCATCCGCCTGCGCCACTTGGCTGCGGAGCGTGCGCTCGCCCAAGCGTTCGAGCGCTACCGGGCTGAGATCGATTGGGATCGCCTGTACGAGGAGCTGGCCGAGGTCCGACTCGAGGATCGCTCGGCACTGGAGGGCTCCCCGGGTTCGTCGCGCGCCTCGGCATCGGCGTCCCGGGGGGGTGAGGTCTCCACCCTCGAGCTCGCCTGGTACGTGGTCGCATACCTGTTGGGGTGGCTCCTCACCCCGGTGGCGGCCGGGATCCGGGTGTGCAGCGCGGCCCGGGGCCATGTGGTCCCACGCGGCTTCCTGGGACGTGTGGTGGCCTTCCAGGAATACGGTCGGTCCCGGTCCCTGCGGCTGCTGGCCGTCGGGGTGACCGCCACGGCGAGTGCCGCCGCGGTGGGCCCGCTGGCGGAGGCAGCCGGCGCGGCGAGCGGGAACCCGAGCCCTGCCCAATGGGCGGCGCTGCGGAACTGCGAGTCGAGCGGGAACTATGCGGCGGACACCGGTAACGGCTACTACGGCGCCTACCAGTTCGCGCTGTCGACCTGGGAGAGCCTGGGCTACAGCGGGTTGCCCAGCGATGCACCCCCAGCGATCCAGGACCAGGCAGCACAGCAGCTCTACCAGCTCGATGGTGCGGCGCCGTGGCCAGTCTGCGGCGTCTATCTCTCGGGCCCGACGACGGCATCGGGCGCATCGTCACCATCGAGCGGGGGAGCTCCGCCGAGCACGCCCGCCCCGTCAAGCGAGGCGGTGAGCACGCCGCCTCCACCCAGTACCCCAGCTGCTGCGTCGACGACGACCTACACGGTCCAGCCCGGTGACACGCTCTGGGCGCTCGCGGCCCGGTTCGGCACCACGATCTCGGCCTTGGCCTCGGCCAACGGGATCGCCAACCCCAACCGC
>JAJPJV010000010.1 GCA_021324045.1 Actinomycetota bacterium | reverse complement strand
TGCCTGGAGGTGGCACTCGCTACGACGAAAAGACCGCCTGGGCGCACCGGTTTCCGGTCAAAGACCAGATTGCTGCTTGACCTGATGCGCCCCTGGGGTGTCTAACCGCCGTCCGCCCCCGTCGGACGGGCAACGGGGAAATCATCGACCTGGCTGCCCGGCCCATCTCACCGGCCTACTGTCGTGACTGCAGAGCTCTCGTCATCACCATTGCCTTGCAACGGAAGGATGGCCGCCGCATGAAGATCGGGGATCTCTACCACGTGATCCATCTGACCGAAGACCGAGCGCCACTTGACGCCTGGTACGACGAGGTGTTTCTGCCCCGGCGAGGTTTCATGGACGCCAACTACTTCGACGGGGAGCAACGAGACGCCTCGCTCGTCACAATCGCCGACACCGTCGTAGAGGTTCTGGCCCCCGCCCGCTTCGCGCAGGGTTGGGAACTCACGCCTATCGGACGATTCTTCACCCGCTTCGGTCGCCATTGGCACTCGATCGCCTGGTACGTCGAGGATGTCGGTGAGGTGTGGGAACACCTCCGAAGCCACGGACTGCGAACCATCTTCCCAGGTGGCGGTCCTGGAGACGACACCAGGCCAACCGGATCCACCCCGATCTTCACGGATCCGAAAGAAACGCTGACGCAGCTACAGTTCATGCGTCGTCAGCCCCTGCGGGGCGCGGAGGAGTTCGCCACCCGCGGTGACGACCCGAGACATTTACCCGGATGGTGGAGTGGCTGGTGGGCCGAATACCATCCCCTTGGAATCGAGCGATTGGCCTACCTCACGATCGTCACAGCCGATCCGAGCCAGGCCCGAGCGGTCTATGTCGATGTACTCGGTGGCCAGGTCCTCGGCGAGGAGTCGTGCGCACTCACCGGCACCGACGACGTGTTCGTCAAGGTAGGGACGCAGACCGTCATCCAGATCTCCTGCCCCCACGACGTTCCATCACTCGCGCGGACCGACCTCGAAGTGAACGGCAGCATGCTCCATGCCGTGGCCTTCGAGGTTCGCGACCTTGACGCTGCAGAAGCCCATCTCCGGACGAAGGGGATCGGCGTGATCGCTCGGGACGAGCGCATTTTGGTCGCCGATCCTGCCGACACCTTCGGTGCGCCCTTCCGCTTTACCACTACTTCCTGGACGAGGGACACCGACAGCCGTTGAGCCGGAAGAACCCCGAGGTTGGTGGACAAGTGCCGGTCGTCCCTGATACTCCGGTCGGAGCCCTTCCGTGACTGAGATCCAGGTGAGAAGGGTTGTCGTCGCAACCCGGCGGACCGAGGGCAAGGATGTTCGCTCGCTTCCGCGGCGCCAATGACCGAGCAACGCTGGGATAATGACTCAGCTTCCCTGAACAGAGCTAGACATCGAGCAAAACACAACAAAGGGCATCCATCATGACCATCATCAAGATCAACGCCATCACGGTCCCCGAGGGCTCTGGCGACGAGCTTGCCAGGCGTTTCGCCGATCGTGTGGGCGCGGTTGACCGCCAGGACGGTTTCGAGGGGTTCGAGCTGCTCCGGCCAAGTGATGGCCGAGACCGATGGCTGGTCGTGACCAGATGGCGGGACGAAGAAGCCTTTGAGGCCTGGGTCCGCTCGCCAGCATTCGCCCATGGCCATGCTGGTGCCGATGCCCCCTCGCCGCACGGGGGTCCGGTGGCTGTGGGGTCCGAACTGTGGTCCTTCGAGGTCGCCGGCGGAACCACTGCGCAACGCCGCACATAAGAGCTCTGGCTCGAATCGGACACGCCGATGGCCGCTCTCCTGCAGGCAATGACGCCAAGGAGATCCCGCGGGATGAGCGCCGGCATGCCAGCTCTAACGTCGGAGCGTGCGTGGATTGCTCCAGCGGGTCGCCGAGGGATCCGTCAGCGTCGACGGTGAGGTAGTCGGGCGAATCGAACAGGGGCTGTGCGCGTTCGTTGGTGTTGCCAATCATGATGACGAACGTGCAGCTGACCGGCTCGCTGACAAGATCTGGCGACTGCGGATCTTCCCCGACGAGCTCGGAAACATGAACCGATCGGCCGCCGAGCTCGGCCTACCCGTACTCGTCGTCAGCCAGTTCACCCTTTACGCGGACACCAGGCGCGGCCGCCGGCCCTCGTTCACGGCCGCTGCTCCGCCTCAAAAGGCGGCACCGCTCGTCGACCGCCTCGTCCGCCAGCTCGAGGCGGCCGGAGCCCGCGTCGAAACCGGGCGCTTCGGAGCATCCATGCAGGTCAGGATCGTCAACGACGGTCCAGTGACCCTCATTGTCGAGTCCTGAGCGCACGGTCCGTGATACCCCTGACCTCCTGGAACACGGGGGAACCTCTCAAGCACAGTCAGGTCTCGGTCGCCTCCTCCCCTCCCAGGCAACCCCTTGCCTCCGGCGATTCCGTGAATTTCATGGTGCTCAGTAGCCTCCACGACGTGCAGATGACCGTCACGAACGTTGAAGTCGAGACTCAAGCAGACGGATCGCTCCTCGTACGCTGGGACTTCGACGGCGAGCCGTCGTTCCTCGACGTCGCAACTGGCCCCAGCCCGGACCACAGGGCTCATCGGCATGAGACGAGCGTCGCAGCGAGCGAGACCCAGCTTCGATTACCAAGGCCCGCATACAAACGTCCGTTCGTCTCAGTGGCTCCTCACCACGGTGGGCCAGCGGTGGTGGCTGCGGACCGTCATGTCCCCTTCGAGGGAGTGACCAACTTCCGTGACCTTGGGGGCTATCGGAGTCGTTTCGGGGGGCCGATCCGCTGGGGCATGGTGTTCCGCGCCGATGCACTGCACCACCTCACCGAAGGTGACCGTACCCTCTACGACCTGCTGGGGCTGCGCTCGGTCTACGACCTGCGCGGGAGCGATGAGCACGAGCGGCTGCCAAACCCCGTCCCCTCCCAGCTCCTTACGATCATCGGTCGCCCCACCGCCGACCCCGGAGAACGTCAGCTCGAAGGCACGACCACCGCCGACGGAGAACGCTTCCTATGCGAGCTCTACGTTGGGTTGGTACAGCACGCTTGCGTACAGATCGGTGAACTGTTCACGGCATTCGCTCGCGCCGATGCCCTCCCCGGGGTGTTCCACTGCCATGCGGGGAAGGATCGAACGGGAGTCGTTGCCGCCCTGCTGCTCGAAGCACTCGGTGTCGAACGCTCGACGGTGCTCGACGACTACGAGCTGACCGCTCGATACCGCCGACGGCATCATGCCCAGCCCAGTTATCAACGCCTCATCGATCTGGGAATGTCACCCGAGGCTGCTGGCGCGGTCTTGGGAACGCCTCGATGGGCGATGCAGCAGGCGCTCGAGCACCTCGATCGCTGCTACGGCGGCATCGACGCCTACCTCACCGGTCCTGCGGGCATGCGCCAAGAGGACCTTGAACGCCTTCGGATCCGGCTCGTCGAAGGCATCGACACCTGATCCGGGGGATTGGCGTCGGTTCACCGGTGGGGGCTGACCTCGACCTCGGGCGCCGACCAGCCTCTGGACAGGGTCCGTGAACCCGCCGTGGGGATCGAAAGACTCAGCGCTCATCTGGACCAGCCCGGAAGCAGCCCGAGCTCCTTGCAAGCGTCTTGCGCCTCGATGTTGCGGGCATCGACCTGTGCGACGTAAGCCTCTGCGGCATCAGCTTTGGTGACAACCCAGGCGACGACCGCACCGACGACGTCTGGCGGCGCCCCGGCCGAGGCCTCGAAGCCGAAGGCACCCATATCCTGTGCCATCCGCTCGGTGGCGATGAAACCCGGCTGGATGTTGTATGCGCGGACGCCGCGGGTGGCCAGTTCCAGGGCCAAGATGCCAGCAACTCGGTGTAGCGCCCCCTTGCTGATCGCGTAACCCAGGCCCCACCCTCCTTCGCCAGCGGGCGCCGTGGGATCGTGGTACCCGGCACCTGAGGTGATGTTCACGATCACACCGGAGCCCCGTTCCAGCATGCCGGGCAAAAGCTCCTTCGTAAGTGCCAGAGGCGACATCACATTTGCTTCGAGGTGTCGGTCCAACAGTTCGAGCGGCGTGTCCTCGAATCGGTCCATGTGCCCCGGCCCGATGTAGCGCCCGTTGTTGACCAAGACGTCAACCGACCCCCATGTCGCAAGGACCCTTCTGGCCGCGGCGACCACAGAGGCGCGGTCTGTGAGATCGGCAGGAACAGCGAGTGCACGGGCACCCTCCTCTTCGATCAAGCGCGCCGTTGTCGACAGGGAGCCCGGCAATGGGCTGGTGTCCGAACGGCGCAGCGTCGACGAGTGCTCTCGGCCCTCACCTTCATTCACCGTCCGAGCTGTAATCGCGACGTCGTAGCCAGCTCGTGCAAGGTGAACGGCGATCGCCTTACCGATCCCGCGACTCGCACCAGTAACGAAAGCAGTCGGCATGTTCGGCTCCGGGGTCTTGAGGCGGACAGTCGGACATCTCGACAGTAGTTCCCGCCGCTCCCGAGCCCCAACTTCGGCCCAGTACCATGAGCAGGAGTGAACGCGCATCCTGGCGCCTCGCCCGATCGGATCGACCAAGCCCCAGTCCAGTCAACTCGGGAATGGGCACGTCTTCCGTGGATCTCCCCGGAGAGCTTTCGTCGCTTCGCCATCGCAGAGCTCGTGGCGGTGAGCTTCATCGTCCTCACCGGTGCCGCGGTGCGGCTGACGGGATCAGGCCTCGGCTGCCCCGACTGGCCAACCTGCTACCACCGGAAAATCACGCCACAAGCATCGATCCACCCGGCAATCGAATTCGGGAACCGCATGGTCACCGTGGCCCTGACGATCGTCGTGGCCGCCGTACTCCTGGCAGCATGGCGCCGGCGACCCTTCCGCCGCGATCTGTGCTGGTTGTCCGCGTCATTGGTCGCCGGAGTGGTGGCCCAAGCTGTTCTCGGCGGCATCGTGGTGTACACGAAGCTCAATCCCTACCTGGTGATGTTGCATTTCCTTCTGTCCATGGTGATGGTCGGTCTGGCGGTCATCCTGCTGCACCGGAGCCGACATCGCTATGACGTGGCGGGCCTCCCGCTCGTGCCGAGGTCCATATTGATCGGCAGCCGTGCAGCCGTGGGCCTCCTGGCACTGGTGCTCGCTGCTGGCACCGCGACGACTGGTGCTGGGCCTCATGCGGGCAATGCCACCGGCCAACAGGTCGCGAAACGCATCCCCGTTCCGCTCCGGGATCTTGCAGAACTCCACGCGACCCTGGCGATCCTTCTGATTGGGCTCGTCCTCGGCCTCGTGCTGGCACTACATGCGCTGGCTGTGCCCGAGCGAACCAAACGAGCAGGGCGAATCCTTTGCGCCGTGCTCGCCGCCCAGGCGGTAGTCGGTTATGCCCAGTACTTCAGCCACCTCCCTGCATGGTTGGTTGAGATCCACATCCTGGGGGCGACTTCGCTCGTGATCGGCACGTTGCAGTTCGTCCTCACGCTCACCCACCATCCGGCCGAAAGCTCCCCTCTAGCGCTTGCTGCAGAGCACGCTCGTGGAGGCTCTCCGGAGGAGGCCCTGATCGGCAACGACCAGCGAGAGATCGCCGTGGGCGGCTGGTAGCTTTCTTCTCGACCCGAGCCCTCGGCAGCGCTGAATCGCGCTTCCCTCGGTAACTGGCCCCCATCGTCTAGCGGCCTAGGACGCCGCCCTTTCAAGGCGGTAACACGGGTTCAAATCCCGTTGGGGGTGCGTGTGTCCGCTGTTCTGAAAAGAAACGGACCGGCCCACGAAAATCTGATGCCAGGGTTCCGCGTAAGCCAGCGGCGGAAGGGAGGTCCCTGCACCTCCGTGATCGAAGACATCGGTCAATAAGCTCCCCCCAGGACAATGCCCCTGGGCGGCAAGCGCCCGCCGGCGACTCGACACGAGAGGATTCCTGACCTTGGTCGATCTTTCCTATTTCGCTGAGCTTCTCGCTCTTGACCATGGGCTTTGCGTACTCAGCACGCTACGAACCGATGCCAGCATCCAGGCGTCGGTGGTCAATGCAGGTGTCCTGAGGCATCCAGTGACCCATGTGCAGATCGTCGGACTGGTCGCCCGCGGCAACGCTCGCAAGCTGCAGAACCTGCGCGTCAATCCCCGGAGCGCCATCGTCGTCCGAGCAGGCTGGCAGTGGGCCACCGTGGAGGGAGATGCCGAGATCCTCGGTCCCAACGATCCACACCCCGATATCGATGGCGAAGCTCTGAGGGTCCTGTTGCAGGATATTTATCGCGCTGCTGGTGGCACCCATGACGACTGGAGCGTCTTTGACCACGTCATGGCTGCCGAACAACGAGCAGCGGTGCTGATCCACCCGCGCCGCTCCTACACCAATCCATGACCTTTCCTTCGTGACCCGCGCCGAGTCGCTGGGCACGACGTAGGAATCCTCCGTAATCTTGGGCTCGAGCATGCCACGAAGCGACGTCGCCGGGGAGGTGTGGGCCATGCCAATCGGAGGATGCAAGGTCGTTGACGGAGACGGGCACGTGATGGAACCCAAGGATCTCTGGACCGCACGGATGGATCAGCGCAAATGGGGCGATGCCATCCCTGTTCCTGGGCTCCGCTTCGAGGGGGACCGAACGAGCTCGTTGCTCGCTCGCATCGCGGAAATCTCAGGAATCCCACCTGACACCGTCGCCGCGGCCTTCCATCGCAATGCCGAAAAGATGGGAAGACCTGGGGGCTATGACGGCCAGGCGAGGCTCGAAGATATGGATCGAGCAGGAATCGATGTGTCGGTTGTCTACCCGAGCACAGCCCTTTTCTACGGTCCGATGCATCCGGCCAAGGAGATGGGGGACCCTGAGTTCGTTCTCGCCTGCCAACAGGCCTACAACGACTGGCTCGTCGACTACTGCAGCGCCGATGAAGACCGGCTTTTTGGGATCGGCGCAGTTCCGCTGCAGTTCATCGACTTGGCCATCAAAGAAGCGGAGAGAGTCAAAGACATCGGTCTCCGAGGGGTCTTCCTTCGCCCTTGTGCCTACATCGACGAGTTGCCCCTCAGCAATCCGGCGTACGACCCATTCTGGGAGGCCTGCCAGGACCTGGACCTGTCGGTGTCATTCCACCCAGGGGTGGGCATCGACACCCCTGGCGCCTGCGTCAAATTCGGATTGGTCTACCCCGATTTCGACCTTTCCAACTTCGTCGTGACCACGGATTTCGGTGGCTCAGGCCTGGGTCAGGCAATCGGTAATCCAGTCGACATGATCGTGACGATGGGTCGCATCATCATGGGTGGCGTCTGCGAACGGTTCCCGAGATTGCGATTCATCTTCCTCGAGTCCGGAGGGGGCTGGTGTGCGACCCAGCTTGAGCGCATGGACGAACAGGTCGAGGAGTTCCCCCTGGACGGGTACTGGTTGTCGATGAAGCCCAGTGACTACTTCCGCCGGCAGTGCTACGTGAGCTTCGATGCCGCGGAATGGAACCTCGCTGCATCTGCACAATGGATCGGTGTCGATCGGATCCTCTGGGCATCGGACTACCCGCACCCCGAATACCGTGACTCGATCGTCGACGAGCTGACCCAGAGCCTGTCTCCACTCGACATCGACGGGCGGCGCCGCGTGATCAGTGAGAACGCAATCGAGGCCTACGGATTGCCGATCGCCGTCACCGCCTAACCCTCTTCCGTACCGCTGCCATCGACGCCAGCGTCGTGGAAAGGAGCGTGCCTTGTCCAGCGAATCTGGAAACTCTCCCCTCGATCTCGGTCGCATGCGGCGCGAACGTCAACAAAAGCTTGCATCAGAAATGCAGCGTCAAGGCATCGATGCGCTCGTGCTGGCTGGAACAGGAAATGTCCACTACGCAACAGGCGCGACATGGCTGACCTCTGACGCCGGACGGGCGATCTGTGAACCGGCCATCGCGATCGTGACCCCCCACGGCCAGCCGCACCTCTTTACGCCTTACCCCGAGGGTATACCTGCCGACCTCGAGCCAGGTCGGCGGCACGGCCCGCTCGCTCCAGAATTCCCAGAGGGGGTGGCGGAACTCGCCGCGGTGCTCACGGACCTTTTGGGAAACACCTCCCTCCGCGTAGGGTTCGATGAGCTTAGCGCTGCCGCTCACGAGCACCTTCCTCGACTGCTGCCCAAGATGACCATCGTTAATGCCGGCGAGGTCCTCGCCCCGGCGAAGCTCTGCAAGACCGCGGACGAACTCGAATGCATCCGGCGCGCACAACGCATCAACGAGCTGGCGATGTACGACGTTCACTCCGCCCTGCGACCCGGCGTGCGCCAGTGCGACCTCACAGGAATTTTCCTCGACCGGATCTTCGAGCTCGGTGCGACAGGGAACGGCATCGACCCGATCTGGCAGGCCACCCCGCTTGCGATTGCCGACGGTCCGTTCAGTGTCAACGGAGATCTCCCCTTCCCGATCCCCTCCACTGACCGTATCCTGCGCCAAGGTGAGCTCGTCATCGTCGACAGCGGCATCAAGTACGAGGGCTACTGCTCGGACTTCGGTCGCACCTGGTTGGTGGGCGAGGATGTTGCCTCAGCCCGCCAGCGTGATCACTTCAAACGCTGGTGCGACGTGATGAGCCGCGTGCTCGAGATCGTCCGGCCGGGTACCACCGGTCTCGAACTGAACCGTGCTGCCTGCAAGGGAGAGAACGACCGACGTCCCTGGCTCGACCATTTCTACCTGATCCATGGGCTGGGTACCGAGAGCGCAGAACCTCCCTTCATCGGAACAGACCTCGGTGAGGACTACGACGAGAGCGTGGTGCTGTCCCCCGGGATGGTGCTGGTGCTCGAGCCGGTGATCTGGGACGACGGGCACGGCGGCTACCGTTCGGAGGAACTGGTCGCGGTGACCGACACGGGTTACCGGTGGCTTTCACAGTTTCCCTACGCGCCCTTCGACACCGATGGTCGTTGGCGATGGTGAACACGGTCCCCAACCTGGGAGTAATGGCGCTCGAAGACGACGGTCGTGTCGACTTTGCTCGCCTTCGGCGTCAGCGACGTCAGCGTGTACTGGATGCTATGGCCGAACGCGACTTCGACGTCCTTATCCTCGGTCGCGAGGCCAACGCCCGGTACGCAACGGGGGCCAGAAGACTGTGGATGTCCGGAACGCGTCCATTTGCGCCGGGTTGTGTGCTCGTCCACGCCAACGGTAGCGTCCATCTGTTGAACAACTGGGATGAAGGGATCCCGACGGAGATCCCCCGCGATCACCTCTTCGGTCTGTCGTGGAACCCGGTGACCTACGTGGAACGGCTGAAGGGAATCCCCGGGCTCACAAGCGCCAGACGCATCGGGGTAGACGCGATGACACCGTTGTGGCGCCAGCTCCTGGGCCTGGTGGCCCCAGCAGCGGAGCTGCGCGACGCCCAAGCGATGCTGCTCGAGCTGCGCATGCGCAAGAGCGCCGAGGAACTTCGCTGCATCCGAACGGCCGTGGCCATTGCCGAGGCTTCGCTGGCAGCAGCAATCGATGCGCTCCGTCCGGGGATTCGGGAACGGACCCTCCTCGGCGCCTTCAACCGTCGCATGACTGCCTACGGGATCACGGCTCCGTCCATGGAAGGGACATTCTGCGCGATCGAACCCGGACCAGTCGGATCGCGGGCTCGAGTGCGCCGATTGACCAGCGATCGTCACATCGATGCGGGGGCGCTGGTGGCGCTCTCCGGAGGCGTGCTTTACGCAGGCTACGAAGGGGCGGTCGGTCGCACCTGGCCCTGCATTGGTCCCGGTACGGGAATGGCCGCCGTTCGCGCTGAACACCGGGACCTCCGTCGGCGTTGGACAGCGGTCTGGAACCGGGTCGCCGACCGTTGTCGTCCTGGAGCGACCGGGGACGACCTCAGGGCGGCCTACGAGGCAAGCGGTGAAACGCTTCCGCCGTTTCCGATCGCCTACAGCGTCGGGATCGGCTACGAGGCACCGATCGCCGGGAGCAGCCTTGGCCCGATTTTCGACCGTCGATGGCGTCTCGAGCCGGGCATGGTGTTGGGGGTGCAGGCATACGTCGCGGGATCCGCTGGGGGGTATTTCGGGCTCGAAACCGTGCTCATCACCCCCGACGGCCACGAGGTGCTGTCCTCACTGAGTCATGGTCCGCTGCTCGAAGCCGACTGAGCGCTGTGAGCGTCGACGGGTCGCCTCGGTACCAATCCAAAGATGCAGGGCTCCGACAAACGAGGCAAGATGCTGGGTGAGCTCTCGGTGTCAAGCCCGGCGAGCGAGCGGGGCGGCTCAACTCGAGTTCCATAGTCGCCACACGAGACAAGGAGGTTCCGTGCCACTTTCACCCAGTGACATTGCTGTAATCCAGCAGCTCTACGCGGCATACAACTACGCAGCGGACAGCGGCGACGGCAAAGCCTTCGCCGAGTGCTTCACCTCGGATGGGATCCTCGACATCGACGGGATGACGCACCTTGAGGGGTCGAAGGCCCTCTCGGAGCTCTTCCAAGGGCAGCCCCAAGGAGGGCGCAGGACTCGGCACGTGGCCGTGAACATCCTTGTCGACGGCGAGGGAGATCTCGCCACGGGACGTGCGTATCTCCTGATGGTCGGCACATCGACGTCACCTGCGACGATCACCATCACGGGCCAGTACGAGGATCGCCTTGTTCGGACGGCTGAGGGCTGGAGGTTCCAAGAACGGCGCTGCACCTTCGACAAGGCAGCCGAGTAGGCCGACCGCTGCCAGCCACGTCCACCGACCGCGAGAGGACCTGAGCGGAGCCACCGGATACATCGCTCCGGAGCAGGAGCCCCCAGGCGCTCAAACGGTCGGTCAGCTGTCGGCCACGATTCCGAGCAAGCGCTCGAACCGCGTACGCGCCTGCTTCGACAATGTGACCAACGCTTCACGGGCCCGTGCGGCGGCATCGGGGTCGCGGTCCTCGAGTCCGCTGGCTGCGAACTCGTCCTCGTCGAGGACGACGATCTGCGAGCCGTCAGCGGACACCCACAGATCGAGGTCCAGATCGACCGAGGTCACGACCGCCGCCGCGACCTGCGCCGGACGCGTAACGTCGCAGTACCAGCCCTTGCGTCGACGTTCTCGGTCCTGGACCTCCTTGATCGAGTACCAGCGCCGACGCCAGTAGTGCTCGACGAACCAGTCGCCGACCTCGAAGACCACGAATCCGAGGTCTCGCTCCGGGGCTCCCGCGTACGGCCCTTCAACCACGACATGGTCTCCGTCGTCGGAGATCACGGTCATGTCGTAGGAAATGGTGCCGTGCGTACGCTTGACCAATCGAACGGTGACACGGCTCCGGGGAGGCAGGAGCAGAATAGCTCGATTCCTCAGACGCGAATCGCCGCCGAGAACCGATCCAATACGGTGGAGTCCCCGAAGACCTCGAGGCCCGAAGCAGCCAGGCGTCCCCACACGAAAAGCATCAGGTCCGATGCCGGGCCACGAACAGCAACGCCTGCCTTCGCATGCTCACGGGTGACCTTGACACCGTCCTCCGTACACTGCAGCAGCCACTCACCAGCGGCGTCGGTGCAGTGGAGGTGGATCGACTCGCCACGCTCGAGTCCTGCTTCACCGAGGCGAGGGAGTAGCGTCACGAAGAACTCGTCGACTCCATCAGAGGCGAGCTCCGGGTCGATCGGTCCAGGGGTACCGGCAGCAAGCTGTGCATCGAAGCGATGCACCGCGGTCTCGTGCGCTCGACGCCGGCGCCAGAACGTCGCGGTGCGGTCGGCGGGCGAAAACGTCCACACGGGAGTCGAAGGGTCGATGGCCGCCAGGGCCGCTACGAGCGCTTTGGCTCCCTCAAGAAACCACGGGACCAGCGCACTCCCGCTGGGAAGGTCCTCGGGGGTCTGGAAACTGACTCGCTGGAGGCTGCGCTGCTCAACAATGGTACGGGCCCACAGGTTCCCCGACCCGCAGTGCACGAGCAGGTCTGAGACAGACCAACCCGGACAGGATGGCACCTGGGTATCCGGTCCAGCCGCTGCGGCAGCGCTCGCAAGCGCTTCCGACTCACGGTCGAGCGACGTCACGTAACGGTCGGAGTCCAAGGCCACCAGTTTAGGCGTTGTATGCCCCTGGGGCCTCCCTCCTCACCGCCTGGACGCGGACCACGACCGAGTGGGCGACTTTGTCTGCGATCGTCTGGGAATGCCCGTCCCACAAGGGAAGCAGGTCGTTGACAACTCCGGGCACGAAGAAGACGGCGTACAGGATCAGCCGGATGAACCAACGGAGCAGGCCTCGGCCCGGACCGATCGTCTCCCCGGTGGTCATGTCTCGCACCGCGATGCCGACCGCTCGATTTCCCACCGTTTGCCCCGAGCCAGAGCCGTTCAGTAAGGAGAAGTACAGAGCCTGGCCGAGCACTAGGACTCCAACCAGGGCCACCTCAGCCCAAGCCGACAAGACACGAACCTGCTGGAGCGAGCCGCCAACGCTCTCGGTCACCGGATGCCCGAACGTGGCGATCACCCCTGCGGAGAAGATGAGGGATGGTACGCAGATGATCACCGCGTCGAGCAGGTAGGACCCGACTCGGCGCCACCACCCCGAGAGCGGGGCGCCGAAGGACGCGAGTCGATCGGGCGAGGATGACCGGACCCCCACCAGCGCTGCCCGGCGTCCCTCGTGCTCTTCCCACTGCGAAGAGAGATCCTTCACCTCACGAATCGACCAGCGATGATAGCGAGGCCGTCCTCCGTCGCTCGAGGGGCCCTCGGGGGTCCCCGGCGGCCCCGCGCGACCACTGTGGGGGCCGTTGGTGGGGACAAAGTGGCGGAGAGAGCTCGGTGGAGAAGGGAGAAAGGATCCGTGTGGCGAAGCCTTCGCTCGTCTCCCACCCTTCAGTGCGTCCTGACCGCCGTGGCCATCAGCTCCGTTTGTGCCGGATGCTCGACAGGGTCGTCAGCACTTGGCGCACACCCGGCTCACCACCGATCCCTGTTCCGCTCCAAGGGTCGGCTGTCGACACGCCTTTCGTCAACTGGCGACGACTGGACCGTCTACCACCATGATCCGAGAGGGACCGGCGATGCGTCGGCGATCGACCTGTCTCCAGCACATCTAGCGTGGATCTCTCCCGCTCTCGACGGCCAGCTCTACGGCGAGCCGCTCGTCAGCGGAGGGACGATCGTGGTCGCCACCGAGAACGACACGATCTATGCATTGGACGCCGCAACCGGTCACCTCCGCTGGGCCACGCAGATTGGAATGCCCGTCCCCGCCGCGGCGCTGCCATGCGGTGACATCAGGCCATGGGTGGGGATCACCGCGACACCCGTGATCGATCCCGCCCGGCAGGAGGTGTTCGCCGTCGCTGACGAAGACCGGTCTTCGGGTCCTGTGCACCAATTGGTCGGCCTGAGTCTGAGAACTGGAGCCATCCTGCTTCGCCAAGATGTCGACCCCCCGAACGCGGACGCCGGTGCCCTGCTCCAGCGAACGGCGCTGGCACTCGACCGAGGCCATGTGGTCTTCGGCTACGGGGGCAACTACGGCGACTGTTCCAACTACCACGGCTGGGTCGTCTCCGTGCCAGAGACCGGGGGGCCGATGACCACCTATGAGGTCGATTCGGCACCTGGCGAGTCAAAGGGAGCGATCTGGATGGGGGGAGCCGCGCCGATTATCGACGCCAAAGGGCACATCTGGGTCGCGGTAGGGAACGGATCGGTGACCTCAGAAGCCGGCCCATACGATGGAAGCGAGGCGGTGCTCGAGCTCTCAACCTCGCTCCGGCGGTTGCAGTACTTCGCACCCGCCGATTGGGCCGGCGACAACGCGACAGACCGGGACCTCGGGTCCGCTGCTCCAGTCCTTTTAGGCAATGGATTCGTGCTCCAGGCCGGCAAGTCCCAGACCTTGTACCTTCTCTCGGCCAAACGTCTCGGTGGTGTCGGCGGTCAGCTTGCCGAGATCAGCCCATTCTGTGCCGACGACGTCGACGGTGGCAGCGCCATCTCCGGAGCGGTCGCCTTCTTGCCATGCCGAGCTGGTGTCGAAGCCGTTGCCACGAGTGCCTCGCTACCGGCCCTGCGGGTCGAGTGGCAGACCCCATCAGGGTCGGGTGGACCGCCGATCCTCGCTGGCGGTGAGGTCTGGACGATCAACCAATCCGGTGTCCTCTTCGGACTCGATCCATCTTCCGGCGCTGTGGAGCAGCGGTTCCCGCTCGGGGCCGAAGACAACCATTTCCCGACCCCGTCCTCGGGTGATGGCCTCCTCTTGGCGCCGTCGGCTGATCGCGTCTATGCCTTCGCTGGTCCCTGACGCTGGGCCAACGGTCGCGTCAGACCTGAACGGATCTGCGTCGCCGCAAGAAGCTCACAAACTCGGCACCTTCGCGAAGACGACGCTTCATCAAATCACGATCCCGGAACATCTCTGCGGTCATCTCTGCAATCTTCCCGGCTCGAAAATAGAACTTCTTGTAGAAGGTTTCGACCGATTCGTAGATTTCCGTCCGGTTGAGATGAGGGTATTCGAGCGCGGCGACTTGTACACCACGATCATCGATCAACGCTGCACCCTCGTCTGAGAGCCATCCGTTCTCCTGAGCCTGCTGGTACAGGGCGGTACCGGGGTACGGCGCGGCAATTGACACCTGTAGCGAGTGAGGATTGATCTCCTTGGCGAACTCGATCGTCTCCTCGATAGTCTCTCTCGTTTCACCAGGCAAGCCCACGATGAACGTTCCGTGAATGGTAATGCCCAAGGACCGGCAATCCTTTGCAAATTGCTTCGCGCGCTCGACGCGAACACCTTTCTTGATGTTCTTCAAGATCTGGTCATTGCCTGATTCAAAACCAACCAACAGTAAGCGTAATCCGTTCTCCCTCATCACCTTGAGGGTCTCATATGGCACGTTCGCCTTCGCGTTGCATGACCACGTGAGGCCCAAGCGCCGCATTCCTTTGGCGATCTCCTCTGCCCGAGGTCGATCATCGGTGAAGGTGTCGTCGTCGAAGAAGACCTCTTTAACCTGAGGAAAGTAATCAGGAATCCTCTCCATCTCCCCCAGAACGTGGCTGACACTTCTTGTTCGGTAACGATGACCACCGACAGTCTGTGGCCACAGACAGAAGGTGCACTGTGAACGGCACCCTCTTCCCGTGTACAGCGAGATATACGGATGTTTGAGATAGCCGATGAAGTAGTCCTCTACCCGAAGATCGCGCTTGTATACGTCCACAACGTAGGGAAGGCGGTCCATATCCTCAAGGACAGCACGATCTGGGTTGTGAACGACAGCACCGCTGCCGCTCCGGAACGTAACGCCGTCTACTTCTGCCAACGGCCGACCCTGGGCAATCTCGGCGATAGTGAAGTCGAACTCCTCACGAGCGACGAGGTCGATCGCCGGTGATGCGAGCAACGATGCTTCCGGTTCGACGGCGACTTTCGCGCCGACAAAACCGATCATCAGGTCGGGGTTCTCCCGTTTCATGGCTTCGGCCACGGCCACATCCCCGGTGAACGAAGGCGTGCTGGTGTGGAGAACCGCCAGGTCGAAATCGCCTGCCATCGGTAATACGTCTTTGAGGGCCAATCCCGCCGCTGGTGCGTCGACGAGCTTGCTGTCTTGGACGATCGCCGCTGGTTGCGCGAGCCAGGTCGGGTACCAGAACGAGCGGATCTCGCGTTTTGCCTGGTATCGGGAACCCGCACCACCATCGAAACCCTCGTAGGAAGGTGGGTGCAAGAAGAGCGTGCGCACAGTTCAGATCTCCTTTCCTCGCGAGATGCCCGGAGCACTTCCTGACGCGAGTAGCGTCCGATGAGCGGAGCGTACCGAGGCGCTGAACCCCATCGTGGCGAGGATGACCCCAAATGCCTCGTCCCATTCGCCTGCCGGGCGCGCCCCTGTCGAAATCGGTCTCTCGAGCCGGTCGAGCGCGGCGGTGACGACCGCCACCACTTCCTCGGGTTCGGCAGATGAAGCCTCCGCGTCACCGACCTCGAGCTCGTGTTGGAGATTCTCCCGACCATGCCCTGGGACTGCGTCGAGGAGAACCAAACGACGACCGACAACCCGCGCTTCGCTACAGGTCGTTGCGCCTGGTGTCGTCACCACGAGGTCCGATGCGGCCATGAGTTCGGGCACCCTCTCGGTGTAACCGAAGGCGTGCAACAGGGTGTCAGCGTTGGCACGGCGGCAAAGCTGGCGCTCAAGGGCCTCGTTGCGTCCCGCGAGGGCCAACACATGGACCCCAGCCTGAGTCAACGCCGAAGCGACCTCGACGATCGGCCCGAGGCCCCACCCTCCGCCCATGAGCAGGACGCATGGGGCCTTCGCTGGGATCCCTAGAGCCGCACGCGCCGCCTCCTGCGACGAGACCGTGTAGAACCCGTCTCGAACCGGTGGCGGAATGATCGAGACGTTCGCGTGCGGAAGGTAGCGACGGGTACTCGCTGCTGCAGCCGCAGAAGTAACGAGGTACATATCGATCCCATCATGTACCCATAGGCGATGGAGCAACGCGTCGGTACACAGCACGATCGTCTTAGGCGACGGCGCCATTGCCTCTGCTTCGATCTTGGCTGCAGCCGATGCACCCGTGGCGAAAGCGCTCACAACGAGTTCCGCGGGTTCTCGTCGAAGCTCTGCCCGAAGGGCCCGGACTAGTCGTTTCGTGGCTGCTCGATCCATGAACTCCGTGACCGCACCCCCCTGGCGGAGGTGCGCGAAGTGCACCGCGTCATACAGCGCCGGCCTCGCGGTCAGTCGGCGGAAGACCTGATCGCCAAGCTTGGCCCCGACTGAGCCCAGGAGCGCCATGCAATCGAGGATCCGGACATCCCACGACAGGCGATGGAGGCTGCGGGCAACTACCTGCGCGATCACGTCATGGCCGTGCCCGATCGACCCGGACAAGATCACTGCTCGAGCATTCACGTCCTCTCCAATCTCGGACCGCACTGCATGCGCGATGGGCGAACCAATGCCCTGCAGCATTCCATCTTCCACCGACTCAGCAACTGCAAGCTATTCCTCGAACCCTTGGCTCGTTGGCGGCAATGGTGACAGCTCCCTACGAGCGATGACGTGAACGTCAATCCCAACGGCACCCGCCTCCCGAATGACCTTCCGCACCGTCGATCCCCCTCCGGTCAACTCCTGCCAACGACTTCGCTGGCTCGACCCGATGACAATCTGAGTGATCTGGTGCTCACGGGCAAAGGCAATGAGTGCTCGAGCAGGATCATGGTTCTGCAACTCATGCCAACGCGCGCCCAGGTCTTCTGCCAGCGATCTGAGCGCACGCAAAGATTCCCGATCTCCCGGGAGACCACCATCGCCCGTTGCGACGTACACGACGTCGAGCTGTCCCTTCACCCGCGACGCGATTCGTGCAGCACGGCGCATGAGCACATCCGTTCCTGGCGCTGGCGTAACTGCGACCATAATGCGCTCAGTCGTCTCCCACACGATGTCGGCCTGATGTCGACGGAGATGTGCGAGCAGTTCCTCCTCTGTTTCGTCAGCGAGAAAGCGGAGCGCGAGTTCTCGAAGCGCGATCAGATTGTCGGTCCGGAAGAAATGTGTGAGAGCTTGGGGAACTTTTTCCGGAGGGTAGATGTTCCCGTGTAGCATCCGACGGCGCAGCTGTTCGGGAGAGGAGTCGACAAGCTCGATCTGGTCGGCTTTTCGTACGACCCAATCCGGAACTCGCTCCCGAACCGGTGTACCGGTCATTTGCTCAACCGCATCAGCGATGCTCTCGAGGTGCTGGATGTTTACGGTGGTGATAACGTCGATTCCAGCATCGAGGATCTCCAGGACGTCCTGCCAACGCTTCTCGTGCCGTCCCGAACCTGGGACGTTCGTATGGGCAAGCTCGTCGATAAGTGTGACCTTTGCGTGCCGGCGCAATACCGCGTCCAGATCCATCTCCTCGAAGACTGTTCCCCGGTACTCGATCACTCGCCTGGGAACCACCTCCAAACCGTCGATCAGCTCTTCGGTCCGCCGACGACCGTGGCATTCGACGAAACCGATCACCACATCCGTCCCTCGCCCCTTGCGCCGAAGGCCCTCGCTCAGCATGGCGTAGGTCTTGCCGACACCTGCTGCGGCGCCGAGATAAATCCGGAAATGACCAGCGGCCTCGACCACTTCGGAGGCGTCCCGGTCCATCGCAAGTGCAGCGCTGACACCCGTGTCGATGCGCGCCGCGGTTGGTGACGAGAGGTCCCCTGTGCCGGGAGCTTGTGAGGTGACCCCCCCTGGTTGTTCGGTCATCTGGAGGCTCGTTCCCCAACAGCTTTCATGGGACATAGCAAGGACGAAGCAAGCGACCTGCGAGATGCACCCGTCGAAATCGCAGCATAGCGTCCGGGTCGCCCGAGGGGCTCGGGCGAGTTGTTGCTCCCCTTCTCGACCGTGACCCGGCTGTTCGGGCAGGCCGGACCCTGGCATGCCTCACGCTTCGTGCCAGCGATCAGTGCAACCGGGCGAGTGCCTCGTTGAGCTCGAGCACGATCACGTAGTCCTGCCCGAGAAAGCCAAGCTGCCGGGTGTGGATATGAGTGGCCACCAGATGCCTGACCTCGTTCACCGGGAGGCCACGCGCGCGGGCAATGCTTTTGACCTGGGCATATGCATCCGCGGGGGTGATGTCCGGGTCGACAAGACTTCCCGAATATGTCACGAGGTCCTGCGTCGGGACGATCCCCTCTTCCTTCAGACGCTTCGCTTCCTTGGCGACGGCTTCTTCCAGTGTCTTCGAACGCGGTCCTAGCTGCTCGGTTCCCGACACCACCACATGGTGCGGTCCATCCGTCACGACGTTCCCATCCGGGCGACCCTGGAACCACTTCGGTCCCGTCCATGCTTGCCCGATCAACGTCGAGCCATCAGGGGTGAGCGACCCTTCCGCCTGATGCGTAAAAAGGAGCTGCGAGATTCCTGTCCCGGCCAGCGGATAGACCAATCCGAGAACGACGAGAAAGATCAACGAGAGGACCACCGAACGACGTATGTGAAGCAGCATCGGATCAATACCAGTGGATCGCGGTAAGGAACAGATCGATGACTTTGATGAAGGCGAACGGGATCACGATCCCTCCAAGCCCGTAGATGAAGACATTTCGTCGGAGGATGGCGCCCGGGCTGCTCGGACGCCAACGAACGCCGCGCAGTGCCAGGGGTATGAGAGCGATGATCACCAACGCATTGAAGATCACTGCGGATAGCACGGCGGTCTTCGGATTGTGCAACTTCATGATGTTGAGTGCGCTCAGCTGAGGGTAGGTCGTCACAAACAGCGCAGGGATGATAGCGAAGTACTTCGCGACGTCGTTTGCAATCGAGAACGTCGTCAGCGATCCTCTCGTAATGAGCAATTGCTTCCCAACTTCGACGATATCGATCAACTTGGTCGGATTGGAGTCCAGATCGACCATGTTCCCAGCTTCCTTGGCAGCTGTGGTACCCGTATTCATCGCAACCCCTACGTCAGCTTGGGCCAGTGCGGGAGCATCGTTCGTTCCATCTCCCGTCATGGCGACAAGCTTTCCTCCCTCCTGTTCTGCCCGAATGAGGTCCAACTTTCTCTCAGGGGTCGCCTCGGCCAGATAATCGTCGACACCGGCTTCCTGCGCGATGGCCGCGGCAGTCAACGGATTATCGCCAGTGATCATTACGGTACGGATTCCGACAGATCGGAGGGCGTCGAAGCGCTCCCGGATCCCTTCTTTCACAACGTCTTTGAGCTCGATGACACCGAGGACTCGAGCGCCGTCAGCAACCACGAGCGGGGTCGAACCCGATCTGGAGATCTCTTCGACAATTTCGCTCAGCGCTTCGGGTATGGATCCTCCTTGTTCGGCGACCCACCGGCAGACCGCCTCCGCCGCACCCTTGCGAATCCGACGTCCATCGATGTCGAGGCCTGACATCCGCGTCGTTGCCGAAAAGGGGATGAACTCGTGGCCAGCACCGAGATCACGCTCCCGGATGCCAAAGCGTTCCTTGGCCAGCACGACGATCGAACGTCCCTCCGGGGTCTCGTCTGCCAAGGAAGCCAGCTGTGCTGCATCGGCCAAGTCCTGCTCTCCAACCCCGGACACCGGCACGAATGCGGTGGCCATACGGTTTCCAAGGGTGATCGTGCCCGTCTTGTCCAGCAACAGCGTCTGTACATCTCCTGCAGCTTCAACCGCTCGACCGCTCATCGCCAGGACGTTGCGCTGGACGAGACGGTCCATGCCAGCGATTCCAATCGCAGAGAGCAACGCGCCGATCGTGGTGGGGATCAGACATACCAACAACGCAACAAGGATCACCACGCTGACCGACGCTCCTGCATAGTGCCCGAATGGCTGCAGCACGACGACGACCGGCAGGAAGATGATCGTCAGGGTGGCAAGCAAAATTGTCAGCGCGATCTCGTTCGGCGTCTTTTGACGATTCGCTCCTTCGACGAGAGCGATCATCCGGTCAAGGAACGTGTTGCCACGATCAGCGGTGATCCGGACCACGATCCGATCTGAGAGAACCTTCGTTCCTCCCGTGACCGCAGACCGATCACCACCCGATTCACGGATCACCGGTGCGGACTCGCCAGTGATTGCCGACTCGTCGACCGAAGCGATGCCCTCGACAATCTCACCGTCTGACGGAATAAGGTCACCAGCTTCACAAACGACGATGTCACCCCTCACCAACGTCGAGGCTGGAACGCGTACCTCGGTACCGTCACGGTCGAGACGGCGAGCTTCGGTGTCGGCGCGCATGCGCCGCAATGTCTGGGCCTGTGCCTTCCCTCGACCCTCAGCCATTGCTTCGGCAAAGTTGGCGAAGATCACCGTTAGGAAGAGCCACGCAGTAATGCTCCAGGAGAAAACGCTGCTATGTGCTGCAGCCTCGACAAGCGTGATGATCGATCCGATCAACACCACGAACATCACCGGGTTGCGAATCTGGACGCGCGGATCGAGCTTCCCGAACGCGCCAACAAGGGCCTGCCGGAGGATCTCCGGATCAAAGAGACTCCGCGCCTGGGCAACGCCCCGCGGTGCCGCGGCTGGCCGTGCCTGCATTGCTTCCACCTTCGCCCCCATCAGACCTTCTTCCCCATCAGAACAACCGTCCGTGACTGAGTTGCTCGACGATGGGCCCTAGCGAAACTGCAGGGAAGAATGTCAATCCGCCTACGATGAGGATCACTCCGATCAGCAGCCCGGTGAACAGAGGGGTATCGGTCCTGAAGGTGCCGAGCCCGGCCGGCACAACGCTCTTGGCAGCAAGAGCACCTGCAAGTGCAAGAACCGGGACAATGATCGCAAAGCGCCCCAATAGCATCGCGATCGAACCCATCACGTTATAGAACGGGGTATTTCCCGAAAGCCCGGCGAAAGCCGATCCATTGTTGTTCGTCTGAGAGGTGAACGCATAGAGAATCTCGGAGAATGCGTGAGGGCCTGAGTTCGTGGGGGCAACTCTGCCAGCATGAACGGAGACGGCGATGCCTGTCATGACAAGTACAACGATCGGCATGACAAGGACCCCTAACGCAGCAAGTTTCACCTCACGGGATTGGATCTTCTTCCCGAGGTACTCGGGTGTTCGGCCGATCATCAGCCCGCCGATGAAAACGGTAATGATTGCGAAGAGCAATATCGTATAGAGCCCGCTCCCGTCACCACCCGGAGTCACCTCGCCGAGCATCATGCCCGACATCAATCCAAACCCTCCCATGGGCGTGAAGGAGTCATTAGCCCCTGACACGGATCCGGTAGAGGTCTGCGTCGAGACGACGTTGTAGAGCGTCGTCAACGGAACACCGAAGCGCACTTCTTTCCCCTCGGTGTTCCCTTGTGGTTGAGGCACCACATGGGCGGCAGCCACTGCAGGATTCGGTCGTGACTCGGCATAGACGGTAAAAGCGGTCCAGCCCGCGAAGATGATCGCCATCGCCATCAGTACCGCCACGCCCTGGCGAATGCCCCCAACCATCTTCCCGAAGGTGTACGTCAGGGCAACCGGGATGCTCAGCATCAAAAAGATCGACAAGAAGTTCGTGAGGGCTGTGGGATCCTCGAATGGGTGTGAGCCATTGGCATTGAAGAATCCACCACCATTAGTACCAAGCTCTTTGATCGCCTCCATGAACCCAACCGGCCCCCGAAGGATCACCTGCGTATATCCAGTGAGCGCGTCATGAATGGTGACCGGTCCCGCCAATGTCTGTACCGCGCCCTGACCCACGTAGATCAGCCCCGCGAAGAAGGCAATCGGAAGGAGCAGGTACAGCACACCGCGGACTAGGTCGACCCAGAAGTTCCCAATCGTCGGAGACCCTTTACGGGAGAAGCCACGGATCAATGCGATCGCAACGGCAATGCCGACAGCTGCACTGACAAACTGCTGAACCGTGAGCGCGACCATCTGTGTCAGATACGACATTGTCGACTCACCCGCATAGTTCTGCCAGTTCGTATTGGTCACGAAGGAAACCGCGGTATTCCACGAGAGAGCCGGACCGACCGCTCCGAGATGCAGAGGGTTCCAAGGAAGGCTTCCTTGGATGCGCTGGATCAGATAAGTCAAAAGAATTGCCACACCCGAGAAGACGATGAGAGCTCCCGCGTACCGTTGCCACGTCTGCTCGGCCTCCGGGTCGACGGCCAAGGCTCGGTATAGAGGACGCTCGATCCACTCGAGGTAATGAACCCGACCCTGGTAAATGGCTGCAATGTATGAACCGAGGAAGCGCCACGTCAGTCCGAGAAGGACAACGAGAACAGCGATAGTCCAGAAAAGGCTCATGTCACCAGCACATCCACGCAGGCCTGATCGAACTCAGAACCACTCCGCCTTGAAGAGCGCAACCCCGAGGTAGATGAATACGACGACCGAGATCGCGAGCAAGAACCCTTGGACATCGGTCATACCCGCTCAAGCGCCCGAATCAAGCCAAGCATGGCACCCACGAAGGCAATCAGGCCCACAACTGCCAAGAAATCACCCATGCGCCTAACATGCCGGCGCGGTTATGAACGAGATGTGAACGGGTTCATCCCCTGCATAAAAAAATCATGAATTTGTCGCTCGAAGGTTCCCCGGCGCTGGGTTAGACACCCCAGGGGCGCATCAGGTCAAGCAGCAATCTGGTCTTTGACCGGAAACCGGTGCGCCCAGGCGGTCTTTTCGTCGTAGCGAGTGCCACCTCCAGGCA
>JAJPJV010000003.1 GCA_021324045.1 Actinomycetota bacterium | reverse complement strand
AGGGTGACGAAGGCCTCGGTGGTAGATCCTCAGATGACCTCAGGGGTGGGGCCAAATCAGGTGAGCACCACGGGCCGAAGTGGGGCCAGAACAGGTGAGCACACCCATCGGTGGCTTTAGTGGGTCAAGTCCAAGCTCAGCGCTTGGTAGCTCGAGCTGATCGGTGCTTCGCCAGGAAAGGGCGGTCCAGCCGACGAGGTCGTCGCCGGGGTCAAGGGCAGCGAGCAGCGGCAGGGTAGTGCCGAGCAGGCAGCGCCCGAAGGGTCGGAGGCGGAGGCCGTAGCTCTCGAGTCGTGCGAGAACGTGGGCGCCCGTGCCCAGGGTACGTGGGCGAGGCGTAGGGCTGGGCATAAGCAGCCATGCGCGACGTCGACCCTAGTTCCTCTGCTGCCTGGGCGTGGTTGCCTTCACCTCACCCGTTGTCGGGCTGCTTGGAAGCACCTTTCAGGCGTTCGATCTCAGACTGGAGCTGGCGGACTTCCTCTTGGAGCTCAAGCACGCGCTTGATGCCAGCAATATTGATGCCGAAGCTCGTGAGGGCTGCGATTTCACGAAGCCTTTCGATGTCTTGGCCGCTGTACAGCCTGGTTCCGCCGGAGGTGCGGCGGGGCCTGACAAGACCTTCCCGCTCATAGACGCGCAGTGTCTGCGGGTGCAGGCCGCAAAGGTCCGCCGCGACCGAGATTGCAAAGACTCCACGGTGCTGATCAGGCCACTCCATCATGACCTCCACGGGTACCAAACGAAATCAATCAGTTGGGAAAGCAGATGGGGAAACGTGACCGTCGGGCGAGGGCTCGCGGCGATGCTCACCGGTCTGGAGCCCGGCGAGGGACTGACTGAGACCGGGCCAGCCCACAGGGGCGGATGAGGCCCCGAGAGCGGATTCCAACGGATCGACACCGGAATGCTCACGAGCTGTTCCTCCGGTCGCGTCGAGTTGTTGGCGCTGCCCGTCTCAGTCCTGGGGGTGCAGATACGGTTCTTGCGGTCATAACTGGCACGACGCGCAGGATCGCTCAGAACCTTGTAGGCCTCGGTGAGCTCCCGAAACCGTTGCACGGCTTCTGGGTCCTCGGGGTGGACATCGGGATGGGCACCATGGACGAGCCGGCGGTATGCGCGCACGATCTCGTCCCGCGTCGCGTGAGGTGTCACGTTGAGCTGGCGGTACAGGCGACCTACTTCATCGGATGAGATCATAAATCTAAGTCTCCTCTTGCAGATCTCCTTACCTTCTTATATCCTAACACTTGCCTTCCTCATGGGAAGTAGCGCCGGTTCATGAGCAACGAAGTGCGACTACGAAGGGAGGGTTACGGACATGTTGATGCGCACCGATCCGTTTCGGGACCTGGATCGGCTCACCCAGCAGGTGCTTGGTGCCGCGCGTCCGAGCGCGATGCCGATGGATGCGTACCGCAAGGGCAACGAGTTCATCGTCCAGTTCGACCTGCCTGGGGTCGACGCGGAGTCGATCGACCTTACGGTCGAGCAGAACGTCCTCACGGTGAGGGCAGAGCGTCCAGGGGTGGCCTCTGACGGCGCGGCGGTGATCGTGAACGAGCGCCCGGCGGGTACCTTTACGCGCCAGGTGTTTCTTGGCGACACCCTCGACACCGAGCACATCAGCGCCGACTATCGGGCTGGGGTTCTCACCTTGACAATCCCGGTCCACGAGGCGGCAAAGCCGCGGCGGCTCGCGATCACGACCAGCGACTCAGGCAAGCAGCTCGCCGCTGCCTCGTGACCGGATTCGGGCTGGCCATGGTCCCAGCCAGTTGCCAGGACCCGGTCATAGTCGACGGGTTCTGACGTTACCGCCATCCAGGTTTGCCCGGATGGCGGTAACGCCACTTGTTGTCGATTCGTTGTCGTCCTGGAGGATCAGGTGTTGACGTCTGTGCTTGAGGCGGGTGATAACACACTGCTGCACATCGCCTTCGACCAAACTCAGGGTGGGACGCGATTGGTGTTCGACGGAGTCCTGGACCGGCACTCGGTTCCCAGCGCTGAGGCCGCCTTTGAGCTCGTGGACCCCTCGAACGACGTCACCCTCGATCTCGCATTGTTGCGCGAGATCGACTATGTGGGGATCAGCAGCATCGAGCGCTTCCGCGTCAGTGTCGAGGGCCGCGGTGGTCGGCTGGCGATCACCGGGGATGACGGGCCCGTCGCTGCTGCGCTCAGCGGGTCCCTGAGACCCTTGCAAACACAGTCGGGTAAAAAACAGTCGGGTAACAAGCAGAGCGAAGGAGCCGTGCTGGCGGAGGCAGTCGGGCGGGTTTGAGTCGGCCGGTGCTTCAGCGAGCCTGCTGGAGACGGGGAGCTGTGCTGGAATTCGACCTCTGCAGCCAGCTCGAGTGGTCGTGGTGTCCTCTGAGTTGTCACGCAATGTGCAATGATTCGACTGACGCGCGTAATATCTGCAACTTAAGTACGACCCGACACGGGATGGTTCGCCTGGGGCGGGCGAGGTTGTGAGCTAACCGCTGGCGGCGAATGCCAATGGCCAGGTTGACGTCAGAACGAGCGACCAGGAAAAAGCGACCAGGAAAAGAAGGGGATCGATGCGTGCACGGTTGATCGCAGTAGGGGCAGTTCTGGCATTGGTGGCGAGCTTGTCACCAATGATCCTTGGGGTTGGAACGGCCTCGGCTACGCCGGGCGTGACGTCGAAGACCATCACCTTGGGGTTGATCCTGCCGGTAACCGGGCCATCTGCATCGGAGGAGGCCGGCACGATTCCTGCCGCGCAGGCCAGGATCGACGTCGCGAACGCCCAGGGTGGTATCTACGGACGCAAGATCAAGCTCATCACCAAAGACGACGGGACGAACCCGGCGACGAACCAGGCAGCCACTTCGGCCCTCATCTCTCAGGGCGTCTTTGGCATTATCGATATCAGCCCGGTTGCCTTCGGTGGTTACAAGGTTGCCCAGCAGGCGGGTGTGCCGGTGACCGGAGGTGCTTTCGACGGCCCTGAGTGGTACGAGAAGGCCAACAGCAACATGTTCACCTTCACTGGGCAGAACGACCCGAAGGACCCCCAGTACGCGGGCTTGGCGCAGTTCATGAAGAGCCACGGCGGGAACAACTGCGGGTCCGTGGGCTACTCGATCTCCCCGTCTTCGACTGCCGCTGCCAGTGGCTTTATCTTGACCTGCAAGGCCGTTGGCCTGAAGAAGGCGTACCTGAACAACACGTTGCCGTTCGGGACGGTCAACACCACCGCGCTCGCCCTGCAGCTCAAGGCGGCAAAGGTCAACGCCCTCTACCTTCCCCTCGACGCGAACACGAACTTCGCGATCATGACCTCGCTCAAGCAGGTCGGCTACAGCCCCAAGGTCATCGTGAACGCCACGGGGTACGGGCAGCCCCTCCTCAATGACACCGCCGCGCTACCCAACGCCCAGGGCGCGTGGTTCGAGACAGAGCTGACACCGGTCGAGGTGAAGACACCGGCGACCGAGGCATTCCAAGCGGCGTTGGCGAAGTACGCGCACTTCACGGGGGTTCCAGACTTCGGCTGGTACTACGGATGGGCGGCGACAGACCTCATGCTCTACGGGCTCAAGTTGGCGGGGAAGAACCCCACCCAGGCCGGTTTCATCAACGCCCTCCACAAGGTCACCAACTACGACGTCGGTGGCCTCGGCTTCCCGGTCAGCTTCAAGCCTGACCTGATCGGCAAGGCTCCGAAGCAGCTGTGCGGCTGGTACGTACAGCTCAAAGGTGCCGCCTACGTCAACCCGACGAAGGTCTGTGGCAAGCTTGTGCCGAACTCGGACCAGCTGCCGAGCGCCTGATTCGGTTCCTTCTCTCGCCTGAGCGACGTCTCCTGGATCTCCCTCTGCTGCTTGGGCGGAGGGAGATCCGGTGACCAGGAGATCGTGCCGTCGAAGCCTGATCGGGACATCGATCGCTGGCTCGGCACACCTGTCTCCAGCCGCTGGCTGAGCTTTCGTCGCGCGCAGCCCCCGCGCTGACGACGGGACCGGGGCCTGGCTTCGGAGCCCTACCGCCCGTCGGTTAAGCTGGGCAAGGAATTTCGGCATTGCCAGGGGCTGCGCCTGCCTCCAAAGCTATTCACCGGAATCGGAGTTACAGGTGTGTAATCTCTCTGGATGAGGCGCTCTGAGGGGTTCCACCCGGAGTTGGTCTCGATGACACGGATCTCGTCCAAGGCACCGCCTGACCTCGCCACTGGCCACCAAGCCAAGGGGCTCGTCCTCGTTGTTGATTTCGGTGCACAGTACGCGCAGCTGATCGCACGGCGCGTCAGACAGGCGCACGTCTACAGCGAGATCGTTCCGCACACAACTCCAACCGATGCGATCCTCGATCGACATCCGTCAGCGATCATTCTCTCTGGCGGACCCTCGAGCGTCTATGAAGCCGGAGCACCGAAGCTCGACCGCAAGCTTCTCGAGGCCGGCATCCCGGTGCTCGGGATCTGCTACGGCTTTCAGGCGATGGCCCAGGCACTCGGCGGTGAGGTCGCTCACACCGATGTGGCCGAGTTCGGCCGAACCAAGGTGACGTTGACCTCGAGTTCGAAACTGCTCGCGGGCCAGCCTGATCATCAGCTTGCATGGATGTCCCACAGGGACCAGGTCGTTCGAGCACCGCGCGGCTTCGTCGTGACCGCGTCAACGGCTGCCACGGAGATCGCCGGCTTCGAATGCCCGGAGCGATTGCTCTACGGCGTGCAGTGGCACCCGGAAGTCGTTCAGACGGAGCACGGTCAGGAGACCCTGGAAGCCTTTGTGCGTGATGTCGCCGGCATCGAGCCCACGTGGGAACCAAAGAGCATCGTCGCTCACTCGATCGATGACATCCGCCGAACCGTCGGGGAGCATCACGTCATCTGCGGCCTTTCCGGTGGTGTCGACTCAGCGGTTGCCGCGGCCCTGGTGCACAGGGCAGTTGGTGACCAGTTGACCTGTGTGTTCGTTGATCACGGGCTCCTGCGCGCTGGTGAGCGCGATCAGGTCAAGCGAGACTTCGAAGCTGCAACAGGCGCAAAACTTAGAGTCGTGTCGGCCAAGGCAGAGTTCCTCAAGGCCCTCAAGGGCCATACAAGGCCGGAACGCAAACGCAAGGCAATAGGTCTGACGTTCATCAAGGTCTTCGACAAGGTCGCAAAAGAGATCGCTCGAAATGACCGCAAGCCGATCGACTTCTTGGTGCAAGGCACGCTTTACCCCGATGTCGTCGAGTCCGGTGGGGGCACTGGCGCCGCTGTGATCAAGAGTCACCACAACGTCGGCGGGCTCCCGAAGAAGGTTAGGTTCCAACTCATCGAGCCATTACGCGCGCTGTTCAAGGACGAGGTTCGCCAGGTTGGCTTGGAACTCGGCCTCCCGGGCAACCTTGTGTGGCGCCATCCGTTTCCGGGTCCGGGTCTGGCGATCCGGATCCTGGGTGAAGTCACCCCCAAACGTCTGGCGATCGTGCGCCAGGCGGACGCGATCGTCGCAGAAGAAATGGCCTCAGCGGGCCTCGAGCGCTCAGTGTGGCAGTTCCCAGTGATCCTGCTTGCAAATGTCAAATCGGTCGGAGTCCAAGGAGACAGTCGAACGTACAGTCATCCGATCGTGCTTCGCCCAGTCAATAGTGACGACGGCATGACAGCGGACTGGGCAAGGCTGCCTTATGACGTCCTTGAACGCATTTCCACGCGCATTACCAATGAGGTTCCGAGAGTCAACCGAGTCTTGCTTGACCTGACGAGCAAGCCGCCTGGGAGCATCGAATGGGAGTAGGTCCGCACGGGCTGCACGTCTCGGGTTCGTTCCCGGCAATGTTGCCCATTGGCCGGTCATAGGAGCAACATTGTCCGTTCGGAGTCGAAAGGTCACGCGTCGGCTGCGCGAATCGGCCAAAGGCTGGTCTCTGAAGGCGGCCTGGCGGATTTACTGCCGCGAGTGACGAGGAGCACGCGGTCTCGTCGACCCTGAGCGTCGGGCAACGGAGCAGCTCGCACCACAGGAGGGAGAACGTGCATGCACGGCTAACGGAGGCATGGGAACCTGACCCCCAATTGCTCGGCGGACGTATCGCACTCGTCGCTGGAGGGGCCCAGGGCATCGGCCAGGCCACGACGCGGGTGCTCGCTGCTGCTGGGGCGACGGTCGTGGTGCTCGACAACGACCGTGAGAGCGCCGAGCCGCTTGCTCGCGAGGTGGAGCGTTCGGGCGGTTCGGCCGTTCCGTTGATTGCTGACCTTCGTGAAGAGGCGGCCTGCAAGGCGGCCATCGATCGAACGGTCTCCGACTTCGGTCACCTCGACATCCTGGCCAACGTCGCTGGCGGCATGTCCAAGCACGCCCAGTGGCGCCCGCTACGCGAGTGGACAACCGACACCTGGGACGCTATCGTGCACCTGAACCTTCGGTACGTGTTCTGGCTGTGCCGGGCTGCGGTCCCCGCGATGGAGGCTCGCGGTGGCGGCGCCATTGTCAATGTCGCTTCGATCGCCGGGGCATTCGGATGCCCGAACCAAGCACCCTACGGCGCCGCCAAGGCAGGTCTCATCAACCTTACGAAAACGCTGGCGCTCGAGTGTGGGCCATCTGGCATCCGGGTGAACGCAGTCTCACCGGGGGTCACGCTGACGCAGGCCGCGCTCGGGACGATGCACGAGCAGACGCGTGCGGAATTGGGTCGGCTCACTCCACTCCAGCGCTTGGGTCGGCCAGACGACATCGCTCGGGCGGTCCTGTTCTTCGCGTCGCCCCTGTCCGATTTCGTCACGGGACAGACGCTTCTCGTCGATGGCGGCGTGAGCGTGACCTTCCCCTACGAGGGCCTCGGTCGCTAGGGGAGCGGCTGTGCCTTTCTGCCTCCAGACTGGAAGGCGTCGCATCGAGCGGAGGAGGATCGCCTTGCGTTCGGCCCGTGACCGAGGGCCGTATCGATCACGACCTCCTTCCCGACGTCGGGCATGGATGGGGGTATCGGCTGGGCCGGTTCGAGGTTCAGGCTCCGTGGGAGATGACCTCGGCGCCATAGCGTTCGAGCGCTTCGACCGCGTGCTCGACCGAGTCGCCCGGTATCGGTACCGAGGTCCATGTGACGCCGAGGGCACCGAGGCGATCGAGCGTCTCGAGATGGGCGGATGCGTCGAAGTCCCGGTCTGTTGGTCCCGGCAGACCGAGACTGAACGCGACGTCGATCTCGCTGCGGTCACGGCCGGCGAGCGCCAGTTCTTCCCATAGGTGATCCAGCATCGGTGCGAGGTCCTCGATGCCCTCGAGGGGCACGGTGCGGGCCGTGCGCGCCAGCCCACGAGGTGCTGGGAACGGGTTCCACCCATTGGCGTGCATCGCTACGCGCCGGCGTGCTAACGCGCTGTTCCCCCCGATCCAGATGGGAATGTGTGCTGGCTTCGGGTTTGCAGTCACCCCCATCGCCACGAACCCGGTGCCCTCGAAATTGAATTCGTCCTGGGACCACACTCCCTGGAGGACCTCTAGTGCCTCGTCGAATAGCTTGTTGCGCTGTTCGAAGTCGACGCCGAGGGCCCGATACTCGCTTCGCAGGTACCCTGTCGCAACAGAGAGCACGAACCGACCACCGGACAAAAGGTCCAGAGTCGCTGCTGCCTTCGCGACGATGAACGGGTTGCGGTATGGCAGTACCACGATGTTGGGGATCAGCTGCAGGTGCTCGGTGTGGGCGGCGATCATTGCAAGAGCGACGAACGGGTCTAGGGCATCATGGCCACCCGCATTGAGCCACTTGTGCGATGGCGCGGGGTGATCGGTGAACCCGATCCCATCGAATCCCGCGCCCTCGGCTGCATGGGCTACGCGCACCACGGCGTCCCGGCTCATGAAGGCCGGATTGCAGGGGTGTGCAACGAGTGGATACGTGAACCAGTACTTCATACGCAGACTCCTCTTACGACCAGGCTGCGACGAGATCGTCGGTTGTGGTGAGTGTCGTGAGCAGCGACAGGGTGTATTTGATGACCGAATCTGCGTATTCCCTTGGGATTCCTGCCACCGCGTCGCGTGGTAAGACGAAGTCGTAACCGAGGTTGACGGCATCCATGACGAAGTTCTGGATCGCGACGTTCACCGAGACGCCGACGCCGACAATGGTCGCGACGCCGAGGTTCCGCAGCACCGGGTCGAGCTCGGTGCCACCCATTGGACCGAGGCCGCGCAATCGGGGCAGCACGAGATCGCTCTCTTGCACGTCGAGATCGGGGAGTACCGCGGTACCCGGACTGCCGATCGTCATCGGAGCCGCTCCGGTGGTGGCTGCTGAGGCCGCCCCCTGGAACAGGGGCGCGTTGTGGTTGCTCCCCATGCGGTCTGGGCGAAACTGCACGGTGCAGTGGACGATGGGGATGCCGGCGCGTCGCGCCGACCGCACCAGGCGAGCGATGTTGGGGATCGCTTCCCTGTAGGCCTCCTCGCCGAGGAGGCTCTTCGCACCGTCGTTCTCGCCGAGGACGCCGACCTGGCACTCTTGGGTCACGAGTGCGGTTCGTCCAGGCGCTACGAGGTCTCGGGGGAGTGGGCGGGGCATCGTTTGTGTCTCCTGCGGATGTCAGTGGTCTCCTCGTCCATTCGATGAGCTCGACCTTGTAGAGGCTGGTCGATCACGCTTCCGAGGGCGTCGGCTGGCGGTCGGAACCGAGATCCCGCCCAGCCTGAACCGTGGGTCCAGCTCGGGGCAAGTCAGGGGTGGAGATAGCCATTGGGCGCCCTCGGAAGCGCTTCCTGGCACCGGGTTGTGCAACCCGTTCGATCAACGCGAGTGCGCGCTCGGTGCGGGGACGTCTCGGGCTTCCTGGACGTCGTTCACCAAGCCTGGATCGCCGGGGCGAGGGTGACTTCCACCGTCGATCTTCTCGGCTCCATCGAAATGGAAAGAATTCGGGCGCCGACTGACCGATCGGCTGCCCTACGTCTTGGTGGCAGCTGTTTTTGGTAACCCCTGGCCGCGCCGTTGCGGGCAGGGGACGGCGGGTGAGCACGAGTCGTCACATTGCCTGTTTCACCGCCCTGCCGACAGTTGGTGTTGAGTGATCGCATCGGTCGCCGTCCGCGGTGTCAGTGCAGTCTGCACACCACCGAAGTGCCCGGCGCGTGTCGTTGCGCCTGGAGCTGGACGGCTCGTGCCGAGGCGAAGGAAGCTGGTGGTCGTGGTGTGGGCTGGGAGTGCCGAATGTCCGTGATCCGAGGCCGTCTCCTGTCTTCGGTCGATGCTCCGACGGTGGGTGAACGGAGCCAGGAGATCGCGAGGGTTGGGGGTGTCGTCGTCGAGCAGATCTTGAGTGGCTCACTTCCCTCAGTTGCCGACTACAACCAGGACCACGACGAGTGGGTTCTCGTGCTCGAGGGCGCTGGGAGACTCGAAGTCGGCGGGGAGCACCTCGATCTCTCTGCTGGTGATTGGGTCTTGTTGCCTGCTCACGTGAGCCACCGGTTGCTCGAAACCGTGCCGGGAACCAGTTGGCTCGCTCTGCACGCTTGTGCGTCGGACCACCTGGGGCCAACCGGCTGTTCGTCGGGCATCACCTGATGGCGGTTGGTTGCCATCGCCAAGGCGAGGAGGTCACGATCGGGTTCGGGGCCACGATGGTGCCTCAGATCTTCGACCGAAGGGTTCGGTCACAAGCACGCCTCCAGACCGAGGGAACAGCGGTCGCGGCGAAGATCGTCCCAGCGGCTACTGGGGTCCTTATACGGCGGGCCATGGATTCGACGCCAGCGGATCGAGCTCCGCTTCCTGCTGTGCTCCACCTGGTGCCTCCCACTCGGACTTGCGTGAACCCAGCAATGTCGCTGCTGCATCACGATCCCGGACTCTGAGCGCGATCAGAGCACCGCTGAATCCAAGTGCGCCAGCAGCCAGGAACACCGGCCCGAAATCCTTCGGTGTCGGAGGCGTGCCGTGCAATCCCTGTGAGCTCAACACCGTGGTCAGAAGGGCGATGCAGATGGCGGCTGCCGCTTGCTGCACGGCGCTGGCGAGTGCGGTCGCCTGCGCGGTATCGGCCGCGGAGATGGTGGCAAACCTCGCAGCTTGCTGCGCGATCAGCACGTACGACATGGCAGTGCCCATCCCAAACATGAACAAGCGCACGAGCCAGAGGTTGGTGCCGCCGCCGAAGAAGCTCGAGGCCACGACCAAGAGACCGCCGAGCCCCACCAAGCCCATAATCTGCAGGCGTCGAGGACCGATCCGCGGATAGACGCGTGCGGCGAACTGGGTCGAGATGGCGACGCCCAGTGCCTCGGGGAACGTCGAGAGGCCTGAGGTCAGCGCCGAGAGATGGCGACCCTCTTGCAGGTAGAGCGGAACGATGAACAACGTGCCCAAGAAGGCGCCGAATCCTACGAAGCCCACGAGGGTGCAATCGAGGAATATGCGGTTCTTCAAGAGACGGAAGTCAAGCATCGGAGCGGCCGTGCGTAGCTCCACCAGTACGAGGGAGACGAGGAGCGTCAGCCCAAGCGACAGCCCGGTGATGGCTTGCCCTGACACCCACCCGTCCAGTGGGGCGCTGCTGATGCCATAGAGCAGGAGCGCCAAACCGGTGCCGCCGAGTACGAAGCCCCAGACGTCGAAGCGCCCGACACGGTGCTCGTCCTGTGACCCGAGGAACAACGCATCGAAGACCAGTGCCAGCACCCCTATCGGAGCGTTCATCAAGAAGACCCAGCGCCATGAGGCGTGCGTGACGAGAGCCCCGCCGATGATTGGACCTACTGCGGGCGCGATGGCGGTCGGCACGATCCAGATCTGAGCTGCCCTTGCGCGTCGCTCCGGGGGGAACGTGCGGAACAGTAGCGCCATACCCGCCGGCTGCTGAATGCCTCCGCCAACACCTTGGAGCACCCTGGCGAGGACCAACTCGGTCATGTTGCCTGCAGCCGCGCAAGACAACGACCCGAGGGTGAAGACCGCGATCGAGAACAACAGCACGCGCTTGGTTCCGAAGCGATCGCCGATCCAGCCCGAAGCTGGCATCCAAACGGCGAGGCTGACGAGGTAGCCGGTTGACGTCCACTGCACCGAGGAGTTCGAGACATGGAACTGCCGGCCGATAACCGGGATCGCGGTGTTCACCACCGTCACGTCCATGACGGTCATGAACATCACGCTCACGAACACCGCCCCGACGATGACCTCTTGGGACATGCGCCGTGGCGAGCGGATCAGCTCCTTGTTCGACTCTCGAGGGTCGAAGGCGCGAGGCCACCTGGCAGCATCGGAGGTGTCGGCGTGCATCGATCGGTGGTGCGTCGCCCTCAGGGAAGACCGTGACCGGTCCACTGGAACGCCGAGATGACCGAGAGCAGCGAAGACGGCCCCCACCCGGATGGACTACTGATCCCTATTCCTGCTCCTATTCCTGTCCCTATTCCCGCACCCTCGACGGTCACCGGTGAAGGGAGGGTTTGAGGCGGGCGCAGGAGTTGGGTCGTGGTGGGCGCCACGGCGGTATTGGTCAACGGCGGGAGTCCGAGTGGCGCGGTCCCAGTCATGGCAGCCCCAGCGGGTGTGACCGCGACCGAAACGACCCCAGTAGGCGTGACCGCTGTTGAAGCAACCGCAGGGCCCGGCAGGGGCGGTGCGCTGTCTAAGGGACCAGTCGCGGGCATCTCGACATCTGGTGCTTGACGGCCGCTCGAAGGCGTGCTTCCCCCGTTGCCGTCAGTGATCGCGGGGGCTGGGGAGCTGAGTACTGGGGACGGAGGAGACGGCGTGTATGGCGTCTGGACGACTGCAGCGCTCGTGAGCGCACCTGAGGTGAGGGTGAGCGCCAAGAGCTCGCGAGCCCGTCCGGAGGCCGGGAAGACCCGGAGCAGGGCCATCCGGCGGGTAGCCCAGCGCATCGCGTCGCGTCCCATGGCGCCGATCACCAGCAGACCGCCAAAGACCTTGGTGTTCGCCAGTGCCGAGTATTCCCGTTTCAAGGCCTGGCGGGCGCGCCAAAGCAGGGTCTCGATCGTCGTGGTGCGAACCCCTTCGGCGTGGGCGATCTCCGCGTACGACAAGCCGGCCTCCTCTCGGAGCCAGAGGACCCATCGATGGCGGGGTGAGAGTCGACCGAGCGCCCGTGAAGCGAGTTGGGCGTCGAAGGTAGCCATGACGGACTCTTCGGGGCTTGGCCCGGCTGGTGCGCGTTCGGGCCTGCTGCGATCGGATCCGAGGTCGTCCAGGATCCGGTTCGGAGCGGCACTGCGTACCCTCTGGCGGAGCGCATCGGTGCACAGGTTGCCGGCGATGACCGTGAGCCACGGATAGAACCGCCGTTCGCCCGCAAGCGAAGGGAGCGCTCTCCATGCCCTGAGAAAGGCCTCCTGGGTCACGTCCTCCGCCTCGGAGGCGTCAGTGAGGCGTCGAAGACAGAAGTGATAGAGACGGTCGTGATAGCGCGAGAACAGCTCGGCGAATGCTGAGCCATCACCATCCTGGCAGCGTTCGACGAGGTGCCGATCGCCTTTGAAGTCGACCCCTCCGCGGGCACCCAGCGCCCTGTCTCGTTCTGCCATGCACGGGCCCCCGATGTCCCGGTTCCCCAGCCGTGGATCGCCACGTCCAGGGGGTGGCTCCGTTGGGCAACTTACCCGACGCGTAGGCCTTACGCTGCCGACGGGGCCTCGGGGAACAAGGCGATTGACGCGCTGAAGCCATGCAGGAAGTTCTGGCCTCCCACCGGCCCGAGCTCTCCAGCGCAGAAGAAGCCCACCATGGCGGTCGTTCCAAGCACTTCTTGGAGGAGTCGAGCGTCATGGTCAGGCGCAGGGAAGAGTCGGGACCCACGTCCATTGCAAGTGAAGAGCAAGGCCCCTGCGACTCGGCGATGCCCGATGACAGCCCGTGCGCTTTCGAGCGCAGACCGGAGGTCCTGGTCGGCGGAATCGGCGTCGCGCACATGGAACTGGACCGTTTGGCCGACGGCAACCTGGTCGCCGATCGCGAGTGCACCTGATTTGGGTTCGACTCCGACGATCCCGCGAATCAAGAACTCGCCTTGGCGCCAGTCGGCTTGGTACTCATTGATGACCTTGCCGATCTGCAAGCCGTGAGCGAGCAACTGTTGATCCCGGATTGAAAGCGTTCGTGCGAGGTCCTGGAGACGGGAAAGCGGTGGCCGTCCGCCGAGCTCTCGGATCACGTTGCCTTCGGCGGCGGTAATCGTCAGCGGGCTGCCAATGGGTCGGCAACCTTGCGACACGACAGCGTGGATTTCGGTTTCAGCCAGGTGAACGCCGACTGCACCGCTGTGGAGAACCTTGCCATCAAGGAACAATCGGTTCTGGCGGGCATGCATCCCCCCGCTGGCGAGGCCCCCGATGATGACGGTCCCTGCCGCATCTGCGTTGAGATGCGTCAAGAGGTCTTGTACCGGGAAGGTGAACGGATCGCAGATCAGCAGGTAGGCGCCTCCGAGCTGTTGCCCGAACTGGTAACCGCCATATGCACCCCCAGCCGGTGTGCCCACGAATTCCATGGCGAACGTCTCGACCTGGCCGAGGTCGGCCGCGAGCCACAGCGCGACGGCCGGTTCGGCCTCAATCTCGCGGCTTCCCGCAATCACCGATTCGGCGACACAGCCGACCAGCGCGATCGGTCCGAGCTCTTCCATCACGGCGGAAAGGAGGGTTTCGGCCGTGTTGAAGAAGTGGGGCGAGGCGAAGAGGACCCCCAACGACGGAGTCCGGTCACCGAGAGGCCTGCGCGCCCCCCCGACGACCTGCCGTGCTGCCACGAGAGGATCTGCCGTGAGCGCAAGGGCTTCTCCTGCCAGCATCACTACGAGGTTACCGGCAGCGGCAGGTGTCACCTGGCGGCACGTGGGGAGGGTTGCGACATTGCGGACCACATTGCCCAGTCATGCATCAGTGCTCGTTGCGCTCGACGGTGACTCCCGCATGAGCCGGGTCTTCTTCGACCCGTTCGAGGCGGGCACCGCCGTGCGTGCCTGGGCTCGGCGCAGGCGCGACTCGTTCCCGTAGGATCGACAACGTCGTCGCGTCTCATCGTTACCCTGATCGTTTCGGCCTTCGGTCGCCCGCCTCGCAGGAATTCACGACCCATCTACCTCCCGCCGTGTCATCGCATCCGCCTTGCATCGACTGGGGCCCAACGCCTTTTCGCCGTGCACCCAATGGAGGAGAGCTCGTCACCGGATTTGGGCTGTTCCCCAACGCGTTCTAAAGATCCGAGCGCTCCCTGAGTTCAAGATGCTCCTCGGAAACCGAGCTGGGATCTTGTGGAACCAGGTCGACTCGTCCTCTCAGCAGAGCGGTCGATGGGGCGTCCGCGCCTCGGGTCGCAAGCCAGGAGTTCGAGTTCTTCGAGGTTGCGTTCCTTCCGTTCCCTGCGCAGAAGCTCCCTACGCTCGTTTCACCAAGCTTTCGGAGGGTTCGGAGGATCACCCCGCAGTGGCCGGGTCGAGAGCTGGTCGGCCTCCTTCCGACGGCTCGCTTTCCTGGCTCGACCGCCATCGCCTCCCAGTCGCGAGCGAACGCTTCACCGACGTTGCCTGTCAATCGCGTCCCCGAGGGTGCGTCCCAAATCGTGAATTCCGGGGACCTGATCGAGATCGGAAGCCTGCTCCCCTCACGGCGCATCGCCGGTCGCCACGATGGACCGGACGACACCGAGCGCCTGCGCTTTGAGCGGATCGATGCCCGACCTCAACCGATGTGCTCGGTTGTCCGGAGGCGCAGCTGCCTCGGAGTGCGACTGCAGTGATCGAGCGCATGGTCCGCGCTCCATGGCGCTTGGCGAGCACGCGTGCTGGCTCCGTAGCGACGCCATGAGACGGCCTCTGGGCTCGAGATCGTCTGCCCCGACAGGCAACCGTGGCCCCCAGATTCGCAGCTGGGGCGAGACCATGACCCTGCAGGACTGCGGATGCGAGTTGCAAGAGTTCGACATCAGTCCGCTTGGGATGGGCCCGGTAGCCACGGAGCCGCTTCTTCGTCCACGGCGGTCCTGTCGCTTCGGAGTGCGATCACCTCGTGGCCAGCGGAGATGGGCTCGAGGTGCGCACTGCGTCCCCGACCTCTGCGTCGCTACGTGACGAACATCCTGCCGGACCAAGCGTGGCGCGCTGCGTTGTGGGCTTCGTGCTCGGTGCGCTTGTCGGAGCGCAAACTACCGAAGCGGTATCGTCAATCCCGAACCGAGCCGTCGAATGCGTCGGAGCCGCCGCGAGGGAGGAAATGATGGAGACGAAAACGCTGGAGCGAGTCATCTATGAGAAAGACGCCGATGCCGGGATTGCGCGAATCATCCTGAACTATCCCGAGAAGGCCAACGTGCAGGACTCCAGGCTTGCCTGGGACGTCGACGCCTGCCTGGACGAGGCTGACCGGGACTACGACGTCAAGGTCGTCATTTTGAAGGCGAACGGGAAGGGGTTCTGCGCAGGTCACGCGATCTTCGCCGGCGACCAGGAAGTGGTCTATCCCGATTTCTTTCACTCGTTCCAGCACACCGGCTCAGCGTGGAAGGGCCAGCTCGATTTGTTCGTCTGGCCGGTGCTGCACCTCTGGGAGTTCCCCAAGCCGACGATCGCCCAGGTCCACGGGTATTGCCTGGGAGGGGGCACCTACTACGGCTTGCTGACGGACATGACGATTGCCTCTGAGGACGCGTATTTCCAGATGCCGTTGGTCCAGGGCTTGGGCCTACCCGGTGGTGAGACCATGATCGAGCCTTATGTCTTCATGAACTGGAAGCGGGCTGCGCGCTACCTCTACACGGCCCAGACGCTCAGCGCCCAGGATGCGCTCCAGTATGGCCTGGTGAACGAGGTGGTTCCCCGCGAACGGCTCGAAGAGACGGTGGAAAACCTGGCTCGCCAGGTCGCCCAGGCGCCGCTTAGCACCTTGATGGCCACCAAGGCGCTGCTCAAGCGGGCGTGGGAACAGATGGGCATGCGCATGCTGATGCAGATGTCCAACGACCTCCTCACCGTGGCAGGACACACCTCTGATGTGCAACGCCTTCGTGAAGAACGCGGCTCGAACCGGCCCCGTCAGTGGGCAGAGCGAAGGACTCAGTCTGCTTCCTGAGCGCTCCAGGGTCGAGGTGGTCGGATAGCGTCCCCGGCGCTGGGGAGGGAGCCGGGGTAAACTCCGGTGCCGAAGCGTCCTCGACGAGGCGAGGGGTAGTCTGAGGGCTCTCTCGAGCTTGGGGGAGCGAGTGGGAGGTGAGCACTTGGCGGACGCCACATTGCTGAGAGAGGCGCCGGTTCCCCAGACTGAACAGCGCCCGATCCAGATCGTCCCATTGAAGGGGTTGCCCATCGTTGGAGCTGTTGTCATCTTCGTGATCGTCGCGATCGCCGGCAACTGGACCTGGGCGCTCATGTTCAGCCATGTCGCGGGTGGAGCGCTATGGACAGCCATCGACCTCTTCGTCGGCCTGGTCGTCGGCCCGATCATCGGTCGCTTGTCGATCCCGGCGCGAGCCGAGTTCATGGCCCGGTTCATGCCCAAGATGGTGCTGCTCATGCCGACGCTTGTGCTCATGACGTTGGCCGCTGGCTTCCAGGTCGCCCTGAAGTACGGCAACCTTGCGAGCTCGAACCCCAACCACCCCTGGCTGATGGCGTCGTTCATCGTGGTCGGCGTCATGGCGGTGATCGCACTCGGCGTCCTCGAGCCTGCAAACATTGCCGTGCTCTTCGAGATGAGAAGGCCCCAGCCGAACGGTGCAGTCATCGGTCGATTGATGAAGCGCTTCATCTACACTGCCGGGATCACCGGCCTGATGCAGGTGGCAACGCTCATCATCATGACCCGGGTGGCGACACAATGAGCGACACCATGAGCAACACGATGAGCGGGCACGAGGCTTCCGGTAACGGGACCGCAGCGAACACGGCCACTCCCGAGCTCGGCGAGTTGCGTCACGAGGCAGATCCCAGCGGCGGAGACGGCACGTCCCTGCCGCCGATCACGATCCTGGCGATCGCGTCGCTGGGGCTGGTGGTCATCGGGGGCATCGTCATGGCGTCGTACGTCCCGCGGCGCCCACCGCTTCCTGGGCCGATCGCTCTGTTGGTACTGAGTGCGTGCCTCCTCGCGGCTGCAGCCGCCATGCTCGGTCGCATCAAGAGTTTCGCGTGGAGCAGGTTCTTCCTGGTTGCGCGGTGGGCCCTGCTTGCCTACGTCGTCTCAGCGGGGATGATCGAGTTCGCCTTCGTGAGGGACCACACCAGGGGAGGTCCGCTCGCGGTCGTCACGCTGATGCTCGTCATCTTCGCCCTCGACGTTCCTCTGCTCATCGCCTTCACGGCAGCGCGGTTCGCCCCACCAGATCCCTCGTCCCACTGACCGGCTCTTCGGTCAGTACCATCGAAGGGCGAAGGGCCCTGGGACGCCATGGGAGGGGAGCGATGATCGAGTCCGAGTCGAGCGCTGGCCTGGGAACGCCTGAAGTCACCCACGACGAGGCATCGGGCCCTCCGGGGGCAGGTGGTGACGCTGGTCGCGCCTTTTTCTACTCGATCGAGGAGATTCCAGCTGTTTCGATCGCCGAGATGGCAAAGAACCTCGACGAGGAGACTGCGGAGCGTGTGCTGGACGCTTTCGGCCGCGACTTGGTGACCAAGACGATCCTGGTGTCTCCCGAACTCTCGGTTTTCCATGAGAAGGTCGGGCCCGGTGAGCGGGTCAAGCCGCACCGCCACGGAACCCATCAGATCACTTATGTGCTGCGTGGCTCGCTCATCTACGGCAACCGTGTGACGAGCGCGGGCATGGGCTACTACAGCCCGAACCGACCATACTCGTGGAGAGCCGGCGAGGACGGGGCCGAATGGCTCGAGATCCATGCCGGGCAGCCGCAGCTGTTCGGATGAGCGGCCGCTTCGATGGCCGGGTCGTGGCGGTCACCGGTGCCGCGGCCGGCCTCGGCCGTGCGACGGCCCGGCGCCTTGCAGATGAGGGAGCGGTCGTCGCCTGCATCGACATTGACCTGGAAGGCGTCGAGGGGGTCGCGAAGGAGCTGAACCAAGGAGGCCGCCGTGCGCGCGCGTATCACTGCGACGTGAGCGACCCGACAGCAGTGCAGGAGACCTTTGCTGCGCTCACCACCGATCTCGGCGGACTGCACGCCCTGTGCAACGTCGCGGGCATCGGCATGTTCTCGCACACCACGGAGGTGCGATACGAGGACTGGTCCCGCATCATTGCGGTCAACTTGACGGGTCCGTTCCTCACGTGCCAGGCGGCAATCCCGCACCTGGTCCGGGTCAAGGGAAACATCGTCAATGTCGCCAGCGACGGGGGTACCAAAGGCCTTCCCTTTGCCGCGCCGTACAGCGCGTCGAAGGGGGGCCTGGTAATGCTCACGAAATCACTCGCGGTCGAGTTGATGCCGATGGGGATACGGGTGAACGCGGTCAGCCCAGGTGGGATGCAGACCGAGATGACCGCCGGCTGGCGGTTCCCGCCCGACGCCCCCTCCGAGCTCCTCGCGCGCTTCATCACACCATTTGGCGTTGCCGCACCTGAGGATGTGGCTTCGGTGATCGCCTTCGTTGCATCCGATGAGGCCTGCCGCCTGACCGGCGCGGTGATCGCTGCGGACGGGGGGACGACCGCCTAGTCGCGCGATGGATGCACCCGTTGGCCTGGTGGAGCATCCTGTCAACGTCCGGTCCAGTGCGGCGCCCGACGTTCGGCGAAGGCCTTCACCCCTTCCTTGGCGTCCTCGCTCGCAAATGCGGGCGCGGCGAGCGCCCGGATGGCTCGCCATTCGGCATCGTCGTGCTCACGACGCTCGCGGAAGATCAGCTCCTTGGTGATCTGGATCGCAAGGGGTGCGCCGGCAATCGCTCGTTCGGCCATGGCGACCGCCCGGTCGAGGAGGTCAGTGGTGGGAACCACCTCGTTGATCAGGCCGAGCTGCTGGGCGCGTGCAGCTGAGATCTTTTGCCCGGTCAAGGTGAGCTCCGCGACCAGCACTGGAGGCAGGCGCGCCGCGAGCCGAGTGGTGCAGCCTGCACCGACCAGGCCCCGCAGGACCTCGGGCACCGAGAACGAGGCGTGCGTTGCCGCGATCACGAGGTCGGCGGCCAGAACGAGCTCGAAACCACCGCCGACAGCGGCGCCGTTCACGGCGGCGACAATCGGTTTCGGGTAGCAGCGGTTCGTGAAGACCTCGAGACCGACCGACCCAGCTGGTGGGGTCCCGAAGTCCTTGAGATCCATGCCTGCGCAGAAGGCGGCATCACCGGCACCGGTCAAGACAACGGCGCGAACGGAACGATCCTTTTCAGCCTCGGCGAAGGCCGCGCCGAGCCCGGCGATCGTGAGAGCGCAGAGGGCGTTGCGGCGCTCAGGGCGATCGATCGTGACGATCTGCACCGCGCCACGTCGCTCGGTCCGGACAAAGGTGGTCATGCGTCGATGATCGCACACGTTCGGTCCGAGCTGCCTTCGCCGATCGAGGTCGGTGCGAGTTGCAGGCGTGCCACCGGAGATCCAGAACCGGTCGGTATTGGCGATCGTGAACGTCGATGCGATCGGCGTGGCCGATTGGCGTCGATGTGCACTGTCAGTCGATGCTGAGCAGCCGGCGCGCGGAGGCCAAAAGCGCTGCGTTGCTGCGGGCAGCAGGGACGTCCTGTCCCCTGCGGCGCGCGTTGCGGGCAATGATTGCTGCAGCTGCTGCCTGCTTGTAGCGGACCAACGCCGAGAACCACGCAAGGTCCTCGATCGTCGCTCCACATTCCCCTTCGTAGGTCGCCAAGAGCTCTTCGTTGCTCGGCATTCCTTCGGCAATGGGTCGCTGCAGGGTCGAGTCGGGGTTCGCCATCATGAGGAACCACGCGAGGTCGATGCGGGCGTCGGTGCGTGCCCAGATCTCCCAATCGATGACCGCCACCACCCGATCAGCCTCAGCGAGGGTGTTGCCCAAGCGGAAGTCTCCGTGGATCAAAGTTGTGGGACCCTGGCGGGGAAGCTGATCGACCAACGCGCGCCCCACATCTTCTGCGCCGGCCCTCAGATCCTCGTCACACGCGGCGAAAGCGTTCAGCCATTGTTCGACTTCCTCGGCGAGCGTCTTCGGAGTTTCGTCGCCAAGGCCGACGAGCTCGGGCCGGGTTCGATGGAGACGTGCCATGATCGCCGCGGCATGCAGCTCACGACCCCTGACGTGAGCAGGTGGGATCGTCGCTCCAGGAGTATTGGGCTCGATGCATTCACCCGGTTCGTAGGACATCACGAAGAACGGCGGGATCTCGGGTGGGGTTCCGGGGTCCTGGCCGAGCACTCGGGGGACAGGGAGGATGGCCTCCAGTGCCGTGAGGACGCGGGCCTGACGGAGGACGTCTCTGTTCCTCGTTGGTTCCAGGCCCGCAGGAGCCACTTTGACGACCACCTTTTGGGCGTCGTTGCCGTGGCTGATGGTGGTCCAGTAGGTGATGCTCGAGGTGCCGCCCGGTAACGGCGTCAGCGCGCCGACGCGCGCCTCGGGGAACAGAGCGCTGAGGCGAGCGAAGAGCTCCCGTTCGTCGATGGGCTTGGCTGGCATGGTGTCCTTGGTGTGCTTCGCCGGCCCCGAAGGTCCGCATGACCGCAGCGGTGGAGTCAGCATCGCACGCCATGAGCGTCGATGTCGGCGCGACAGGGAGCCTTCATCGAGAGTTGTGCTCTTGGCAATGGGAACGCTACCTTGACCCGCGCCGGCCTGCGAGTTGGGCGTTCGGTTCTCTGGGGTCCCACGACGGCGGGCTGGGCAAGCGAAGGGGCGAGCCCGCCAGCGTCCGACACGGCAGGGGGTGGGATCGCAAGGAGCGGGAGGTTCAGATGGGCTGGGATTTCCCGACCGAGCTGGTATTCCCGCAACGGCTCGACTGGATGGATCGCTTCGTCGGAGCGCAGAGCGAGCCTCTTGAGGTCTCCGACTTCCGGCGATTCAGCCAGCCGTCCGCGGCATTGAGGGCCCAGCTCGACCCGCTCGAACCAGCGATGAAGGATCGGGGCTGTGGGCTGCCACCTGGGCGCGGGGGCGAGGCTTCGAGCCGGTCAGGCTCGTCCGCACGAACGCGATCGGCGGGCGTTGCGTTGGGGACCCCGGGAGGGCAGGCCCGACGACCATCCGGAGCGCGGCCGATCGCCGTGGCTCGGCGTGTCTTCGAGATGACGTGCGTCGTTCCCTTGCGTGGTGGATGGCCGAACGGGGCGATCCCCCTCGGAACGTCGCGGTATGGATCGAGGGCGTCTTGAGCAAGGCGGTCCGATCGGGGGTTGCCCGGGAGGCCCGGTTCCCGGTCGGCTGGTCGGGGCCGCCCTGGCCGACCGAGGCCGATGGCGTCGGAGCTCCTGCCCGGGAGGTGCTCGTGCCGGCGCTTCGAGTCGCGGACGGTCCCGACCCGGAGCGAGCGTCCGCGGTCATTGGCTCCACCGGGTGCAGTCGCTTCGATTCCCGCCCATCCCCCTCGCCCGACGCTGAAGACCTCCCCCACATGGTGCCGTTCTGCCTGGCGGGTATCGACCACCGGTCCCGATCCTCATGAGAACCGCAGTGCACGGGATGCCGCGGATCGGTCCTCGGCGGGAGCTCAAGTGGGCGCTCGAGGCGTACTGGCACGGCCGATCGACTCGAGCACAGCTCGAGGAGACCGCGGCTGGAGTTCGTCGTCGCAACTGGCGAGCGATGCAGGCTGCGGGGATCGACTTCATCCCTGCGAACGACTTCTCGCTGTACGACCACATGCTCGATGCCGCGGTCGCGCTTGGATCCGTTCGGCCGGGGATCCAGCTTCCCCCGGCAGGTTTGGATCTCGACGACTACTTCGCTTTCGCCAGGGGCGGTGTGATCGGTGGGCAGCCGGTCGCGCCCCTTGACCTGACGAAGTGGTTCGACACGAACTATCACCACCTCGTCCCCGAGCTCGATCGGGCATCCGGGTTCCGGGCAGATCCGACCAAGCCGTTGCGCGAGATGCATGAGGCTCGCGGCCTTGGCATCGACCCAACCATCGCGTTCATCGGTCCACTGACGTTCTTGCTGCGAAGTCGCGCGGTCGATGGCTGTGACCGGTTGCAGCTCCTGGATCGCCTGGTCGACGCGTACTGCGAGATGCTGGGGCGGTTGGCCGAAGAGGGTGCGTCGTGGGTGCGCCTCGACGAACCGGTGCTCGTCGAGGACCGGGACGCTCGGGAGCTTGAGATGCTCGAGCACGCGTACCGACGGCTCGCTGAGTGCCCCCGACGCCCGCAACTGAGCGTCTCCACGTACTTCGGGCATGTGGGCGACGCGATGGCGACCCTTGTGGACCTGCCGGTCGAAGGGATCGGGCTCGATCTCTGCAGGGGCGTCGAGAACCTCGCGCTGCTGGAAGCCAGCGGGGGTGCCCGCGCAAAGGTCCTCTTCGCTGGCGTCGTGGACGGACGCAACGTCTGGGTCAACGACCTCGCTCGGTCCTTGGACCTCCTCGACCGGTGCAGCAAGCTCGCCACCGAGGTGGTGGTGTCGACATCGTGCTCGCTCATCCACGTCCCGCTGTCCGTCGTCGCAGAGACATCGATCGACCCCGCAGTGGCGACGCGCCTTGCCTTTGCCGAGGAGAAGCTCGTCGAGCTGGCCGTGCTGGCCAGGGGTGCAGGGATGGGCCGGGACGCCATCGCCGACGCCCTCGCCGACAACCGCGCTCGACTCGCCGCGCAAGGTCGTCGCTCCCCTCGGCGCCCACCGAGAGGCTCCGTCGCCGCGCGGGGGGATCAACCGGCCTCGTCAACCGCTCGGGAGCAGAGCGACCGGCGGTCGCCGGGGCTGGCGGAACGCGCAGAGGCCCAGCGGCGACGTTTCGCCCTGCCGCTGCTGCCGACGACGACGATCGGGTCGTTCCCCCAGACAGCGGAGCTTCGCGCCGCCCGCGCCGCATGGCGTGCCGGTGGGAGCGACGACGAGCACTATCGGGCGCTCCTCCGGGCCGAGATCGACCGGGTCGTGGAAATCCAAGAGGGCGTCGGCCTCGACGTGCTGGTCCACGGAGAGCCCGAACGCGACGACATGGTTCGGTACTTCGCCGCAAACCTCACCGGCTTCGCACTGACTGAGAACGGTTGGGTCCAGTCATACGGCTCTCGCTGTGTTCGGCCGCCCATTCTCTTCGGTGACGTCGACCGTCATGGCCCGATCACGTTGGAGTGGGCACGCTACGCGCAGTCTGCGACGGCCAGGCCGATGAAGGCCATCCTCACGGGCCCGGTGACGATGGTCCGCTGGTCCTTTGTCCGCGATGACCAACCCGAGGAGACGACCGCGCTGCAGGTTGCGCGGGCGATTCGGGACGAGCTCGTCGATCTCCAAGAAGCAGGAATCGGCATCATTCAGGTCGACGAACCGGCTTTCCGCGAGGGCCTTCCGTTGCGCCAGGCTGAGCGGGCGAGCTACCTCGAATGGGCGACTTCGGCGTTCCGGACGGTGAGCGCTGCGGCGAAGGCCGACACCCAGGTCCACACGCACATGTGCTACGCGCGCTTCGGCGACGTCTTGTCGGCGCTCTCGGAGCTCGATGTCGACGTGATCTCCCTCGAGGCAGCGCGCTCGGGTATGTCGCTGCTCGACGAGCTGGGCGCTGCGTCCTATGCCGGAGGCGTGGGACCCGGCGTCTACGACGTGCACTCACCGGAAGTTCCCTCCGTTGCCGAGATCGAAGAGCTCCTCGAACGGGCACTGCACATCGTCGGTCCCGATCGACTGTGGGTGAACCCCGATTGCGGGCTCAAGACACGCCGCTACGAAGAGGCGGTCCCGGCGCTGGGGAACATGGTCGAGGCGGCTAAGCGGCTTCGCGAGCGATTGAACCGCTAGCGCGCGGCGCGCAGCGCCCCTCGCTCGAGGATTGCAGGGCGATCGGCGTTTTGTCACCAGTTGCCCCAGGGAAGCTGCCATGCTGTAGCGATCGAGAGCCGAAGGACTCGCTTCATGGATGGCGCAGATCGGCGAGGCGTTCCCATTCGAACGATCCTCGCGACGGTCGCCATCGTCGTGGTGGTCTATCTCGCTGGAAAGCTGATCTACAAGCTCCGCGAGGTCCTTCTTCTGATGCTCGTCGCTGGATTCATCGCGCTCTTGCTGAATCCACTGCTGAGCGTGCTCCAGCGCACCGTGGTGAAGCGTCGTGGGAGCGCGGTCGCCATCGTGACGGCCGTGTTCCTCCTCGTCTTCATCGGCTTGGCAATCGCGTTCGGCTACCCGCTCGTCAATGGGTTGACGCACCTCGCGCACAACCTCCCCAGGTACGTGCATCAAGCCGAGCAGGGCAAGGGGACGATCGGCCACCTGTTTCGCAAGTACCACGTCGAGAACTGGGTGAAGAAGAATCTCGCACCGAAGTTGACCACCTTCGCCAAGAGCCTTTCCAAACCGGCATTGTCGCTCGGCAAAGGCGCGCTTTCCCTCATCGTGGCCCTCGTCACGATCTTCGTGCTCGTGGTGCTCCTGCTCCTCGAGGGGGACAAGATGCGGCGTGGCTCCCTTCGGATGCTGTCTGCTGAGCACGCCGCCATGGTCAGCCGCATCTCTGCAGAGGTCAGTCGATCGGTGAGCGGCTTCATGCTCGGCAACCTGTTGACCTCGATCATCGCAGGCTTCGTCGTGTTCGTGACCCTGAGCGTGCTCGGTGTGCCGTTTGCGTTGCTTTGGGCCCTCTGGGTCGCTCTCGTGGACTTCCTCCCGATGATCGGCGGTGCGCTGGCGGGCATTCCGACGGTGCTCTTTGCGTTCGCGCATTCACTGACGGCGGGAATCGTCACCTTGGTGATCTTCCTCGCGTATACCCAAGTCGAGAACCACGTCTTGAACCCGATCATCATGAGCCGCACCGTCCACCTCAACCCCTTGCTCGTGCTGATCGCGATCCTGTTCGGCGCAAGCCTGGGAGATCTCGTGAGCGGCTTCTTCGGCGGCTTCGTCGGAACGCTGCTGGCCATTCCCATCGCAGGTGCGATCCAGGTCGTCGTTCGCGAGGTGTGGCGCGAGACCCGTCCCGCTCCTGAAACCCTCAGCGAAGGCCCAGTCGAAGCGGATCTCGAAGGGCGCACGCCGAGATGATGTTCCTGGGACCTCCCTACGACGCGCAGCTTGCAGCGACGCGATGGTAGAGGAGCGTGGCTGCGTCGCTGGCAATGCGCGGCGAGCGGTGCGCAGCGGCGATCCCGATCACGAGGAAGCAATGTCCTGTGTCGAAGAAGATCGAGGTGCCCGAGCCCGTGGTCCCTCCTTCGGTGATGGTGTACGCGCTCGATCCAGGGATCGAGGCGACCTTGAAGCGGTGGGCATGGCCGTTCGGGGTTTGAGCGAGGGCGCTCTTGAGCTGGAGCGGCACCTCTCGCCGGAGCTCGGCGCGCGCACCACGCGGTGATGCGAAGACCATCCCCACCGAGACGCCGTCCTCCTGGGTGGTCTTGTGGACCGGCGTCAGCATCTCGTAGCCGCCAGCCTCGAAGCCTTCACGGGTGAATGTCCGGATCTCCTTCGTGCTGGCCCTTCCGGACTTCAGGCCTTCGATCGAGCGGACCCACTGCGTTGCGCTCGCCGCGGTGATCGACCCGCTGGGAGCCAGACCCGAGACATCACCGGTCTGGAGCATCAGGGTGGCTGGTGCCGGTGTCGCCGGTGGCGAGCTCGTTGTGGGCGATCCCGTCGCGACCTTCGGCGTCGCGGCACCGGCAACGGCCGGGGCCGTCTCGAGGAACGTGGCGAGAGCCGCGGTCGATGCGAGGAGCATGCTGGCTGTTGTGGCAGCCAGCACCGATGCGGTCGGTCTCATGTCGGCGCACTCCTTTTCCGTGGGCCCCTGACGATGTTCGTGGGGTGGGCTTGACTTCGCCAATCCGCGGAGACCCGCTGGCGGGTTGGGCCCCGCCAGGTTGTTGACGTCCAGCGCGCCCCATGAAACGATCTGACGCAGCTGCCAGGTCGCAGACGGACTGCGGTGACGAACGGGTCGGCGACGTTGCATCGATCGTACCTGTCGGGATGGGCTGGGAGGAACGGAGGATCACATGAGCGCGGATGGCAAGTGGGAGGTCACCTTGCAGACGCCGATGGGCGCGCAAAAGGTCACCATGGAGCTAGCCACCGATGGCAGCACGTTGACCGGGCAGCTCGTCAGCATCATGGGCACCGTGGAGGTCCTCGACGGCACGGTCGAGGACGACCACCTCAAGTGGAAGGCGCAGATGACATCGCCGATGCCGATGACCTTGGAGTTCACGGCCACGGTGGACGGCGACGCGATCTCCGGGGAGGCAGTGCTGGGTGCCTTCGGGAAGGCGCCCTTCAGCGGGAACCGCGTCTGAGCCTCTCCGCTCCGCGTCCGGCCAGAGGGTCAATCCCCGCCTGCCGGCGCACCCGATCCACCCAACGCGCCAGCCAGGCGTTCCAGGAGCGGGACCTGGCCGGCGACGAGCCGTTCTCGGGCATCGTCGAGGCGGAACCAACCGGCCCGGTCCACCTCGGGGAACCGGTGGTGCTGACCGGAGCGCGGGGGCCACTCCAGCTCGAAGGTGTTGCTGCGAACGCTCGAGACGTCCAGGTCCCCTTCGACCGCCCATGCGCGCACGCGTTTGCCGCCTGCCTGTAGGACCGATCCGAGGTCGATCCACTCGGCAGGGGGGCGGATCCGCACTGGCTCGTCGGAACCGAGTTCTTCTCGAAATTCGCGAACGGCGACTGCCTGTTCCTCCTCGTGGCTCGAGACCTCACCCTTTGGGATCGACCACGATCCGAGGTCCCGCTTCGCCCAGAACGGACCGCCGGGATGGACCAGCAGGACCTCGAGCCCACCGCTGACGCGGCGGAAGAGGAGGATGCCGGCGCTGACCTTGGCCATGCCTACCAGGTTGGCATCTGGGGGCCATGCGCCAGGGCTCTTAAGATCCGGGGCCGGGAGGAGCGCGGCAGCACGAAGGGAGGAGCGGTGGGCTCGTGGCAGGCGGCGTTTGGAGACGAGGAGTTCTTGCCGACCGAGGTTGCCAACATCGAGGGAAAGCGCCAGGTCGCCCAACAGATGGCTCTGCGGCTCCGTGACGGTGACGTCGTCGGAGTCGGTTCTGGGACGACGAGCCTCCTGGCGATCCAAGCGCTCGGCGAGCGGGCAGCCCGGGAGCGCCTCCGCTGGGTCGCCGTGCCCACGTCGCTGGAGGCAGCGCTGGCCGGGAGCGCCGCCGGTGCCGTCGTCACCTCGCTCGAGCTCGTCCGGCCTGATTGGAGCTTCGACGGGGCTGACGAAGTGGACCCCGAGGCCAACCTCCTCAAGGGGCACGGTGGGGCCATGCTTCGCGAGAAACTGGTGATGGCGAGCTCGCCCGAGCGTTACGTCCTGGTGGATCAGAGCAAGCTCGTCGATCGTCTCGGCGCGCGGACGCCAGTCCCGATCGAGGTCCTTCCAGAGGCGCTGCGTCTCGTCCGAGACGCCCTCTTGAGGTTGGGGGCCGTAGAGGTGCACCTGCGTCCCGGAGGGACGAAGGGCGGTCCGATGATCACCGAGCACGGCAATTGTGTCCTCGACGTCCGGCTGCCGGAGATCCAGCCCGACACCGAGCAGACGCTCAAGGCCCTCCCTGGGGTCGTCGAATCCGGCCTCTTCCTCGGGTACCGGCCGACCGTGTTGACCCCTGGGAACGTTGGCCCCCATGCCTGAACCGAGCGGACCCGCGTTGTCGGGTGCTCCCCAGGGCTGGCAACGCTTCGAGCCCTCAGGGAGATCGGTCGGCGACGGCGAGTCGGGCGAAGACCGGACGGTGATCGGACCCGGCGTGCGGACGAACCTCGGCCTCCCTGACGACAAGGCCGCGGACTAAGAGGTGATCGAGCTGGCTGTGCGGGCGCCACGAAGGCCAGGTACGACCACGCACCGCCCGACGCCAGCCGGGGAAGAACGCCAAAAGCGGCGGTCCCCACAGATTCATGTCGCCCGCCAGCACGGCCGGGGTCTGGCCGATCCGCTCCTTGAGCGCGCGGGCGAGACGCCGGAACTGAACCGGTGAGCCCTGGGTGAGATGGGAGAGATGGGTGCCGACGACTGCCACCGTTTCGCCCTCGACCCCGGTGCCACCGCCATCGACCCGGAGCCACAGGACGATGGCGCGTCGGTGTGCTCGATCCTTCTCGAGCTTGCCGAGATCGATGAGCTCCTGGTGCAGGATCGGCAACCTGGTGAGGACGCCCAGGCTCCAGTGTCCAGGCCGTGCCGAGCGGTAGCGCTCGGCACGGCGCAGCCTGGGGGGGAGCGGGCGTTCGCCGTCGAGGAACAACGAATGATCGGCTGCGGCCCAGCCGAGCGGCCCGGTCCATCTGGCCGGGCCCTGGCGAGCCGGGGCAGCGAGCCGGCCTGCGGCGAGCGGTTCTTCTCGGACCTGGTACCCGAGGGTGGCGCCGACCTGCTCGCACAGCGATGGGCCGGTCTCGGGCATCCATGATTCCTGGAGGACCAGGACATCGGCATCGAGCGCGCGACAACTCTCGACCACGTCGAAGGGGCGACCCCAGCCGTCGACACCGGAGTGGAGATTGAGGCTGGCGACAGAGAACTCGTTCGTCGAGGTTGTCACGGCGAAGTGACGCTACCGTGCGGTGCTGTGAACGACCTCGCGGCCCGCCACAGGCTCTCTCGGGAGCAGCTCGTGCTCATGGTCGAGCGCCACGTGCCCGGTGACCGGCGAGAAGAGGCTTCGCGAAGCCGCTTCCTCGCCGAGCTCGAGCACCTCGACGACCCCTACGATGAAGCTGGCGGTCCTGTCCATGTCACCGCATCAGCCGTGGTGATTGGCGCCAGGGGCACCGTTTTGCATCGCCATCGGCGCTTGCATCGGTGGTTGCAGCCCGGTGGCCACATCGACCACGGAGAGGCACCATGGGAGGCTGCCATTCGTGAGACCCAGGAGGAAACCGGCCTGCCCGTCAGGCATCCTGGCGGGGCGCCGGCCATGATCCACCTCGACGTCCATGCGGCGGCGCTCGGGCATACTCACCTCGACCTGCGCTACCTGCTCGAGAGCGAAGACGTGGATCCGGTTCCGGCACCTGGCGAGAGCCCATCGGTGCGGTGGTTCTCGTGGGAGGCCGCGGAGGCGATCGCTGACGAAGCGCTGATCGGCGCGCTACGAGCGGCCCGTGAGCGCTGAGCAGGGATCCGATCGCGGCCAGCGGGGATCGTCCGGCGTGCAGGGCCGACCGCAGTCGACTTTGGCCCGGCTGCTCGCCCTTCAGGACATCGACGCTGCTCTGCTGCGCCTCGAGCACAAGCGAGCCACGCTCGAGGAGCGGCGGGAACTCGCAGAAGCACAGCAGGCCCTCGCACGGTTACGGGCGAGCATCGACGAGGCCACCCGACGCCGCCAGACCCTTGCCGAGCACCAAGCCGAACTGGAGCGCCAGGTCACGACCCTCACGGCTCGTCGTCAGACCCTCGAGGATCGGCTGTATGGTGCCCGCGGCATGCCCGGGCGCGACCTGCAGGCGATCGAGGGAGAGGTGGCGCAGCTCGGCCGGAAGAAAGACGAGCTCGAGGACCAACAGCTCGCCCTCCTCGAGGAGCAGGAACCCCTGGAAGAGCACATTGCCAGCGAGGAGTCGCGGGCCGTTGCGCTCGAGACGCGAATCGCCTCGCTCCAGGAGGCGGTCGTGGCGGCAGAACAGGAAATCGACGCAGAGGCCGCCACCTTGCGCACGGCCCGAGCACCGGCTGCCGAAGGCCTGCCTTCCGAGCTTCTCGCCCGCTACGATCGACTCCGCGCCCAGCTCGGAGGAATCGGTGTCGCTCGCCTCGTTGGGCGCCGTTGCGACGGGTGCCACCTGGAGCTCCCTGCCGTCGAGCTTGATCGCATCGCTCACCTTCCCGCCGATGCACTCGTGTTCTGCGAGCACTGCGGCCGGATCCTCGTGCGCGATCGGTTGGAGACCGCGCAGTGAACGCGCCCCTGCTCGACCTCCTGTGAGGCTGGGTCATGCTGCTGCTCATCCGCCACGGGGAATCCACAGCCAATGCGGCGGGGCTTCTCGTCGGGCGGGCTGATGCGCCGCTCACAGCGGCCGGAAGGCGCCAGGCCGCTGCGCTGGGTTCGATCCTTGGGTCAGGGTCCGTCCCGGTCACGACGCTGATCTCCAGTCCGCTTCGTCGTGCGCTCGATACCGCACAATCGCTCGGCTTGGGCGTTCCGGTCACCATCGACCACCGATGGGTGGAGGTCGACTACGGCGAGGAGGACCTGCGTCCCTTGGATCAGATCGGCACTGCCCTGCGCCGGCACTGGCAGTCCGGGAGCAGCTTTCGTCCCGCGGGCGGCGAGACGTTGCACGAGGTCGGCGAACGGGTTCGAGCTGCGTGTGCCGAGCTCTTCGCTCGCGACGGCGAGGGTGCGCGCAGGGCGCACGGCGCGGTGGCCGTCGTCAGCCACGTGTCTCCGATCAAGGCTGCGGTTGCCTGGGCGCTGGGCGCGGACGACGACCTGGCGTGGCGGCTGCACCTGGCGACTGGTTCGCTGACGGTGATCGGATGGTCCGAGGAGCATCCCGTTCTCGAGACGTTCAACGCGGTTCCGCCGCTCACCGGTGCGATGTTGCCACCACGCGACCCCGATCGAGCGTGAGGATCTGGTCCATACACCGAAGGTCCTCGGATCGATGCGTGACGAGCACGACGGTTCGACCGAGCGCCGCGGCGAGCACGGTGTCGATGAGAGCGTCGGCCGTTTCGTCGTCGAGATTGGTGGTCGGCTCGTCGAGGAGGAGGACTGGCCTGCGAACGAGCAGGGCGCGGGCGAGCGCGATGCGTCGGCGTTGGCCGCTCGAGACCTGGTTCCCCGATTCCCCGACGGGAGTCTCGAGGCCGTTGGGAAGCGAGCGCACCCATTCGTCCAGCTGCGCGGCTCGAAGGGCTTCGGCGATCTCCGCAGCAGTGGCCTCTGGTCGGCCGAGCGCGACGTTCTGGCGGATCGTCCCGGCGAAGAGGCGAGCATCTTGGTCCAGCAGCGCGAACACGCGGCGAGCGTCCGCCTGACGCATCTGCTCCAGCGACGTGGCGTTCACGGTGACCGACCCCTTCTCGAGCGGCCAGAAGCGCAGCAGTGCGTTGACGATGCTGCTCTTGCCGGCCCCGGTCTGGCCGAGGATCGCCGTCGCGGACCCCGGCGGCACGGCGAAGCTCACGGCGTCGAGCGCCGGCGGACGGTCGAGGCGGTAGCGCAGCGTCGCGTCGTCGAAGGCCACTGCCACACCCTCTGGGGGGGTGGGAACCGAATCGTGCAGCGCAACGGGATTCGACGGATCGCTGACGGGCGCGGGCACCTCGTTCAAGGCGAGGAGGCGCCGACCCGCATCGAGGACGTCGAGGATCCGGATGGCCAATGTCCCGAGCGGCGCGACGGCCTCGAAGGCACCGATGGCCGTGAGTGGGAGCACAGCGATCATGATCCCTTCGAGCCGGTGCTCGCGAGCTGCGCTCACCGCTGCGGCCAAGGTCCCCACGACGGCCACCCCCAGGCACACGACGACGAGTGCGGAGGCGGCGGCCATGGCGCGCGTGCGTCGCCGCTCGAGCCTTGCGAGCCGTTCCGCCGTGGCCTCTGCCCGTGCCCGAAAGGTCTCGTCGAGTCCGAAGGCCAGCAGTTCGGGTGCACCCTGGACGAGCTCGACGACCTCTGCGGTCAGCTGGCCGGCCAGGGCGCGCTCGTCCACCCGGGTGCGGCCGGTGATCGCCAGCAAGGGTGATCCCACGACTGCGACGGCCAGTGCGGCTCCGAGGATCGCCGCTCCCAGGGGGAGCAGCGATCCGACGGCGACGACCGACAGCGCCGAGACGGCGACCGCGACGCCCACCGTTCCCGGTGCGCGGCTGTAAAGGTCGGTGAGGGCTTCGATGTCGTCGATTGCGCGGTGGAGAAGGTCACCACTTCGCCAGGCGCCGAGCGCGCCGGGCAGCAAGGGTTCGAGGCGGTCGTAGAGCCAGAGGCGCCAGTGTCCGAGTGCGCCGAACGCCGCTTCGTGGGTGTGGAGCCGCTCCGCATAGCGCAATGGCGCCCGGAGCACGGCGAGGACTTCGACGACCGCGAGCAACCCAGCGATCGTCGCAAGCCCCGGTCTCAGTGCCGCGCGATCGATCAAGGCCCCCGACCCGGCGAGGAGGCCGACGGTCGTTCCCGCAGCAGCCAACCCCAGGAGCATGGCACCGATGAGCCGTCGCCATGGGGGTGGGCTGATGGCGACCAACGTCCGAAGGACCTCGAGGTTGGTTCGCCGAGTGCGCGCGTTGGCGTTGATGACGTTGGCGTTCATGATGATCGGAGCGAGCCGGTTCGGGACAGCGGGGGAGGAGCTCGGTGTCCGTGCGTGGTCGGATCCGCTGCGGCGGGCGACGTCGGAAGATCGAGCACCTGGTCGAAGTGGCGACGGGTCGGAACGTGGTGACCGGCCCACAGGACGGTCCGACCATCGAGCGCTGATGCGAGGTTGGCATCGACCGTCGCTGCCGTCTCCTCGTCGAGGTGCGCGAGGGGCTCATCGAGCAGGAGCAACGGCGCGTCCGTCAGGAGCGCGCGTGCAAGGGCGACGAGCTGCCGTTCCCCGGTACTGAGGGCGGCGCCACCTTCTCCGACCGGAGTCGCCAATCCCTCTGGCAAGCGGCTGACCACGCGACAGAGCCCGCAACGCTGCAGGACACGCTCGATCGCAGCCTCGCCGAGCTCCGGATTGCCCATGCGCAGGTTGTCCTCGAGGGTTCCCCGGAACACGTACGGGCGGGGCGAAACCCATGCCATCTGGCGCCGAAGCTCCCGCCACCCGGCGGCATCGAGGGTGCCCAGGTCCACCCCTCCGATCCGCGCACGTCCAGAGGTGATCGTCACGAAGCCCAGGAGCACGGAGAGCAGGGTCGACTTCCCGGTTCCGGAGCGTCCGCGCACCAAGACGTGCTCCTTGGGGGCGATCACCAGGTTGACACCGCTCAGCGCCCGGACTCCGCCGGCGAACCGTACGCCGACTTCGACGAGCTCGATCGTCGATCGGGACAGTTCTGGTGCCGTGCCCGTCGTGCGCGGCGTCGCCAAGGTGGGATTGGCGCCGGATCTTGGCAGCGACCATCGCGCTGTGGGCCGCTCGTGGGGGGCGGTCGCCTGGCGTCGGGACTGGGCAAGGACGTCGAGGACCCGTTCGGCTGCGACCTTCCCCTCGGCGCTCGCGTGGTATTCCGCGCTTGCCCTGCGCAACGGCGCGAAGACCTCGGGCGATACCAGCAGCACGGCCATTGCCAGTGAGAGCGAGACGTCGCCGTGGAGGAGTCGGAGGCCGAGCACCATTGCCACGAGCCCGGTTCCGAGGCCGGCGAGCAGGTCCAATGAGAGCGCGGAGAGGAACGAGACCCGCAGCGTGCGCATGGTTCCCCTTCGCAGCGATTCGGTTGCCTCTGCCACCTCTCGCCGACCGTGTTCCTGGCGGCCGAAGGCACGCAGCGTCGGAAGTCCCTGGAGGAGCTCAAGCATGCGTGCCGAGAGCGAGGCGAGGCTCCGCCATCGACGGGCGGCCTCCTGGCGCGCTCGCTTGGTGAAGGCCGCGATCACCGGTGGGATCACCAGGAGCAGCCCGAGCAAGATGAGGGCCGACGGCCAGTCCACCGCTGCCAGCCATGCCAGGATGCCCACCGGGGTGATCAGGGCGACGGTGGCTTGGGGGAGGTAGCGGCCGAAATAGGTGTTGAGCGCGTTGATCCCCCGGGTTGCGGTGAGCGAGAGCTCGCCTGTTCGCTCCCCTGCCAACCAGGCAGGCCCCAGCCTGAAGGCCTCGTCGAGCAGCTCGTGGCGGAGCTCGGAGGTGATGGTGGTCGCGCTCTTCTGGCTGGCGATCTCACCGACGAGCTGGAGGAGCGCTCTCACCACGAACGCGGCACCGAGACCGACAAGCTCGGGGGTGACCGCAGCGACCGCTGCGTGATGGAGGAGCGCACGGTCCACGATCCGCGCGAGGAGCCCTGCTTGCACGACGATGCATACGGCAGCACCGAGGCCCGTGGCGACCGCGATGGCCAGACCCCGGCGCGCCCCCCGCACCTCGGCAAGGAGGCGACGATCGAGGCGACCCGGCACTGACCCGTGACCTTATCGGTCAGGGCTGGGCTGGGCAGCTCGGCCCTGACCCGGAGGAGCCTCTAACGTGGCGTCGATGTTGCTCGTCGCGGGCGACCCGACCCTCGATCGCCACGAGACCCCTGCGGGACATCCGGAGCGCCCGTCAAGGGTCGGCGCGGCCCTCGCCGGCATCGACGCTGCGGGGCTCAAAGAGGCAGTGGTCCGACTCGAACCGAGGCGAGCGACCTTGGAAGAACTCGCTCGTGTGCACGCGCCTGGTTACCTGGAGGCGTTGCGCGCGTTCTGCGATGCCGGGGGCGGGAACCTCGATCCGGACACTGTTGCCGGTCCTGGGTCGTGGGACACGGCGATTCTGGCCGCTGGCGCCGTGCTCGCAGGGATCGACGCGCTCGACGCCGGAGCGGGAGACGCTGCGTTCGTCGCGGCTCGGCCGCCAGGGCATCACGCCAGCGCGGATCTGGCGATGGGCTTCTGCCTGCTCAACAATGTCGCGGTCGGTGCGGCCGCGCTCGCCGAACGAGGCGAACGCGTCGTCATCGTCGATTGGGACGTGCACCACGGCAACGGCACGCAGGAGATCTTTTGGGACGATCCACGGGTGCTCTACGTCTCGACGCACCAATCGCCTTGGTATCCGGGGACTGGACGGCGCACTGAGCGCGGCGGCAAGGGTGCGCCCGGTCTGACGATCAACATCCCCGTTCCGGCGGGCGCGACCGGCGACGTGCTCTGTCATGCCTTCGATACGCTGATCCTGCCGGCAGCCGCGCGTTTCGATCCGACCTGGGTCCTGGTGTCGGCGGGATTCGATGCTCATCGCGAGGATCCCCTGGCTGGCCTCGCGCTCACGGCTGGCGATTTCGGCGATCTCGCCGCTCGGGTGCAGCAGCTGGCTCCTCGTCCCGGCCGGCTTGCCCTCGTGCTTGAGGGTGGGTATGACCTCGGCGCCTTGGAACGCTCCGTCGGTGCCGCGCTCGCGGCGATCCTGGGTCACCACTATCGGCCCGAGTCCGCAAGTGCGGGCGGCCCGGGCATGGACGCGGTCGAGGCGGCCCGGCGGGCGCACGAGGAGGGAGGGGATCCGGGCCACGGGGTCGACCAGAGAATGTCCCGATGAGCCGATTCGGTCGCATCGTGGTCGGTCTCGATGCTTCTGAAGGGGCCCGGCGAGCGCTTCGGTTCGCAGTGGACCTGGCGTTCGAGCTCGACGCCGAGATCGTCGGGGTCCACGGTCGCGGCCTGCTCGAGGAGGCAATGGCTCCAGGCGAGCAGGCCGATCTCGTCGGCCAGCGGTCGCTGCCTCCTGGCTCCGAGGGTGACGAGTCCTTCGAGCAACAGATGGAGGCGTGGCTGAGCGAGATCGTCTCTGAGCATGGTGCAGGGGAGGGCGCCGGGCGATCGGCGGGCCTGCCTCGGCATCGGTGGCGGGTGGTCGAGGGGAACCCCGTGATGGCCTTGGTGGCGGCCGGACGTGCCGAGGATGCTTCGATGATCGTGGTCGGCAGCCGTGGCGCCGGGGGATTCGCAGGGCTGGTGCTTGGGAGCACCAGCCAGCAACTGGCCCTCCATGCCGATCGCCCAGTGGTGATCGTGCCGGGACCCTGAGGCTCCCCAGAAGCTCGGAACACCCCTGCCGCGAAAACGTCCCTATCGAAGCTGCCGCCGCTCGCGCAGGTACTCGGGCTGGAGGAGCGAGATCCGCAGGCGGGCGTCGACGACGGTCGCCCCTTGCGGGAGGGCGACGATCGGATTGCAATCGAGCTCTGCGACTTCGGGAAGGTCCTCGGCGATCCGGCTCAATCGGGCCAAGACATCGACGAGGGCATCGAGGTCGACCGGTTTGTTCCCTCGGTAACCGGTGAGCAGAGGCGTACCTCGGAGTCCGAGCACCATCTCCCGGGCGTCGAGGTCGGTGAGGGGCGCCAGGCGGAGGACGCGGTCCCCGAGCAGCTCCACGGCGGTCCCCCCGAGGCCGAAGACGACGAGCGGGCCGAAGGTGGCGTCCTGGATCACGCCAGCAATCGTCTCGACACCGGGCTGGGCCATCGGTTGGACGACAGCGCCCTCCATTGCCTCCCCGAGCTGCGCCGCGAGGTCGTTGAATGCGCTCGCCACCTCCTGGCCGCTGCGAAGGCCGAGCCGCACTCCGCCAACGTCGCTTTTGTGGAGCAAGGTAGGGCCACTTCCCTTCAGCGCGACCGGGAAGCCGAGCGCCTCGGCTTCCGCCGACGCCTCCGAGGCGCTCCGGACGAGCCGGGTGGGCAACGTCGTGATTCCGTAGGCCGCGAGGATGGCCATGGCATCGGGACCCGTGAGCCAGAAGCTGTGATCGCGACCGTCCTTGGGGTGTTGCTCGGCGGCCGTCGCGATGAGCTGCCGCGCGCGACGGGGGTCGATGGCATCGAGAACCGGGATCGTCCCGTCCTCACGGGAGCGCCACTGCGCGTATCGGCGTGCGTGCGCCAGGGCGCGTGCGGCGTTCTCGGGGTAGGTGAAACAGGGGATCGGCCGGGATCCGCTGGCGAGTGCTCGACGGGCATCCTCGGCACCGAGGAATGCGGCGACGACCGTCTGGGTGTTTCTGTCCGCGGCGGCAGTGTCCGCGGCAGCGACGATCGCGCGGGCGACGGCCTCGGCGTCCGTCTGCAACGGTGGCGTGAAGATGACGAGCACCGCGTCGACCTCCTTTGAGGAGAGCAGCACGCCGAGCGCTTCCCGGTAGGTCGCGGGAGTGGCAGAGGCAACCAAGTCGACGGGGTTTGCGAACGCAGCACCTTCAGGAGCAGCGCGTTGGAGCGCCTGCTGTGTCGACGAGGAAAGCTCAGGGAGCTCGAAACCATGGGAAGCGAGGGCGTCGGCAGCCAGGACTCCCGGTCCTCCGGCGTTCCCGATGACCGCGACGCGTGGGCCTGCCGGAGCTGGTTGGGAACCGAGGAGCTCTCCCACGTCGAAGAGCTCCTCGATGGTCTCGACCCGGATGACCCCTGTGTGCTGGAACAGCGCGTCGACCGTTGCGTCGGGGGTCGCCAGCGCGGCGGTGTGGGAATGGGCGGCTCGCGTCCCGGCGCTCGACCTTCCTCCTTTGACGGCGACGACCGGTTTCGACCGGCTGACGCGCCGAGCCACTCGCGCGAATTTCCTCGGGTTCCCGAAGGACTCGAGGTACAGCAGGACGACGTCAGTGCGATCGTCCTGGGCCCACCAGGTCAACAGATCGTTCCCACTGACGTCTGCCTTGTTACCCATGGAGACGAAGCTCGAGATGCCGATCTCGCGGGCAGCGAGCTCACCAAGGATGGCGATACCCAGGCCACCCGACTGGGATGCGAAACCGATGTTGCCAGGCCGCGGAACGGTCGCGGCAAAGGTGGCGTTCATCGAGACGGCGGGATCGGTGTTGATGAGGCCGAAGCAGTTGGGACCCACCATGCGCATTCCGTAGTGGTGGGCGAGGTGGGTGATCGCACGCTCGACCTCAGCACCTTTGGAGCCCGTCTCGGCGAATCCCGCGCTGACCACCACCAGGCCACCGACGCCGCTGCGACCACACTCTTCGACGATCCCTGCCACCGTGCGTGCCGGAGTGGCGATCACGGCCAGATCCACGACGCCAGGAATGGCTTTCACGCTGGGCCAGCAAGGGATGCTGGCAACGTGGTCACAGCTGGGGTTGACCGGGTACACCGGACCGCAGAAGCCCCCGTCGACGAGGTTGCGCAGCAGGACGTTCCCGACGCTCCCGGGCTTCCTCGACGCGCCGATGACTGCGATCGAGCGCGGTCGCATGAGCCGCTCGACCGAACGGACCATGGCCACACGGTCCCGCGCGTCGGCGGCGGCGACGGCCTCGGGACTCGGCGAGATGTCCATGATCACGTGGACGGTCTCAGAGGGTGGGCCGAACCTGCGACTGAAGCCTGCATCCCGGAACACGGCGATCATCTTGTGGTTCTCGCTCATGGTGTCGGCTGAGAAACGCCGGATCCCCTTGTCGCGTGCGATCGCCGCCAATTGCTCCAGCAACAGCGTGCCGATCCCCAGCCCCTGGAAGTGGTCGTCAACGAGGAACGCTACTTCGGCTTCGTCCGCTTCGACGGTGCGGTCGTACTGCGCGATGCCGATGACGGCGCTGCCTTGCTCGGCGATCAAGACGACATGGTCGACTCCGTCCGCCTCGATGAGCTTGTCGATCTCCTCCTCGGTCGGCCGATGGGGTCCGAAGTAGCGGAAGTACAGTGTCTGCGCGGACTGCCGTGCGTAGAGGGCGGCCACACCATCACGGTCCGTGGCCCGGATTGGCCGAATCGTGGCGGTGCGCCCGTCTGCGAGCAGGACGTCAGCCCCACTTGCGAGCACCTCCGAGCCGGTCACCACCGCAACGATGCCTCGTCGAGGCGCCACGCGACAGAGGCGAAGGTCACTGTCGCGTGCTGGTCCGTGCTGTACGTCCCTCCAGGACTCGCGGCCGCCTTCTCCCGATGGGTGTCCTTGGCCCCGGGGACCCGGGCCCCAGTGGGACCGGCGAGCGGGCTCACCAATCGACCTGGCCGAACGGGGTGGCCAGTCCGAGCTTGCCGGGGTTGAGGATCCCTTTGGGATCGAGCGCCTGCTTGAGCTGCTCCAGCAGCGAAAAGCCGCGGCCGAGGGCCATTCGCAGGTACGGGGCCCGCTGCAACCCGATCCCGTGGTGATGGCTGATCGCGCCGTGGCTCGCCGAGGTGGTGTGCATTACCGTGTCCCAGCATTGCCGGTAAAAGCGCTCCGACCAGCCGGAGTCCGCGGCACCAGGGTTGATCCCACCGAAGGTGAAGTAGAGGCAAGCGCTCTCGGGGTACAGGTGCGAGGCGTGCGCAGAGGCGACCACGGTGCCCTCGATGCGTTGCAACTGGTCGATGGTCCGGCGATAGAGATCAGGGAGCTCCGACCACGGAGCGAGGACCTCGATGGTGTCGACCACGGCGCCCGCTCGGATTGCCGCTTCGAGGACGGCGACGTCGTTGCGGGTTGTGAGCCAGTGTGCCACGGCTGCGTCATCGAACGGCGATCCAGCGGCACATTCCTCGGCGAGCACCGTCATGGTGGCGTCGACGAGGCAGGGGTCTCCTTCGTCGAGGGCGATCAGCAGTGCTCGCGCATCGGCGTCGAAGAGTCGACGAGCCTCCGCCTCGTCGTAGAGGCGCGCGACGGCAGGTGTCGCGCTTCGACGGAATGTCCGGCGTAGGGCTTCCAGCCCTGCTTCGAAGGATGGGAAGGTCCACGCGGCACGCCGTTCAGCGATCGGTCGTGGTCGAGCTCGGAGGTGCGCGGCGGTGATGATGCCGAGGACGCCCTCGGAACCCACGAAGAGCGAGCAGAGGTCGGGGCCCGTGGCCGCCCTGGGGCTCGTTCCGTTCATGGTCCCGAGCTGCAGGATCGAGCCGTCAGCCAGGACGACCTCGAGGCCCAAGACGATGTCTTCGATCTTGCCGTAGCGGTTCGAGTACTGCCCGGCCGAGCGGCAGGCAACCCAGCCACCGACCGTCGAGAGCTGAATCGACTGTGGCCAGTGGCCGATGGTCAAGCCGTGGCGCGCTTGTAGTTCTTCCTCGAGCGTGTCGCCCCATGTGCCCGCGGCGACATCGACCACGCCCGAGACCTCGTCGACGCCCCGGATGCCGGCCAGGCCCCGCAGATCGAGCGCGATACCGCCGAAAAGCGGGACCGCGCCCCCACAGACGCCGCTTCGTCCGCCAGACGCGGTGACCGGGATCCCGTGCTCGTGGCAGCGTGCGACCACCTCCGCCACCGCTTCGACGGTGGTCGGCATGGCCACGGCGGCAGGGCGCGCCGGCACGGCGCCCGAAAGTGCCCAGTGCATCGAGATCGGCCACCAGTCTCGTGCAGCCTCGGTCCGAGCCCGTGGGGTCGAATCGACTCGGCAGCAGCGAGAGAGCTCAGAAAGGACGTCGGGCGCGATGTCGGCAGGCGTCGTTCCGAGCCGCTCGAGTACCTCCTCCGGGTTCGCGCCGAGGTCGATTGGTGGTCGCGGCCGGGGTGCTGGAGCGTTCACTTGGGGGATCCAGTCGCCACCGTCACGACCGTAGTGCCCGATAGCCTCTCACGAGCTCCATGATCGAAGCTCGTGGCCTCACCAAGCGCTATGGCGACGTTGTCGCCGTTGACGACCTGTCCTTCGACGTCCAGCCCGGCGTGGTCACGGGCTTTCTCGGTCCCAACGGGTCCGGGAAGTCGACCACGATGCGACTCATCATGGGCCTCGATTTCCCCGACGCTGGCCGGGTGACGGTCAACGGTCGCGTATTCCGTGAGCTTCCTTGGCCCCTGCGTGAAATTGGTGCACTGCTCGAAGCCCGGTCGCTGCACCCCGGCAGATCCGCCTTCGACCACCTGTGGATGCTGGCGCAGACCAACGACATTCCGCGGCGTCGGGTCGAAGAGGTGCTGGAGCTGGTCGGGCTGACGTCAGTGGCCCGCAAACGGGTGGGGACGTTCTCGTTAGGGATGAGCCAACGGCTCGGCATCGCCGCTGCGCTGCTTGGAGATCCCAGCGTGCTCCTCTTCGACGAGCCTGTGAACGGGCTCGATCCCGAAGGAATCCGTTGGGTTCGGACCCTGCTCCAGCATCTGGCCCGCGAGGGCAGGACCGTGTTCGTTTCGAGTCATCTCATGGCCGAGATGGCCATCACCGCCGAGCGACTGGTTGTCGTGGGAAGGGGACGGCTGATCGCCGAGACCTCGGTCGCGGAGTTCGTAGCCGGTGCTGCAGGTCAGTCGGTTCGGGTTCGTTCTCCCCAGCTGAATGACCTGGCTGACGCCCTCAGGGCCGCCGGGGCCTCGGTGGTCGTCTCGCCTGAGGGTGCGATGACGGTTTGGCGAATGCGCGCGGAAGAGGTCGGCGAGCTCGCTTCGGCGCGCGGAATCACTCTGCACGAGCTGTCTCCACAAACCGGCTCGCTCGAGGAAGCGTTCATGGAGCTCACGCGCCACAGCGCCGAGTTCCAAGGACAAGGCGTTCACGTGGAGGGCAACGGTTCCCCCCTGCGAGCACAAGAGATGCGCCAGGACCGCAGCAGTCCCGGGAGATCGCCATGACCGACCCTCGCATCCTTCGCGCCCCGTTGCCACCTGGGCACTATCGACTGAGGGGTGTGCTGGCCTCGGAGTGGACGAAGCTCCGGAGTGTGCGGTCGACGACGGTGAGCTTGGCGGTGACCGTCGTCCTGACGATCGCCATCGGCATGATCGCCACGTCGGTCGTCGCTGCTCGGTGGCCGCACCTGTCGGTCGTCGACCGCCTGCGCTTCGATCCGGTAGCCCAGAGCTTGACAGGACTGATCTTCAGCCAGCTGGCAATCGGCGTGTTGGGCATCTTGGTGGTGACCGCCGAGTACAGCAGTGGCACGATCCGTGCGACGTTCTCGGCGGTCCCCAATCGGGCGTTGGTTCTGAGTGCGAAGACCGCCGTCTTCGGGGTGGTGGCGCTGCTGGTGAGCGAGGCCGTGAGCTTTGCCGCGTTCTTCATCGGCCAAGCGTTCTTCCACGGTCCACCATTCAGCGGGGCGACGAGCGGTCTTCTCGGGTCGGCGCTCATCACCGCCCCGCCGCACGCCTCATTGGGAGGCCCCGGCGTCCTGCGAGCCGTGATGGGGAGCGGGGTGTATCTGACGCTCCTCGGCCTGTTCGCACTCGGGATCGCAGCCATCATCCGGCACACTGCTGGGGCGATCAGCACCTTCGTTGCGGTATTGCTCATTCTGCCCCTGATCCTCCAGGCGTTGCCCCAGTCGGTGATCGATGCCGTCGGTAAATTCCTTCCCGCCACGATCGGGGTTGCCATGACGTCGGCATCCGATCGCAACTTCACCGATGCCCATCCCTTCGGGCCATGGGTGGGGATCGGGTTGCTCGCGGGCTACGCAGCACTCGCCTTATTGATCGGGGGCTGGCTCATGGTCCGGCGCGACGCCTAATGGAGCCGGCGCATCTGCCCGGCCTTGCAACGACAGGGTGCATGGCCATCTCCACCAATTGACTTCAAGCGGTTTCCAGCAGCCTCTTGAGGTGCGCCATCAAGCGTGGCCAGCTCGTCGTTGGTGCGCTCGACCACCGCACTGGTTCCCTGAATCCTTCCTGGATGACGGGAGTCCTTCGTGGGTGACGGTCAGGCGGACGTGACCGTCGGGCTCTGGCTCGACCTCGAACGTCACCTCTGACCGTTGCTTTCGCCGCGACCCGGACGAAGAGCTCGTCGCTCCAGCCGAGTCCGTGGGCCAACTCCGGGCTAACGCTGTTCCAGGCGCAGGAGAGGCGCCGTCGGGGTCGGATTCCCCCACCACCTGCCCAGGGGCTTCCACTCGAACCCCAGGTTGAGTGACGGCGTGCCGTGACCCTTTCGCTCGGTCCGTGTCGTCGGTCCGGCCCCCCGAGCAGACAGCGAACGCAGGATCGACGAGCGCTCTCCACACCCGTTGACGTGCACGACGATGGTGATGCCATCTTCGGGTCCTGCGGTGCGCGCTTGGGTCCCGGCGGCGCCGAGATGCGCTGGCGGTCGTTGCGATTGGTCCAGCGGTCGGAGATCTCCGAGATGGGCGCCGCGCTGAGGGAATGGAGCTTCTGCTCCCCTCCAGGTTGGCGGACCAACAGGTGCACAAGAAGCCGTCATGGGGCTGGATGCTCGTGGTGGACGAGCGGGGCTGATGGGATCAGTCTGGCTCGGGCGACGTGGCGCCTGGCGGGCGATCCTTCAGGCCGTTGCCGCCCGGAATGCCAGTACCCACGGAGTGAGGTAGTCCTCGGCTGCTGCGACGTCTTCTGGGACGGGCAGCTGAAGGCGCACGTCGGTCACCCCTGCCTCGACCAGGGCTGGGAGGCCGGCCATCGTCGCGTTGACGTCGGGAGCGCCGTCCTTTCCCATCACCGATGGGAGCTTTCCCGCCACGCCGAGCTCGAGGGGGTTGCGGCCGAACTCGGCGACGGCTTCTCGCATTCGAGGGATCGCCTTGATGAGTTCGTCGGGCTCGTCGGAAGCTCTCCCCCAAGGGATCCAGCCGGACCCAAAGCGTGCTAGGCGCCGCATCGGCGCGCGCTTGATCGTGCCGCTCACCCAGATCGGGACACCCTCGGGCCTTGTCGGCTTGGGCATCATGTGGATGTTCTCGAAGCGCAGCTCTGAGGAAGAGTAGTTCGCTCGCTGCTGGCGCCACAGGGTTTGGCACACCTCGAGTGTGTGGTCCAGCAACCGGCCGCGACGGCGGAAGTCCAACCCGGCGGCTTCGTACTCCTCCTGCTGCCAACCGATGCCGACGCCGAGGTCGAGGCGACCTCCTGAGAGCACGTCCAAGGTTGCCGCGCACTTGGCCAAGACGATCGGTCGACGAAGGGCGGCGAGCAGGATGCTGCTGGTGAAGCGGATCCGCGAGGTCATCGCGGCAAGGAAGGACATCGCGATCATCGGTTCGAGGAAATGACCATCGGGTCCTGTCGGCTGGCGTCCTCCAGCTCGGCCGCCAAGCTCCGGACGGCCGTAGTTCTCGAGGCGCTCGCCGAAGACGACGTGCTCGCCAGAGAGCACGACCCGGTCCACTCCGGCGCGCTCGGCGGCGATCACTCGGTTCCACAGCGGCTGCCAGGAGGCGGGGTCCTCGGCTGCCATCGCGGTGAGGCGGATGGAGAACTCCGGAGTCACGTCTTGGCCTTTTCCCCTGTCGCGCCGATGGGCGCACGAGGGATCGCGACCATGTACCGGGGAGTCATCATGGCGCCCTCAGCCCAACATGGTGATGCCGCCGTCGACGACGATCGTCTGGCCGGTGATGTAGCCGGCGCTGTGCGAGCACAAGAAGGCGACGAGGGGTGCGAGGTCTTCGGGCTGCCCGATGCGACGCAATGAAGTTGCCTCGATCCCTTTGGCCAGGACATCGTCGGGGACGACCATACGGGTGGCCTCGGTGTCGATCACCCCTGGCGCGACAGCGTTGACGGTGATCCCGAAAGGGCCGAGCTCCCGGGCTAGCGTCTTGGTCATGGTGATCACGGCCGCCTTCGTCATCGAATAGTGCAGCGAACGAGGAACGGTCGCAAAGGCGGAGGCCGAGCTCTGGTTGACGATTCGTCCCGATCGCTGGCGCTTCATGTGCGGGATCGCTGCTCTGCACATGTAAAAAGTGCCACTGATATTGACGTCAATCATGCGTTGCCACATGTCGAGGTTGATGTCCTCGGCGAGTGCGAAGTCTCGGTTGCGGTACAGAGCGGCATTGTTCACGAGGATGTCAAGCGCGCCGTGCTCGGCGACGGCACGGTCGACGGCGGTGCTGCAAGCAGCGGGATCCGTGATGTCGAGCACGGCTGGCTTCGCCTGAAACCCGTTATTGGCGAGTTGCTCCGCTGTGGCCACGACGGCTTCCTCGTCGATGTCAGCGAGGATGACCATTGCACCCAGCTGGGCGAACTGCGCAGCGTAGGCCGCGCCGATCCCATGGCCAGCACCGGTGACGAGCGCGACGCGGCCGGTGAACTCGGCCATCTAGGAACCCCCTTGTCCCAATACTTCAAGGACTGCGTGGACGTCTTTGTAATAGACGTCGATCTCTGAGATCATCCCTTCACGGAAGGAGAAGATGTCCACGACGTCGAGCTCCATGGAGCGCCCCGTCGACTTGCCGGTGATCTCCATGCGCTCGTGCAGCACGGCGACATGGCCGGCGTCGAAGACCTCGAGGTCCTTGATCGCGGTGTCCCACCATTGGTGCATCGTGGCTTGAAGTGCCACGAATCCTTCGCGACCGTGATGGGTCCCACCCCAGGGCAGGGAGGGAGCTTCGAGGATGCGGATCTGAGGGTGGAACATCGCCAGGACGGTTTCGAGATCGCCCGCGCTGAAGGCGTTGGTGAGCCGGTCGACCATTGCTCCGAGGTCCTGGGTCCGCTCCCGCGCTTCGTTCATCGAGTTCGTCTCTCCCTCCCTCTTGTCGACGGTGCTCTTGGGGACGGTGGGCCCGTGCTCGGGTATCGGACTTGCCGGTTTGACTTGCCGGCATCCCCGGGCTAGCAAGGATACACTTGCATCGAGTCCCGCGTATTGGCTTCGGAGCCGGGGTTGGCGCCCGGTCCGGGGGCGGAGGCGGCGCTCGATGTTGCGATCCGTCATGACCGGTGCCGGGAGCGTGCTCGGCAGTCTGGAGTGGGGGTGCCACATGGACCTTGGGACACAGCGAGCGATCGCTCGGAAAACCCTGCGCTTTCTCGACGAGGGGACGACGGAGATGGCGCCCGATCTCTACGAGGAACCGGTCGAGTCCTATGTCTCCGAGGACGTGTGGCGTCGAGAGCTCGAAGCACTCTTCGGGCGGTTCCCGCTCTTCGTCGGCATGAGCATGGACCTGCCCACGGCGGGTTCGTGGTTCACGCGCGAGCTGCTAGGCACGCCGTTGCTGTTCACCCGTGACGAACATGGTGTCGCGCATGCCTTCTTGAACGCTTGTGCGCACCGAGGAGTAAAGCTCACCGAGGAGCCCTGCGGCACGAGCCGCCGGCTCACCTGCCCCTTCCACGGCTGGGTGTACAACTCGTGCGGCGAACTCGTTGGCATGCCGTTCGCCCAGGGCTTCGAAGGCATGGATCGCGGCGCAAAGCACCTCGCGGAGCTCCCGATGGGGGAGGAGAACGGCATGCTCTTCGCCAAGCTGAGCCCGGGTGGACCGCTGGACATGGCGACGTTCCTCGAGGGGCTCGGTCCGGATCTCGCTGGTTTTGGGTTCCAGACGTGGAAGCCGATCGCCGAGCCGCACATCCACCGGGTCAGAGCCAACTGGAAGGTGGTCTTCGACGGGTTTTGCGAGACCTATCACTTCCTCGTGCTCCACCGCGACACGGCTCCACATGTGCACGCCAATGTGTCGGTCTTCGACGGATTTGGCCGCCACGGACGAATGACGACCACGAACAAGGTGATCGACCAGCTTCGTGGGCGCAACGAGGAGGAATGGTTCCCGCTGAAGGACAACGCCTTCAACGTGAACTACCGGTTGTTCCCCAACCTAAGCTTCTCGACGATCGGCGAGGATCGGACCGAGATCTTCGAGGTCCTTCCCGGATCGGGTGTTGACGAGACCATCGCGATCCACTTCTCCTACCTGCGCCACGAACCCGAGAGCGAGCTCGAGCGCCAGAAGGCGCTCGAGGACCTTCGGTATGCGTGCGTCACGATCGTGGACAACCAGGACTTCCATGTCAACCAATCGACGCTGCCGGGCATCCGTCACCCTGCCGCGCCGAAGTGCTTCACTTTCGGGCGCAACGAGCCGTGCGCACAGCACTGGCACCGACAGTATGCCCGTGCGATGGAAGGCGAGTGAGTTCCCGGTGCAGGTACAGCAGTGAAGACCGAAGAACAGCTCGAGGCGATGCGGAGAATGTTACGCATCCGCCGCTTCGAAGAAGCAGTGATGGATATCGTGAGGAAGGGGCAGGGGATCGCCGGAGCCGTGCACATCTGCGTCGGTCAGGAGGCGACGATTGTCGGTTCGTGCCTTGCCCTTCGGGACGATGACTTCATGGTGGGCTATCACCGGTCTCATGGCCACCCCATCGCTAAGGGAGCGCAGCTGCGGCCCTTGATGGCAGAGCTGATGGGCCGCCGCACCGGCGTGTGCCGAGGGAAAGGCGGATCGATGCACCTCGCCGATTTCCGGGTTGGCAGCCTCGGAGAAACGGCCATTGTCGGTGCCGGCATCCCGCAGGCGGTGGGTGCCGCTTACGGTGCGCGCCTGCGAGGAACAGATCAGGTGGCGTTGTGTTTTTTCGGTGATGGCGCCGCGAACATCGGTTCCTTCCACGAGGGGCTCAATCTGGCATCGCTGTGGAGCGCCGGTGTGGTCTTCGTGTGCGAGAACAACCGCTATGCCATGTCGACGGCTCTCGCCGACACGATGGCCGCGGGCTCGGTGGCGGAGCGGGCAGCTTCGTACCAGATGCCGGGGACCATCGTTGACGGGCAGGACGTGATCTCGGTCTTCGAGGCGGTGAGCATGGCGGTCGAGCGAGCCAGGGCCGGTGAAGGACCGACGCTGATCGAAGCCCACACCTACCGATATCGCGACCACGCCGAGTATGGGAACCTGAAGCTCAGTCACCGTCCGGAGGACGAGGTCGAGGAGTGGCGTCGTCGTGACCCGATCTCGGTGTTCAGCGCTCAGCTCCTGGCCAGTGGCGTTGCCGAGGAGGAACTGCGCGAGATCGAAGAGCAGGTTGCTGCGGAGGTTGCCGACGCCGTTGCCTTCGCCAAGGCGAGTCCTGCCCCAGACCCTGACGAGCTCTTCGATGACCTGTGGGCGACGCCTCTGGAGGTGCACTGATGCCGACGATGAGCTATCGCGATGCCATTCGCCAGGCGATGCTGGAGGAGATGCGTCGAGACCCCGCGGTAGTGGTCTTCTGCGAAGACGCTCGCTTCTGGACCATGCCCACGCATGGGTTCGTCGACGAGTTCGGTCCGGAGCGGGTTCCGATCATGCCGATCTCCGAGGAAGGATTCACCGGTGCGGCGATCGGTGCCGCCATGACGGGCCTCCGTCCCATTGTCGACTACACGATCGCCAACTTGATGTACGTGGCGTGGGATCAGATCGTGAATCACGCAGCGAAGAACCGTTACCTCTTTGGTGGGCAGGCCAGCGTGCCCATCGTCTTCCGTGCCGCCATGAAGTACGCGAACGCGACCGCGGCGCAGCATTCGGACCGGCCATATCCCCAGCTGATGAATGTCCCGGGTCTCAAGATCGTGGTTCCCTCGAACCCCGCTGACGCGTTGGGATTGTTGAAGTCCGCGATCCGGGACGACGACCCGGTCGTCTACTTCGAGCCACTGCGGCTCTGGGGCACGAAGGGCGAGGTTCCGGAAGGAGAGCACCTCGTCCCGCTCGGGAAGGCTGCTATCTGTCGCGAGGGAACCGATGTGACGGTGGTCGCCATCGGTGACGCGGTGCCCGCAGCCCTCAAGGCTGCGGAGGTGCTCTCCGGAGAAGGCGTCGATCTCGAGGTCGTCGATCCGCGCACACTGGTGCCCTTGGACAAGGCGACCATCCTGGACTCAGTCGCCAAGACCGGTCGCCTGGTCATCGCAGACCCCGCTCACAAGACATGCGGAGCAGCCGCAGAGGTCGCTGCGATCGTCGCCGAGGAGGGGTTTGCCAGCTTGCGTGCTCCGATCGTGCGGGTCGTCGCACCCGACGTGCACCCCCCGTTCAGCCCCGCATTGGAAGCGTTGATGTACCCGAGTCCTGCCCGGGTCATTGCCGCCGTCCAGTCGGTCGCCCCGGCGGAGCTGATGGCGCGATGACCGAGGTGAACCTGCCGCAGTTCGGCATGGGGATGACCGAGGGAACCATCGTTCGCTGGCTGAAAGGACAAGGAGAAACCGTCGTCGAGGACGAAGAGATCGCCGAAGTCGAAGCGGAGAAGGTCACGGTGATGGTCGTTGCGCCTGAGTCGGGGACATTGAGCAAGATTCTCGTCCAACCGGGCGAGACGGTCCCGGTGTTCACCACTCTGGCCATCATCGAATAGCAGGAACTGCCGTGACCTCGCGCAACATGGCGACCTACCTCCGCCTCATCGGTCGGACGGGCTGGGGGCGGTACCAGCTCGAGGACTACTTGCGCGATGAGAATTCCACGCAGGCAGTGGTCGATGCGTATGCGCCAGATGTCGAGATCATCGAACCCCCGTCCCTTCCCCATGGAGGCGTGCACCGAGGTCGGGACGCATGGCGCGTGATGCGCCAGAGGATCGAGGAGCTCTGGGACCAGCGCTTCGAGCTACTCGATCTATGGGAGATCCCAGAGGACGACGTCATCGTGCTCTCTGCGTCGATGGAGTGGACCGCCAAGGCAACCGGTCGTAGCGCGTGCTCGCCCTTTGTGTCCGTGATCACGTTCCGCGATGGCCTGATCTCTAGGGTCGAGATCTTCCACCACGACACCAAGGCAATTCTCGATACCCTCGAGCCGGCCGCGACGACATCGGGGAGGAAGGAGTGAGCGTTCAGGCATCCGAGCTGACGGCGCGCGCCATTCGGGAGCGGGTCGGGCATCCGTTGATCGACGGCGACGGGCACCTGGTCGAGGTTCGTGAGGCGTTCGTACGCTTCGTCCATGAACATGGAGAAGGGGCGTTGCTTGACGACCCGTTCGCGCAGGCGCTCCTCGTGCCGGGCAACGAGCACAAGCTCTACCCGCCACTCGAAGAGCGTCGCAGGCTGCACATCCGCACCAACGCCCGATGGTTCACACCCGGGGTCACGGTGGACTATGCGGCGGTGACGATGCCCGGGTTGATGTACGAGCGACTCGAAGAGACCGGTTTCGACTTCTCCGTCGTGTTCCCTACGTATGGGCTTCACATCGCGCATATCGGAGACGAGCGATCACGGCGTGGCCTTTGCCGGCTCTACAACGAAATGGTCGCAGCGGACTTTGCGCCTTACCGTGACCGTCTGTCCCCGGTGGCGGTCCTGCCGATGGATACCCCGGAAGAGGGTGTGGAAGCCCTCGAGCACGCAGCATCGCTGGGACTGAAGGCTTTCCTGATTCCCTCCTTCGTGTGGCGCACGATCCCCGCGTTCGCTGACGCGCCCATCGAGTACCGCAGTCGACTGCGGCGGATGGACACGTTCGGCATCGACAGCGAACATGACTACGACCCGTTCTGGCGGCGTGCGTCTGATTTGAACGCGCCACTGGCTTGCCACATGTCGGGAGCCGGATTGATCGATCGGATCTCCCCATCCAACTATGTGTTCTCTGCCGGGCAGTTCGCGGCCACCGGCGAAGCCTCGGCCAAGTCGCTGTTCCTCGGCGGGGTCACCCATCGATTTCCGCGGCTGCGATTCGGGTTGATGGAAGGTGGTGTCGCGGTCGGCGTCAGGCTCTACGGTGACCTGGTTGGTCGCTGGGAGAAGCGTGGTCCTCGGGGCATCCGAAATCTCGACCCGCGCAACATCGACACGGCGGAGCTCGCGCGCTTGGCACCGCGGTACAACCCTCGGCTCGTCGGCCTTCCCGAGGATCGACTCGTTCCGTGCCTCGCGGCGGAAGAGGGTGGGAACGACGATTTTCAAAGAACCGGGGTTGCCGGTCCGGAGGACATCCGTGACCAGTTCTGTCGCAGCTTCTTCTGGGGATGCGAAGGGGACGATCCGCTCGTCGCGGTGGCTTTCGACGCCCGCGTGAACCCGCTGGGCGCGACCATACCTGCGTTCATGGGTTCTGACATCGGGCACTGGGATGTCCCCGACTTCGAGCACCCACTCCGGGAGGCCTACGAGCAAGTCGAGCGTGGGCTCTTGACCGAAGCGCAGTTCCGCGACTTCGCCTTCACCAATGCCGTCCGTTTCTATGCCGGCGATCGCGGCGACTTCTTTGCCGGTACCGCTGTCGAGGCGGCGGCCAATGCCGTCATCAGCGCGACCAGTGGTGCGCCGGAGATCAGGGGCGGAGATCGTCGATGACGCTGGCGGAGCAACGTCGTCCGGCGCCCGGCCAGGGGCGTGTGGCGGGGAAGGTTGCCATCGTCACAGGTGCTGGGCAGGTCGACGGGCCGGGGATCGGGACCGGAAGGGCGACGGCCACGCTGCTCGCCCGTCACGGGGCGGCGCTCGTGCTCGTCGACCAGGAGCCGGCCCGAGCAGCGGTGACACAGAAGGAGATCGAACAGGCAGGCGGGCGCTCGATCGTGGTAGAAGGCGACGTCACCGACGCAGCCGATGCGGAGCGGATGACCAACTCGGCGCTCGAAGCGTTCGGTCGGCTCGACATCCTCGTGAACAACGTGGGGGTCTCACGTCCGGGCAGCATCCTCGAGACAGATGAGCAGACGTGGGCGCAGCTGATCGACGTCAACCTCAAGTCGGTGTACTTGGTGTCGAAATTCGCCCTCCAGGCGATGATCTCTGGGGGCGGCGGCTCGATCGTCAACATCTCCTCCATCGGCGCCTTGCGCTCGATTGGCTTTGCCGCGTACTCGGCGGCAAAGGGCGGAATGATCTCGCTCACGCGGGAGATGGCGGCCCAGCACGGCCCCCAGGGTGTTCGAGTGAATGCCATCGTGCCGGGAAGCATCCAGACTCCTCGCACCCTCGGGGCTGCCCGGCTGCTCGGTACCGAACTGGAGGACGTGCAGGGCCGGGCAGCTCGCGTCCTGCCTCTCGGCCAGGTCGCTCGGGGCACAGGCTGGGACGTCGCCTATGCAGCCCTGTTCTTCGCGAGTGACGAGTCGAGCTGGATCACGGGTCAGGTGCTGGCTGCCGACGGTGGTGCCAGCGTGACGATCCCCGCCGTTGCGCTGGCGGGCCTCGATCGTCAGGGTTGATGGAGGGCGACCTGCGCGCGCCCGACCATGCGCAACTGATCGAGGATGGCTCGGGTGGTGGAGCATCCCAGGAGCGCGGGCCGTGGTGATCATGAGCACCGTGCGAGGTGGACGGTCGCGCCGCTGAACGGTGACCGTCGTCGCCGCACCAGCTTGACGGAGAAGATCGAATGGGACTCCCAGGAGACGGCTGCGGGTGCAGTTCGGGCTCCGAGGCTGGGTCCGGGCATCTTGCAGTCCCGGTCCGCACCGCCGCACCGGGTCGGACCTGCTCGACAGCAGGTGACGATCGGGGCTGTTAGAGCACCTCGGGCTGCTTCGCATGCCGAGGTGCTGGGTGCGACACCTGAGCCTGCGAGCGGGTGGTCCGATCTCCCTGGCCTGGAACTCGGCGTGACCCCGCGGTGAGGACCGGCCCTCCGTCCGATCGTCACCAGGTGGTCCGGTTCGTCGCGTTCTTCTGAGCCCCTCTGGCCTCGCACTATTGCGAGCTCGTCGGCTCCGTCGGTCGGGCCGAGTCGACGAGGGCGATGAGGGTTCGGATGAACTGATCCTGCGAGACGTTGTTGAAGGGCCGACCTTGCATGATCGAGAACAGGTGGTATCCCCCCAATGCAGCCATGGCGATTGCGGTGATCGCGTCCTGTTCGGTTGGCTGCTCTCGTACCGGGGTCTGCAGGGCGCTCCAGATGGCTTCCCGCAGCTCCGGCACCCGGTCGCCTTCATTCAGCATGAGTCGGTACAAGCGGTCGAAACGGCGGATGTCGCGGAGCATCTGCTTGAATTCTTGCGTCCGTCGCTCGAGGGGGTCGCTGATGGCCTGCAGCTCGGCGCGCGCCTGCTCCATCTCTGCACGGCGAAGCTTGACCTCTCGTTCGACCGCGGCCCGCAGCAGCGCTTCTTTCGATGGGAAGTGGCGGTAAAGGCTTCCCGTGCCTGCGGCGAGACCGACCCGGCGTTCGATCTCGGTGATCGTGGTCCCGTTGAACCCCTCGTCGGCGAAGACATCGAGCGCGGCTTCAAGGATGCGCTCGCGCGTCTTTGGCTGCGTCGTCTGGTTGGTCGCCACGACGAGGGCGTCAGTTCCGTGACACGGTGCCCCGGAGCTCCCAGCGATTTCCGGCCGGGTCTTGGCAGAACACGACGCGAAGGTCCATGGTGTCACGTGCCGTGAACGGGTAGCCGATCTTCTCCAGCCTCTGCTCCAGGTCGGCCAGGCCGTCGCCGAGTTCGACGGCGACATGTGCGCGCGCCGCAGGCCGGTGTTCGGGATCCTCGCTCAGATGGATCTGCTTGCCGTCATCCCCCTCGAACCAGCGCGCGCTCGGGAACTCCGCGGGGGGATCGAGCCGGCGGTAGCCAAGAAGGTCGACGAGGAACTGAGCTTCGGCTTCGGCTCCCCCCTCGGGCACCCCCAGGTTCACGTGGTGAAAACGCAACATGAGACGAAATCTAGTGCCAAGTCCCGGAGGGTCCGCAGGGGCCCTTCCGCACCGAGCATCGGAGCACGCAGTTTGCGGGGAGGACGCAAGGTGGTGCCGGCGGTCATCGCTTGCAATGGCCCGTGCGGCTGGCAGGAGGTCCCGAGAGCGAGCTATCGGCAAAAGCGAGGCACGACACGAGCGCGATGACGGTGAGTCGGCCTGTAGGCGGGGTTCTGGCCCCCCTCGTTCGAGGGGTGGGTGGCCATCCATCTCAGCGGCCCACCTGAGGACTGCTCCCTGCAGGAGCGGACGGGCAGCCCATGTCCTCTGCTTGGCCTTGCTCCGGGTGGGGTTTACCGAGCCAACCGGGTCACCCCGGCTGCTGGTGCGCTCTTACCGCACCGTTTCACCCTTGCCTGTACGAATCGCCCGTGGGGCTACTCGCCATCGGCGGTCTGCTTTCTGTGGCACTTTCCTTCGGGTCACCCCGACTGGCCGCTAGCCAGCACCCTGCCCTGTGGAGCCCCGACCTTCCTCGACACGCGCTCGGCGTGCCGCGGCCACCCAGCCGGCTCACCGTCTCCTCCAGTGTGCCACTTGCCGCCTGTTCGCGCGGCATCCCGTCGATATGGTGGCGGTCGTGGCGAGGACCTTCGACGATCTGCTGGCAGAGGGGCATCCACGGGTTCTCACCATCGCTGAGCTCTATGACGGCGTCGACGAGGCCTTGGCCCGGGCATTTCCGCGGCGTCGGGAGCTGCGGGTCCAAGGGGAGATCCAGAACATGACGGACCGAACGGGCCACTGCTACCTCGACCTGGTGGATCACGAGGCCACGACGGGCGCTCAACCCCCGGTCCTCAAGGTCAAGTGCTGGCGGAGAACCTGGCTCCCCCTCAAGTCGACGCTGGCAGCGTTGGGCATCGAGCTCCAGCCGGGGATGGTCGTCGTCCTGCGGGGGACCCTCGAGCTCTATCGACCCCGAGCAGAGCTGGGGTTCGTGATGTACGAGCTGGATGTGACGGCGCTGCTGGGCAGGTTGGCAGCCCTTCGCGCTGCCCTTTTGCACAAGCTTCGGGCGGAAGGTCTCGTCGATCGGAACCGAGCGCTGCCGGTCCCCGATCTTCCGATCCGTGTCGGCCTGGTGGGGAGCCCCGGCACGGAGGGATTCCGAGACTTTCTCGGCCAGCTGGAGGCGTCGCCCTTCGGGTTCCACGTCGTCGTCGCCAAGGCACCGGTCCAGGGCGCGGGTGCTCCAAGGGCGATTGCCCGAGCCGTCACGAGGCTCGGACGATCGGGCCTGGACCTCATCGTGATCGTCCGCGGCGGCGGTTCGAAGACCGACCTTCAAGCCTTCGACGCTGAGCCTGTGGCTCGCGCTGTGGCCAGCTGTGAGGTCCCCGTCTGGACGGGCGTCGGCCACAGCGGTGACGAGTCCGTCACTGACATCGTCGCAAACCGCGCGTGCATCACCCCAACCGAGTGCGGGCGTGAGCTGGTTCGCCGTGTCGGCGAATGGTGGGAGGCTGCGGTGGCGATACCGGCAAGCATCGTTGCGCGCCGATCCGTCGAGACGCTCGTCGAGCGCGCGGCCCAGGACGCCACGATCCGATCCCGCCTGGCCGCGGCCGGCCGCCAGCAGCTGCACCGTCATCGGGAACGGCTCGCGATCCGTTCCCGCGCGCTCGCCAGTGGCTCCCGTGCCGCGCTCGCGGCTCATCGGTCGTCCGCGACGGCCCGATCGGCTCGTATCGGACCGCTCGTGCATGCGCAACTGCTTGGTACCCGAGAGCGGATCCACGGTTGGCGCCGGTTGCTCGCCGCATACGATGTCGACCGCCAGCTGGAGCGTGGGTACACCATCACGATGGACGAGAACGGGAAGGTGCTGCGCACTGCTGCCATGGCGGAAGACGGCAGTGTGCTGCGAACCCGATTTCTCGATGGGACCGTGCGGTCGGTTGTCGAGAGGAGAGAAGATGGCTGAAGACACGCCAGTCGACGCGCTCAGCTATGCCGAGGCCAGTCGCGAACTTGACGAGATCGTTGCATTCTTCGAGCAACGCCAGGTCGACGTCGACCAGCTCGTCGCTCGCCTCAAGCGGGCGACGGAGATCGTCGACGAGCTCGATCGACGCCTTCGACAGACCCAGACCCAAGTCGAAGAATTGGTCCCGAGGCTAGAGGCAGCTGCGTTCGACGGGCAGAGGTCGGAGCATCCTGATGAGTGATCGGCTGTACTTCCGCCAGCTTCTTTCCGGTCGTGACTTCGCGCGCAGCGACTTCATCGCCCAGCAGATGGTGAATTTCGTGTACCTGATCGGTGACCGCGACAGCGGCGAAGCGCTGATCGTCGATCCTGCGTACGATGTCTCGGAGCTTCTGGACATCCTGAGCGCCGACGGCATGCGCTGTGTCGGTGTCCTGGCGACCCATTACCACGCCGACCACATCGGTGGCGACATTTTCGGGCACACCATCGCTGGCATCGTCGCGCTACTCGAGCGGGTCGACGTGCCGGTGCACGTCCAGAGCGCGGAGGCTCCATGGGTCACCCGCTCGACGGGCGTCGGTGCGTCGTCACTCGTCGAGCATGCCGGTGGAGACTCGGTGTCGGTCGGCGCGATCCCAATCCAGCTCGTCCACACACCAGGCCACACGCCGGGAAGTCAGTGCTTCCTCCTTGACGATCGCCTGGTGTCGGGCGACACGTTGTTCCTTCAGGGCTGTGGTCGGACCGACTTGCCCGGGAGCGATCCCGAGGCGATGTACGAGTCGCTCACCACGCGCCTGGCCCGCCTCCCTGACCAGGTCGTCGTCTACCCCGGTCATCACTACTCACCAGCGTTCTCCGCCGACATGGGGGAGATCCGGCGTACCAATTACGCGCTCGCGCCCCGCTCGCTCGAGCAGTGGTTGGCGATGTTCGGCCGATGAGCGCCCCAGCAGGTCCGCTCCCGATCGACGGGGCGGTGACGATCGTCGGAACATCGCTGGCCGGCTGGCGAGCCGCCCAGGCGTTGCGCAACGAAGGTTTCCAGGGCAGAGTCGTGATGGTCGGCGCCGAACCCCATCTTCCCTATGATCGTCCGCCGCTGTCCAAGCAGGTGCTCGCAGGCAAGTGGCCGCCCGAGCGGACTGCGCTGACCACCTTCGACCAGTTGGCGGACCTGGGAATCGAGCTCCGTGCCGGCCGTCGGGCAACCGCACTGGATGTCGAAGCTCGCCGCGTCGAACTCGACGACGGAAGCTCGCTCCAAGCCGACGCCGTGGTGCTCGCCACGGGTGCCCACCCGAGGCGGCTCCCGGGGACCGACGAGCTGGAGAACCTGGTCACGCTCCGAACGATCGAGGACTGTCTCGAGCTACGCCGCCAGATCGCCGAGGCGGGCGAGGGATGCCGGGTGGTCGTGGTCGGGGCCGGCTTCATCGGGTCCGAGGTGGCGTCAACCTGTCGCGATCTGGGCTGCGACGTGCTCGTCCTCGAAGCGCTCGAGACGCCGCTGGAGCTGGCGCTCGGTCCTCGTGTCGGTGCCGCCTGTGCCGCGTTGCACCGCGAGGGAGGCGTGGAGCTGCGCACGGCCGTCGCCGTCACGGGGTTCGACGCGCCGACCAAGACGGTGCTGCTTTCCGACGGCACCTCGGTCCGAGCAGACGTCGTCGTCGTCGGGATCGGTGTTGTGCCGACGGTCGACTGGCTTGACGGTTCCGGTCTGCGCATCGACAACGGCGTGGTCTGTGACGCCTCGTTGTTCGCTGCAGATGGCGTCGTCGCTGCGGGCGATGTCGCCCGGTGGCCGCTCGAGGACGAGCTGGTGCGGATCGAGCACTGGCAGGTCGCCGCCGACATGGGGTTGTTCGCAGCACGCGGCCTGCTCGCCGGGAGAAAAGCTGCGGAGCCCTTCGAACCGGTGCCCTACTTCTGGTCGGACCAGTACGGGGTGAAGATCCAGATGATCGGGCACCCTCGTCCCGACGACGAAGTCGAGATCGTCGACGGCTCGTTCGAGAGTCGGCGCTTCGTCGTTCTCTACGGACGCAACGGCCGACTGACCGGCGCCCTCGGCGTCGGCCGGCCTGCTGTGCTCATGTCCTATCGACCGCTCCTCGCAGCGCACGCGAGCTGGGACGAAGCGCTGGCCCTCAGAAGCTGAGGGCTGACAGCTCGGGGATGGTGCGCTCTGCACGGCTTCGCGCCTCGAGCCACCGAGCCCGGCGAGCGCAACGATCGACATCGGTGATCGCGGGTTCAACGGAGCGCCCCGGGCGATAGCTGGCCGCGACGTCGAGTTCGTCGCGCCAGAGGCCCAGGGCGAGGCCGGCCAGGAACCCCGCCCCCAGTGTCGTCGCCTCGCGGGTGCGCGAGACGTCGATCGGTCGGCCGATTGCGTCGGCGAGCGCTTGCACGAAGACCTCGTTGGCGGACATGCCGCCGTCGACCCGAAGACGCTCGACGTGCAGGCCGCTGTCGTTCTCTGCGGCTTCCAAGAGGTCGGCACCTCGGTGCGCGATGCCCTCGAGCACGGCGCGCACCAGCTGATGGCGGTCCGTGCCGCGGGTGACGCCGATCAGCGTGCCACGAGCGCCGAGGTCCCACACCGGGGTGCCCAACCCGAGCAACGCCGGCACGAACCACACGTCGTCGGTTCGCTCGCACGCTGCGGCGAGCGCGGATGATTGCTCGGCACTAGAGAGCAGGCCGAGGTCGTCTCGAAGCCAGTCAACACAGGCACCGGCAGTGAGCATGATCGCCTCGACCCCCCAGGTCGCCGTTGCGTTCCGGCTCCACGCCACGATCGGGAAGGTGCCGGCGGGGTTGCGATCGATCGCGGCTGGTGCTTGACGCCCCGTGCACAGGTCGAGCATCCCCCCGGTCCCGAACGTCGCCTTGGCGGATCCCGGGGTGGTGCACCCCTGCCCGACGAGCGACGCCTGCTGGTCGCCGGCGATGCCGCAGATGGGCGGGCTGCCCGCCAACGCCTGCGCTTCGCCCACGAACCCAACCGAATCGACGATCCGGGGCAGCATGCGGTCGGGGATGCCGAGCGCGTCGAGGACGGAGCGGTCCCAGGCGAAGGCGTCGGTCCGCACCATCCAGGTGACGGCGGCATTGGTGGTGTCGGTCGCGTGCACGGTTCCTCCCGAGAGGGTCCATGCCACCCAGGCATCGATCGTTCCGAAGCACAGGTCGCGGTCGCGCCTCGGATCGACCTCGTTCAAGATCGCGGCGAGCTTCGTTGCCGACGCGTTGGGGGGGAAACGGAAGCCGTCGGCTTGCATGGCCAGACAGGTCCCCGCGGTCCGGAGGTCCTGCCAGCTGAGGGCGGGACCGACCGGCTCGCCCGTTCCCCGGTCCCACACCACCGTGGTCGCCCGTTGGTTGGTGATGCCGACCGCTGCGACCGCGCCGACGTCGGCCACCACGGCGTTGGCGGTCTCGAGCACCGCCTCGGCGATCCGCCGGGCGTCGACCTCGACCAACCCCGGCGCCGGGGTTCTCGGGGGCACGCCAACCTGGTGCATCGTGCGCACGGTGGCGTCAGGGGCGACCCCGGCGCTGCGCACGCTCGAAGAGCCGACGTCGACCACGAGCAAGGTCGTGGGGCTCATCTTCCCGGTGCCTCAAGGCGCTGTTGCGGGCCCGTCGCCTCTGCGCCCGGCAGGCCCGCTGCGGTGAGTAAGGCCGTGCAATCCTCGACGAAGCGTGACGCCTCGGCGGCGGCCTGCCTCGGTGACCAGCCCAGTTCCGGTGCTATCAGCTCCGCGGTGCGTTGGGCGGCCAACGCGCTGCTGCGGAGGTCCTGCCAAGCGGCCTGGGTGCGCCGGTAGAGGATGTCGCCGACCGTTCGTGCCATCTCGTGGCGGGCAGCGTAGACGGCCTCAGCGCGCAGGTAGCCGAGCCCGTCCACCAGTGGAGCGAGCAGGTCGGCTCTCTCCCGGGCGACCGCGAGCACCGCGGAGGCCTCTTCGCCGTAGCGTCGACGCAGGTGCGCCAGGACATCCGCCTGGGCGGTGATCGCCGAGCTCGGTTCCGGCGTGGCCTCTTCGTCGGCGCGGACCCAGGGTCGTGGGTCCGCGCCCATGAGCCGCAAGTGGGTGGTCCGACACGGCGGGCGGGGGCGGCAGTCGAGCAGGTCCATGACCGCGTCGACGGTGTCCTCGGCCATTCGGCGGTAGGTCGTGAGCTTTCCTCCGGTGACGGTGACGACACCGTTGTCGGAGACCTCGACCCGGTGCCGGCGCGACAGGTCGGCCGTCCGGGCTCGTGCCCGCTTCCCCGGTGACCCCGCGAGGAGTGGCCGTAGGCCTGCCCAGATGCCGGTGATGTCCTCCCTGTGCAGACGGGTCGCGCTCACTGCGTTCACGGCGGAGAGCAGGTACTCGACGTCGTCGGGGTCCGGGAGCGGCTGGTCGAGGGAGCCTTCGTAGTCAGTGTCGGTCGTGCCGATGTAGACGCGGTCCGACTCGGGCCAGGGGATGACGAACACGCTGCGCCGGTCCTGGCGAACGGGCAGGACTGCAGCGACTTCTGCAGGGAAGCGCTGTGCCCGAACGGTGACGTGGACGCCCTTGGCGGGGCGAAGGCGAGGCGGGCGGGTCCCGTCGTCGAGCGTCCTGGCCTCGTCAGCCCAGACGCCGGTCGCGTTGACGACGACCCGTGCCCGGATGTCGAAGGTGTCGGCGCCGTCGCGGTGCTCCGCAGGTCGGACCTTGGCACCGAAGACGCGTCCGGCGTGGTCGTAGAGGTACGCGTCGGCCCCGAGGTAGTTGGCCGCGACGACGTCGAAGTCGGCGACGGCCGTCCGAACGACCGCCAGGGTGAGCCGGCTGTCATCTGCCCACGCGTCCGGGTACAGGTAGCCGCCGGTCAGTCGCGTGGATTCGAGTGCAGGGAACCAGCTGAGGACCTCGGCTCGCGAGATCGCGCGGTGGCGTCCGAGGTGGCGGCTGCCGCTCAGGTCGTAGGTCCACAGCGCCGCCACGTAGGGCCAGCGTGAGCCGAACAGCGGAATGAGGAAGGGGAGCGGCGTGACCAGGTGTGGAGCGTTCTCCAAGAGCCGCTGGCGCTCTTGCAAGCTCTCGAGCACGAGCCCCAGATCCCCTTGACGGAGGTAGCGGAGTCCGCCATGGACCAGCTTCGACGACCGCGACGAGGTTCCCGAGGCGAAGTCCGCCTTCTCGACGAGGGCCGTTCGCAACCCTCGGCTCGCGCCGTCGAGCGCCACGCCTGCCCCGGTGATCCCGCCACCGATGACCAGGAGGTCGAAGCGCTCGTCCGCCAAGCGGTTGAGGACCGTGCGGGAGTTCACCGGCTCAGGGTGTCCTTTTCCACACGCGTTTTCAACTTACAATCGTTGTGATAACGTTCTCGTGGGATGAAAACTCCCGAGGAATTGACCGATCTGTTCAGGGCGAGCGGCCACAAGGTCACCGCGCAGCGCCAGTGCGTCTTCCGGGTGCTCCAGGGAAACGAGACACACCCTTCCGCAGAGGACGTCTACGAAGCTGCTCGGCGCCAGATCGGCACGATCTCGCTCAAGACGGTCTACCAGACGCTCAACGAGCTTGCCGAGCTCGGTGAGGTCGCGCCGCTCGACCTGGGGACGGGTCGGGTTCGGTTCGATCCGAACGTCGAAGAGGTCCATCACCATCTCGTCTGCACGGCGTGCGGGAAGGTGCGCGACCTTCACCTCGAGTTCGGCGATCTGCACGTCCCCACCCGCGCCGCCCAGGGCTACAAGGTACGGAGCGGTGAGGTCGTGTTCCGTGGCTTGTGCAAGGAATGCCGGAAACGAAAGGAGCTGTGATGCCCACCCTGAAGGGAAGCAAGACCGAGGAGAACCTGAAGACGGCGTTTGCGGGTGAGAGCCAAGCCAACCGTCGTTACCTCTACTTCGCGCAGAAGGCGGACGTGGAGGGTTACCCTGACGTCGCTGCGCTGTTCCGTTCGGTCGCCGAAGGGGAGACCGGTCACGCGTTCGGCCATTTCGACTTCCTCCGAGAGGTCGGCGATCCCGTCACCGGTGCCCGGGTCGGGTCGACAGCCGACAACTTGAAGTCGGCGATCGAAGGGGAGACCTATGAGTACACCGAGATGTACCCTGGGTTCGCCAAGACCGCTCGCGAAGAGGGCTTCGAAGAGATCGCCGAGTGGCTCGAGACCCTTGCCAGGGCCGAGAAGTCCCATGCCGGCAGGTTCAGCGCGGGGCTCGAATCGGTCTCTTGACGCCGGCGCTGACCCTCGAGGACATCCTTGACGTCAGGGCGTACGAGCGGGTCCGCGACCAGTACCGCCGTTGCATCATCGAGCACAAGAAGCCCCGGAGGATCCCCCTCGGTCCCATCATGACCGTGGTGTTCGAATCCTTCGACACCGTCCGGTTCCAGGTGCAGGAGATGGCCCGTGTCGAGCACATCCACACCGATGCGGGGATCCAGGCCGAGCTCGAGGTCTACAACCGCCTACTGCCGGCTCCCGGCGAGCTGTCGGCGACCTTGTTCATCGAGCTGACCTCTGAGGCCGAGCTCAGGAGCTGGTTGCCCAGGCTCACCGGGATCGAGCGCTCGGTGCAGTTCGATCTCGTCGGTGCCCAACCGGTGCGCAGCGAGCCTGAGGCGAGCCATGCGGCGATGCTGACCCGGGACTCGGTGACTCCTGCGGTCCACTACCTGCGGTTCTCCTTCTCGGAATCCCAGGTCGCTGCCCTTGCAGCGGAGGGTGCTGCACTGGCCTGCGTGCATCCGGCCTACGAGGCTCGAAGCGTGCTGCCTGCGGTGACCAGAGGCGTCCTCGTCGACGAGCTCAGGGGCGAGTCGAGTCGCGTTCAGCTCGACGACCTGCTCTGAACAGGGCTTCTTTACAATTACGCCGGGCGTAGGGCATAATCGCCGCTCCCGTCTTGTAAGGAAGTGCTGTTTCCATGAGTGCCCAGACGTGGCGCAAGCGTGCCGCCTGCCGTGGCCTCGACGCCGAGATCTTCTATCCGGCGACCGATGACGAGGCCGACACTGCCGCAGCGAAGGAGATCTGTGGCGTATGCCCAGTTCGCGAGGCGTGCCTCGAGCACGCGCTGGCGTATCGCGAGCGCGAAGGAATCTGGGGCGGAATGACGGAGCGGGAACGTCGACGGATCATTCGCCAGCGTCGCAAGTCCGCTTGAGCATCTCCGACCTCGGTTCCTGGCCCGGCGTCCTCAACCGGCTGCTCCAGCGGGAGTCGCTCAGCGCGGCAGAGGCCGAACGCGTCCTCGATGAGATCCTCGAGGCACGAGCGACGCCGGCCCAGGTCGGCGCATTCCTGGTCGCGCTGGCTGCCAAGGGCGAGACTGCCGAGGAAACCGTGGGGCTGGTCCGCGGCATGCTCGCTCATGCTGAAGCGGTGACCGCGCCGCAGGAGGCCATCGATCTCGTGGGGACGGGGGGAGATCGCCTGGGGAGCATCAACGTCACGACCCTCGCGGCATTCATCGCCGCCGGAGCCGGCGCCTGTGTGTGCAAGCACGGCAATCGGGCGGCGTCGTCGTCAGTGGGCACCGCCGACGTCCTCGAAGCCCTCGGCGTCGCCGTCGAGCTCGGACCGCGGGGCGTGGAACGCTGCGTCCGCGAGGTGGGGATGGGCTTCTGCTTCGCTCCCCGCTTCCACCCTGCCATGCGAACCGTCGGTCCGCTCCGACGGGAGCTCGGTGTCCCGACGATCTTCAATTTCCTCGGACCGCTCTCGAACCCTGCGCGTGTCCGTTACCAGCTGGTGGGGGTCTCCGACCCTTCGCGTGCGGAGACCATGGCCCGGGTGCTGGGGGCCAACGGTTCCCGTCGGGCCATGGTGGTCTACGCCGATGACGGCCTCGACGAGTTGAGCGTGACCTCCCCCTCGACGGTCGTCGAGGTGATCGGCGACGGAAGTGGCGGCTTCGATCTCCGTCGCTGGCGGGTCGATCCCGCGGAAGTCGGCCTCCCTGTGTCGGAGATGACCGAGCTCCGAGGCGGCGACGCCTCGTTCAACGCCAGGGTCATCCGCGGGGTGCTCGATGGTGAACGGGGTGCCTGCCGCGACATCGGCGTGTTGAACGCCGCCGCCGCGTTGGTCGTGGTAGGCATCGCTGAGGACCTGGTGTCGGGCATCGGCCGGGCCGAGGCCTCGCTCGACGAGGGTCGTGCGTACGCTGTGCTCGAGGGCCTCGTCCGTGTCTCCAAGGAAGAGGCCCTCAGCTCGAGCTGACCGACGCGCCGGCCCCTGGCTGCACAGGCCAGCGCTCCTCGGACCAGCGCACGTCGTCGAGGGCGCCTCGTTCGCAGATCGCGACCACGCATCCGCCGAAACCACCACCGGTCATCCGTGCCCCGAAAACGCCTTCGGTTCCGAGCAGGCGTGCGACGAGGGCATCGACGCGCTCGGTCGAGGCCTCGAAGTCCTCCGCCAGACTCCGATGGCTCTCGATCATCACGCTGCCGGCCGCCCTCAGGTCGTTGTTGCCGAGCGCGGTTGCCATCGCCCGCACCCGGTCGCACTCGGTGACCACGTGGCGCGCCCGGCGCCGAAGGACCGGGTCGGCGATCGTCGAGATCGCATCGAGGGATGCCAGACCCAGGGGGGAGCCCAGGGCTGCCGCTGCCGCCTGGCACTCGAGGCGGCGCTGCCGGTACGGGGTGTCGGCGAGCCGGCGGTACTGACCGGAGTGGACGACGACGACCTCGGCCGTCGGCGGGATGACGATGCGCTCGGTGCGCATGGTGGAGAAGTCGATCAATAAGAGGCCGCCCTCGAGCGCCACCAGCGGGTCCATGAGCCCCACGTCGGCGCCGATCGTGGCCTCGGCTTGCTGGCAGAGCCTTGCCAGCTCGTGCGACGGGAGGCGTGCCCCGAGTGCGAGCGAGAGGGCGACGCAGAAGGCGGCGCTCGATGCGAGCCCTGCGCCGACCGGCACGGTGGTGGCGATCCTTCCTACCCCGCCGCTGTGTGGGCCGACGAGCGCCACGATCGCTGCCGCAAGGCGTCCCCATGGTGGCCCGTGTGGGTCTGGCTGGCCGCGCAAGGAGATTCGCACCGTCCCGGGCTGGAGATCGCTGCTGAGGAGGACGAAGGCGTCGCTGGAGGCCGAGAAGGTGACGGTGGTCTCGAACCCCACCGCCATCGGGAGCGCCAGCCCCAGGTTGTAGTCCGTGTGGTCGCCGATGAGGTTCACCCGGCCGGGTGCCCGCGCGAGGCGCACCGCCGCCTAGAGGTTCACGACCGGGCAGGTGACCGTATGGGTGATCCCTTCGATGCGCTGGACCTGGCTCACCACGAGCCGCCCCAGCTCGTCGATGGAGGTGGCTTCGATCAAGGCGATGACGTCGTAGGGTCCGGCGACGTTCTCAGCGGAGACGACGCCACTGATCTCCCTGACCTGACGGGTGACGTCGGCGGCCCTGCCGACGTCGGTCTGGATGAGGACGTAGGCATTGACGTTCGCCATCGGTCAGCCCAACGCGCGCTCAAGTTGGTCGACTGCCTGCCTGAGCTCGGCCGGGAGGCGGTCACCGAAGGTCGCGTAGTGCTCGCGGATGAGGGCGACCTCGCTGCGCCACTCGTCGGGGTCGACCCGTGACAGCTCTTCCATTTCCTCCTTGGTGACCGAAAGGCCTTCGATGTCGATCGCGCCGGGGGCCGGAACCCAACCGATCGGGGTCTCCACCGCCTCCCCGTGGCCGCTCACCCGCTCGAAGATCCACTCGAGCACCCTGGAGTTCTCGCCGTAGCCTGGCCACAGGAAGCGCCCGTCGCTGCCCCTTCGGAACCAGTTGACGAAGAAGATCTTCGGGAGCGCCTCGGGTCGGGTCGCCCGACCGATCGACAACCAGTGGGCGAAGTAATCCGCCATGTTGTAGCCGCAGAAGGGTCGCATCGCGAACGGATCGCGCCGCAGCACGCCGACGTCACCAGTCGCCGCCGCCGTGGTCTCGGATCCCATGATCGAGCCCAAGAAGACCCCGTGATCCCAATCGAAGGATTGGACCACGAGCGGGACGGTGGTGGCGCGCCGCCCGCCGAAGAGGATCGCCGAGATGGGCACGCCCCTGGGGTCGAGCCATTCCGGGGCGATGGCGGGGTGCTGCGCCGCTGGGACGGTGAAGCGGGCATTGGGGTGGGCCGCGGTCGTCCCTCTGGCAGGAGTCCAGTCCTCGCCGCGCCAGTCGGTGCAGTGCGCTGGCGTCCCGTCCATGCCCTCCCACCACACGTCCCCGTCGTCGGTCAAGGCGGTATTGGTGAAGATGGTGTCGCGCCGCAGCGTCAGCATGGCATTGCGGTTGGTCTTGGTGCTCGTGCCGGGGGCGACGCCGAAAAAGCCCGCCTCGGGGTTGATCGCCCAGAGGCGGCCGTCGGAACCGAAGCGCATCCAGCAGATGTCGTCGCCAATCGTCTCGACTCGCCAGCCCGGAAGGGTCGGGATGAGCATTGCAAGGTTGGTCTTGCCGCAGGCCGAGGGGAACGCGCCGGCGATGTAGCGCGCTTCACCCTCCGGGGAGACGAGCTTCAGAATGAGCATGTGCTCTGCGAGCCATCCCTCGTCACGCGCGATGACCGACGCGATGCGCAAGGCGAAGCACTTCTTGCCGAGCAGGGCGTTGCCGCCGTACCCGGAGCCGTAGGAGATGATCTCCCGGGTTTCGGGGAAGTGCACGATGTACTTGTTCTCTGCGTTGCAGGGCCAGGGCACGTCCGGCTGCCCCGGCTCGAGTGGCGCTCCGACCGAGTGGAGGCACGGCACGAAGAACCCGTCGTCACCCAGGACCTCAAGGACGCGAGTGCCCATGTGGGTCATGATCCGCATGGAGACGACGACGTACGGCGAGTCGGTGATCTCCACCCCGATGTAGGAGCCTTCCCCCCCGATCGGGCCCATCGAAAAGGGCACCACGTACATGGTTCGACCGCGCATCGAACCGGCGAGGAGCTTGCCGAGGGTCGCTCGCATCTGCGCGGGAGGCTGCCAGTTGTTCGTCGGACCCGCGTCGTCCTTGCGTTCAGAGCAGATGAAGGTTCGGTCCTCGACCCGAGCGACGTCCGCGGGATCCGAGCGTGCCCAGTAGCTGTTCGGCCGCTTGGCGTCGCTCAACCGAACGAAGGTTCCCTTGTCGACGAGAAGCTTGCACAGCCGGTCGTACTCTTCTTGGGAACCGTCGCACCACTCGATCCGGTCCGGCTGGGTGAGCTGGGCGGTCTGCTCGACCCAGCTGAGGAGCTTTCGGTTCTGCGTCGGAGCGATCGATCTCGGGGCTGCCATCAAAAAAAAGATCTCCTTCCCAGCCGCATGCTAGGCATTCGTTGTGACCGGGCCCAAGCCGGTGCCAGGACCCGTTGACGGCGTCGCCACCATGTGGGGCGATGAGGATGCCGCAGTCGAGCGTATCTTGAAGTTGACCGAGCGCATCTTCGGCCCGCCGCCGAGCGGCGAGCTGTGGGTGGGAGATGATGCCGCGGTCGTCGAGGTGACGAGCCCCTTGCTCTTGAGCTGCGATGCCGTGGTCGAGGGCGTCCATTTCGACCTGGCGTTCTCCTCGCTCGAGGATGTCGGCTGGAAGGCGCTGACGGTGGCCGTCAGCGACATTGCTGCGATGGGCGGATGTCCTACGCACGCGGTTTGCACGATGGCGGTGCCGCAAGGGACCGATGTCGAGCGCCTCGCTGCTGGAGTGGCCGAAGCGGGTGCCGAGTGGTCTTGTCGGATCGTCGGCGGCGACCTGACCAGTGCCTCTCAGATCGTGCTGTCCGTGACGGTCACCGGGAGGCTCCATGGGACCGCGCCAGCGGTGCGCCGTTCGGGGGCGGCACCGGGGGACGAGCTGTTCGTGACGGGTCCGCTCGGTGCGTCCGCAGCCGGGCTCCGCAACCTCCGTGAGGGTGCGCGCGAAGGGGCACTCGTCGATGCGCACCGTCGGCCCCGGGCGCGCCTTGCGGAGGGCATGGCGGCCCGCCGAGCGGGGGTGAGCGCCATGATGGACGTCTCCGATGGCCTCGCGTTGGACCTCCGGCGCCTGGCGCACGCCTCGGGTGTCGGTGTCGCGCTGTTCGGGGTTCCGGTTGCAGCGGGTGCAACCGAATCCGAAGCCCTGGGCGGCGGCGAGGACTATGAGCTGCTGATGGCCACGAGGGACCCGGACCGGCTCGCCGCAGCGTTCCAGGCGGCCGGTCTGCGGCCGCCGCTGCACATCGGCGCGTGCACGGCCGATGTGTCGGAATGCACCCTCGAGGGCAGGCCGATGCCGTTGCTCGGCTGGCAGCACGCGATCGGCCGTCCAGCTTCCCAGCGATCCTCGTAGATCCCCCATTTCGCCGCAGTGGCCATCTAGCCTCGGGTCGATGGCCAGCCAGGGTGGCCGCCGGTTTCGCCTGCCCGAGGACGGGTTTGGCTTGATCGAGAACCTCGTCGCGATCGCGATCCTCGTCGCCGCGTTCGTCCCGGTGGCGTACCTGCTCACCAATGTGTTCAACCAGACGGCCTTCAGCCGCCAGAAGATCACCGCGCTCTCCCTCGCCGAGCAGTGGATCGAGACCCTCAACTACCAGGGGCCCCCGATGGACCAGAACAACCAGCCAGACGTCGGGCACTGGATCACCGAGAACCCCGGCGGGACCCAGCTTTCGGGGACGACGTACGACGTCGCTGCCTTGTTTACGTGGGCTTCCGCGGGGAACGGGTCGACGCCGGCTCCGGATCTGTGCACCTCGGGCATCGCACCGGTCCTTGAGCTCCAGGTCAAGGTCACCTGGGCGCAGAACCAGAGCCTGACCGACACCTCGCTGCTCGGCTTTCCGCCTTCGGGCGTGCTGACCAACGGCTTCCTCGCCATCCAGGTCGACGGCGATCCTGCCTACCCCGGGGTTCCCCAGACCGACGTCTACGGCGCCACGTGGGCCCAGCGAGTGACCAGCGTCCCCATCACGGTGTCGGGCTCCAACCTTGCGACGCCGTATCAGCTCAATCCGGCGAGCAACGGGTGCGCGTTCTTGGAGCTGGCACCGGGCGTGTACACCGTGACCGTCGGCCCCGGGCCGAGTTCGGCGTACGTGGCCAACTTCGACCTGGCTTCCTCCCAGACCCAGGCCTCGGGCTCGCAGGCCCCGATCACCGTCAACACCGCTGCGATCACTCGGGTCGTCTTCCAGTACGACGAGGGCACGACTGTGGGCCTCGCCTACCCCGCGACGACCGTGACCGACGACGGGGTCGTGTGCCCGAACAGCTCGGGATCGCTCACCTGCATCGTGCTCGGTCAGACGGCCGCGGGCGCCAACCCGGCGGCCGCGCCGGTTGCCACCGGGCTCGTCGAGGGCTCGGGTTGCAGCGGATGGTGCGTGGCGTCGCTGCCGTCGACGTTGGAGCGCATCGAGTCGGTCGGGTGCGCAACTGGGGCCGCGCACGTGTGCGTCGCGGTCGGCTACAGCACCGCTTCGAGCGCGGCCGCATCGGTCGCGCAACCCGGCTCCGTGACGACGTGGACCGCGAGCACGCTCCCGAGTGGCTGGAGCGCGCTCAGCCAGATCACCTGCGTGGCGGCGACAGCCCCGGCGTGCTTCGCCATTGGGAGTGGCACGAACGCGGGCAAGCTCGCCCTGGCCACGATCAGCGGGTCCGCCGCGCCCTACGGAATCACCTGGACGGCGGTGGCCCCGAGTGGCGAGCCCGGCGGCACCGCGCTGACCCAGGTCGTCTGCCCGGCGACTTCGACCTGCTACGCCATCGGCAACACCGCCTCGGCAGGGGTGCTCGTGACGGGTGCAGCGACGTGGTCGAACGTCAAACTGCCCACGACCCCGACGTCGCTCAACCAGATCGTCTGCGTGACGGCGTCGGCCTGCGTCGTGGCCGGTACGCGCTCGGGCAGCCCCGTGGTGGAGTCGCTCAGCGGGACGACCTGGAGCAACGACACCCTGCCCTCCGGGGTCACTGCGGTCACCCAGGTCAGCTGTCCGGGGACCACGACGCCAGCCACCTGCTACGCCATCGGTTCGACGTCATCGGGAGCGATCGTCATGACGCTTGGTCTCGGGAGTTCGACGACGTGGTCCCGCGCTGCGCTGCCCTCGGGGATCGCCGCGTTGTCCCAGATCGTGTGCCCGTCGGCATCGTCCTGCGTGGCGGTCGGCTCGACCGCTTCGGGTCCCGTGACGGTCTCGCTCAAGGGCAGCTGGACGGTCGACACGCTGCCGGCCGGCCTGGCCATCGCGTCGATCGGTCCAGTCGTGTGTCCCGGGACCACGCTGTGCTTGGCTCCGGTCTCGACAACCGCTTCGGCTGCGGTGATCTCGCTCAACGTGGGCTCCTCGACCACCTGGACGAACATGGCCTTGCCCGGGGCACCGGTGTTCTTCTCGGCGATCTCGTGCACGAGCACCTCGGTGTGCGAGGCCGCCGGGGCTTCTGAGACCGGGCCGCTCGTCTACGACGACACCTCGGGAACCTTCAGCCCAGCGAAGCTCCCGGGGGTCGTGTTCGCTGAAGGCCTCTACCTGGACAATCCCCCGATCTTGGTCTCGAACTCAAACCAGCAGCCCAGCCCTACGCTCGAAGCCCTCGCACCGACGACCACCAGCGGTCCAGCCACGCAGGTGGGTCCGCTCTTCCCCTTCGTCAGCGCCTCTTCGGTCGCCGTTGGCTCTTGCGCTGCGGATGCCACGACTGCCTCGGCGCCCGTCACCACCGTCCCCGGCGCCACGCCGGGTCTGCCGCCACCGAACCAGGCCCCGACCGTCACCCTCCCGATGGGTCTCCTGGCGCTGGAGGTCGTCCACAACGGCGTCCCGTTGGTGGGTGCGTCCGTGAGCATCGCCGAGACCTGCCCGGGGTCGTCACCGCTCACGCCACTGGGACCGGGTTCCAATCCATCGAACCCGTCGAGCTACGCCATGCCGACGACCGGACCTGATGGAGAAACCCGCCTCGCCGTGATCTATGGCACGTTCACCGTCACGGTCGCCGGGTACGCGACGACCCACACCGTGACGGTGCGGCCCACGTCGGTGGTCCTCGACGGGACGACGACGGTCGCGCTGCCCAACCCGGTCGTGGTGTCGGTGTGATGGCGCTGCGTCGTCAGGAGCAGTCGGGTTTCACCCTCGTCGAGCTCGCCATCGTCGTCGCCACCTTCACGATCCTCTTCGCCATTGCCGTGCCCATCGTCAACTCCATCTTCGACGCTTCGACCCGCGTCACCAACACCTACCGCAACGTCGATCAGTTGTTGCCCGTGTCGACGAACCTCCAACAGCTCATCCGTGCCGCTGTCTCGCCTGCGCCGCCCTCTTCCTCGACCGGCCTGCCCGTCCCTGCGTTCGTGACCGGTTCGCTCTCGCCCACCTCGATGACCTTCTACACGAACGTGGGCGATCCGAACGGACCGGCACAGGTCACGGCCGGCTGCGCACCGGTGTCCGATGGCCAGTGCGCCGACCCCTCGGTGTTCACGGTGACCGAGGCTCGCGCTGAGGCCGGGACCTGTCCCTTTGACTACGCCACGACGAGCTGCAGCTTCGGGGAACCCAGGACCTTGCTTACCGTCAAGGGCGTGAAGAACCCCTCGATCTTCACCTACTGGTTGGTGGTCACGACCTACTCGAACGGCTCCACCTCGTACTCGGCACCCCAGCAGGTCACCGATGACTCGGTCTTCAACACCTGCACCACCGGCACCGCCTCCCAGCCCCTCGTCAACTGCGCTCCCGCGGAGGTCAGGGCCGTCACGATCGATCTCCAGGTGAACGGCTCGACGGGACGCGACGCAGGGAACCAGGCCGAGGACTCGACCACGGTCTACCTCCTCTCAAACGCCTCGTCGACCTACGAGCCCATGGTGGGATGATGCGGCGGCGTCACAGGATCATCGAGCAGGGCCAGGCTGCCTTGGGGATGGTGTTGGGCATCGTCTTGCTGCTCACGATGACCGCAGGCATCCTCGCAGCAACGACGATCCAGCACTATCCACTCGTGCAGAACGACGTCATCGAGCACCTCGCGTACCGTGCCCTCCAGTCCGGGGTCGACTCGTACCTGGCGACCATCGACGCGAACCCGAACCTGGTCAACTGCAACAGCCAGAACGTCGGACAGGTGGCCGCGTGCCCGACGGCGAACCTCCAGGCGCTCGACCACTGGGTCGAGGTTCCCAACACCAGCGCCACGGTCCCGGAGTACTACGAATGGACGAACCCACAGTTCTGTTTCAACACCGCCTGCACGATGCCGGTCGCGACGAGCGGCGCGAACCTGCTGTACCTCAAGGAACAGGTCTACGGGAAGGCTGGGTTCGGATCGAGGCTTGCCTACGAGTCGACGATCGCGATCTTGAAGCCCGAGAACGGGTTCTTGACACACCTGTGGTGGAGCAACTACGAGGCCACGGACCCCAACGGTGGGGGCAGTTGCACCTACGACTGGAACAACAACTACGACGGCCCCGGCAGCGGCTGCTCGGAGGTGTTCTTCGGGCCCAACGACGTGCTCATCGGGCCCGTCTACTCGAATGACTCGATCTATGTCTCCGGGGGCCCCAACTTCGGGTACACCGGCTCCCCGTCGGTCCCCTCGACGGTCACCACCCACGACCCGAACTGCCTCTTCGTCGACCCGCTCGACGGCAACCATGGCAGCCCGCCGGGCTGCGCGAACGCGACCTCCGACGTGGGCCTCTACGACACGGCCAACAGCAAGGACAACGCCCCCTTCGAGCCCATCCCGTCCACCAACTCCCAGCTGGCCTCGATCGCTGCAGCGAATGGCTGTCTGTACTCGGGGCCGACGATGCTCACCTTCTACGTCCAGGGTGGCACGCCCTACATGAACGTGATCAGCCCGGACACCCCCCGCTCGGGCACCGTCGACGAGGACAACCTGAGCACGAACCAGAACCTGTGCCTCGGGGCCAGCGGGAACGGGACCGCGGTGCTGGTGCCTGCGAACGGGGTCGTCTTCGTCCAGAACACCCCCGCCAGCCAGACGTGCTACTCGGGCGCCAACCCCTTCGATGACACCGGGACGTTCTACGGCAGCGGCCACAACGGTTCGAACTCCCAGCTGGGCTTCTACGACGGCCAGACCTCGACGCCCGACTGCGAGGGTGACGCGTTCGTCAGCAATGCCACGACCTCGTCGTCGCTGCCCGCGCCGCTGCGGCTGCCCAGCGGTGCGATCTCGGGGGTCGCCGGCAACGTCACGGTGGCGAGCCAGAACGACATCGTCGTTGACGGGAACCTGACCTACACCACCGCGGACTGCGGTCCGGGCTTCAACAGCACCTACACCGGCCAGTGCCAGTACAACTCGGGGACGGCGACCTCGACCAACGACTCCCTGGGGCTGGTCGCCTACCATTTCGTCGAGGTCAACCGGCCGGTGACCACCGCGCAGTCATGGTGGGGCGGGACGTATGCAACCGGCATCCAGCCCCCCTGCAGCGGCACCTCGCCGCAGGTGCCGCTGTGCGATCCTGGGACCCCCGGTGCGCAGCCCCCGACGATCGGGCTGACGATCGACGCGGGCATCCTGGCGCTCAACGACTCCTTCGCCGTCAACAACTACTCGCTCGGGACCACCGAGGGCGCGCTCGACGTGTATGGAGCGATCTCCCAGGACTACCGCGGTGCCGTGGGTACCTTCTCGGGCTCGAGCCTCTCCACCGGGTACTCGAAGTACTACCTGTGGGACAGCCGCCTTCAGTACGTGACGCTGCCGTACTACCTGAGCCCCGGCACTCCGTCGTGGGAGCAGGTCTCGTCCGCCGTGGTCCAGGGGGCGACCTGTACGACCTCCCTGCCCGGTCCGATGACGACGACCAACGGCACCCTCACCGTTGGTCCTCCGGCCAGCGGCACCTGCCCGTAGCGGGGGCGGTCCTCTACCCGTTGGAAAACCGACCGCTCCGGCCGGCCTTCGTCAGACCGGTTGGGTCAGGAGGGGTGTCCCTCGCGGTGGCGGCGGCCTGTTCGGCGATGCCCTGCGGCTACGGGGATTGGCGAGCGGGTGCGTCAGCGGGCCCGGGGCGGTGGCTTGATCACCCGTCCAGCGCGAATGCACGAGGTGCACACGTGCACGCGCCGCGGCGAGCCATCGACGAGGGCGCGGACCCGCTGGATGTTGGGTGACCATCGCCGCTTCGTCCGCCGATGCGAGTGGCTCAGGCGCATGCCGAACGAGGGCCTCTTGCCGCAGAAGTCGCACACCGCTGCCATAGCGAGGACGCAACGTTAGCATCGACCCGATGGGGCAGCTGACGCCCACCTCCTTGAAGGAGGCGATGTCGTCCTACCGGAGCCTCCTCGGTTCACACCAGGAGGCGATCAATCGGCTCAACGTCTTCCCCGTGCCCGACGGCGACACGGGGACCAACATGATGCTCACCGTTGAGTCGGTGGTCCGCGAGCTCGAGGAGCTGGGGGATCGGCCCTCCATGGCGCAAGTCTGCGCAGCGATCGCGCACGGGTCGCTGATGGGGGCGCGAGGGAACTCCGGAGTGATCCTTTCCCAGCTCCTTCGGGGCATCGCAGAGCGCCTCGGAGCGCTCGAGAACCCTGGTGCCACAGACCTCGGCGAGGCACTCGCAGTGGGCGCCAAGCTCGCGCGCGAGGCCGTGGTTCGTCCCGTCGAGGGCACGATCCTCACGGTGGCCGACGCGGCCGCGGAAGGCGCAGCGACGGGGGTCACCGGGGATGAGGACGTGCTCGGCGTCATCGAGGCCGCCCAGCGAGCCGCCAGCGCGGCACTCGCTCGCACCCCCGAACAGCTCGAGGCCCTCGCACGGGCCGGGGTCGTCGACGCCGGTGGTGCAGGCTACGTCTTGCTCTTCGATGCGTTGGCCGCGGCCGTCGAGGGGCGGGCGCTCCCGGCTCCTGCAGTGGGCGAGGAGATCCGTGGCGCGACGTTGTGGCCGGAGGGCCCCGGGGACCTGCGGTACGAGGTCATGTACCTCCTCGAGGCCCCCGACGACGCGATCGATGCGTTCAAGGAGGTCTGGGCCGGGATCGGGGACTCCATCGTCGTCGTCGGGGGACAGGGACTGTGGAACTGCCACATCCACACCGACGACGTCGGTGCGGCGATCGAGGCGGCGCTGGACTGCGGCCGGCCACGCAACATTCGCGTGACCGACCTGCGCGAGCAGGTGGAAGAGGAGCGATGGGTCCGTGAGGGCGCCCCTTCCACTGCACCGCCAGCGATGCCAGCGCCGGTGACCGACGTGGTGGCCGTCGTGACCGGTGACGGCATCGCTCGCATCTTCCGGTCGCTCGGGGTTCACCACCACGTCGTCGGCGGCCAGTCCATGAACCCCTCGACCAAGGAGATCCTCGATGCCGTGGAGTCCGTCGAGGCCGACCAGGTCGTCATTTTGCCCAACAACGAGAACATCCACCTGGTTGCCGAGCAGGTGGAGGCGCTCACCCACAAACGGGTACGGGTGGTCGCCACGAAGAGCATCCTCGAGGGCTTTGCCGCGCTCCTCGCCTACGACCCTGGTGCCGGGGTCGCGGACAACGAGGCGGCCATGCGAGCCTCGGCAGCGCGCGTCGTCTCGGGCGAGGTGACCCGGGCCGTCCGCGACGCGAACACCGAAGCAGGGGCGGTTCGGGCCGGTGACTGGATCGGCGTCTCCCGCAAAGGCGTGCTCGCCGTCGCCGACTCACCCTCGGCTGCGGCGTGCGCGCTCTTGGGCAAGCTCGTCGAAGATGGCCACGAGTTGCTCACCGTGATCGAAGGGGAAGGTTCGACGCCGGGGGAGACGCGTCGGATCACCGAGTGGGTGAAAGAGGTCCACCCCGGGATGGCCGTGGAGGTGCACCACGGCGGACAGCCCCTGTACCCGTACCTGTTCGGGATCGAGTGACCGCTGGGCGGCGTCTCCGGCAGCTCCACGAGCTGCCCATCTCGGTGCTCAGTGGCGTCTCGCCCCGCAAGGCTGCGGCGCTCGGCACGCTGGGGATCCGAACCGTTTTCGATCTCCTCACGACGTTTCCTCGTCGCTATATCGACCGTACTCGCACGGCAGACGTGGCCGACCTCGCGGTGGGCGACGAGGCGGTCGTGCTCGCGGTCGTCCAGCGCAGCCGACGCCGTCGTGACCGCTCCGGTCGGGTCCGGGTCGAGCTCGACGTCGCCGATCGCAGCGGCCGGATGACCGTGGTGTTCTTCAACCAGCCCTACCGCGAGCACCAGCTCCCCGTCGGCTCCGAGGTGCTGCTCTTCGGGAAGTTGACCGTCTTTCGTGGCCTCCGTCAGATGGTCAACCCTGTGGTGGACCTCCTGACACGGGGGGACGCCCCTCGGCGCACCCTTCGAGTCGTGCCGGTCTATCCGGCCTCGGCGAAGGCCGGCCTCAACAGCTGGGAGCTCGGGGCGTGGGTCGAAGAGGCGCTGGATCGTGCAGGGACGTTCGCCGATCCGCTCCCGCCGCATTGGCGGGAGCGACTCAAGCTCATGGACCGAACCACCGCGATGCGAAGGATCCATCTTCCCTCCTCCCTCGAGGAGGTCGCGCCTGCCCGCCGCCGATTGGTCTTCGATGAGCTGTTCCGCGTGCAACTCACGTTGTTGCTCCAGCGCCGTGCGGTCGAGGAGGACCTCGATGCCGTCCGACACGAGGCGACCTGCGGGCCCCTGCTGCGACGGTTCAAGGAGAGCCTCCCCTTCGATCTCACCGCTGCCCAGGAGAAGGCCTTCGAGACCATCCTGGCGGACCTGGGTGCTCCGACGCCGATGCACCGTCTCCTCCAGGGAGACGTCGGCTCCGGCAAGACCGTGGTCGCCGCGCTCGCCCTACTGGTGGCGGTGCAGGGCGGGCACCAGGGCGCCCTGATGGTGCCGACTGAAGTCTTGGCCGAGCAGCACTTCTTCGGGCTGCGTTCGCTCACCGGATCCCTGATGCTCCCCGACGCCACGCGGCTCGAGGGGGAGCGCCCGTTGATGATCTCCCTTTTGACGAGCCGGACGCCCTCGGCGCAGCGTCGGCGAACGCTACGCGAGCTGGCCCATGGGGGCGTCGACATCGTGGTCGGGACCCATGCCCTGCTCACCGAGGGCGTGCGTTTCCGCTCGCTGGGCCTGGTGGTGATCGACGAACAGCACCGATTCGGCGTCGACCAGCGGGCAACGCTTCGCACCAAGGGCCAGAAGGCGACCGACCTGCTCGTCATGACGGCGACCCCCATCCCGCGCACCGCTGCGATGATCGTCTTCGGCGATCTTGACCTCACGGTGCTCGAGGAGCTTCCTCCGGGGCGCTCACCGGTGGAGACGATCTGGGCGCGGGATGCGAAAGCCGAGGAACGGGCCTGGGCCCGCGTGCGCAGCGAGGTGGCCTCCGGCCACAGGGCGTACGTGGTCTGCCCGCTCGTGGAACTGGCCGAGCAGGAGTTCCGTCGGCTGCGCCAGGAGGTCTTCCCTGACCTGCGCCTCGCGCTCCTTCATGGGCAGATGCCGACTGCTGAGAAGGAGTCGGTGATGGCCGACTTTCGTCGCGGTCTCATCGACGTGCTGGTCGCAACGACCGTCATCGAGGTCGGGATCGACGTCAAGGATGCCACGGTGATGGTCATCGAGAATGCCGAACGCTTCGGGCTGGCCCAGCTCCACCAGCTCCGGGGGCGCGTCGGGCGGGGATCAGCCCCGAGCTGGTGCTACTTGCTCAGTCGCTCTACGACCGCCGACGCGCGTGAACGGCTCGGAGCGCTGGAGCGCACGAACGATGGATTCGAGCTGGCCGAGATCGATCTGCGGCTCCGTGGGGAGGGAGAGGTCCTCGGTGCCCGGCAATCGGGAGCCGGAAGCTTTCGTCTCACCTCGCTGCAGCGCGATCGTCATCTGGTCGAGCCGGCTCGGGCGGCGGCCAAGGCGATCCTCGACGCGGATCCGGACCTCGCGGCGCACCAGCTCCTTGCGGACGAGCTTCGGCTCTTCCTGGACGACGCGGAGGCTCGCTACCTGCTCGAGAGCTGAAGGCCGTCCACCCCCCATCCCCCGCTGGCAGCGCGCACAGCTCAATCCGGTCGATGCGCTCGCACGCTCACTACGATGAGCTCGTGCGGGTCATCGGGGGCCGCAGCCGGGGTCGGCGCCTTTCGGCTCGCCTGCCGACCGGGGTCCGGCCCACCGGTGACCGGGTTCGTGAGGCCGTCTTTGACATCCTGGGCTCGACAGGCGGGGTGGAAGGCCTTTCCGTGGTCGACCTGTTCTGCGGAAGTGGGGCGATGGGGCTCGAAGCGCTCTCGCGTGGCGCACAGACCGTTACCTTCGTCGACCGGGACCCCGAGGCCCTCGCTGCGGTGCGAGCGAACCTGCGTGCGGTGGGCCTGGCCGATGCGCACGTGACGCTCGTCCGAGCGCAGCTCCCGGAGTGGCTGGAGCGAGCGCCGCACTACGACCTCGCGTTTTGTGACCCCCCGTACGCGTTCGGCGACTGGCGAGGGGTCTTGTCCCGGCTTCGAGCCGACGTGGCGGTCCTCGAGTCTCGGGATGCCGTGGTCGCGCCGCCTCCGTGGAAAACGTCGAAATCGAGGCGCTACGGCGGTACGCTCATCACCATCGTGGGTGTGCAGCCATGAGCATCGCGCTTTATCCCGGCTCCTTCGATCCGTTCCACAACGGCCACCTGGAGGTGGTTGAACGCGCGGTCCGGCTCTTCGATCGGGTGATCGTCGCCATCCTGCGCAACCCGCAGAAAGGCGAGGCGCTCTTCGACCTCCAGGCTCGCCGTGAGATGATCGAGGACTCGGTGGCGCATCTGTCGACGGTGGAGACCGTGTCGATGAGCACCCTGGTGGTCGAGGTTGCCAGGAGCGTGGGCGCCACCGTGATCGTTCGAGGGCTGCGCGTCGTTTCGGACTTTGAGAACGAGCTGCAAATGGCGCAGATGAATCGTCAGCTTTCAGGAATCGAGACGGTGTTCATCCCAACGACCTCCTCACATTCGTTCATCGCTTCGAAGCTGATCCGCGAGGTCGCACGGTACGGAGGGGACGTCTCTCCCTTCGTGCCCAAGCCTGTGATCTGTCGTCTGAACGAGCGGTTCGGGATCCCTCAGCCATGACCACCTCAGAGTTCAGCGAGACCGCGGAGCAGCTCCAGGCGTCTTCGCAGCCTGATGCCGAGACGCTCATCCGCCAAGCGCTCGATCTCGTCAACTCTGCCAAGGCCATGCCGTTGTCGGCCTCGGTCCTGGTCTCCCGGGACGAGCTGGTGGCCCTGCTCTCCGAGGCACTGGAGAAGCTCCCCGACGAGCTTCGCCAAGCGCGATGGCTCTTGCGCGAGCGCGACGAGTTCCTCGCCGAGCGCGCACGGGAGGCCGAGGCGCTGATGGAAGAGGTACGGGCCCAGGCAGAACGGATGGTGTCGCGGACCGACATCGTTCGCCAGGCGAACAAGGTCGCGCAGCGAATCCTCGATGACGCCAACGAGGATGCCCGGCGGTTGCGGCACGAAACGGAGGATTACTGCGACCAGCGTCTCGCCAGCATGGAGATCGTTCTCGACCGGGTCATGCGCACGGTGCATGCCGGACGTCAGAAGCTCCAGGCGAGCTCCTCGCCGCCACCGCCTCCGCGGCCGTCGGCCGCGGAGGAAGCCACCGAGGGCTTTTTCGACCAGGACATGGCGTGAGGGAATCTGATGGGTGCCTTCCAGGTCAATGTTGCCCGGTTGCGCAAGGAGGTCGGGGCTCGGCGTCACGAGCTGCGACGTGGCCCCGCGGATCCTGACCACGCCCTCACCCCGGCCACGAGTGCCGACAGCCGGCTGCCCGAGGGTGCAGAGGCGGTCTGCGACGTGGTGCTGGACTCCTACCCCGGAGGCATCATGGTCACCGGAACGGTCTCAGTGCCCTGGACAGGGGTCTGTCGCCGCTGCATTGCCCCCGTTGGCGGGCAGCTCGAGGTCGAGGTGCGCGAACGCTTCAGTCCCGATCCCGACGACGAGGCGTACCCGATCGTCGATGACGAGCTCGACCTCCAGGTGCTGGTCCACGACGTCGTTGCCACGGAGCTCCCCCTCGCGCCACTGTGCGACGTGGGCTGTCGTGGGCTGTGTCCGCAATGCGGCGCGGACCGCAACGTCGAATCGTGTTCGTGCGTCGCGCCCCGTGACCCGCGTTGGGCTAGCCTCGACGCCCTCCGCTGATCCAGGAGCACGAGATGGCCGTTCCGAAGAAGAAGACCTCCAAGTCCAAGACCCGTAGCCGGCGCGCCGCGAACTGGACGTTGCGTGCCCCGGCTCGCAGCATCTGCCCGCATTGCCAGCAGGTCAAGCAGCCACACGTGGTGTGTCCGACCTGTGGCTGGTACAAAGGGCGTACCGCGGTCGAAGTCGAGTGAACGCCCCATTGCCGGTCGCCGTCGACGCGATGGGCGGAGACCGCGCCCCGGCAGATGTCGTTGCGGGCGCTCGTCGCGCTGCCGAGGAAGGCCTTCGCGTCGTCCTCGTCGGGCCGCCCGAGCAGATCGGAGACACTGCGGGGATCGAGCTCGTCGCCTGCCGCGAGGTCATCGGGATGGGGGAGGATCCTGCTGGTGCCGTCCGGCGGAAGAAGGATTCCTCGCTCGTCCGGGCCGCGGAGCTGGTGCGAGACCACAAGGCCGCTGCGATGGTCAGCGCCGGCAATACGGGCGCCACCATGGCGGCAGCGTTGTTGCGGATGGGGCGCTTGCGTGGCGCGATCCGGCCGTGCATCGCCATCCCGCTCCCCCGCAGGGGGGCGGAGCCTGCAGTGCTCGTGGACGCTGGAGCGAATGCCGAGTGCACTCCCCAGATGCTGGTCCAGTTCGCCCAGATGGGGGCTGCCTACGCGATCGAGCGCTACCGGATCGCCAACCCCACTGTGGCGCTCCTGTCCATCGGGGAGGAGGCCTCGAAGGGAACGACCCTCGTCAAGGAGACGAGCGAGCTCTTGCGCGCGGGGGTTCCCGGGGTCCGCTTCGTGGGGAACGTGGAAGGGCGGGACCTGCTCGGTTGTCCGGCTGATGTCGTAGTCACCGATGGGTTCACCGGCAACGTCGCGCTGAAGACCGCCGAGGGCACCCTCCGCTACGCTGGGCGTCTGCTTGCTGAGGTCTTCGACCATGACGAGCAGACCAAGGCCGCAGCTGCCGTGCTCGCTCCCCACCTGACGCCGGTGCTTGCCCGGCTCGCCCCCGAGAACACCGGTGGTGCGATGTTGCTGGGCGTTCGGGGGATCTGCGTGATCAGCCACGGGTCGTCCTCTTCGGTGGCGATCGCCAACGCGATCCGGGTTGCGCACGACCTCGCTGCCAGGGGCCTGGTCGACCGGTTGGGCGCTGCACTCTGACGACTGGTCTGCGGGGTAACATTCGCCCTGCCGTGGCACCTGCAGAGACGCACATCGACCGGGGACCGCTGGACCGCGAAGGCATCTTTGCGCTCATCCGGGACGAGTTGGCGGACATTCTCGAGATCGATCCAGCCGCGATCGCCGAATCGTCGTCCTTCGAGGACCTCAAGGCCGATTCGCTGGCGCTCATCGAGCTGGTGGAGGCATTGGAGGAGGAGCTCGGCGAGCGCACGGTAGGGTTCCGGATCGAAGACGAAGACCTCGAGGACCTTCGGACTGTGCGGGACGCCGTGGACTACGTGGCCGCCAAGCTGCAAGTGGGTTGAACCAGACGCCTCTCCTCGAGCGGTTGGGCTACTGCTTCCGAGACCGCTCGTTGCTGCAACAGGCGCTCTCCCACCGAAGCTGGTGTGGCGAGCAGGAGGGCGTCCCCTCCAACGAGCGGCTGGAGTTCCTCGGGGACGCGGTCATCGGGCTGGTCGTCGCCGAGGACTGCTATCGGCGCTATCCCGAAGCCCCCGAAGGCCGGCTCGCCAAGATCCGGGCAGCCGTCGTGAACGCTCGGGTACTTGCCCAGGTTGCCAGTAGCCTCGCACTCGGACCCCACCTGTTGCTCGGGAAGGGCGAGGAGGCCTCTGGAGGTCGGACCAAGGTGTCGATTCTCGCCGACACCTTGGAGGCGGTGGTCGGGGCCGTGTACCTCGACGGCGGCTGGGAAGCGTCGCGGACCCTGGTGCTGCGGCTGCTCTCGGACCGGATCGAACAGGCGGCGGCGGAGCCGAACGAGTTCGATCACAAGAGCCGCCTCCAGGAGCTGACGGCTCGGCGTGGGGAAGGAGTGCCACGTTACGTCGTCGTTGGCTCCGGGCCGGATCACGACCGCCGGTACGTGGCGGAGGTCTACGTCGGTGGGGTTTGCCGCGGACGTGGGGAGGGCACTTCGAAGAAGGAAGCTGAGCAGGCGGCGGCGATGATGGCCTGGCCAGAGCTCTGCGATGCCTGAACTTCCCGAGGTCGAGACGCTTCGCCAGGACCTGGCGAAGGAGGTGGTCGGTCGCAAGATTCGTGCGGTCGCGGTCGCCAACGGCCGCTCGGTCCGCCGGCACCAGAGCGCGAAGCACTTTCGGGCTCTCCTCGAAGGTCGGACGATCAAGGCCGTGGGTCGAGTCGGAAAGTACCTCCTCATGACCCTTGACAGCGGGGACGTGCTCGTCATTCACCTCGGGATGAGCGGCCAGCTGTTCAGGGTGCGTGACGGCAAGGAGCCCAAGCCCAAGCACACCCACGTCGTCATCGCCTTCCACCAGGGCGGAGAGCTCCGTTACGTAGATCCGCGCACCTTCGGAGAGCTGTTCGTTTCGGCGGCACCCAAGGGGGTCCCGCCTGAGCTGGACCATCTGGGCTTTGATCCGCTCGAGGATCCAATGAGCTGGGAGCGTTTCGCCCTACTGTTGCGGGCACATCACTGTGGTCTCAAAGCCCTCCTCATGAACCAGCAGTTCGTCGCCGGGATCGGGAACCTGTACTCCGACGAGATCCTCTTCGCTTCCGGGCTCCGCTACGACCGGCTGTCGGACAGTTTGTCGACGACCGAGGTCCGCCGCTTGTATCGGGCCATGGTCGAGACGCTCACCGAGGCCGTGAAGCATCGCGGCTCGACTCTCGCCGACGAGCAGTACCGCGATCTCTTCGGCGAGGTCGGCGAGTACCAGGGACAGCACCAGGTCTACGACCGAGAAGGCCAGCCGTGCCGGCGTTGTCGGAATCCGATCGTCCGGGTGAAGACCGGAGGGCGTTCGACGTTCTTCTGCGAGCACTGTCAGGTGTGAGAGATCCGTGTTCTTGAAGTCCCTCAGCATCAAAGGGTTCAAGTCCTTCGCAGAGCCCACCGTTTTGCACTTCGAGCCGGGGATCACCGTCGTCGTCGGCCCCAACGGGAGTGGGAAGTCCAACGTGGTCGATGCGGTGACGTGGGTCATGGGGGCGCAAGGACCCCGTGCGCTGCGGTCGCAGCGAATGGAGGACGTGATCTTCGCCGGGACCGCGAGCCGTCCCGCCCTCGGTCGCGCCGAGGTCTCCCTGACGATCGACAACTCCTCGGGCAAGCTGCCGTTGGAGATGGCCGAGGTGACGATCACCCGCCTGCTCTTCCGCTCCGGGGAGAGCGAGTACGCCATCAACGGCCAGCCGTGTCGTCTGCTCGACGTCCAGGAGCTGCTCTCCGACACCGGCGTGGGGCGGAACCAGCACATGATCATCGGCCAGGGCCAGCTCGAGACCGTTCTCAGCGCCCGGCCGGAGGACCGGCGCGCCATCATCGAAGATGCCGCCGGCGTGCGCAAGCACCGGCGTCGCCGAGAACGAGCGGAGCGCCGCCTCGAGGCGACGCAAGAGAACCTCGAACGCCTGGGGGACCTCCTGCGAGAGGGCCGGCGCCAGATCCGGCCGCTGGAGCGGCAGGCTGCCGCTGCCCGCTCCCACGCCGAGCTGTCCGCCGAGCTCATGGCGCTTCGGCGCCATCTCGCTGGGGTCGAGCTCCTCACCTTGGCTGAACGCGAGCGTTCGGCGAACGAGAAGCTGGGCGCCTTGCAGGAGGAGTGCGAGGAGCTCGAAGCGACGCTGTCCGCCGTGGACGTCGCTGCCTCCGCCGCCGCGAACGAGCTGGCTTCTCGACGCGAGGACGATCTCGCTTCGACCCTGGGCAAGGCTCGGGCGCTGCTCGAACGAGCGAAGGGGAGCGCTGAGCTCATGCGCGAGCGCCGCCGTGGGGTTGGCGCGGCGCTGGACGCCGCCGCCGACGTCGACGTGGTCTCCACCCTCGAGGCCGAGGCCGCACGCCTCGCCAGCGATCTCAAGGCAGCCGATCAGGAGGCGGCGGCGCTGGGTCCCCTCCCCGAGGAGCCCGCGGACCATTCGCCGGAGGAGGCCTTGCGCGCGGCGAAGTCTCGCATCGAGCTGCTCGTGCGCTCCCTCGAGCAGGCGCCCCTGGAGAGCCTGGAGGTTCGCGTCGAGACCCTGGCGACCAGGCTGGCCGAGCTCGAGGCGGCCGATGCCGCGCTCGCAGCGCGTGAGGAACAGCTCACCGACGAACGAGCGCGCTTGGCGGCCCTGGTTGCCGACAGTGTGGCCCGCGTCGACCGTGCGCTCGAGGCGGCCGACGAGGCCGAGCGGGCGGCTCGTCGTGCCGACGAGGAGCGCCACCGCGCGGACGCCCGCGCCGACGCGCTCGCACGGGCATTGAAGGAGCTCCAGGGGGCAGGGGGTCGGGAGGTCCTCGAAGGGGTGGATGGGGTGGTCGGCTCGCTGGTCGAGCTGGTCGACATCGATCCCGGCTGGGAGGTGGCGTTCGAGGCGGCAGTTGGCGCCGCCCTCTCCGCCGTGGTGGTCAATGACCAGCACGCCGCTCGCGGGGCGGTCGAGCGGCTGCGCACCAGCGGAACGACCGGCGCGCTCCTGCCGCTCGCCGCTACGGCACCCGTCGACGTTCGTACCCTGCCGCCGGGCGCTGCGCTCGTCCGCAGCCATGTTCGGGCAAGCCCCGCCATCGACCGGGTGCTCGACGGGCTCGTCGGCTCGGCAGTCCTGGTCGAGAGCTGGGAGCAGGCCGTGGATGTGGCCATCGAGCATCCGGAGCTGGTCGTCGTTACCGCCCACGGCGACCGCTTCGCCCCATCGGGCTGGCAGGTTCGTTCCTCCGACGGGGTCGTGACCGCGGCGGCGGTGGAACGAGCCGCGGCACAGGCGGCGGAGTGCAGCCGGGAGGCCGATGCCGCGTTCTCGGCCCTCCAGAGTGCCCGAGAAGCCCTCGAGGATGTCCGTGCGGCTGCGACCGCTGCGGCACGACGTCTCGACGCGCACGACGGCATGATCGCCACGGCACGCGTCGAGCGCCGTGCCCGACGGAGCGAGCGTGAACGCGTTGGCGAGGAGCTCCGTTCTGCCCGTGAGGCACTGGCGCAGGCGCGCGATCGATGCCAAGCGGACGCCGAGGCACTTGCAGCGCTTCGCCGTTCCCTTCCCGACCTTGAGGCATCGGTGGCCGAGCGAGCCGAGCGCCAGGCCGAGCGCCAGCGGCTGAAGATCGCGCTCGCTGGGGTCGAGGAGCGTCGCCGAGTCCTCACGCATCGATTGGCCGAGGTCGAACGGCGCCTGCAGGGTCACGCCGAGGAGCGGGAGCGGGCTGCGGCCCGCCGCCAGCGTCTCGAGGAGGTCTCGCGCGTGTTGGACCGATTGCTGGCTCTGGTCGTCACGCTGGGCAAGGAGCTCGAGGGCCTTGTGAGCGGGCTCGAGGATGCGCACCTCCGCCAGGTCGAAGCCTTGCGCGCCGGCGGCGAGCGCCTGGAGGCGCTTCGTCGGGACCGCGTGGCGACCGAACGCCGTCTCGCAGTGGTGCGGGACCGCATCCGAGCACTGGAGCTCGAGCTGACCGACACGGCGGTGCGGCGGGAGGCCCTAGTCGAAACCATCGCCCGGGAGCTTCGAGCGAGCCCCGAGGAGGTGATGGGGGCACCGTGCCCTGAGCTTCCCGACGGCACCACTCCTGCCGCGCGCGTCCAGTGGCTGTCCGAGCAGCTGGCCGCCTTGGGCCCCGTCAACCCGCTGGCACTCGAAGAGCTCTCCGATCTCGAGCGTCGCTACCGGGAGCTCGACGATCAGATGAACGACATCCGCTCGGCGCGCCGGGAGCTCCAGGAGCTCATGAGAACGTTGGACCGGCAGATCGAACAGACCTTTGCCGAGGCCGTGCGGGACGTCAACGAACACTTCTCCTCGCTCGTCGAGGTGCTCTTCCCCGGCGGGACGGGTCGCCTGGTCCTGACCGATCCCGAGGATCTGCTCAACACCGGGGTGGATGTCGAGATCCGACCCGCCGGACGCAACGTCCGACGGGTCGCACTCTTCTCGGGCGGTGAACGAGCACTGTCGGCACTGGCGTTCTTGTTCGCGGTGTTCAAGAGCCGGCCGTCGCCCTTCTACCTGATGGACGAGGTCGAGGCGGCGCTCGACGACGTGAACCTCCACCGGTTCTTGAACCTGGTGACCGAGTTCCGCAATGAGGCGCAGCTCATCATCGTGAGCCATCAGAAGCGGACGATGGAGCTGGCCGACGTGCTCTACGGGGTGACGATGGCACCAGGGGGGTCGTCGAAGGTCCTGAGTCAAAAGGTTCCAGAGCCCTCCAGATGATCGTCCTGTGGATCGTCCTTGGCGTCCTCGTCGTGGTCGTGGGCGTGTCGAGCGTGGTCCTGGTGCGCCGGCGTGCCCCGGTGCCGCCTCCCGCACCCCCGGCCCCCGCGCGGCCCCTGCCCGAGGCGGCCCCTGCACCGGCTGCGCCGCCGACCGAGCCGGCTGCCACCGAAGCAGCTCCCGCACCGCCTGTGCACCCTGCCCGGATCGAGGAGCGCCTGGGGAAGACCCGAGGCGTCTTCGCGGCACTCCGGGCCCTGCGCCTCCGCCCCTCGATCGACTCGGGCGTGTGGGAGGAGCTCGAAGAGGTCTTGCTGCGGGCTGACGTCGGTCTCCCCACGACCGAGGAGCTTCGCCACCGTCTCGATTCCCGGTCGGTCGGCGGGGGGGAGGAACTGCTGACCGCCCTCGAGGATGAGCTCCGCGCCATGCTGTCGACCCAGGATCGCTCCCTGCGTTTCGATCCTGAATCCGGAGTGACCAATGTCTGGCTGTTCCTCGGGGTCAACGGCGTCGGGAAGACGACCACCGTCGCCAAGGTCGCCAAGCGCGAGATGGCGGCTGGCAAGCGGGTCCTGCTGGCTGCAGGGGACACCTTCCGAGCTGCCGCGGGCGAGCAGCTGGCGCAGTGGGCGGACCGGATTGGCGCCGAGATCGTCCAAGGGGCTGAGGGCGGTGACCCCAGTGCCGTGGTCTTCGACGCCGTCCAGCGTGCTGCGGCCCGAGGGAACGACCTCGTGCTCGCCGACACCGCCGGGCGATTGCACACCCGGGTGAACCTCGTCGAGGAGCTGAAGAAGATCCGCCGGGTGGCCGACCGGCCGCCCGGGCGCGTGAGCGAGGTGCTGTTGGTGCTCGACGCGACGACGGGTCAGAACGCGCTCACCCAGGCCCGCTTGTTCACCGAGGCCGTCGGTGTGACCGGCGTCGTGCTCACCAAGCTCGACGGTTCGGCGAAGGGTGGCGTTGTGGTCGCCATCGAGCGCCAGCTCGGGCTTCCGGTCAAGCTGGTCGGCCTCGGCGAGGGGCCCGATGACCTCGTCCCCTTCGATCCCGGGGCCTTCGTCGCTGCGCTGCTCGGGTAGCCGGCGCTCCGCTTGCGGACCCGGGTCGTCCAGATAGCCTGCGTTTTACATGTTCGAAGCACTGTCCGAGCGTCTCGAGCGGATCAGCGGCCGCTTGCGCAACCGTGGGCGCCTCTCCGACGCCGACATCGACCAAGCGCTGCGCGAGATCCGAAGCGCGCTGCTCGAAGCGGACGTCGAGGTCGGGGTCGTAAGACAGTTCGTCGCCGCGGTGCGCGAGCGGTGCTCCGGCGAGGTGCTCGCCCGGAGCCTGACCCCGGGACAGCAGGTCATCAAGGCGGTCCACCAGGAGTTGATCGAGGTCCTCGGTGGCCAGCCGCTTCGCCTCACCTATGCTCCCCGTCCTCCCACCGTCGTGCTCCTCGCGGGCCTCCAGGGATCGGGCAAGACGACTGCCGCTGCGAAGCTCGCCCGATGGTGGCGGCAGCAGGGGAGGAACCCGCTCCTCGTCGGGGCGGACCTCCAACGTCCGGCCGCCGTCGAGCAGCTGCGCGTCCTGGGTGCACAGGCAGGGATCTCGGTCTTCAGCGAGGCAACGAACCCGGTCGCGGTCGCCGAGGCCGGGGTCGCCGAGGCGAGGCGCCTTGGCCGCGACGTCTGCATCATCGACACCGCGGGTCGCCTGTCGGTCGATCAAGCACTCATGGACGAGGTGCGCCAGATCGCTGCCGTGACGTCTCCGCACTACACCTTCTTCGTCGTCGACGCCATGATCGGTCAAGACGCGGTGGCGACGGCGACGGCCTTCCACGCGGCACTCGACCTCGACGGCGTGATCCTGACGAAGCTCGACGGCGACGCCCGGGGGGGCGCTGCGCTCTCGGTCAAGCAGGTGGTCGGCAGGCCGATCGTCTTCGCTTCTACCGGTGAGCGTCTCAACGATTTCGACCTGTTCCATCCCGACCGCATGGCCGATCGGATCCTGGGCATGGGAGACGTCCTCACCCTCATCGAGCAAGCCGAACGGACGATGGACGAGGAGGTCGTCACCCGATCGGCCAGTCGGCTCCTCGAGGGGCGGTTGACGCTCGACGATTTCCTCGAGCAGCTTCAGCAGGTCAGGAAGCTGGGTTCGCTCGGCAGCATCATGAAGCTCATGCCGGGCATGTCGAAGGAGATTCGGCAGGCCGCCGAGCAGGTGGACGACAAAAAGGTGTCGCGCGTCGAGGCGATCGTGCGTTCCATGACCCCAGCGGAACGTCGCGACCCCTCGATCATCGACGGCTCGCGCAGGGTGCGGATCGCCTGTGGCAGCGGGACGTCGCCGCAGGAGGTCAACGATTTGCTCCGCCAATTCCGCGAGATGCAGCGCATGTTCAAGGGAGGGCCGGCACGGCTCGGTGCGTTGTTCGGTGGGTCCCCCGCAGCGTTCCCAGGCGCTGTGGCCGATGGGGGGCTGCGCGGAAGGGAGACCGCCGGGCTCCGGGGCCCAAAGGGCCGGAAGAAAAAGGGTGGGCGTGTGACACCGCCAAAACGGCGATGAGCGGCGTGCGCGCCGCCGTGACGCTCCAATCGCCCTCTTGGGATCTGCGAGAATAACGCGGTGGCAGTGAAACTCCGACTGGTCCGAATGGGGAAGAAGAAGCAACCGACCTATCGCGTCGTGGCCGCAGACAGCCGCGCCCCACGCGACGGCCGGTTTCTCGAGCTGCTGGGCACCTACGCTCCGAGAGGGGAGTCCCAGCATGCATCCGAGGCAGTGGTCCGGATCGACAACGACAAGGCGGTGAAGTGGCTGGTCCAGGGGGCTCAGCCCACGGAGCGGGTGGAACGCCTCCTTCGGGCGTCGGGAGCCTGGGACCAGTTCGTGGCCGCGAGGTCCAGATGAGCGATCTGGCGCAGGAGTACGAGGCTGGCGACATCAACACCATCACCACTGATGCCAGCGACGCCGTCGACGACATGGCGGGGAACCGCACCGAAGCGGCGGTTCCCGTCTCGGTGCTCACCTACCTGGCTCGTTCGATGGCCGATGACCCAGATTCGGTTGTCGTGGAGGCAGAACGCCAGCGGGACCTGCTTCGACTCCGGCTTCATGTCGCCGCCGGCGACATGGGACGGGTGATCGGACGGCGGGGTCGGACCGCGCAGGCGATACGCACCCTGGTCGCTGTGGCTGGTGCCCGTGAAGGGATACAGACCAACGTCGACATCGTCGACCACTGACGCCTCGGCAGCACAACGGCGCCTGCTCGAAGTCGGTCGCATCGTCAAGCCCCACGGCCTCTCGGGCGAGGTCGTCGTCGACCTGCTGACGAACCAGACGAGTCGCCTGGACGAAGGGTCGGAGCTGTTCACCCCGGATCGCCGGTTACGCGTGGTGGGCGCTCGAGCACATCGCGGGCGTTACCTCGTGCGCTTGGAGGGCGTGGAGAACCGGACCGCAGCCGAGGAGCTGCGCGGCACCCGACTGTACGCCGAGCCCCTCGACATCCCCGGCACGCTGTGGGTCCACGAGCTGGTCGGTGCCGTGGTCTGGTCGGTCGACGGGCGGCGGCTTGGACCCGTCGAAGCGGTGGAAGCCCACCCGGCCGGCGACCTCTTGGTGCTCGAAGGGGGGGCCATGATCCCTCTTCGGTTCGTCACGGCCCATCGCCCCAATGTCGACATCATCGTCGACATCCCCGAGGGCCTGGTCGATTGAGGGTCCGGATCCCGTGAGGGTCGACGTTTTCACCTTGTTTCCGCAAGCCGTCGACGGCTTCTGCCAGGTCAGTCTTCTCGGACGGGCCCGTCGCGGGGGGCAGCTCGACCTGCGGGTGAGGGATCTCCGTGCAGGTAGCTCGGATCCCCACCGTTCCGTCGACGACGCTCCGTTCGGAGGCGGACCCGGGATGGTCCTCATGCCCGAACCGGTCTTTCGGGCAGTCGAGCAGGTCGAGCAGAACGAAGGCCTGCCCCGGCCACTGCTGTTGCTCAGCCCGGCTGGGCGCAGGTTGGACCAGGGCGTCGTCCGGGAGCTCGTGGCCTCGGGCTCGGGCTTCTCGTTGCTCTGCGGTCGTTACGAGGGGGTCGACCAGCGGGTCGCCGATCACTTGGTGGATGGCGAGCTCTCCATCGGTGACGTGGTCCTCGCAGGCGGCGAAGCTGCGGCGCTCGTCGTCCTCGAGGCGACAGCGCGTCTGCTCCCCGGCGTCTTGGGCAACGCGGAGTCGGCAGCGGACGAGAGCTTCTCCGACGGGCTCCTCGAGTACCCCCACTACACGCGGCCCGCGGAGTTCCGGGGGTGGAAGGTTCCCGAGGTCCTCCTGTCGGGGGACCACGGCCGGGTGGCCCGATGGCGGCGGGCCCAGGGGCTTCGCCGCACGCTCGAACGGCGCCCGGACCTGATCGAAGCACGGGGCGGGTTGCGCCCTGATGAGGTCCAGCTCCTCGCCGACCACGGCTACGATACCTAGCTCGTGCACCCTACCGACGTCATCGATCAGGACAGCCTGCGCTCCGACATCCCCGGCTTCCGCCCAGGCGACACGGTACGTGTCCATGTCCGGGTCGTCGAAGGGACCCGAGAGCGGGTCCAGGTGTTCCAGGGCGTGGTGATCCGCCGTCAAGGCTCCGGCGTGCGGGAGACGTTCACCGTCCGCAAGGTGAGTTTCGGTGTGGGGGTGGAACGGACGTTCCCCGTGCACTCGCCGACCGTGGCCCGGATCGAAGTCGTCTCCCAGGGGGACGTCCGGCGAGCGAAGCTCTATTACCTCAGGGATCGCTACGGCAAGGCGGCGAAGATCAAAGAGCGGCGGACAGCCCGGTCGTGAGTTGAGCGAAGAAGAGCTCGAGCAGTACGAGGCGGAGATCGAGCTGGCCCTGGTGCAGGAGTACCGGGCTGTGCTCCCGATGTTCCGCTATGTCGTGGAGACCGAACGTCGCTTCTACCTGGCCAACGAGGTCTCGCTGCACATCCGTGAGGGGACGACGCCGACCTGCATCGAAGTGGAGATCAATGATGCCTGGGTGTGGGACATGTACCGCCCTGCCCGTTTCGTCCCGTCGGTGCGGGTGGTCACCTTCCGCGATGTCAATGTCGAGCGCCTCCCTGACAAGGAGCTCTGAGCGAGCCATCCGGGCGAGCACCGCGAGCACGATTGCGCGGTCGGTCCGATCGGAGCGCCACCGGCTCCGTGCAGCCCTGCGCGCGCTCGACTTCCCTGGTTGAAGGGGGCCTCCCGCCAACCTCCTGGTGCGTGGGCCCGAGCGTGGTGCGCAGACGAGCTCGCTCCTGCGATGCCGCCCGGGGAGGGTCGAAGGATCCCTTGCACCTCGAGGGTGCGATCGATCGTCGTGGGTCGGGACCTTGGGATCGCGGGTGGCGCTCGAGCACCGAGGGCCCCGCCTCGGCTGGCAGGGGTGGCGGTCGCTATCGGCTGCGTCTGCGTCGTCGGCGAACGGTGTCGGAAGCAAGGAGGGGAGCGAACAGGTCGCCGAGCTCGTCGATCCGATCCAGGACCTGGTCGGCAAGGAAGGTGAGCCCAGAACCTTCACCGCTGGCGGCGCGCTCGACCTCAGTCCACTGCAGCGGTGTCGAAACGGTCGGCTCGGGATTCGCACGGAGCGAGTATGGGGCCACCGTGGTCTTCGCAACGTGGTTCTGGCTCCAATCGATGAGTACCCGACCGCGCCGGAGGCTCTTGGTCATGTTGGCGACGACGAGCTGCGGGCGGCGCTGCGCCAAGTGCTCGGCAACCGCTCGAGCAACTGCTCTCGTGTCACCGGGGCCGTTCCAGCGGGCATAGAGCTGTAGGCCCTTGGAGCCGCTGGTTTTCGGGAGGGCATCGAGCTCGTACGCGCTGCGAAGCGTGGCGGCGACGAGGGTCGCCACCTTCGCGCACTCCGTGATTCCCGCCGGCGCCCCAGGGTCCAGGTCGAAGACCAACAAATCCGGTGGTTTCGGGACGCCGGAGTCGTCGACTCGCCATTGCGGCACGTGGAGCTCGATCGCCGCGAGGTTGGCCAGCAACGCGAGCGTCTCGACGTCTTCGACGAGGACGTAGGTCCCGCTGGACAGCGTGACTCGTCGAACCCACGATGGCGTTCCCTGCGAAGGGTGCTTCTCGAAGAACGATGGTCCGTCGACGCCGTCGGGAAAGCGCCGAATGGTGATCGGCCGCCCCTCGAGGTGCGGGAGCAACACGGGAGCGACCCGCAGGTAGTACTCGATGAGGTCTCCCTTCGTGAACCCGGTCCTCGGGAAGAGCACCTTGTCGAGATTGGTGAACCTGATGTGCACGCTACCGTTCCTCCCTCATGGACCGCCGTCTCCGGCTCGGGATCGAGCTCACGGCCACCACGACGACGATCGATGCCGCTGCGAACGCCGAGGAGGCGGGGCTCGACACGGTATGGCTTCCCGAGGATCCCCGTTACGACCCCTTCCCGTTGATGGGAGCCATCGCCCAAGCGACGTCTTCGATCGGTCTGGGGATCATTGCCTTCTTGGCGACTGGTCGTCACCCCGCGATCTTGGCCCGCGAACTGACAGCGCTCGACGTCGTTTCGAACGGCCGGAGCCTGCTGATGATGATCGACGAAGAGCCCGAACGCCTCGGCGAAGCGGCAGGAATCTGCCGTGCCCTGTTCACCCGAGAGAAGACGACGATCATCGGCCGCCACTACCGGGTGGTCGGCGCCGTCAACCGCCCCCGTCCCCCGCAGCGCGCTGGCCTTCCCATCGTGGTCAGCCTCCCGGTCGCTGGGCCCCCCGTCGCCGAAGCGGCAGTGGTGCATGACCACCCTGAGCTGCTGGGTCCGGTTCGTGAGCGCTTCGGGCTTCCTGTGGTGTGGCGAGGTGACATCGGCGAGGCCGAAGCTGCGCGCGAGGCGGGCGTCGACGGACTGGTGCTCCAGGGCGTGACGGACGTCGACGTGGCGCGTGCCATGCTGGAGCGGTGACCGAGACCAGAATCGAAACCGACAGCATGGGCGCCGTCGAGGTGCCGGTCGATCGCTACTGGGGCGCCCAGACGGCGCGCTCCTTGGAGCATTTCCCCATCGGGCACGAGACGATGCCGCGTGCGCTCATTCGAGCGATCGGGATCCTCAAGGAAGCCTCGGCGCGAGTCAATGCCGACCTCGGGAAGCTTCCGGCCGATCTGGCGGAGCTGATCGCGAAGGCCGCGCGCCAGGTGACAGAGGGAGAGCTCGATGCCCATTTCCCCCTGCGCATCTGGCAGACGGGAAGCGGCACGCAGACGAACATGAATGCGAACGAGGTGATCGCGAATCGTGCCATCGAGCTCGCCGGGGGCGTGATGGGCTCGAAGAAGCCCATCCATCCCAACTACCACGTCAACATGTCGCAGTCGTCGAACGACACGTTCCCGACAGCGATGCACATCGCCGTCGCCGAACAGCTGACCGGTCGCCTCCTCCCGGCGGTGCGAGCACTGCGCGACGCGCTCGAGCGAAAGGCGGAGGCCTTCGCCGACATCGTCAAGATCGGCAGGACCCACCTCATGGACGCCGTTCCGCTGACCTTGGGCCAGGAGCTCTCCGGCCATGTGGCCCAGCTCGATGCGGGCCTTCGCCGCGTCGAAGCCTCCCTCGAGGGGCTCTACGAGCTTGCTGCAGGCGGCACCGCGGTGGGCACGGGCCTCAACGCACATCCCGAGTTCGGTGAGAGGGTCGCCGCCAAGATCGCCGAGCTGACCGGCCTGCCGTTCGTCACCGCCCCGAACAAGTTTGCTGCCCTGGCGTCGTCCGACGCGCTCGTCTTTGCCAGCGGGGCACTCCGTACGCTCGCAGTGTCATTGACCAAGATCGCTGAGGACTTTCGGTTCCTGGGCTCGGGCCCGCGCTGCGGATTGGGTGAGCTCGTGCTTCCGGCAAACGAACCGGGCTCCTCGATCATGCCGGGAAAGGTCAACCCGACGCAGTGCGAAGCCATGATCATGGTCTGCACGCAGGTGATCGGGAACGATACTGCGGTGACGATCGCTGGTTCCAGGGGCAATCTCGAGCTCAACGTCTGTCGTCCCCTCATCGCCCACAACGTCTTGAGCTCGATCGAGCTGCTCTCCGACGCCTGTGGCACCTTCCGCCGCTTCCTCGTCGAGGGGGTGGAGCCAGACCGTGCCCGTATCGCCGAGCATCTTCGCAACTCGTTGATGCTGGTGACCGCCCTCAATCCGGTGATCGGCTACGACAAGGCTGCTGAGGTGGCCAAGAAGGCCTACGCCGAGGGGACGACGCTTCGCGACGCGGTGATCGCGCTGGGCTATATGACCGGTGCGGAGTTCGACGCTGCCGTTCGCCCCGAGGAGATGACGCATCCATGACGGTGCTCGACCCGGCCGCCATCGATGCCGAGCTCGCCGCGCGCCGTCTCGGGTGGGAACGCGGGGACAACGAGCTGGTCAAGGTGGTTCGCAGGCGTAATTTCGCCGAGGCCCTGGCGTTCGTCAATGCGGTCGGGGCCCTGGCCGAGGAGGCGAACCACCACCCTGACATCGACATCCGGTGGAACACTGTGACCCTGCGACTCTCGACGCACTCGGCCGGCGGAGTGACCGCGGCGGATCTGAACCTTGCAGCCTCGATCGACGAGCTCGACGCCGGGGCCCCAGAGGGGTCCTAACCCGAACGGAGGGGGAGGTCCCAGAGGGGGAACCAGCGAGACAGGTCAGGCTCGATGGGCAGGTCGGCCCCGAAGATGGCTCTCAGTCGCAGTTCCAGTTCGGTGTCCCGGTGCTCCGCGCCATCTGGGGCGAAGGGGTAGAAGGTCCCACGCTTGTAGAGGTAGACGAGGAAGAACGGCTTTGCGTCCTCTGCGGCATCGGGGCCCGGCGAGAAGCCGAAGACCGAGCACAGCAGTTGCGGCCCCCATCCCGCCTCGGTGAGCGTCGTGTTGACGAGGTGGACTCGGTTGACGAGGTCCTCGAGCTCCGGATCTTCGACGAGCAGCCAGCGGTAACCGTAGGAGTCCTCGGCGTGCGTGAACGAGCCGGTGAGAAGCTCGCCGATCTCGTGCTGGACGTCCTCGGCGGGTTGTCCGGCGGGTGGCTTCCAGCAGATGCCGGCCCTCCCGGAAGAGACGAGGCCTGCCGCGCTCTGGAGGGTGATCGCCGCGGAGGGGAGCGCGAACAGCGAGTCCAGGTTCGGCCGGACCGGTTTCGTCCGCCCGAAGAGCGTGTCGAGGAGGCCCACTCAGCCTCGGCGCCCGAGCTCGATCTCCAGCTGCTCGAGCTGCGCCAGGCGGCGCTCGAGCGAGGGGTGGGTCGAGAAGAGGCTGGAGAGCGTGATGCCCTGATGGTTGTGCGTCAGCGCCGGGGTGAAGAAAAAGGCGTTGAACGCCTCGACCTTGCGCAGGTCTCGCGTCGGGATGCGCGACATCTCACCGGTGATCTTCACGAGCGCTGACGCCAGAAGCGAGGGCCTGCCGATCAAGATCGCCCCCGAGCGGTCGGCAGCGAGCTCCCGATAGCGGGAAAGCGCCCGGGTGAGCAAGAAGCTGATCGCGTACACGACGATCGAGACCGCCATGACGGCCATCTCGACGAGGACGAGCTGCTGGCCGCTTTGGTTGTTGCGCCCTCCACCACCGCCCCAGCCCCCGAAGAGGCCTGCGTAGAGCATGGCCCTCGTCGTGAGCCCGGCAACGACGCCGAGCGCGCTGGCAATCGTCATGACCGCGACATCGCGGTGTGCGACGTGGGAGAGCTCGTGCGCGAGCACGGCTTCGACCTCGGGCTCGTCGAGACGCCGCAGGAGCCCAGTCGTCGCGCAGACGACTGCGGCCTTCGGGCTGCGGCCAGTGGCGAAGGCATTGGGGATGTCGGTGTCCGCGATCGCCACGCGTGGTTTGGGCATGTCGGCCAGGGCGCACAGCCGGTCGACGACGCCGTGCAGCGCGGGAGCTTCCGCCGGGGTCACCTCGCGCCCATGCATCGACCACAGGGCGATCTTGTCGGAGAACCAGTACTGGGCGAAGAGCAGCAGCGCGGCGATGACGATGATCGCCGCGAACGACAACCCGATTGCCCACAGGATGGAGATGAACGCGCCGTACAAGACGACGAGGAAGAACCCCGTCACGAACATGCGGGCGGTCAGTCCGTGGTCGGGCGGGAGCTTACGGGCGGTTGGCATCAGGGATTCGCACCTCCAGGTTCGTCGGCACCGGGCTGCAACGCGGCGGCAGGAGATTCGGCCGCCAGCTCTGCTCTGAGGGCAGCCATCTCGTCTTCGACCTTCGAGGTCGAAGAGATCTTGTCCAGCTGTGCCTGGATGTCGTCGACCGGCTGGGAGAGATCCGTCAGCGCGCCCGACGACAGCAGCTCGTCCATGGCACCCGCACGGGCTTGCATCTCGGCGATCTTGTCCTGCGCACGTTGCATCGCGCCGCCGGCAGCGCCGAGGGACTTGGAGATCCCCGTGATCGCTTCGCCCACCTGGGTCTGTGCCTCAGCCGCCGTGTAACTCGCTTTGAGCGTCTCTTTGCGAGTACGGAATTGCTCGACCTCGCTCTGCAGGCGCTGGGAGGTCTGGACGAGGCGTTCTTGTTGCTCGGAGACCTGTTCGTGCTGGGACTCCAGGTCTTTGAGCTGCTCGCCGAGCGCCGCCCGGCGCGTGAGCGCCTCCCTGGCGAGGTCCTCGTTGCCGAGCGCAAGCGCCTGCTTGGCCTGCTGCTGGAGCTTGTCGGCCTGCTGCTGGAGCTGCTGGGCCTGGAGCTCGATACGCTTCTTGGCCGTCGCCACGTCGGCGACGCTGCGCCGCACCTTCTGCAGGCTCTCGAGCTGCTTCTCGTATGAGAGGTCGAGGGTCTCGCGAGGATCTTCGGCGCGGTTGAGCAGGCGGTTGATCTTGGCTTGGATGATCGCGGATATTCGACTCAAGGTACCGGCCACGACTCTGCCCTCCTCGTACGGATAGAGCATAAAGCCCCATTCCGGGCAGCTAGCGTCGATCCGCGGTGACGCCGTGCATCCTGACCGTTCACGCCCACCCCGACGACGAGTCCTCCAAAGGAGCCGCCACGATCGCCCGCTATCACGACGCGGGCGTGCGAACCGTCCTGGTGTGCTGCACCGGAGGAGAGGAGGGGGAGATCCTCAACCCCCTCATGGACCGTCCCGGGGTCCGAGAACAGATCGCGGAGATCCGCCGCCAGGAACTTGCGGCGGCTGCGGAGATCATCGGCTATGACGAGGTGGTCTCCTTGGGTTACCGGGACTCGGGGATGCCCGGCGCGCCAGCGAACGCGCACCCCGATTGCCTGGCGATGGCGCCGCTGGAGGAGGCGGTGGAGCGCCTGATCGCCGTGATTCGCAGGGTTCGCCCCCAGGTGATCGTGGGCTACCCCGAGGACCAGTCGGGATATCCGCATCCTGATCACCTCCGGGCACACGAGCTCGCCCGCCGTGCCTTCGAAGCCACGAGCGAACCCCTCAAGCTCTACTACACGCTCTGGCCGGCGCGCCGAATGCGGATGATCCACGAAAAGCTCCTTGAGCTCGGCATGGAATCGCCCTTCGGCGAAGACTTCCTCCAGCGCCTCGAGCGTCACCGCGAGCAGCGGATCACCACGGAGATCGACACCGCGGGCTTCGACGAGGTCGCAAGGAAGGCCCTCCTGGCGCATGCGACCCAGGTCGACCCCAACCATCCCCTGTGGTTCTCCCTCCCCGACGACGTGCGCCGGTCCGTGGAGGGCACCGAGTATTACCAGCTCGCATCGAGCCGAGTTGGCGACCCTGTCGGCGTCGAGCGGGACTTCTTCGAAGGGATCCTTCCATTCAGCCCGCTCGAGCGAGCTCGCGCAGGGGTCGGAACCCAACAAGGGTGATCCCGGCTTCGGCGACGATCTGGCTGAGTACTCCACCCTCGGAGGCGAACTCGTAATCGTCGACCCTGGAGCGCCAGTCCGCGGCGAGCGCCCGCAGTTCCGGCGTGTCCACTGCGGGCTGTAGGTGCAGTTCGGTTACCCCCGGCGGGAGCGCTCGCAGGTGCTCCTCCAAGAGCTTGTGCCCCTGGGCCCCCGAGACCACGAGGACCTCGTCGGCAAAGATGGCTCCGGCCTCAGCCGCCAGCTGGCGAGCGGGAAAGCCCAGGTGTGCCTCAGCGCCTCGGCTGCACAGACACAGCGGCAGCTGGAACTCGACTGCCAGCTCCAGGTAGATGTCGAAGAACTCGGGGCGCATCTGCAGCGTCACGAGGTGGGCATCGATATGACTCACGTCGAACCCCCACAGGATGGCTCGCTCGATCTGCGCGCGACACTCCCGGCGCGTCTCGTCGAGGTCGGCGTGGTCCCAGACGTCTTCGACCGTGCGAGGGAAGCCTCCGTCCCCGCCAAGGAGTGACGGGGCGTGGGTAATGGGGCCCCATCGATAGAGCTCGTGCTCGGCGTTCATGGTCAGGTGGACGCCGATGTCCTCCCCTCGGTAGCGAGCGGAAGCTTCTCGACCCCAGGGCGCTGGCACCATCAACGAGGCGCTGGTGACGCAGCCGGACCGGAGGCACTCGTAGACGCCCACGTTGGCTGCATGGCAGATGCCGAGGTCGTCGGCGTTGACGATGAGGAGCTTGTCGGTCGCCGAGTAGCCGAGACGCTCGGCCAGCGTGGTCATTCGTCCAGTCGCTCACCCTGGGCACGCAGCTGTTCGTCCTGGGAACGCACATCGGCTGCGAGCTCTTCGTGGAAGGTTCGGAGCTTGGCGGTCAGTGCAGGATCGGACAGTGCAAGGATCCGAACCGCAAGGAGCCCCGCGTTGCGCGCATTGTCCACCGCGACCGTCGCCACCGGAATCCCTCTGGGCATTTGCACGATCGACAGCAAGGCGTCGAGGCCGCCGAGCGCCCCACCGGCGACCGGTACTCCGATCACCGGCAACATGGTCACGGCGGCGAGCACGCCGGGAAGATGCGCGGCGCCGCCTGCACCCGCGATGAGGACGCGCAACCCTCGGTCGGCTGCACCGCGAGCGAAGGCCAGTGTTTCCTCCGGCGTGCGGTGTGCGGAGAGCACCCGGATTTCATAGGGGACGTCGAAGCGCTCCAGCAGGTCGCTCGCTGCCTTCATCACCGGCAGGTCCGAGGAGCTTCCCATGACGATCGCGACCAGGGGGGGCATGGCTGGCAGGCTACCTGTTCGCGCTGAAGTGCCGGCAAATGCGCCGTGTCGCGAGGCCCGCCAGGACGCCGATGACCGCCCCGGCGGCGACGTCAGAGAAGTGGTGATCCCCCAGGCGGATTCTGCTCGCACCGACCGCCGCGGCGAACGAGCAGAAGAAGAGTCCCTCTGGCAGGCTGTCTGCGAGCGCGATCGCCGAGCAGAATGCCGCGAGCGTGTGGCCGCTCGGGAAGCTGCTCGAAGTGGGCGCACGGACCGGGACCCGCAGTGACTGGCGGCGTGCCTGCGGTCGGGCTCGCCCGACCGCGCGCTTGATCACCTTGTTGGTGCTCCAAGAGAGCAGGCCGGCGCCGAGGAGCGTGAGCGGGCGCCGTTTCCTGAGGGCGATGACGACCCAGATGAAGCCGTAGTCCGCGAGCACCGAGACGAGCGCCGCGCCGTCGTCGAGGATCTGGGATGCCACGGACCGCCCCCGGTGGTCGCGGGCGAGGGTCGCAGGAGCCGAGGGGCCGAGCTGAGTGTCCAAGGGTGCTTCGATGCCCAACCGACCTCACGCCGCTCCGGCGCTGAAGGCCGGGCACAGCGCTTGAAAGCTGCAGGACTGGCACAGCGATGACGGGCGCGGGCGGAAATCCCCGGTGGCGCACGCCCGCTCGATGGCTGCCCACACGGCGGTCGCTCGCGCACGGTGCCCACGGATCGTCTGCTCGTTCGGCACAGCCGTGATCGATATCGGGTCACGCAGGTGCAGGAGTCGAACCGCCGATGGGCGGCGGCCGAGCACGCGTTCGCAGAGCAGGGCGTAGAGGTGCACGCCGGCGAGCTTGGCCCGTTCGAAGCGACCATCGGGTGCTCGTCCTGTCTTGTAGTCCACGATGACGAGTTCCCCGTCGTCGTCGAGGTCCAGGCGGTCGATGATGCCCCGCAGGAGGAACCCCTGAAGATGGGTCTGGAGGCCGAGCTCGATGCCGATGGCATTGACGGTGTCGGGATCCTCGAGTTCGAAGTAGTTCCGGACGAGGCGTTCGGCGTCGGAGCGGAATGCCTCGGCCTCCTCGGCCGAAAGCGCAAGCGCTTGGAACTCCGCGTCGTCCTGGATCGACGTCCAGCTCCGTTGGAGCTCGAGCAGCGCCGCCGACAGGTCGCGACGACCCTTCGGATAGGACCAGAACAGCCCTTCGAGCGTTGCGTGCACCAGGGTGCCCTTGAGGGCATGTGGCGACGGGACCTGCGGGAGCCCTTCGATGATCGCCAACCGAAAGGCCAGAGGGCAGTCGGTGAACGCGGTGACCTTCGACGGGGAGAGCGAGCGTGGGGGCGGTAGGGCCATCGCCGGCTAGGTTACGGCGAGGCTGTCACCGACGGGGTGATGATCGCAGCCCGTGGCTGCCAGTGCTCCCGGTCCAAAGTGAGCGATCATTTGCTAACTTGAGAGCCGATGGAACTGCTCCTGCGTGGAGCGTCGTTGATCGACGGGAGTGGGGCGCCGGCTCGTCCAGCAGAGGTCGCGGTGAGCGGCGACCGCATCAGCGCAGTTCGGCCCCCTGGGGAGTTGACCCCCGCAGGGGGGACGATCGTCGTCGATCTCGACGGGCTGACGCTTGCCCCCGGGTTCATCGACGTCCACACGCACTACGACGCCCAGATCCTCTGGGACGGCGACCTGACGCCGTCGAGCTGGCATGGGGTCACCAGCGTGGTCATGGGGAACTGTGGCTTTGCAGTGGCGCCGACGCGCCCCGAGCACCGCGAGACCATCGTGCGGACCTTCGAGAACGTCGAGGGAATGTCGATGGAGGCCCTCGAGCAGGGGATCGATTGGCGCTTTGAGACGTTCCCCGAGTACCTCTCCGTGCTCGAGCACCTCCCGAAGCGCCTCAACGTCGGCGCCCTCGTCGGCCACTCCACCCTCCGACTCTTCGTCCTGGGTGGGGAAGAACGTCCGGCGACTGCCAAGGAGGTCGAGGCGATGTGCACGGTGCTGCGCGAAGCAATGGCGCAGGGGGCAATGGGCTTTTCGACCTCGCGTCAACCGAACCACCAGGGAGCGTTCGGCCGGCCGGTCCCGAGCCGCTTCGCCGATGCCAACGAGATCGACGCGCTCGTATCGGTGCTCGGCACGCTCGGCAGGGGGATCCTCGAGGTGTCGATCGGGCCGGGCCTGTGGCTCGAGCAGTTCTCCGAGCTGTCCACGACCTATGGCATCCCGGTGACCTGGACCGCCTTGGTGGCACGGGCCGATCGGCCGGGTGCGGCCCTGCGCACTGTGGAACGTGGTGCGACGCTGCCGGGTGAGGTCTACCCGCAGATCGCCTGCCGGCCGATCGTCATGCAGACGAGCCTTGTCGATCCGACGCCACTCGGCGAAGTCGACGCGTGGAAGGAAGTCCTGGCACGCCCACGCGCCCAGCGGGCCGCTTTGTACCGCGACCGGTCATGGCGTGACCGAGCGCGCGAACCCACGCTTGCCGCGTGGAAGCATCGGTGGTCCAAGATCGCCATCGAGGAGACCAATGTCCACCAGGACCTCGTCGGCGTCGTGCTCGAGCGTCTCGCGGCCGACCGCGGGACCACACCCTTCGACCTGATGCTGGACCTCGCCCTCGACGACGACCTCGCGACGCGCTTTCGCGTCGTCATGGACAACGACGGCGAGGACGAGATTGGCGAGCTCCTGGCGGATGAGCGGACCTTGTTGGGGCTCTCGGACGCAGGCGCTCACGCCAGTCAGCTCTGCGATGCCTGCTACTCGACGCACCTGCTCGGCTACTGGGTGCGCGAGCGCAATGCGCTGAGCCTCGAACGCGCCGTGTGGCGGCTTACAGGGCACCCGCACCAGGTGTTTCGCATCGCGGGTCGTGGGCTCGTACGCGAGGGCTTCTTCGCGGATCTGGTGGCGTTCGATCCCAACAGGGTCGGAACGACGCCCGCCGAACGGGTCCGTGACCAGCCCGGTGGTGCCGATCGCCTCGTGGTGCGCAGCACGGGCATCGAGCACGTCTGGGTGAACGGGAAGGCCATTCGCGCCGATGGCGAGGACCTCCCCGGGGTCGCCGCCGGTCGGTTGCTCCGAGCTTGAGGGACCGCCATGCCCGGTGCCGCCGCTCTTCCGCTCGCTGGCCTGAAGGTGGTCGAGGTGGCCGCCGGGTTGAGCATGGTCGGAGCCGGCCTGGCGACGCAGCTCCCCGGATCCCTGCTGAGAGACCTGGGTGCCGACGTAACGAGGGTGGAATGGTCAGCACCCTCGACGCTGGACGAAGGGATCGAGTTCGGCGTGCCCTGGTCTCGTGGCAAGGAGGTCCTGCGGATCGACGCCGACGATCACGACCGGGCAACTGCGACGATCCGGTCCCTCGTCGCCTCGGCGGACGTGGTGTTCCTCGCAGGCAGCGAGAAGCGCATCGAGCAGGCGGGCCTAGGCGCTCAGGACTTGGCTCGCGCCAATCCGCGGCTCGTACAGGTTCGCATTCGACCGAGCTTCAATGCTTCGGGGCCGATTCCCGACGTCGAGCTGCTCCTCCACGCGCGAACCGGCCTGTTGACCCAGATCATCGGGCACCGGCCCTCCCCGGTCTTTTGCGACCTCGCCGTGGGCAGCGCTGGCGCGGGGCTGACCGCTGCGGTCGGGGCCCTCGCCCGGCTCTACGCGCGCGAAGAGAGCGGTGTCGGGGGTTGGGCAGAGACCTCGCTGTATGACGGGCTGTTCGCGATCCTGCCCATGATCATCGGGCACGTCGAGGTCCCATCGGCATCGACGCGCGCGCTGTGGGAAGGCCAGGGTCCCGAGACCGCCCCGTCGCTGCAATGCGCCGACGGGGAGTACGTCCAGCTGTGGTTCGGCGCGAAGGGCGCCTACGAATCCTTCCTCGAGGCCATCGGGGACGAGCCGAGCCCGGCTGGGTACAACGCGGAAATGTTGAACGGCGCCATTGGCGACCGCAGCAGGCGGTGGGCCGAGATCTTCGCGGCCCACGACCGAGCCTGGTGGCTGGAGCGGTTGTCGGGTCGAGCATTTCGCATCGAGCCGGTCCTGCGTCCTGGAGAGGCACTACTCGATTCCCATGTTCGAGAGATCGGCTTGAGCATCGAGCATCACGATCCCCACCGGGGGCGGGTGAGCCTGCTGGGACCGCTCGTTGAGGTAGCGGGATCGGGGTCTGGTGTCGGCTCCGTCGCCATCGAGCGGGGGAGCGCCCCCGCTGGGCTCCCAACTGGGTCAACAGGCTATCTGTCAGGAGTTCGGGTGCTCGACTTCGCCGCCTTCTTGGCAGGGCCAGTGACGCCACAGATCCTGGCCGAGTTAGGTGCAGACGTCATCAAGGTCGAACCCACTACTGGCGACGTGCACCGAAGCATGGAACCGCTGTTCGTGGCCGGTCAGCGGGGGAAGCGCTCCTTGGCGCTCGACCTCAAGGCGCCGCAAGCGCGTGAAGTCCTCGAAGGGCTCTTCCGCTGGGCCGACGTGGTGCACCACAACTCGCGCCTTGGCCTCGCCGAACGGCTCGGGTATGGCGAAGGTCAGGTTCGTGCGGTGAATCCTGACGTGGTCTACAGCCACGCGAGCGGTTTCGGCTCTTCCGGGCCCCGCGCCCATTTGGCGGCGAACGACCATCTCATGCAGGCGTTGTCGGGCATCGAAGCCGCCCAGGGAGGAAATGGGCGACCGCCGACCTGTTTCCGGTGGGGCCCGGTCGACGTGACGAGCGGCTGGATCTCGGCGTGTGCGGTGCTCGCCGGACTCTACGCGCGACGAAAGACTGGGGAGGGCCAGTCGGTGAGGAGCACCTTGCTCGGTGCGGGGATGGCGCTCAAGTCGGGGGTGTTCGTTGCGGACGGTGCTGTCGTCCCAGGCCCGATGGTCGACGACCGCCAGACTGGCTACGGCGCGGCGTACCGGATCTATCAAGGCGGTGACGGAGCCTGGTTCGCGCTGGCGGTGCTCGATCGGCAAGCGTGGACTCGGCTCCGCGAAGTGCTCGGCGACCCTGACCTGCCCGATCGGCCACCACCGCTGCGCATGGGCACCGGTGAACGCCAGCCAGCGGAGGAGCGCCTCGAAGCGCTCTTTGCAACCAAGGCCGCGGCCGTGTGGGTCTCGGAGCTGCGCGCGGCTGGGGTGGAGGTCGAGCCGGTCGTCGAGGTCGATCGAGCCGAGTTCGTCGCGCAGTTCTTGAACGATCCGGTCAATCAGCAGCTGGGGAGGGTGGCAGCCTTCGAGTGGGGGCCGCGTGGGCGGCTCGAGCAACCGGGGTTTTTGCTCCGGTTCGGTCCGAAGCCTGCTCCTGGCGCCCCGAGACAGATTCCAGCACTCGGCGAGCACTCCGAAGAGGTCCTGGCCACGCTCGGATTTGCTCCGGAAGCGGTCGCAGAGCTCGTCGCAAGCAACGTGGTCGGCGTTTCTTCGTAGGTGGACCCCCGGGTGAAGTTGTTGCCTCCGGCAGCGACGCACCGTGGGCCCCACGATGGGTTCGGGCGCCAGTGCCGGGTGGCGTCAGTCCCTGCGCGGTGGTTCGAGGTCGTAGAGCTTTGTCGCCGTGTACTGGAGCACCTTGCCGACGATCTCGTCGGGAAGACCGTGCAAGGACCGCTCCATGACCTCCCGGGGGCTGGGTGACTCCGAGGCTGGTCCGGGGGACAGGCTCGTTGCGTGCGGGAAGTCGGTCTCGAACATCAAGTTGTCCGCGAGCTTGTCGATGACGGCGCGCACGGCGTCCTGCTCGAACCAGTACATGCCATAGATCTGCCGGCGCATGTACTCGCTGGGGAGCAGCCGGTCGGGGTAGTCCTTGTGGGCGCCAACGTTCAGCCACTGCCAGTCCATGCTCTCGGCGAGGAACGGCAACCAGCCTGCTCCGTTCTCGACGGACACGAACTTGAGATCCGGGTACCGGTGGCAGACGCCACTGAGGACCACCTCGGCAATGTTCTGGGCGTTGCCGAGAAGGGTGAGCGAGCTCTCCCGGGTGAAGTCGAGCTTCTTGCTCTGGTCGACCGCACCCTTCAAGTCATCGCTGGAAGCAAGGAAGCCCACGTGGAAGTTCATCGACAGGCCCATTTCCTGCGCCTGGCTGAGCAGGGGCTCCCAGTAGTCGTCGATGAGGCGTGGCAAGCCCACCTTGTCGTAGCGGGCAGCGAAGAGCACGCCCTTGTGCCCCATCTCGTACGCACGCCGCATCTCTTTCATCGAAGCCTCGATGTCCCAGAACGGCAGCATCATCATCGCGATCAGGCGACGAGGATCTGCCGAGCAGAACTCGCTGAGCCAGTCGTTGTAGGCCCGAACGCACTCAGTGGCGAGTTCATGGGGCATCTCGTTGAGGAAGACATGACTGTGGAAGCCCAGGATGTTGGGGTAGAGGACCTGGTAGTAGACACCGACCTCGTCCATGTACGCGAGGCGCGCTTTCGGGTCGATCGCTGCTGGCAATGCCTCCTCGAATCGACGCGGGTGAGAAGGTGGGAACTCCGGCCAAGCGGCCTGCGCGAACGCACCGACGCCGTAGAGCTTGCGCGACCCGACATACCACCAGTCCTCGCCGCGGCGCTCGTGGTACTTGACGTGGGGGACGAGCTCGCCCCACTTCGAGGAGACTCGCGCTGTCCACAGGTCAGGCGGCTCGATGATGTGCGAGTCGACGTCTGCGACCGCGTAGCGCTCGCAGAGGGGAACCTCGGTGTGGATCTGGTCGACGGTCGTCGTGGTCATCGTCGTGCTCCTCGGACGGAACAGAACAAAAAGTATGCGTTCACTTACACTAAGTGTGCCCCGGTCAGGGTGTCAATGGAAGCGTCTTCCAGGAACCATGTCCCGCCCTGGCAGGGCGCCCCCACAGCCTAGGGCTCTCTGAGGGCACGGAGCTTGTCCGCCATCGAGAGGGGGGTGACGCTGAGCACGCCAGAGTCGACGGGGAGCGTCACGCCGGTGATCCAGCGTGCCTCGTCGCTGGCGAGGAACACCGCAGCGGCTGCCACGTCCCACCCGGTTCCCTCGTTTCCGAGCAGGCCGGCCTCGGCACGCAGCTGGTTCAGGTACTCGGTTCGTGGGCCCGGTCCGTAGACCGACAGCACCATCGGTGTCGTGATGTGCCCGGGGGCGATGGCATTGACACGGATCCCCTGGCGACCGTGGGAGTACGCCATGTCGATGGTGAGTGCGATGAGGCCGCCTTTGGCTGCCGAGTAGGCGGCAGTGCCGTCCCCTCGCAGTGCAGAGATCGAAGAGATGTTGACGATCGAGCCACCGCCCTTGCCAGCCATCACCGGGATGACGTGCTTGGAGGCGAGGAACGCCGTGCGAAGGTTGATGTCGAGGGAACGATCCCAATCCTCCTCGCTGATGTCGACGACGGTGCCAGTGGCCGCGCGGCCGACGTTGTTGACGAGAATGTCGATCGGTCCAAACTTGTCGACGGCGTGCGCGACCATCGCTGCGCACTCGGCGTCCTTCGTGACGTCTGCACCGAAGACCTCAGCTTGCCCGCCTTCCTTCGCGATCACTTGACGCGTCTCGTCGGCCCGGTCCGGATAGAGATCGACGAGCAGCACACTCGCTCCTTCTCGTGCCAGGGCGATGGCGGTCGCTTTGCCGGTGCCGACACCCGGCCCCGGCGTCGAGCCGGCCCCGGTCACGATCGCGACCTTTCCCTCGACGCGTCCCTTGCGCTCAGGCAATTTTTTCTGCTCCCTTCGCTCGTGAATTCCGGTCACTCAGTGCGGTCAGCGCCACCGCGTCAGCAGCGCGGCGCCCGCCTCGAAGCCACCGGCGCTCGTGACGACAGCCACCTCGGCGTCGGCGACCTGGCGCTCGCCCGCTTCGCCACGCAGTTGGCGGACGGCTTCTGCGGTGTGGCCGAAGGCGGCGTGCAGCCGGCCGCCCGAGAGCTGCCCACCCCAGGTGTTGAGCGGGAGCTGACCACCGAGGGTGATCCGCTCCCCTCCGTCCACGAAGTGGCCGGCCTCTCCTGCCTTGCAGAAGCCAAGTGCTTCGAGCCACCAGATCGCCTCGATGGTGAAGCCGTCGTAGAGCTCGGCGACATCGACGTCTTCCGGGCCAAGGTCGGTGCGCGCCCACATGCCAGCAGCCGTGGCGTAGCCGACGCGGGTGAAATCCTCCCACTGCTCCCAAGACGGCCTCCCGTCGATGACCCCGGCCATCGCCTCAAGGCCGACGGGCGCCCTGAGGTCCGGGACCGTCTCTGATGCGGAGATCACCAGGGCCGTGGAGCCGTCGACGGGAACGTCGCAGTCATACAGGCAGATCGGGGTGGAGATCATTCGAGATCCCAGGTAGTCCTCGACGGTGAGCGGATCCCGGTAGACGGCGTCGGGGTTCAAGGCGGCATGCTTGCGCTGGGTCACCGGAATCCACGCGATCTGCTCCCTTGTGACCCCGAACTCGTACAGATAACGCGCCGCGTACGGAGCGATCTGGCACACCGGTGACAGCGCTCCGATGGGCAGGAGCCAGGCGAGGGGGCCCTCCGCCTCTGGGTGGATCGACCCATATGCCGGGCGACCGCCTGCCTTCTTGGCGGCGCTGCCTTCCTTCACCGTTCGGTAGACGACGACGTGGCGGGCCAGGCCGGTCGCCACCGCCTGCACTGCCCCGTAGAACGGCAGGCTCATCCCCTCCACGAGGCCCTGGCGCCAGGTGGTGGTGATTCGCAGAGCGTCTTGGATCTCGTAGAGGTTGGCCGCCGAGTAGCCCGGAAGGTTCGACTTGCCGCCGCCGGGGAACATGGCCAGCCCATCGATGTCGTCAACCGTCAGTCCGGCATCAGCGATCGCGGCGAGGATCGCATCCAGGGTCAGTTGGAAGCCCGAACGATCGATCCTTCGACCGATCGCCGACTGGCCAACGCCCGAGATGACGGCTCGCCGCTCCAGGAGCTCGGTGCCCATCAAACCACCGCCTCCAGTCCCACCAGAGTCCTCCTCATCGGTTCAGCGCGTAGAAACTCGGGATGGCATAGCCGCCCGGACCTGGCTCGAAGCCCACTTCGACGGCCATGCCGATGGCCGCGGCCTCCGGAGGACAGCCGCGCAATCTGCCGACTACCCGAACACCGGGATGCTCGTCGAACTCGACCAAGACGATGACGTAGGGAACCTCAAGCTCGGGAAGCCAGCGTTGGTAGTTGACCGTGAGGCTGTACACCCGCCCGCGGCCGGTGATCTCCGTCGGTACCATCGATCGGCTTCGGCAATAACGGCACATCCCCCGAGGCGGAAAGTTGTCACGCCCGCACGCCGAGCATCGCTCGACGATCAGTCGCCCTTGGCTCGCCGCGTTCCAGAAGGCCTGGGTTTCTTCGGTTACGGCCGGGGGGATACCAATGGTGGCGTCCACGTCACGTCCTCCGTGCTCATCTCGGCTCGGGTTCCTCCTGATCCTGCACGCTTTCTCCGCGCAGGACGCTCTGGGATCGGGGTACTGGTCATCGTGCCATCGCGCCGGAGTCGGCCTCCTCCTCGGCTTGCACGATCGCCCCGGCTCGTCGCAATCGGGAGATCTCTTCTGCCGGAAAGCCAGCGGCCAAGAGCGTCTCGGTGGTGTGCTCGCCAGATCGTGGCACTCGGCCCGGACTCGCCGGTGTCCGGCTGAAGCGGGGGGCTGCGCCCGGCTGGACGATGCCGTCGATCTCGACGAAGGTCCGCCTGGTGACGTTGTGAGGGTGTGTCGGTGCCTCGTCGAGGGTAAGGACGGGAGCGAAGCAGGTGTCGACGTTCTCCAGGATGGAGCACCACTGTGCAAGGGTCTTCGTCTTGAAGATCGTCGCGAGGCGTTCCTTGGCAGCCGGCCACGTCCGGGGATTGCCTTGCTGAGACAAAAGGTCGTCTTCAGCACCGATGGCGCGCAGGAGGTTCGCGTAGAATTTCGGTTCACCGCAGGCAATCGTGAGGTGGCGACCGTCAGCGGTCTCGTAGACGTTGTAGAAGGGCGCGCCGAGATCGAGGACGTTCGTGCCAGGCACGTCGGACCAGAGTCCTTCGGCGCGCATGCCACGCAGCTGAGTGGTGAGCAGCGCGACCCCGTCGATCATGGCCGCGTCCACGACCTGCCCGCGGCCCGACCGAGTGCGTTCGATCAGGGCAGCAAGAATGCCGATGACCAAGATCATGCCGCCACCCCCGTAATCCCCGAGCAGGTTGAGCGGAGGGGCAGGAGCGGTACCTGGTCGCGCCAGTGCGTGGAGGGCTCCGGAGAGAGCGACGTAGTTGATGTCGTGACCGGGCATCGCCGCGTATGGCCCGTCTTGGCCCCAGCCGGTGATCCGCGCGTAGACGAGGCTGGGATTGCGCTCCATGCAGACCTCGGGCCCGATGCCGAGCCGCTCGGCAACGCCAGGGCGATAGGCCTCCACCAGCACATCGGCCTCGTCGACGAGGCGCAGGGCAACCTCCAGGCCTTCGGGGTGCTTGAGGTCGATCGCGACCGAACGCCGACCGCGCGTCACGAGATCGAACCGGCGATGGCCCTTGAGGCTGCGCTCGTGGTCGCTCTCGCCGACCGGGGCGTGCACGGTCTCAGGGCGCGCAACGGTCACGACGTCGGCACCCAGGTCCGAGAGGACCATCCCGCCAAACGGGCCGGGCCCGCGACCTTGGAGCTCGACAACCCGTATTCCTTCGAGCGGGCCCGACATGGCCTCCTCCGGGGTGATGAGGTCGAGCGATAGCAAGGCAGGCACGCCTGCCAAGAGGAGTGTACGCTCACTCTCTTTTGGTTGCCAGTTGGGATATGCGACGATAGTCCTCGGGGCGCTCGCAGCGAGGTGTTGGAGTCCATGGAGGTGGGACCGGCTTGGGGGATGATCGTGTCACCTTCGGTGCGGCAGCGCTGCCCGAGCCAGAACGCAACTGGTTGGCGGCCGTGGAGCGATTGCCGATCGAGTCGATCTGGCAAGGCGGCCATCTGCTGCCCCCGACCCACACGGGCGAGGCCATCACGCGCCTGGCGTTGCTCAGTGCCTGGACCGAGCGCGTGCGGGTGGGATCGGCCATCTTGGTCCTGGCGCTCTACCCCCCGCTGATCGTCGCCAAGCAGCTCGCCGACTTGGATTCGCGATCGGGCGGTCGTCTGGCGATCGGAGTCGGTGTCGGCGGCGAATTCCCTCACGAGTTTGAAGCGGTCGGAGTGCCGGTGGGCGAGCGGGGCCCCCGGACCGATGAGGCCATGGTGCTGTTGCGGGCCCTGTGGTCCGGGGAAGCGGTGACGCACCAGGGCCGGTTCTTCCACGTCGAGGACGTCATGCTGCGCGCGGTGAAGGATCCTGGTGCAGGCGTTCCGCTGATGCAGCTGGGCGGGCCACCGCTTCTGGTCTCGGGGCGCAAGCCTCCAGCGATGCGCCGTGCGGCTCGCCTCGGCGACGGGTGGATGCCCTACCTGGTGTCACCAGGCGCCTACGCGCGCTCCGTCGCGGCGATCCGCGCCGAGGCCCAAGCGCTCGGGCGTGACCTTGAGGGGTTCGAGTGGCTGCTGTACGCGTACTGCTCGGTCCGCCGAGACGGCGACCGTGCACGCGATGACGTCGCTACGTTCCTTGGCGCTGCGTACGGCACGAAGCCACGCGAAATGCTCGAACGGATCGTGCCGGCAGGCACGCCGGAGGAGGTGGCTCTTCGACTGCAGGAGTATGTCGACGCCGGTGCCCGGCACATCATCATCTCCCCGGCTGCTGCCGAGGACACGCTCGAAGTCGTGACCCTTGCGGCCGAGGAGGTGCTTCCTCGCCTCCGCCTACCGGCGTCGCCGGACTCGCTCCAGCGCACATGACCGTCGGTGCCCCCTTGTCCGGCGTGCGGGTCGTCGAGGTCGCGACGCACGTCTTCGTTCCCATGGCGGGCGCTGTCCTCACCGAGTGGGGCGCCGACGTCATCAAGGTCGAGCACCCCGAGACCGGTGATCCTTATCGGAGCCTGGTGACGGTCGGGCTCCACAAGACCTACGCAGGGGTCGATACCAGCTTCCAAGCGGCCAATCGCGGGAAGCGTTCGGTATGCCTCGACCTGAGCCAGTCGGCCGGCCGGCAGTTGCTCTCGCGCTTCATCGCGCGCGCGGACGTCTTCACCACGAACCTGCGAGCCGATGCCCGGCGCCGGCTCGAGATCGACGTCGAAGACGTTCGTGCCGACAATCCCTCCATCATCTACGTCCGCGGCACGGCCTTCGGCCCTCGTGGTCCCGAGGCTGGTCGCGGTGGGTACGACACCGGTGCCTACTGGGCGAGGAGCGGGATGCAATCGGTGCTCACGGCACCAGAGGCCGCGTGGCCTACCCCGGCACCGCCGGCGTTCGGCGATGTCGTCGGTGGCCTTACGATCGCCGGTGCCGTCAGCGCCGCGCTGTACCGGCGATCCATGACTGGCCAGACATCGACGATCGACGCGTCGCTGCTCGCCTCGGGAATGTGGCAGATCCAGACCGACATCGTCCACGCCGCGATTCAACAGGACCGATCGGCGCGACGTGTTCCGGACCGCTACGAGTCCTGGAACCCGCTCATGCTTCCATACCGAACAGCTGACGATCGCTTCGTCCTCCTCATGATGCTTGCTCCGGACCGCAACTGGCGTCGTCTTTGCGAGGTACTGGGCCATCCCGAGATGGCGAACGACCCCCGTTTCGTGGATATGGAGGCGCGGAGGCGCAACGCACGGTCCTGTGCAGAGTGGCTCGAGGGAGTCTTCTCCCAACGCACCCTCGCACATTGGCGACGCGTGCTCGCTGACTTCGATGGAGAATGGGTAGTGGTGCAACAGCCTGGCGAGCTGGTCGACGATCCTCAGGTGCAGGCCAACGGTTACTTGGCCGGGGTCGACCTCGGCAACGGGGCATCGCTCCCGCTTGTCACCACTCCGGTGCAGTTCGACGAGCGACCCGGGTGCCCGACCCGGGCACCTGAACACGGTGAGCACACCGAGACGGTGCTCCTCGAACTGGGACTGACCTGGGACGAGATCAGCGCGCTGAAAGATCAACGGACGATCCTGTAGGGGTCGACGAGGGAGGTGCCGAGAATGGCCATCACCAATGAACGCCCGACAACAGCGCCGGGCCGTGTTCCGTTTGCGATGCAGGACCCGCTCCACGTGCCACGTGAGCGCTACTACGACCGCGAGTTCTTCGAGCTCGAAAAGGAGCGCCTATGGCCGCGGGTGTGGCAGATGGCGTGCCGGTTGGAGGAGATCCCCGACCCGGGCGATTTTGTCGAGTACGAGATCTGCGACCAATCGATTCTGATCGTTCGACAGCTCGACCACTCGGTCAAGGCCTTCTACAACGCCTGCCGTCACCGCGGTGTCGAGCTCTGCAAGGGATCGGGACGGCTCCCTCACGGGCAGATCCAATGTCCGTTCCATGGCTGGCGTTGGAACCTCGACGGCACGAGCTCGTTCCTCTACGGTAAGGAGGGGTTCGCACCAGAGTGCCTCGATCCTGCAGACGTTCGCCTGCAGGAGTGTCGGGTCGAAACGTGGGGTGGGTGTGCATGGATCAACATGGACCCCAACGCCAGGCCGCTCGCCGAAGCATTGTCACCAGTGGCCGCGCTCCTCGACGCGGTCGGGTTCGGCAACATGCGTGTGTGGTGGTGGAAGGAAACCATCCTCCGCGCCAACTGGAAGACGGCCCAAGAGGCCTTCCACGAGGGCTGGCACGTGATGCGGACCCACCCCCAGCTCACGATGGGTCAAGGCGAGGCCTATCCGCCGGGGATCCCCGAGTACACCGCGTTCGAAAACGGCCATGCCCGCTTCCAGAGTCGCGTCGATGCCTCGAGGGGAGGCGTGTTCCGAGGCCGACCAGAGGGGTCCGGTGACGAGGTTGCCGTCGAGGACACCGAGGATCGAGCTGCCGACGAGTTCATCGAGCGGAACCGGATCCTCTGGGAAGGTCAGGACGCCATGGTCCTCGAGCGCGATCTGAGGGTCTTCGAGGGCCTGCGCCATCGCGTGCCGCCGGGAGAGGACTTCGCGACGGCAGCGATCGCAGCCTTGTTCGAGTACGCCCGCGGCGCCGGCATCCCAATGGCGCCCCCGGGCGAAGGGATGCGGCTGTGGGGAGGCGAGATCTTCGTGTTCCCGAACTTCTTCGTGCTGCCGATGTACGCCAATGCGCTCAGCTACCGCATCCGGCCTTATGGCGACGACCCAGAATGCTGCCGCTTCGAGGTATGGTCGCTCACGACGTACCCTGAGGGGAGCGAGCCGGGTCGGGCGCGCCTTGCCGGACGCTTTGCCCACGATGATGCGGACCATTGGGGCCTAATACCTCGCCAGGACTTCAGCAATATCGAGCGCCAGCAGCGCGGCCTGCATTCCCGGAGCTTTCGGTCCATGCGGCTGGCAACCGAGTGGGAACGTGCGATCAGCAACATGCACGAGGAGCTCGACCGGTACCTTGCGGGGTGACCTGCCGGCGGCCCGCAGCGAGGGGGGTCACGGCGCGAGGAGGTTGTCGACCGGCCAGCGGGCTCGTGGCCCTGCGAGAGGGCATCGTAGGATGTGCGAGTGAGCACTCATCTCCATGGGCAGCCATGCGCCGGCCTGTCGGTCGTAGAACTTGCCGTCGGGGTGAGCGACCTCGGTTTGGGGATGGCCGGAGGTGTTCCGGGGTTGATGCTCGCCGACCTCGGCGCTTCGGTCGTGCGGGTGGTCGGCTCTGAGCGACCGGCGATCGACGAAGGGGTGTCATGGAGCCGGTCGTGGCATCGTGACAAGCAGATCCTGACGGTCGATGACGCCGAGTCGATCCGCTCGCTGCTCCTTGAGGCCGACGTTGCCATTGTCTACGGAGACGAACAGCTCGTTGAGGGTCGCGGGCTGGGCTATCGGGACCTCGCACGGGCGAATCCTGGGCTCGTCTATGCCCGCTGTCGGCCGAGTCGGACCGCCAAGGGGATGGTTGCCGACTTCGGCGTTCTGGTCGAGGCCAAGGCTGGGCTCTGTACGCAGCTCAAGGGGCACCGGCCCGGTCCGATCTTCCTCGACGCACGCTCGTCGGCCTCGGGAACGGCATTGCTCCTCGCCAGTTCGGTCCTGGCGCTGCTTTGCCGTCGGGTTCGCACGGGTTCGGGAGGTTGGGCAGAGACCTCGCTCTACGACGGGATGCTCACGACCCTGGGTTGCATGATTGGCCGTTCCGAGCGAGCGGCGCCCGAGGTCGAGTCCTACTGGGCGCAGGGATCGACCTTCCCCAATTTCTTGTACCGCTGCAGCGATGGCGAGTTGATCCAGATCTGGTTCGGCGGGAAGGGGATGTACGCGACCCTGCTCGAAGCGCTCGGTGACGAACCGAGTGAGTCTGGTTACTACGCAGATCAGGTCAAGGGTCTGCTGAACGAGCGAGCACGCCGCTGGTCCGCGGTCTTTGCGACCAAGCCCCGCGATCATTGGATCGCGCACCTGCGCAGCGTCGGGATTCCGTGCGAGCCTGTGCTCTCTCCCGGCGAGGTCCTGGCCGATCCACACCTCTTTGAGGTCGGTTTGGCTATCACCCGCACCGAGGGTTCTCATCGAGACATCCTGCTGGCGACCCCGATCTCGGTGCGCGCCCTCGAGCCGGCAGTGGACGCGGCCATCGAGGACAGCCCTGAAGTTGCCCCGCGTGGACGCGCGAGCCCGGTTGCCGAACCTCTAGGACCAGCCGATGCCGTCGCGAAGCCGAGCGGCTTCGGGGACGCACAGCTCCTCGAAGGTGTCCGCGTGCTCGACTTCTCGGCCTTCGTCGCCGGTCCGCTCGCCGCCCAGGTACTGGCGGACATGGGGGCAGAAGTCATCAAGGTCGAACCGTTGGAGGGCGAGGCCATGCGGGCTGCGGCCTACGCGGTGGCGGCGTGCCAGCGCGGCAAGCGCAGTCTCGCGATGGACCTCCGTTCCCCCGATTCGCGCCCGGTGGTCGAGCGGTTGGTGCGATGGGCTGATGTCGTGCTCCACAACTTCCGCATCGGCGTCGCCGAGCGTCTGGGGATCGACGAAGCGACGGTCGTGAAGCTGAATCCCCGTGTGGTGTATTGCCATGCCAGCGCGTTCGGGACCCGTGGGCCTCGTTCCACGTTTCCAGGCAACGACGCCTTGATGCAGGCAGTCACCGGTCTGGAACGGGCCGTTGGGGGCGCAGGCAATTTCCCCATCGCTCCGACGTGGATCCCCATTGACATGGCGGGCGGATGGGTGGCCGCGACCGGCATCCTGGCGGGTCTGTACGCCCAGAGGACCTCAGGGGTCGCGCAACAGGTGACCACGAGCTTGCTCGGCGCCGGAATGCTCCTTCAGAGCGGCGTTTACCAGCGCGATGGCCGCACCATCGGTGGTCCAGCCCTTGACGCTGACCAGACAGGATACGGCCCGGGTTACCGCCTCTACCGTGGCGGCGACGACCAGTGGTTCGCCCTCGTTGTTCCCGACGCCATGTCATGGGAACGCTTGCGGATGGTTCTGGGGACCGACGAGCTCGAGGCGGCTTATGTGCCGTTACGGGGCGGACCCGATGATGCAGCAGCCCGGCGCGCAGAGGGCGTGCTGGAAAAGGTGTTCTCCTCGGCTCCTGCTGCAACGTGGACCGAGCGTCTTCGGCACAACGGCCTGCTGGCGGAGCTGATTGAGCCAATGGAGCGAGATCGATTCCGTCAGGGGGTGCTCGATGACCCGCTCAATCGCCAACTCGGGAGGGTCGTCGAGTACGAGACGGCGGACTGGGGTCATTTCGAACAGGTCGGCTCGCTTGTCCGCTGCGGACCTGATCTCCGCCATGGACCACGAGGCATGCTGCCAGGCGTGGGGGAGCACACGACCGCTGTCCTCAGCGAACTGGGGTTCGCCTCCGATGAAATCGATGCGTTGCTCGCCGCGAAGGTGGTGCGTCAACTCTGATCGTCCGCAGCCGCCCTGACATTCACAGGGAGCGTGTTCTTCTCAAGCGCGCCGGGCTTGGTGCGGCCATGAGGTGACCGTTGACGACATAAGTCGCCCATACGCCTCCATGGCGAGGTCAGTTCCCCTGAAGCGCACCTGGGGTCCGAGGGATGGGTCCCTTTGTCGAGGCGCGGATCAGCACCCGTTGGCTTCATCCCATCCGGACGCGGGAGTCCGAAGGTCTCCCCACAGAGGCCCTGCAGCGTCTCTTGACGATCTGCGTTGGCCGCTGAGCGCGCGATGGATCGACCGCTCAGCGGATTTGAGCCAGCTCATTGGCGAGTGGCTCCAAGATGGCGGGTGTGTGAGGTGGCCGGATGTGCACGATCCCAAGCTGGACCCCGACGTCCCCGAGCGCTGCAGCGGTAGCGGCAGTGGCGACAGGGTCCCCATCGAAGGGAACGTGGCTGGACAGCAGGATCTCAGCAGGGTCACGGCCGATGTCATCGCAATGCGCGTAGAGGACTTCACGTTTGCGGGCGAACTGCTCCGGGGTGCCGCCGACGAAGTTCCAGTGTTGTGCGAATCGGGCTGCAGTCCGCAGGGTCCTTCGTTCCCCGCTGCCTCCGATGCAGATCGGCGGGTGAGGGCGCTGAACCCCCTTGGGCTCGTTCCGAGCCTCTACGAGCTGGTAGTACTCCCCCTTGAAGGTCGTTGTCTCCTCGCTCAAGAGTTTGATGAGGACTTCGCAGGCTTCCTCGAGGCGATCCGAGCGTTGGCGAGGAGTCCCCAGGGGGATCCCGTATGCGCCGGACTCTTGCTCGTTCCACCCGGCGCCAATGCCCAGCTCCACTCGTCCGCCGGAAATGATGTCGAGGGTCGACACCATATTCGCCAACACGGCGGGGTGGCGGTAATGGATGCCTGTCACGAGCGTGCCGAGACGAACTCGCCGAGTTGCCTGCGCCAACGCCGTCAACGTCGTCCATCCCTCCAGGCACGGGCCGTTGGTGTCCGAGACGATGGGGTAGAAATGGTCGAAGGTCCAGCCCGATTCGAACAGCTTGATGTCGTCAGCCGCCTGCCACAGTGCAAGCATGTCGGTCCAGGTCGTGTGCTGGGGAGCCGTCTTGAATGCAAAGCGCACGTTGTCAGCCTAGAACCAAAGGCATGAACACAGCCCTCGCTGGCAGGGTTGCGATCGTCACCGGTGCCAGTGCCGGCATTGGGCGAGCCTATGCCCTCGCGCTTGCCGGTGCCGGCGCGACGGTGGTGGCGGCCGCCCGCACCCTGGGCCCGAGCGATACCGAGCCTCCCGCGCGCCACACCCTGAACGAGGTGGTGAAGGCTGGTGAGGGGCTGCCGGGGCGCATCTACGCGTACGTCTGCGACATGGAGGTCGAGACCGACATCATCCGAATGATCGGCGAGGCCGTGGTCAACTTCGGACGCATCGACGTGCTCGTGAACAACGCTGCGGTGATGGGGGGCTTTCCTATCGACGCGGGCTGCGAAGTGTGGGACCGGGTGATGCGGACCAACGTGCGCGGCCCGTACCTGGCCATCCGGCATGCGATGCCGTACATGATTGCCCAACGCTCTGGCAGCATCGTCAACATCACTGCGGGTGCCGGCAGTCTCGACTTTGTTCCCAAACCGTCTGGCACCTCCGGCAGCCTCCTGTTCTATGCCGTGAGCAAGGCCGCGCTCAACCGTCTGTCGGTGTTCATGGCCGAGGAGCTGAAGCCGCATGGGATCGCTGTCAACGCACTCAGCCCGGGGATGGTGTTGACCGACACGGCAGCAGCGGCCCGTCCCGAAGCTCGGGCGGCTGGAACGCACAAGCCCGCCACGCCAGAGGCGCTGGGACCGGCCTTGCTCTTCCTTGCCCAGCAGAGCGCGCAGAGCTTCACCGGCCACATCCTGCACGCAGACGAGTTCCAAAGGACCTGGCCGTAGGTCGAGCGGACCGGAGTTTCCCGGTGTGGGAACGCGGCTTCGAGCGTGTGCTTGTTCTGCCGGGTCTTCGAACGTAAGTGCTCACTCTGTTATCCTGCGGTCGCGCGGCGACCGGCCGCCGACTACCAAGGGGGTGGCATGGATTCATCATCGATGGCGACGTCGGATCCGACCGTCCCCGCCGACGTCGCCGAAGCGGGCGCAGATTCAGCACCAACAGACGATTGGTGTGCGCACCATTTCGACTACGCGTCCCATGCGATGGGCAGCTACATTCATGACGCGCTCGCCCGGATGCGCGCACAGTGCCCAGTGGCCCACAGTGATCAATATGGGGGGCACTGGGTGGTCACCCGCTACGAGGACGTGCTCCGGGTCGCTCAGGATTGGAAGACCTTCAGCTCGGCGAGAGGTGTAGGCCTCACCGACACCAGGGTCGTCGTCCCACCGATCCCAGAATGGTCGGATCCTCCGCTTCAGCGGATCTACAAGCGGCTGATCAACGCGTACTTCACACCGGCCGTCGTCTCACGATACGAACAGCCGGTCCGGCAGCTGGTGAATCGGCTCATCGACACGTTCATCGAGAAGGGACGCTGCGAGTTCATGGCGGAGTTCGCCCGACCGTTCCCCGGCCTTGCCTTCTTCGACCAGGTCCTGCATGCACCACCAGACCAGCTTGTCGAGATCAACGAGATGTCGACGGCCGCGTCGGTGCCAAAGAACCCGAAAGGTCGCGAGGCGTGGGAGGGAATGTTCCGCTGGATCACCGAATTCGTCGCGCAGCGGCGCCTCGAAGCGCCCCGCGGTGACGTGGTCGACGCGATCCTGGCTGCCGATATCGACGGGCGCCCGATCACCGACGCCGAGATCTACGGCTTGATCCAGCTTCTGATCCTCGGCGGACTGGACACCACCGCAGGGGCCCTTGGACAGTTCATGATTCGTTTCATTCGTGAACCTGAGATCCCGGCGCTGCTGCGCAGCCGGCCCGAGGTCATCCCCGATGCCGTCGAGGAGCTGCTCCGGCTCGACGGTCCCTTCGTGTTCGTCGGTCGCGCCGTGACGACAGACACCGAAGTCGGTGGCCAGGCCATGAAGGCAGGGGAGCGGGTGCTGATCTCATGGGCGTCCGCCAATCGGGACGAGGCCGAATTTCCCGATCCCTCCAAGTTCGACCCTTCTCGCAGGAGCAACCGGCACCTCGCGTTCGGTGCCGGTCCCCATCGTTGCGCGGGCTCGAACTTCGCTCGGATGAATCTGCGGATCGCGCTCGAAGAGCTGCTCACTCGGCTTCACGACATCCGGCTCGAAGACGGTGCCGAACCGATCGAATTCCACTCCGCCTTCAACCGCGCACCCCTTCGCATCCCGATCACCTTCACGCCCCAAGCCCGCTCGGAGTTTGTCACGTAGGAATGGGTCACCGAAGCTGGGCAACCCCGCTCCCAGCCTCGGCGTTGCCTCGGTGGTCGAGCCGTCCTATCGTTTCCTGCGTTGAGGAAACGTTTACTCCGTATCAGGCCTTCCCACGCCGAGCCGCTCGGCATCGGAAGACCGGCATGGAGTGATTGAAGGATCCAAGCCGCTCAGGACCGAATCCTCGGAACCGTTGCTGCGAGGGGAGGGAAAAAGACGATGGGGAAGCTGGCCGAGGAAGTGCGCGTGATCGACGCAGACACCCATCTGACAGAGGTACATGACCTCTGGACGAAGCGGGCGCCGAAGGGGTACGAGGATCGCGTCCCCAGAGTGGAGAAGGTCGACGGTCGGGACACGTGGCTGCTCGAGGGCAAGCCGCTCGGGCCGGCGAGGGGCGGGGGCACCATCGACCCTCAGGGGAACAAGTTCCCCTTCTACGAGTCGCAGCTCGTGTGGAACATCGATCAGGTCCATCCGGCGGCGTGGGATCCGAAGGCGCGGATCGCGCTCATGGACGAGGAAGGCGTCCATGCCCAGGTTCTCTTCCCGAGCGACGTGGGCATCGGAGGCCAGCGCTTGGCGAACGCGACCGCCGATTCCCGGCTGCGCACGCTGTGCGTGGAGATCTTCAACGATGCCATGGCCGAGCTGCAAGCTGATTCGGGCAACCGACTCCTTCCCATGGCGGTGATGCCGGCGTGGAGCGTCGAAGAGTGCGTGAAGGAAGCTCAGCGTGCAGCAAGGCTGGGATTCCGGGGTCTCAACATGATGTCGGACCCGCAGGAGACCGGCGCACCGGATCTGGCAAGCAGGGCGTGGGACCCCTTCTTCGAAGTGTGTGCCGATCTCGGGCTGCCACTGCACTTCCACATCGGTGCCAGTGCCACGGCGATGGACTTCTACGGCAAGTACTTCTGGCCTTCGCAGCATGAGTACGTCAAACCGGCCATCGGCGGGGCCATGCTGTTCATAGGTAACGCCCGATTCGTGATCAATACGGTGTACGCGGGGATCTTCGATCGGCACCCGAAGCTGAAGATGGTTTCAGTCGAGAGCGGCGCAGGATGGATTCCGTTCATGCTCGAGGCAATGGACTACGAGATCTGGGAGAACGCGCCGATCCAAGCAGCGGAGCTGTCGAAGATGCCGTCGGAGTATTTCCGGGATCACTGGTACGCGACGTTCTGGTTCGAGAGGAGCAGGACTGGCAATCTCCAGGTTCTCGTCGACTCCATCGGTGAGGACAACATCCTCTTCGAGACAGACTTTCCTCACCCCACGTGTTTGTACCCCGATCCCCTGGGGACGGTGGAGGAGAAGATGTCAACGCTGCGCCCCGAGACCCGACGGAAGATCATGGGGGAGAATGCCGCGAAGCTGTACCGGCTCTGACGGCTCGTCTCGTATCCTTCGCGGTACGAGCCTCATTCGCTGAACCCGATGGCCGCCCTCGCTGCAAACATTGCACGCCTGGCCCTCGATGGGTCGAGGCGCTTCCCGGAGGCCGAGGCCGTTGTCGATGGTGAGGTGCGGCTCTCCTACGCAGAGCTCGCTGAAGATGCGCTACGTGCCACGCGGGCAGCGATCGCACGGGGAATCAACCACGGCGACCGTGTCGCGATCTGGGCTCCCAATGGCCACAAGTGGATCGTTGCCGCCCTCGGCGCCCTCGGTGCTGGAGCGGTCATTGTCCCGGTCAACACACGCTTCAAGGGTGCCGAGGCTGTCCATGTGCTCAGAACGGCGGGAGTGCGCACCCTGTTCGCGGACAATGCGTTCCTCGGGAACGGCTACCTCCCCATGCTGCACGCATGGCTGAACGAGACCGGGGAAGCGCTGCCGGAGCTCGTTGACACAGTCGTCCTCGACGGCGACGCAGGGAACGATACGCCTTGGGAGGAGTTCCTCTTCGACGGGCAGGCCGTCAGTGAAGACGTCGCACTGGCTCGAATCGATCAGCTCGGGAGCGACGATCTCTCGGACATCCTCTTCACCTCAGGGACGACCGGGCTCCCGAAAGGGGCCATGAGCAGCCATGGCCAGGTACTGCGTCTGTTCGCCAGCTGGAACGAGCTCGTAGGGCTTCGGGAGGGCGATCGCTACCTTGTCGCCACGCCCTTCTTCCACACCTTCGGCTTCAAGGCCGGCTGGGTAGCGGCTCTTCTGCAGGGCGCGACGATCGTCACACTGCCAGTGTTCGATGTGCGCCTGACGATGGAGAGCGTTGAACGCGAAGCAATTACGTTCCTTCCAGGTCCGCCGGCGCTGTTGCAGGCGATCCTCGATTCCCCCGAGCGATCGCGCTATGACCTGTCCTCCTTGCGCACGACCGTTACTGGAGCCTCCGATGTGCCGGTCGAGCTGATCAGGCGGCTCCGAAACGAGCGAATCTTCGACACGATCATCACCGGCTACGGGCTCACCGAGACCAATGGTCCTGCCTCGCTTTCCCGGCGAGACGACGATCCGGAGACGATCGCCAACTTCGCGGGTCGGGCGATGCCTGGGACTGAGCTCAAGGTCGTGGGAGGCGGAGGTGAAGAGGTAGAACGCGGCACCCCTGGGGAGATCGTCGTGCGGGGCTTCCATGTGACGCGCGGGTACGTCGGAGACCCCCAGGGAACGGCAACGGCGATCGATCGTGACGGCTGGTTCCATACCGGCGACCTGGGCATCATGGACCATCGCGGTTACGTGAAGATCACCGGACGTATCAAGGACATGTACAACGTCGGAGGGTTCAGCGCGTACCCCGCTGAGATCGAGAACCTCTTGCTCGGTAATGAAAAGATCGCGCACGTTGCGGTGATCGGCGTGCCCGACCGCCGTCTCGGGGAGGTCGGGGCAGCCTTTGTCGTACCCCGTCCTGGGATCAGGTTGGAGGCCCAGGACGTGATCGACTGGGCACGCCAGCACATGGCCAATTACAAGGTTCCCCGTTATGTGGAGGTGTGCGAGTCCCTGCCGGTGAACGCACTCGGCAAGGTCCTCAAAGACGAGCTTCGCGCCCGGATACAGCGACGGGAAGCGTAAAGGGTGCTACCTATGGGCCTGCCTGGGTTCGTTGGGGAGGTGCGGTTACGCCCGGGTTCGGCACGAGAGGAGCACTCTCGAGCAGGGCCACAGCGCGATCGACTTGCCTTGTCGCCACCACGGCGCACAATCCGCTGGAGCTGGCGTCGGTCCTCGTAGCTGAATCGTCGCCCCGAGGCGCCGCCCACGGTGAGGATGGTGAAGCATCCGTGGTGGAATTGCCGGGCCAGGGACGGGCAGTCGTCGTGCAAATCGCCGACCAGTTGCGGTTCTGAGCATTCCGAGGAACCTATGACGTAGGTGGAGCTACCGGTGGCCCGTCTGCTCAGGGTGTGGCGCGTTCAGCGCACGCTGGTCGGTCACCTGCGAACCAATCGGTCCCGCCCCCAGCGCGCCTGCCGGAAATCACCGCGTGGCGATGCGGGACGCCATCACCGTGCATGCGGTCACCCCGATGTCCTAAAGGGCCAAGTGCCGGTAGGAGAAGTCTTCAGGCGTTCGAACTCCTTGTTCTGCGTGGTCAAAGTGCCCCAGGTAGCTGACCCCTTCAGGGGGATCCTTGACTTCATCAAACCTTTGCCAGTCGAAGATGACTGTGCGATGAGCGATTCGCCATGCACCGGCGCGGCATTCGAAGCGGTCAACATACCGGGCTCCGAGGATCCAATCCAGATCACGACCTTCATGCTCGAAACGGTGGTAGGCAATGAGGTAGGACTCGCTGTGAGCGACATCGCCATCAACCTGGATCAGCTCGTTGCAAATGTGGTGGCGTGTCCACTTCATATTGGTCCTTGCCAGGAGAAGCATCTTGGGATACCGCTCCCATGCGCGCTCTTCCACGCCGGTATGATTGTCGATGGCGTCCTCGTGAAACGCGGAAAGGACCAGTCTGTCGTCACAGCGATCAATGCCACGGCAGTAACGCATGAGCGCCTCGTGGATCTCCTGCTTCGCCAGAAGCGTCTGAAGTTGACCTTCCGTGTCCTGATGACCCGCTACTGGCAAGCTCTCTTTCCCCCCTTCTTCTCTCGTCCGATCACAGATTTGACGCACCAGCTTGCGTGATGGGCGTCAACCAGGTTGGTTCAGCAACGGAAGCCCCGTAGCTGTCCAATTCTGGCGGGAGGGCTGCCCTCATGATCGGCGAAAATGGTGTTCGCCGAGCGCGAGCCCACCGATCCAGGGGAACACTTTCCAAGCGAAACTTGCGGGGAATCGACTGAGACTTGCGAAGGGCAGCGTCGCGTCCGCGCGGCAACTCCCGAGCTCGGGTCACGAGGGCCCTCGGCGCTGGCGGGCCGCCGCGGCACGTCCAGCCGCCTCAAACGCGGCTGCATCCCATGTGGCGTTGGCCGCGTGAGCGGTTTCTAGCGCCAGGGCCGCGCTGAAGGTGAGGTCGGCACCCTGCTCGTAGAGTGCCAACACCTCGGTTGCTGCTGGGGTATCGATGAACTGCGCGGCGAGGCGCCTCGCAAATGGAATCAGCTCATCATGCGGGACGACATGGTTCACGAGCCCGATTCGCAGAGCTTCCTCGGCATCGACGAAGTTTCCGGTGATCGACATCTCTCGCGCTTTACGGATGCCGACTGCCCTTGGGAGCAGTGCCGTCAGGCCCCAGGCCGGGACCACGTCGAGGCGAGCGTGGGTGTCGGCAAACCGTGCCCGCTCTGATGCGATGATGAAGGTTGCGCTGAGGGCGATCTCGAGACCGCCGGAGACGCAGGCGCCGTTGACCGCACAGACGACGGGAGTTCGCATAGCTCGCAGTGCCCTCCCAGGGTTTAGCGCGAACCGTCGTTGTCGTGGGTCGAAGGAAGGATCCTGTTCCTTGAAGTCGACACCAGCAGTGAATGCCGGATCCGTTCCAGTGATGATGACTGCCTTGATCAACGGATCGCGGTCGGCGGCATCGAGCAGATCGCAGAACTCATGGCGCATTGCCACGGTGAGTGCGTTGCGGACCTCAGGGCGGTTGAAGGTGATGGTCCGAATACCGGCATCGTCTTGGAGGAGAAGGTCGCTCATCTTCTTTGGTGCCTCAGGTCGATTGCTGGAGGAGGCGGCTGTTGTCCCAGGTCAACAAGCGTGGCCCCGGTAAGAGGCGAAAGTAGGTTCGTCCCGCGTAGTACTCCCTGGTCCCATCGGGCATCTCGGATCTTGGTGTGCGGAATGCGGCGTATTTTGCGTCTATTGCCGCGTCGATACGAGCCCTCGTCGCGTCGTCCCTGACTTCTTCAATGAGACCACTGAGGTGCACGGCGCGCAGCTCCGCCCAATGCCGCCCTGACTCGACGAGGAACGATGCCCGCGGGTCGCGCCGGATGCGGGCAATCTTCTTCGTGCGGTTCGGGGTGGTGAAACAGATCGTCCGGTCCAGCACCGCGAACCAGATGGGGAGCGTGATCGGCGATCCGTCGGATCTCAGCGTCGTCAGGATCCCGGTATGCGATGTCTCGAGCACGTCCCAGGCTTCCTCTGGCGAGAGTCGAATGCTCACCGCTCCACACTTTAGAAGCGGCCCCTCGTCCCGTGAGGATCGAAGAGGGGACCGGAGGGCATCGGTGGCGCCGCCATGTGGCGACGCTGGACTGGAGGCTGCCTCAGAAAGGGAGGGACGAAGACCGAGCCCAGGCTTGGCAATGCCGCGATCTTGGACGATCCCGAACGGCTGTGACAGCATGCGAGGGAAATGGGCATCTCCGGCACGGATTTGGGTGAGTTTCGCGCGCAGGTGCGTAACTGGTGCGCCGAGCATGTTCCCGCCGATTGGCGAAGGACCCAGATGGGGGTATCCGAGGAAGAGTACGTCAACTTCCAGAAGGCCTGGTTCCAAGAGCTTCGCCACGCAGGGTATGCGGTACCCCACTGGCCGAGGGAATGGGGAGGCGGTCTCACGGTGGGGCAGCAGATGGTGCTTTACCAAGAGTTGGCTGCACACGATGCGCCGCGTTTAACCCTGGCGTTCGTTGCGATCCACCATGCAGCATCGACGTTGCTTGCCGCCGGCACTGACGAGCAGCGTCGAAGGCATCTCCCGGCCATTCTCGATGGCGAGATCTGGTGCCAAGGGTTCTCAGAGCCAGAAGCCGGATCGGATCTGGCGAGCCTCCGTACCAGCGCGCGTCGAAAGGGCGACGTCTATGTCGTCAACGGCCAGAAGCTGTGGGCGAGCGGCGCCAACCATGCCGACTGGTGCCTGCTGCTTGCACGGACCGATCCTGATGCGCCCAAGCGGCACGGCATCTCCTACTTCTTGATGGACATGCATGCCCCCGGAGTTGACGTGCGACCGATTCGCCAGGCGACCGGTCAGTCCCATTTCTGCGAGATGTTCTTGACCGACGTGATCATCCCAGCGAGCCAGCTCGTCGGTCGGGAGAACGCCGGTTGGCAGATCGCGCAGACAACGCTTGGCGCCGAGCGGGGGATGGTGATGCTCGAGCTGGCTGAACGGCTGGGGAACGCGGGCTTCAAATGGCTGCTACAAGCTTGCGTTCGACCGACGCCCGATGGCGAGCGCCCGATCGACGATTCCCTCGTGGCCGATCGACTCGCGGGGTTTGAAACCGAGATCACCGCGCTCCGATTCCTCTGCCGGCGTCTGGTGGAGCGAAACGATGAGGGACGTGGCGGGCCGGCAGACGCTTCGGTGGTCAAGCTGTACTACAGCGAGCTGTTGCAACGGATGATGGGCTTTGGCGCCGACGTCAGTGGGCTGGCCGCGCACGCCGAGCTGGAGAAGCCACTGTCGAGCGGATGGGAGTCGGGGGCGTGGGTGCTCGACTTCATCGGATCGTGGGAGTGGACGATCCCTGCAGGCACGAGCGAGATCCAGCGCAACATCATCGGCGAGCGCGGGCTCGGCCTGCCTCGGGAGCCTGGAGTCCAGTGACCTCCGACCTCGCTTCCGTTCACGACGAGCTGCGCACGGTCGCCCGTGACGTTCTGGGAGCGGTCAGGACACGAACTGCCGGATCCGTACCGGCGCCGGTCGAATGGTCCGTACTCGCCGAACTCGGCTGGCTGGGTCTGGAAGTTCCTGAGCACTGCGCCGGGGCAGGCGCCAGCCTCGGAGAGGTGGCGGTCATCCTCCAGGAGATGGGCCGTGCCGCGACCTCCAGCTCCTACTTGGGCTCCGTGGTCCTCGGAGTGGGTGCCCTCAACCTGCTGGGTGCAGCGAGGGAGCGCGACGAGCTCCTCCATGGCATCGCCACCGGTGGGCTGCGGGTCGCGGTGGTCGTCCCGACCGCGCAGGCGGAGGTCGCGAGCGCGGAGACCCCGTTCCGTGTCGAGTCCTCGGGGGGTCGTTTCCGCCTCGACGGCCAAGCGTCCTTTGTGCCCGACGCCATCGATGCCGACCGGTTCCTGGTGCTTGCTCGCGATCAGAGCGGCGATGTGGTCATGGTCGTGCTGGGCCGTGCCACCCCAGGTCTGAGCGTCTCCGAGCAACCGTTGCTCGACGCCACCCGACGGTTCGGGCAGCTCAGGGCCGATGCCGTTGAGGGAGCGCAGAGCGCGCTCTTGCGCTTCGAGGCCGACCCTGCGACCTCGGTCCAGCACCTGGCCGATCGCGGCGCTCTCGCGATCGCGTGCGACAGTCTGGGGCTCGCTGAGGCGATGATGGAAGCCACGGCTGCCTACGCGCGCGTCCGCTACCAGTTCGGGAGGCCCATCGGTTCCTTCCAGGCCGTGAAGCACGCGTGCGCGGACATGCTGGTGCAGATCGAGGTCTCCCGGGAGCTGGTTGGCGCAGCAATCGACGCAATGGTGCGAAACGACCCCGACCTCGGCATCGCCGTCTCGATGGCGAAGGCACACGTCACCGGGGCGGCGGTCGGCATCGTGGGCAAGGCAATGCAGCTCCACGGCGGCATCGGCTACACCTGGGAGAGCGGGATCCACACGTATCTCAAGCGCGCGTTGCTCAACAGATCTTTGTTCGGATCGCCGCGTGCACATCGCAAGCGCCTCGCTCGCCGCTACCTCTCTGTCGGCACGAACGAGATTGCTGGCAGCCGCGCGTTGTCGTGAGTCCAGTTCGGTGGGGAGGACGAAGGTGAGTGGTCCGCTTCGGGGCTATCGGATCGTCGAGCTCGCAGGTATCGGGCCGGGGCCGTTCGCGGCCATGATGCTCTCCGATATGGGCGCGGAGGTCCTCCGCATCGACCGCGCCGAGGCGGTCGATGCGGCCAATGCCGCCCCGCTGTGGGACGTCAACGCGCGAGGGCGCCGGTCGGTGGGCGTCGACCTCAAGCACCCCGATGGCCCCGAGGTGGTGCTTCGGCTGGTCGAACGAGCGGACGCGCTGATCGAGGGTTTTCGTCCCGGGGTGACCGAACGGCTCGGTGTCGGCCCCGAGGCATGCCTTGCCCGACAACCGAAGCTCGTGTACGGGCGCATGACCGGGTGGGGGCAAACCGGTCCGTACGCGCAGGCAGCAGGGCGTGACATCAACTACCTCGCACTGTCGGGCACCCTGTCGATGATCGGAAGAGCCGGTGACGCGCCGGTGCCCCCCCTCAACCTGGTCGGCGACTTTGGCGGTGGCGGCATGTTGCTGGCGTTCGGGATCGTGTGCGGAATCCTCGAGGCCTCGCGGTCGGGGAAGGGTCAGGTGATCGATGCCGCCATGGTCGACGGAGCCGCGCTGCTGGCCGGGATGGTGCACGGGCTCAGGGCCAGCGGCCAGTGGGGAGCGCGTGGTACGAACCTCCTCGACACGGGTGCCTGGTTCTACGAGGTGTACGAGACCGCTGACGGCCGTTTCATCTCCATCGGTCCGATCGACGAGCGCTCGTGCCGGGAGCTGCTGCGTCTCACCGGACTGCTCGACGAGCGCGACGGGAAGGGGCCGATCCCCGCGCAGTCCGATCGCAGCGCTTGGCCGGCGATGAAGCAGCGCATGGCGGCCCTGTTCAAGACCAAGACCAGGGCGCAGTGGTGTGCCCTGCTCGAGGGCACTGACGCCTGTTTTGCCCCGGTCCTGGACCCAGACGAGGCGCCGTTACATCCCCACAACCGGGAGCGCAAGACGTTCACCACCCTCGCCGGGGTCGTCCAGCCGGCGCCGGCTCCTCGGTTCAGCCGCAGTGCCGCGGCCATCGCAGGACCACCGCCGCGGCCGGGAGAGCACACCGACGAGGCCCTCGCAGATTGGGGGTTCTCGAGCGAGGAGATCAGCAGGCTCCGAGCATCGCAGGCCATCCGGTAACTGCCTCCGGCCAGCCGGGGCGCCGATGCGCACGCTCGGGGCTGCGGCGGTCAAGGCCGACAGCTGTTTCGAAACCGTTCTCGAACTGTTGGTGTCCCAGAAACGCTCATCGCCGCATGGGATAAGTGAGTGGGCATTCACTCGACGCTGGACACGAGATGTGGTAGGAAGTGAGCATGCACGTAGGTCTCGGTCTGACAATGCAGGCGCTCGACGGAAAGGCGGACGCCGAGGTTTACCGTCGCGAGCTGGGCCTCGCCGTCCGGGCGGAGGACGCCGGCTTCGACTCCATCTGGTTCTCCGAGCACCACTTCTCGGACTACCAGCTCACGCCGCAAACGCCGATGGTGCTGTCGTGGCTGGCGGGCCAGACCAAGCGAGTCAAGCTCGGTCAGATGGTGACGGTCCTGCCTTGGCACGACCCTGTTCGTGTTGCAGAGAGCTACGTGGTGCTCGACCACCTTTCTGGTGGGCGGGCAATCGCCGGACTCGGCCGGGGCCTCGGGCGCATCGAGTTCAACAACTTCCGGCTCGTGATGGGGGAATCACGACGCCGGTTCACCGAGTACTCGGCGGCGATTCTGGAGGCCCTGGAGACCGGCTACATCGAGTATGACGGCGAGCTTTACAAACAGCCGCGTGTGGCGATCCGGCCCAAGCCGCTCGCGAGCTTCAAGGGAAGGACGTTCGCAGCGGCCGTCTCGCCCGCCTCGATCGAGCTGATGGCCCGGATGGGCGTGGGGATCTTGGTGATTGCCCAAAAGCCGTGGGAGACGGCCCAAGCCGAGCTGGCCGATTACCGGGAGCGCTTTCGGGAGCTCAACGGTTCCGAGGCGCCGAAGCCGGTTCTGGTCCTCGTCGTCGGGGTCAGCCACGACCCACAGCAGGCCCGGCGGATGCGAGAGGTCTACCTGCAGCGCTGGGCACGCTCGACGGTCGAACACTACGAGTTCGACAATCCCGGCTTTGCCGAGATCGAGGGTTACGAGTACTACGGTGCCCTAGCGGCCAACATCGCCAAGCACGGGCTCGAGCGTTTCAACGGTTTCCTGGCCGACCTCCAGGTGTGGGGCTCGCCGGAGCAGGTAACCGAGAAGTTGCTCGACTACACCCAGCGCTGCGACGCGGGTGCCCTGGTTATCGACGTCACCTTCGGTGGTATGCCTGATGACGAGGCACGAGCGAACTTCGAGCTCTTCGCCACCGAGGTGCTGCCGGAGCTCAAGCGCTATGACGTCGGGGGCGACATCGGGGTGACCTATGACGCACCGGTCGGGGTGCAAAGCGCCGGCTGACCATTCAGGAGGGCCCAGCGCTCATGACTTCGGGGAGCCCTTCGTGCGATCGGCACTCCCGCCCCCGTGGGGTTCCTCGCGCCGGACGACCCTGGCACGGCGATGCGTCCCGGCGAGGGGGCATCGGATGGATCGAGGGCAACCCTCGACGCCGTCTCGTTCATGGCGATCAACCGCCTCGGGTTGGTTGATGAGTGCACCATGACCGACGACCGCCGCCGTGTGCGGTCACTTCGGCGGTCATGGCCTGCTGGTTGGCACGATTACAGTCCACAAGAAGGGTTGTGCGAAGAGAGGGAGTTGGGATCGTGGTGATGACGGAAGATGCGTCGACCGAAAGCATGTTCGTGGTCGACTGTGACTCGCATTGGAGCGAGCCGGCGGACCTGTTCACGAAGCTTGCGCCGCCTGCGTACAAAGACCGTGTGCCCCATGTCGAGGTGATCGACGGGAAGCGGATGTGGGTGTTCAATGGCCATCCCGTGGGCCTCTACAGCGCAGCTGGGGTGGTCGGGCGTGATGGGCGCAAGGAGGCCGCAGACCTCGCCCTGCATCACTGGGATTTCGAGATGATCCACGTCGGCGCCTACGACCCCAAGGTTCGCCTCCAGGTGATGGACGAGTCCGGGATCGATGCGCAGGTGATCTTTCCATCCACGATCGGTCTGGGCGGACAAGCGCTCGGTCAGGCTGCGGATCCAGAGCTGTCGCTCCTCACGATGCAGCTCTACAACGACGCACAGGCTCAGATTCAGGCTGATTCGAACGAGCGGCTGCTGCCCCTGCCGCTGATGCCGGCCTGGAGTGTCGAGGCATCGGTCGCCGAAGCGCGGCGGGTTGCGGCGATGGGGGCTCGGGGGGTGAACATGACCTCGGACCCCCAGGACCTGGGCGCGCCGGATCTGGCGAATGCCGCGTGGGACCCGTTCTGGGAGGTCTGCACTGAGCTCCAGCTGCCAGTGCACTTCCATATCGGGGCAAGCGTCACGGCGGAAACCTTCCGTGGGAAGTACCACTGGCCTTCCCAGGCGCCCAACACCCAGCTGGCGCTCAGCGGCACGCTGCTCTTCGTCGGCAATGCACGCGTGGTTGCGAACGCGATCGTCTCGGGCATCTTCGATCGCCATCCGGACCTCAAGATGGTGTCGGTGGAAAGCGGCGTGGGGTGGATTCCCTTCATCCTCGAAGCTCTCGACTACGAGATGGCCGAGAACGCACCCGAGGAGTTCAAGGCGCTGAAGAAGCCGCCTTCGGAGTACTTCCGGAGCAACTTCTACGCGACGTTCTGGTTCGAGAACAACCGCAACAAGCTGCCCGAGCTCATCGAGGCGGTCGGCGAGGACGCGATCCTCTTCGAGACCGACTTCCCGCACCCGACGTGCCTGTACCCGCACCCGCTGCAGAGCGTGGAGAAGAAGATGGCCACCCTCTCGCCTCAGGCACGGCGAAAGATCCTCGGGGAGAATGCTCGCAAGCTGTACCGGATCTGACACCCGCGGCAGCTGAGGGTCCGGAGCGATGGAGCCGGACCGTTGCTGAGCGTGCGGGGCGGTCGGCATCGTCTCGGCATTGCCGGTGGGCTTCGACGGAGTTCGCGCGTCGGCAGGGGTGCGCTGTCGCTGCGTGAGGTGGAGTACATCAGCTTTGCTCCGTTCGGGCCCAGTCCAGCGGCGCGGGGACAGCCAGCGGCGCCATCCCACCGCTTGTGGTGAGAAGATGAGGGCGAGCACCCGCTCGTCCTCGCAGCTTGAGGGCGCGGCGAGTTGGTGGGCGTCCCGAAGGAGGGGAGCCGAGATGGATGTACTGCTTCGCGACGCGAACGTGATCGACGGCACCGGGTCGCCTGGTCGCCCTGCCGATGTCGCAGTCGGCGGCGACCGCATCGTTGCGATCGCTCCGCCGGGGGAACTCAGCCCAGCCCGCACCACAGAGGTGGTGGATCTCGACGGATTGACCCTTGCGCCGGGGTTCATCGACGTTCATACGCACTACGACGCGCAAATTCTCTGGGATGGTGACCTGACGCCCTCGAGCTGGCACGGCGTGACGAGCGTTGTCATGGGCAACTGCGGATTCGGCGTCGCTCCCACGCATCCGGACCATCGAGAACTGGTCGTGCGCTTGCTCGAGAACGTCGAGGGCATGTCTATGGATGCGCTCAATGCGGGAATCGACTGGTGCTTCACGACCTTTCCGCAGTATCTGGACGCTCTCGATCGCCGCCGAAAGCGCCTGAATGTCGCAGTGTTCCTCGGTCACAGTGCGCTCCGCCTCTTCGTTGTGGGCAGTGACGAGCGCCCCGCGACCGGCGAAGAGGTCAAAAAGATGCGTGCGCTCCTGCGCGAAGCGCTACGAGCGGGAGCGATCGGGTTCTCGACCTCCCGAGCTCCTCAGCACCAGGGTGCATTCGGCCGACCCGTGCCCAGCCGGTTCGCGCAGGTCGAGGAGGTCTACGCCCTTGCATCGGTGTTGGGTGAGATGGGCAAGGGGGTGCTCGCGGTCGCGGTCGGCCCTGGGCTCTTCATCGAAGAGCTCTCCGAGCTCTCGACGAACTACGGCGTTCCGGTCACCTGGACCGCGCTGTTGGCACGTGCGGAACGGCCGGGGGCCGCCATGCGTACGCTCGAACGTGCCGCGGCGTTGCCGGGCGAGGTGTACCCCCAGTTGGCCTGCCGGGAGATCGTCATGCAGATCAACATGGCTGACCCGACGCCGCTCGGTGAGGTCGACGAGTGGAAGGAGGTTCTCGCCTGCCCACGTCCTCAGCGGGGCGAGCTCTACAAAGACGCTCGATGGCGCGACCGCGCTCGCCAACCGACGCTCGAACGATGGAGGCACCGTTGGCCACGCATCACCGTCGAGGAGACCGTGGCTCATCGAGCGGTGCTGGGGATCCCGCTGGACCGGCTTGCCAGCGAGCGGGGGACGACACCGTTCGACTTGATGGTCGACCTTGCCCTCGCTGACTCCATGGCGACCCGGTTCCGTGTCGTCATGGACAACGACGGGGGCGAGGAGCTCGGGACGCTCCTCGCCGACAAGCGCCCCCTCCTCGGCCTCTCCGATGCGGGAGCGCATGCGAGCCAGCTCTGCGACGCTTGCTTCTCCACGCATCTCCTCGAACGCTGGGTCCGAGAGCGCAAGGTGCTCGCGCTCGAGGATGCGGTGTGGCGGCTGACCGGCCACCCGCACCAGGCCTTTCGCCTCGTCGATCGCGGCCTGATTCGCGAGGGTTTCTACGCCGACCTTGTGGCCTTCGATCCCGCAACGGTCGGAACGGTTCCGCTGCAGCGAGTGCACGATCAGCCCGGCGGTGCCGACCGCCTCGTCGTGGGATCGACCGGGATCGAGTACGTGTGGGTCAACGGTGTGGCAACACGGATCGCAGGCCAAGACGTTCCCCAGGTGGCGTCAGGGCGTTTGCTCCGGAGCTGAAGAGGTTCTCACGCTGCGCAAGTTCGAGGACGACGTCGTCATCTCAGGTATCGGCCAATCCGCGGTCGGACGCCACCTCGGGCGATCTCCGCTCAGCCTCACCCTCGATGCCCTCCAGGCCGCCGTCGACGACGCCGGTCTGTCCTTGGGCGATATCAGCGGGCTGGCCACGTACCCGGGAGGTGGAACCGCGCTCGGCCCAGGATTCGGCGGTCCGTCATTGGCGGACATTTACGATGCCACTGGGATCGAGCCTGATTTCATCATGGGGAACTTCGAGGGACCAGCCCAACTGGGGCCGGTCTTGAATGCGTGCCTTGCGATCAGCGCGGGCCTCGCTCGCCACGTGGTGGTGTACCGCACCGTAACCGAGGGTTCGGCCCGGAAGCGAGCGCGCACCGATGGGGCCCGATCGTCTGCCCAGCCGACGGGGTCCGCCTCGGGACCGGAGTGGATCACTGCGTTCGGTGGCGGACCGGCACCGATCGGGTACGCCCTGTTGGCGAGGCGCCACTTCCACGAGTACGGCACCTCGCGTGAACAGCTTGCCCAGATCGCGCTCACGGCGCGTTCGAACGCGCAGTTGAACCCGAAGGCGGTTCTCCGCGAGCCGCTGTCGTTGGCGGAGTACCTCGGCGCTCGCATGATCGCCGATCCACTGTGCCTCTACGACTGCGACGTCTACTGCGACGGGTCGACAGCCATCGTCCTGTCCCACGCGGACTACGCCCGGGATGCGCCAAGGGGTGTGGTGCGGGTCGAGGCCATGGGGATTGCGCCACCGGCTCGTGCGCAGTACGCCCAGCACATCGACCTGCACCCCGGCGAGCGCGCGGCAGCCCAGATGTGGGCCCGCTCCGGCTTGCGTCCGGGCGATGTCGACGTTGCCGGCCTCTATGACGGCTTCAGCATCCTCACCATGCTGTGGCTGGAGGCGCTGGGCTTCTGCGCTCCCGGCGAGAGTGGGCCCTTCGTCGAGGACGCAAAGCGCATCTCGTTGGGTGGGGAGCTCCCGATCAACACGAACGGAGGCCAGCTCTCCGGCGGTCGTCTCCACGGCTTGGGCTTCGTCCATGAAATGTGCCTGCAGTTGCGTGGCGAGGCCGGGGAGCGCCAGGTGCGCAACGCCCGTGTCGCCCTCGTTGCGCTCGGAGCCCTGCCCTACGTCGGTTGCATGCTGCTCAGGGTGGGAGAGTCGTGACCGAAGCGCTCCGAGCGGCTCATCGGATCAGCTTCTCGTATCGGCGCAGCGTCGGTGGCGCGCTCGAGCGTTTCCTGAGTGGCCTGGCGCGAGCGGAGATCTGGGGGAGCCTGACGAAGGGCGGGCGGGTGTTGGTCCCGCCGGTCGACTGGGAACCAGAGACGGGGGAGGCGACCGCTGCGCTCGTCCGACTCGAGGACACCGGCGTGGTTCGCGCGTGGACCTGGGTCGATGCCCCGGGGGCTCGCCAACCGCTGGACCGAGCATTCGCCTACGCGCTGATCCAGCTCGACGGTGCAGACAGCGCCCTGCTCCACGTCGTCGATGCCGGGGACGAGTCGGCGATGATGACGGGCATGCGGGTACAGGCGCAATGGCGCCCCGAACGCTCCGGCAGCATCCTGGACATTCGTGCCTTCGTCCCGATGGCTCCAGGTGAGGATGTGGCCGCGCAACGCCTACCGGCAGCGGAGGTGTCCTCTGCACGCCCTGTGCCGATCCCCAATGGTTCGGCACGAGGCGCAGCAGGCTCCGATCGCCCCTCGGGGCTGCTCGAGGTGGTCTCCGACGTCGACCTGGAGTATGCCTATGAACCAGGTCTCAGCGCGTCGAGGTTCTTCCGTGCCCTTGCCGAGCGGCGCATCGCTGCGGGTAGGTGCCCGGGATGTGGAGGCGTCTACGTCCCCCCACATCCCCAGTGCCCGGCGTGTGGGTCCGGACCGATGGCCGAGGTGGAGCTCGCTGACCACGGCGTGGTCACCGCCTACACGGTGGTGCACCTCCCGTTCCACGGGATGACCTCGGAGTTGCCGTTCGTGTCGGCCCGTATCCGCTTGGACGGTGCCGACGTTCCCATCGCGCACCTGCTCGGTGAGGTTCGACCCGAGGAGGTCCACGTGGGCCAGCGCGTGGAGGCAGTGTGGGCGGACGGCGAGGATCTTCGCCCCACATGGGAAGCCATCCGCTACTTCCGCCCGGCAGGCTCCTTCACCGCCGCGTCGACCAGAGGTGCCGTGGGGCCGGCATGCGATCGGTAGCGGTCATCGGGTTCGCTGCCGCGGTCGCGCCCCATCCCGACGGGCGCAGCGATGCCGAGTTGCTCGCTCCTGTGGTGGACCAAGCCTTGATGGCTGCAGGTGTCGCTCGCGAAGAGGTTGGCGTCGTGGCCTCGGCGAGCTCGGAGTTCTTGGGCGGCGTCGTCGGGACGGTCATGGCGGCATTCGACGCGCTCCCCTGTTGGCCGCCGCGCACCCACGTGCACCTCGAAGGCGAAGGAGCGCTCGCCTTCTTCGAAGCGTGGGTGCGCCTACAGGCTGGCGAAGCCGACGTGGCGCTCGCGTGTGCGTTCAGCCGGCCGTTGGCGCCGGAGCCTCGGAGCATCCTCAGCTTGCAGCTCGATCCCTACCTTGTTGCGCCGCTGGCACCAGACCCTCGCAGCCTCGCAGCGCTCCAGGCGCGCGCCCTCATCGAGACTGGCCGCTATGAGGAGATCGACTTTGCTCGTGTCACGAGCCTTCGCAGACGCAACGTCGAGATCGACGCGCTCCTCGCACAGCCCTACGTCGCGTCGCCCCTCCGAGCCCTCGACTGCTCCAGTGTTTGCTCCGGAGCTGCTGCCGTCGTGCTGGCTGAAGGAGACCGGGCAAAAGCGGTCGAGGGGAATCCCGCGTGGATCAGGGGCATCGAACACGGGGTCGAGAGCGCTGCGCTCGGTCGCCGCGATCTGGCCCGCGCGCCATCCATCGAGGCAGCCGCCGCCACCCTTGGCCTTCCCGGATCGATCATCGACGTGGCGGAGGTGCACGCTCCCTTTAGTCATCAAGAGTTGATCATCACGGACGCCCTTGGGGTGAAAGAGATCGAGTCGTTGAATCCCTCCGGCGGGGCACTGCCGGCGGATCCGCTGATGGCGACCGGGCTCATCCGCATTGGCGAGGCAGCTCGAGCAATCCTCGAGGGCGATGCTCGCCTCGCCCTCGCCCACGCGACGAATGGGCCATGCCTCCAGCACAACGTGCTCTGCCTGCTCGAGGCCGAACCGTGACCCCCTGGCAGCGTCGCGATGGCGGAGGGAGCAGTGCCGTCGAGGGGTCAGAGATCCGGCGTATGGAGCGCGCGCTGAGGCCGGTGCCGGGCAGCCGGCGGCGCACGACGCCGAAAGAGGCGCTGCGCCACTTGCGGGAGGCCAGGTCGCTCCGGTGCGGCCCACGAGCGTGGCGATGAAGCGCTGCGCGGTCGTCGGGGTGGGCCAGACCCATTACGCAGCGTCTCGCCACGATGTCACGTTGGGTGGTCTGGTGAGGGAAGCGACCGCGCGCGCGTTGGCCGACGCGGAGCTCGAGATGCGTGACATCGGTGCCGTTGTGGTTGGCAGCGGCCCCGACATCATGGAAGGACTGATGTCCCCGGAGTTGCTCCTCGCCGACGAGCTCGGTGCGGTGGGCAAGCCGATCCTGCGGGCATACACCTCGGGGAACGCGGGCGGCGTCGCGGCGACCACAGCGGTCAGCCTCGTCACCGCCGGGCTCCATGCCCGGGTCCTCGCCGTCGGGTTCGAGAAGCAATCCGAGGCCAAGACCGCAGGAGCGACGCTTCAGCATCTTCCGTTCGAGGCCCGGTGGCAGGGTGGCACCGGCAGTCTGTTCGGAGCGATCTGCCGCGAATACATCCATCGATCTGGCGCCCCTGCGCACATCGGCGACGTCGCGGCCCTCAAGGACCGGCAGAACGCGTTGCGCAACCCCTTCGCTCAGGTGCGACGGACCGACATCACCCTCGAGGACATCGCGACCTCGAAGATGCTCTGGGATCCGATCCGGCTCTTGCACGCCTCCCCATCTTCTGACGGGGCGTGCGCCGTCGTAGTGTGCGACGAGTCGACTGCAGCCCGTTACCCCAACCCGGCATGGGTCCACGCGTACGCGGTCCGAACCGAGCCGCCGGTTGCACCAGCCCATGACGAGATCGATCCCCGAGCCGGACGCGACTGCGCGACGGCTGTGTACCGTCAGGCAGGGATTGGCGATCCGCTTCGAGACCTCGATGCTGTCGAGCTGTTCGTCCCCTACAGCTGGATGGAGCCCATGGTGCTGGAGAACCTCGGCTTCGCAGCGCCAGGCACCGGCTGGAGGCTCGTCGACGAGGGAGAGACCGCGATCGGAGGGACGTTGCCAGTCAACGTCTCGGGTGGCCTCCTTGGCGCCAACCCGATCGGCGCAGGGGGCCTGATCCGCTTCGCCGAGGCCGCGTTGCAGGTCATGGGGAAGGCTGGGCCCCATCAGCTCGAAGGGGTCCGTCTCGCCCTGGGCCATGCGGCGGGCGGCTTCTCGAACTGCGTCGCAATGTGGATCGTGGGGAGCCGCCGGCCCTGAGGGGTCAGTTTCGACAGCGGGCCCAACCCGCAGCGTCGTGTGCTGACCGCGTGTTGAGGAAGCCTTGCTTCCGATCGCGGCCCTGTCCGATCGCGGCCCGGTAGTGAACGTCGGTCTCAGTGCGTCCCAGCGCGGGCCCACTGCTTGCGCTGGGCGTCCCAGGTTCGCTCGTTAAGGGGGTCGATGCGCAAGGGCGGTTTCTTGATGCGCTGCATGGCTTCGGTCCGCTCCGGATCCGCCACGAACTCGATGTACCTGGGGACCATGAAGGCGGGCATGCGTTCGGCAAGGAACTGGTGGAGCTCCTCGGGGGTGAGCGTCGCGCCCTCGACGAGCACCACGCATACCTTGACCTCTTCTTCGCCCCGTTCCCACGGCACACCGATGGCAGCGCTCTCCATGACCGCCGGGTGTTCGTTCACGTATGCCTCGACTTCTGCGGCGGAGATGTTCTCGCCTCGGCGCCGCATCGAGTCCTTGATCCGATCGACGAAGTGGTAGCGACCGTCTTCGCCGCGCACGACCCCATCACCGGTATGGAACCATCCGTTCCGCCACGCTTCGGCAGTCTTCTCCGGCATGCCGTAGTAGCCCACGGCCATGCGCCACGGCTCGGTGGTTCGCACGAGCAGCTCGCCGACCTGGCCGGTGGGGACCTCGTAGTCGTGCTCGTCGACCAAGCGCACCTCGTACCCGGGAGCGACCCACAAGCCGTTCGACGCGCGGTCGGCGGACACGTCTGGACCCGCGTACAACGGCGTCCCCACTTCGGTGTTCCCGAACTTCGTTCGCACCTGGACGCCGAAGCGCCGCTTGAACTCGTCGACGCCGGGGATGACGGGCCCGATGGCGACCGAGCGCAGCGGGTTGTCGAGGTCGTCGGGGCGCGCGGGCTGGTCGAGCAACCACGTCATCATCACCGGGATGATGGCGGCGACGGTGCAGCCGTACTTGCGGACGTCGTCCCAGAACGCCTGGGTCTTGAAGCTCTCGCGCAGGACCACTTGACCGCCTGGGAAGCCGAGCCAGGCGAGGGGTGCCATTCCGGAGAGGTGAAAGACCGGGAAGGGGCAGTAGTGGACGTCGTCGCTGGTCATGGTCATCCACAGCTCGTCCGGCCACAGCCGGCCCCACGGGATCAGGACGCCCTTCGAAGGACCTGTGGTTCCCGAGGTGTAGGTGATGCAGGCGATCTCGTGGCGCTCGGGTACCGCAAGATCGGTTGCAGGGCGAGCGGAGTGCCAGAGCTCGGTTCCGCTGCGGAGCGGCACGGGGAACTCGGTTGGCAGCTCCTCGGGGTCGGCATCGACGACGATGACGAGCTCGAGGAGATCGAGCTCGTCAGCCACCTCGCTGACTCGAGAGAGGAAGGATTTCTCACAGAGCATCCGTCTCGCTCGACAGTTCCCGAGCACGTATGCGAGCGAGCGGCCACGAAAGTCGGTGTTCACCCCGATGTGGACCGCTCGGAGCCAGCCCAGAGCGAGCCAGTGCTCCTGTGCGGCGATCGAGGTCGTCGCGATCGATGGGACGTTGTCACCGGGTTGGATCCCGGCACGCCGGAAGGCGTCGGCCCAGCGGAGCGCGTCCTCATGGAACTGGCCGTAGGAGCGGCTGGTCCCGCCGACCTCGTGGAGGAACGGGCGGTCCGGATCCCGCTCGGCCCATGCTCGAAGCGCAGCGGGAAGGGTCTCGGTGCGCTCGAACGTGGGGTGCGGCGCAGGGGGCACGGCCCTCACGGTATCCCGTCACCACCGAGGACGTGAGCCGCTGCCCACTCGAGGTGTGCAAGTGAGCACTCGCTGACCTGACGTTTGCGAAGTGAGCACTCGCTGAATTATGGTTACGAACTCGTGACGTTTCAATGGCACCAAGCGGAGAGGATCCAGGTCGAGCCTGCCTCGGCGGGGCATCGGGTCGTGGTCGACAAGGGGGTTTCGAGGGTCATGATGAGGTTCGGACGGTTTTTGGGTGCAGTGGCGATGCTGCTGGCGGTCGTCGTGGTCCAGCTCGCCATGTCAGGCCCCTCGTCGGCGAAGAGCGCGTCGGCGCACGGGGCGCCAATCAAGATCGGGGTGATCTGCAGCTGCTCAGGACCCTTCGCGGCGGACATCGCGGCCGCTGCAGACGTTTCGAGGGCGTGGGCCAAGTCACTCAATGCATCCGGGGGCATTGACGGTCACAAGGTTCAGCTCATCGTCGACGATGACGGCAGCAACCCGGGAACATCGGCGGCCGATCTGCGTGCACTCGTCGCTGACCACGTCGACGTCATTGTGGACGAGACCATCCTGGACGCGGCGTGGGCGAGCGCTGCCCAGGCAGCGAACGTCCCCGTCGTCGGGGGGAACTTCTCCGGTACGCCCTACTACACGAACCCGGACTTCTATCCGAGCGGCCAGACCAACGACTCCATCGTGTACGCCAATGTGGTCACCGCCAAGAAGGCGGGGGCCAAGACACTCGCTGATTTCTATTGCGCAGAGGCGCCCCAGTGCGCGCAGAGCGTCCCGCTGATCCGAGCAGCAGGAGCGCAGTTGGGTGTCCGTGACGTCGCCGATGCCTCCATTTCGGCGACGGCCCCCAACTACACCGCTCAGTGCGTCGCGGCCCAGCAGGCCCATGCTCAGGCGTTGTTCATCGGAGACTCGGCCTCGATCATCGTCCGAGTGGGCGCGGACTGCACGAAGCAAGGTTACGACCCCGCGTACATCACCGAGGGCACTGGGTTCTCCACCTTGCTGTCGAGTGCTCCTGGTACTCGCACCAACCTGTGGTCCGACTACCCGATCTTGCCCTTCTTCGCCAACAAGGCACCGGTGAAGGCCATGGACAAGGTGGTGGACCGCTACTACCCAGGCCTGCGGAACAACCCGAACAACTGGAGCGAGTACGCAGCGCAGGCCTGGACGGCAGGCCTGCTCATCCAAGACGCCGTCAAGGCCAGCGGATTGGGCCCTCACGGGACGCCGAGCGCGGCGGAGATCCGCAAGGGCCTCGATTCCCTCAAGGGGGATACCCTGGATGGGTGGTCGCCACCATTGACCTTCAAGGCCGGAAAGCCCCATCCCGTGGACTGCTGGTTCACCGCCCGTGTCCACAATGGTCAGGCGAGCCTGGTGGACGGTGGGAAGCTGACCTGCGAGAAGGGGGCCTCGTCCTGAGGTGAGCTGCCACTGGGGGGAGCGATGCAGCCAGTCGCTTGCTCGAGCACCCGGCCGGCCAGCAGCTGGAGTGCGTCGATGACGACGAGGGTCGATGGCGGCATCTCCGGTTCCCCCTGCGACGTTGCGAGGGGCACGGACCCGTGTCCGCTCCATTGGCATCTTCGTGAGGATCCAGCGCCGTCAAGCGGCGCTGGATCCTCTGCGCTGAGCCGCTCCACGGACCTCGAACAGGCGTGCTCCGACGGCGGGCCGCACGACCGGCGACCGGTCTCCTCGGTAGGAGCGCGATCGAGACCACGCCAGGCTCGTTCCCGCCGAAACCTGTGCGAGGCTGGGGCTCGTTCCTGGCGACCGTTGCCAGTGCTCGCATCAGGAATGGGTGCAGGATTCCAGCTGCGGATGAGGAGCGTGCGGTGACGAGCCGGCTCGCAGGAAAGGTCGCCGTGGTCACTGGTGCGGGTTCGAGCGGCCCGGGCGTGGGGACCGGGAAGGCGATCTCGGTCGTGCTCGCCCGCGAAGGCGCCTCGGTCCTCCTCGTTGACAAGGTGCCCGAGCGAGCAGAAGAGACGCTCGCATTGGTCAAGCAGGCCGGCGGTGAAGGCCGGGTCTTCGAGGCCGACATCAGTAGGTCTGGCGACTGTGAGGCCATGGTCGACGCCGCTGTAGCCGACTATGGCGGGGTCGACATCCTGGTGAACAACGCGGCGGTGACCCGCCACGTCTCGGTCCTCGAGACCTCCGAGGAGCTCTACGAGGCGATCCTCGGGGTGAACCTCAGGGGGGCATTCATGGCGTGCAAGTTCGCCATTCCTGCGCTCGTGGCCCGTGGTGGTGGGTCGATCGTCAATATCGGATCGATCGCCAGCATTCGAGACTCGGGATCGACGCACCCCGCGTACGCCGCGTCGAAGGCCGCCCTGCTCGGCCTGACCGTCGATCTCGCCGGCGCGTACGGACCCGCGAACGTGCGCGTGAATGCCGTGCTCCCAGGCATCATCGCGACGCCGATGGCCGAGCAGGTCGGTGCCAGCCGAGGCGGTGCCCCCGGGGCGCCCACCGTTCCGAACCTCTTGCGGCGCCAGGGAACTGCTTGGGACGTCGCCAATGCCGTCCTGTTCCTGTGCAGCGACGAGGCGTCCTACCTCACCGGCGTCACCCTCCCCGTCGACGGCGGCGCAGTCGTTGCGATGGCAAGCGCCCCCCTGCTGAGGCCTGGCTGACCCGATGAGTTCGAAGGTGACCCAGAGGGCTGAGCGGGTCCGTGGAGACCCCGTGCCAACGACGTTCGATGGCTTGATGGCGATGACGGAGACCGTGGAGCGCAAGCCTGTCGAACTGCTTCCGGATCCGCCTCCACGGGAGCGCCGGTACCTGATCTTCTCTGTCGACGACCATGTCTGTGAACCGCCCGACATCTTCGTCTCACGCGTCCCTGCGCGACATGCGGCCGCGGCACCCCGGCTCCTCTCCGTCGGTGACGGTGACACCGCCTGGTTGGTCGATGGTGAGCTGCGGCGCTGGACGGGCGGGGACGCCGTCGCTGGGAGGCGCATCGCCGGCGTTGAGGACCTGCTGCGGAGCCTGTCGTACGCGGAAATGCGACCAGGGGTCTACGACGTCGATGCACGCATTTGCGACATGGACATCGACGGGGTCTATGCCTCGGTGCCTTTTCCCTCGATGGTGTGGGGGTTCTGCGGCCAGAGGATCTGGGGGCTGAAGGACCCTGACCTCGCCCTGGCATGCACCCAGGCCTACAACGACTGGATGTTCGAAGAGTGGGCAGGACCCCATCCCGACCGCATCATTGCTGCTTCGATCCCTTACATGAGGGACCCGATCGCTGCCGCCAAGGAGGTCCTCCGAAACGCCGAACGAGGCTTCAAGGCGCTGCACTTCTCGGAGAACCCACAGATGCTGGGACTGCCGTCGATCCATACCCGCCACTGGGATCCGTTGCTGAAGGCGTGCGAGGAATCCGGGACCACGATCAACCTGCACCTGGGATCGTCGTCGGTGCGCCCGAGCGTCTCCAGTGACACCCCCGTCACGGTGCAGTCCCTGTTGTGGCCTGCGCAAACGATGTGCGCAGTGGCCGAATGGGTGTACTCGAAGGTTGCTGTGCGATTCCCTCGCATCAAGATCGTCGTCTCCGAGGGGGGCATCGGTTGGGTTCCGATGCTTCGAGAGCGGATGGAAAGGGGCCACCGCACGCGCGGGGCGATCATGGATTGGCATGAAGAGCTCACGCCGGCCGAACTGCTGTTGCGGAACTTCTGGTTTTGCTCCATCGAGGAGTCGCTGAGCATGGAACGCCGAGACCAGATCGGTGTTGACCGAATCATGCTGGAAGTCGACTATCCCCATGCCGACACCACGTGGCCGGAGACGCAAGCCGCGGTCCACCGCCTCGTTGGCCGCTTGCCCAATGGCGAGGTCGACAGGATCACGCACCTGAACGCGGCGGACGTCTATCGCCACGCGGTACCCGAGGACCGCGAATGGATGCCAAGGAGATCATCATGACTGCTGCTGCCAATGAGCCGACGGCGAGCACCGGGCTCCGGGTGATTGACGCCGATACCCATCTCACCGAGCCAGTCGATCTGTGGACGGCGAGGCTCCCGAAGCGCTTCAGGGCGGCCGCTCCGACGGTTCGCCTCCACGAGGACACCGGGACGTGGCGTTGGGTGGTGGGCGATCGCTGGTGCAACCTTGTGGGGAACTCCAGCATGGCTGGGTGGCGGGAGTTCCCCCCATCGTGCCCGCCGACCATCGAGGAGATCGATCCGGCCTGCTATGACCCCAAGGCCAGGTTGGCCCACATGGATGCCAATGGCATCTATGCCCAGGTGCTCTATCCCAACATCATCGCCTTCGAAGGTCATGCGTTCATGGCGCTCGACGATGAGGCACTGAAGCTCGCGTGCGTGCAGACCTACAACGACTATGTCTGCGAGTTCGCTTCCGTGGCTCCCGATCGTTTCATTTTGTTGACCACCCTGCCGTTCTGGGATCGGGAGGCGTCGATCCGTGAGCTTCGGCGTTGCCATGCGATGGGCCACCGAGGAGTCCTCTGGGCAGCGACCCTCGAGAAGCACGGATTGCCCGACTTCGTCGATCCGTACTGGGATCCGCTCTATGCCGAGGCCCAGGAACTGGGCATGTCCATGAATTTCCACGTCGGGGTCGGCAACACCGCAGAGGAGATCGCCCAGGCCACGAACAAGGAGGGCTACGATCCTGCATTCCACACCGCACGCTCGTCGATGACGTTCACGGCGAACATGAGGACGATCGGCATGCTGCTGACGAGTGGTCTGTGCGAGCGGTTCCCACGGCTCAACTTCGTCTCCGTCGAGAGTGGTTTCGGGTACATCCCGTTCCTGCTCGATGCCCTCGACTGGCAATGGAAAGGGCTCGGAGCCCTCGAGCGCTATCCGGAGCGGATGCTGCCGAGTGAGTACTTCCGGCGGCAGGTGTACACCATGTTGTGGTTCGAGAAGGAAACGCTCGAACTGTTGCCCAAGTACGCCGACAATGTCATGTTCGAGACCGACTTCCCGCACCCGACGAGCTTGTCTCCGGGCCCGGCGAGCTACTCGCCTTCTCCTGCGGAGGTCATCAGCCGAGACACCGAGATCGTCGGGGAGGCGGTCATGCGCAAGGTGCTCCAGGACAATGCCTGCCGTGTGTACCACGTCGACTGACCTGGGTGCACCGCGTTCACCGAAGGGCCAGTCGGCCAGCTGAGAGCTGTCGTCGGTCCTTCAAGCGCGCGGCGGTGCGCCCTCGGGAAGCACCGCGCCGTTCGCTCTGAGCAGTGGTCCGAGACCGAGGGTCTTCCAGGACTCGGCGTTCTTCTCGATCGCAGCTTCCACTTCTGCGAGCCGGCTCTGGGGGTTGTGGGTGAAGATCACGGTGACGCTGTCCACGTTGTGGCGGATCTCGAGCACTTCGACACCCTCAGGGCCGGCCGTGTAGAAGTAGGGCGCGTAGGCAGGCACGAAGAAGGAGTCACCTGGCCGCAGTGTCTGGTTCCCCATGATCGCCGAGCCCGAGATCACGACGTAGAGGCAATCGCTCTCGTGGGTGTGCCGGAACAGTGGGAAGTTCGGCTTGAAGGACAGGTACAGGAGCGAGAAGCCTCCCTCCTGGCGCTTCTGGCGAACCAGTAGTCGGCTCGTCGTCGTCGCAGCAGCGCCGAGAGCCGCCACGACGTCCTTCAGTTCGTCGTGCTCACCGAAGTCGTTCTTGGCGATGAAATCGGTCTGGGTGAGGTCAGGTGCGTCAACCGCACGATAGATCCGAATCCCAGAGCGCTTCTCGTGCTGCCCCTCTTCGGTTCCCACGGTTCCTCCTCTCGTTTGTCTGCTGGCAGGTTCCAAGCATCGAGACGCCAGAACCGCGCGTCGGAGAAGAACCGAAGGGAGGACGTCTCACGATTCTGCGAGCCTTGGGCCAGGGGTGAAGGTGATCGGAACCGCGAGCGGCGAGCGCGTGAACGTCGAGTGGTAGTGGATGTCGGTGCCTTCTTCGAGCGCGAGATCGTCGAGTCGTGCCAGCAACGCGTCGAGGCCGACCCGAAGGTTCATCCGCGCCAGGTTCGAGCCAGCGCAGCGATGAGGCCCAGCCCCGAAACTGACATGGCGATTGCTGCGACGGTTGATGTCGAAGTCGTCTGGATGGTCGAACTCGGCATCATCGCGGTTGGCCGATGCCCAATAGATGACGACCTTGTCGCCCTGCTTGATGTGCTGGCCGCCGAGCTCGGTGTCTCGAGTCGCGGTTCGGGCGATGGCGATGAATGGTGGGTCGAGGCGGAGCAGCTCCTCGATCGCCCTCGGGAGCAGCTCGGGCCGCTCGCGAAGCTCGCCCGGGATCTTCGGGTCCTGGCAGAAGCGAACCATCATCAGCCCGAGGGCACCGGCGGTCGTCTCGAGCCCACCCAGGATGAGCAGCTGGATCGTGCCGACCACCTCGTCGTTGGTGATGGGTCGCCCTTCGATCCGGGCGTTGAGCACCGCGTCGACGACGTCTCCTCGTGGCGGTTGGCTGCGACGCGCCTCGAGGAACTCGGTGATCCAGTTCGAAAGGCCGGCCCAGCACTCCGCAGCCTCGGGATCATTGGGGATCGAGGACTTCGAGGCCATGTACGCGACCTTCTCGAGGTCCTCGGGCGGGGCGTGGAGCGCGAACTCGAAGATGGAACGAGCCGGGAGTGGCCGGGCGAAGGCGTCCATGAACTCGCATCGACCGGCCTCGATGAACGTGTCGATGAGCTGGTTCGCCACCGCTCGGGTGTCGGCCTCCCACGGAGCCACGGCTGCGGGGGTGAAGTAGGGGTTGATCAGGCGCTTGTAGATGCGATGCAGCGGTGGGTCCACCTCCACCGGCAGGTTCCGAATGGCCACTGGCGCTGGTGGCACGGTGAGTTTGTGTGCCGAGCTGAAGGTCTCCCAGTCCTGAGCCACGGCCAGGACGTCCTCGTAACGGGTCACGACCCAGAAGCCGCCGTACTCCTCGCTCCTGGCGACCGGACAGAGCGATCGCATCCGAGCAAGGGTCTCGTGAAAGGCCTGGGCGAGCTCCGGAGAGAGATGATCGAAGTGGTGAAGGCACCACTCGTCGGTGACCGGACTTACGGACAAAGGCGCTGCGTCCACCAGCCCTCCTCGGGTTGCACGGTTCTTGGGGCGGCCGTCTTGGAGGTTGTGCCGACCGACAGCCTACCAGGGTGAGCGATCACTTTCTTGGGCTGGCTCGCTGCGACCAGCCGCCACGAGCCGCCTGCCGCCGCCGAGCGGTGACGCTGGCTGCCCACTGCCAGGGGGTCGCGGCCGGCTGCCCCGTTCGCCCTCAGCAGGGGACTTCTCGTGCGGCAACGAACCAGGAGGCGCGCACGAGGTCCTCTTCGATCCCCCCCGAGAGGTTCGCCGAGAACCAGTCCATTCGTCGGCGCAGGCCGGTGACGTCGTCGAAGTACACCTCGTTGAGCGCGTCGTAGGCCCATTCGCCGGTTGCTCGGGCAATTGGATGGTTCTGGATATAGGCGAGTCCCCGCGCTTCTTCTGGGATGGGAGCCATCTCCGCCGTGCCGCTGCGGCGAATGGTCCCGGCTCGGTTGCGCCATCGCTCCGAGAACTCCTCGAGCGACAACCCATCCGCGCGCTGCGCGATGGCCATGTGCTTGAGTTTCTCCCCGCCCTCCTGCCAGCGCTGGGCGAGCCAGTCCGCGCCGCGCAGGACGTGCTCTTGCGCGAGGAGCGTGGGGCTTCGGTCACGATCGAGGAGCTCGTCGAGGCCGAGGGTGAGCGTTCGGGCTTCGGTGCTCTCCAGCCAGGCCTCGTAACGGTACGCGTGGTCCTCGTCGGCGAACCAGCAGAGCGCGATGCCGTCGTGTTGGGGATGGGGACCAGAGAGCTCGAACACCACGGTGTTCACCGCGACGCGCAACGGCCGCGCACCAGGGGGGGCTTGCGTCGCCGCCCTCGCTGCCTGCGGCCACGCTCGAACGAAATCGCTCCGCGAGCGTGACGGTCTGCGCGTGGCGAACTGGATTCGCTTGATCATGCCGAGGTGAGCTCCGTGATGCGCTCGCGCCATTGGGCGACGGCTCGTTCCTTGATGGGCCCGTATCCCTTGATCGACATGGGGGAGGCTGCGAGCTCGACCAGGGTTTCGTAGGAGCGTCTTGCATCGGACGCGAGGGAGGCATTGATCAGGTGTTGGTACTCGTCGATGAGCGATCGCTCCATGCGACGATCGCGGTCCCAACCGAAGGGGTCGAAGGGGGTTTCACGCAAGCGCTTCAGTCGCCGGAGCACGCGGAAGGCGAGGCGGTACGGCGTTCCCAGGGCAAGCTTGCGTTTGAGCCCCAGCCTGCGGAGGGTGGGGGGGTGGAGGTGGTACTTCACGCGGAACGGACCGTCGATCCCAAGGTCCTGAGCGAGGTGGTCGTAGTCGACCCTGAGGTGGAGCCGGGCAACCTCGTACTCGTCCTTGTAGGTGAGCAACTTGAACCAGGACTCAGCGACGGCACGGGTGAGGGTCCAGTCGTGCGCCGCGTCGTCTTGGGCTGCTGCCCGCTCCACGAGGCCGAGGAAGCGTTGCGCGCGCCGGGCATCGTGGTAGTCGACCATCTGCGCGGCGCGGCGGAGGACGAGGTCGTGGAGTGGGTCCGGGATTCGGCGCCCCTCGAGGAGCCGGGCCGCGACCGCAAGGGCCCCCGGGGTCGGGTCGAAGATGCCGTCTGCCTCCGCGTACGCCTCGCGCTCGGCGTCCAGGAGTGCTCGTTGGACTGCTCGGGGGTCATGGACGATCCAGCGCCCCCACTCGAAGGCCTCACGGTTGCGATCGGTTCCGCGGCCGGCCGTGGCGAGGGCACGCTCCATATCGGCGAGTGAGAGCGGCAGACCACCGAGCTGGAAGGCCGCCCCCAAGAGCACGATGTTCGCAACCAGGTGATCGGCGAAGACGAGCTCGGCGATGCGTCTTGCGTCCACGAACGCGACGCGCCCGGCGCCGACCCGATCCGTGATCGCTTGCTGGAGGGCGGGAACCTCGGGCGCAGAGAGGGCATTCTGGAGCATTGCCGAGGTCGGGCTGAGTGCGCGATCGACAACCGCCAGGGTTCGTCCAGGCTTGACGCGATCGAGATGGATCGGGCTGGCGGCCTGGAGAATGTCGCCCGAGAGGTAGAGGTCGGCGCCCTGGACCCCGACGGTGGGAGCGCCGATTGCCTTGAGGTCCCTGGCGAGGTGCAGGTGCGAGATGACGGCCCCGGCCTTTTGCGACAGTCCCGTCTGGTCCATGCCGCCAACGACCAGGCCGGCGGCTTGGGCAGCCCTGGCGATGAGCCGGCTGGCGGTGACGACCCCGGTGCCCCCGATGCCGGTGAAGCAGATGCCGTACTGGCGACCCAGCTCAGCCATCGGGGGATCCGGGAGAACGCCGCTCGGCAACGTCGGCCGGACGATCGGGGGCGCGCTCGAGCCTGCGCCGCTGCGGAGAAGACCTCGGGCCCCCTTGCGGTGCTGATGCCGTCGCCTCGGGGGCTTGGGGGTGATCGTGACGAAGGAAGGGCAATCGCCCTCGAGGCAGGTGTAGTCCCGGTTGCAGCTGGAGTCCTCGATCCGACGCTTCTCGCCGAACTCGGTGTCATGGGGAAGGACCGAGAGGCAGTTGCTCTTCGTGCTGCAGTCGCCACAGCCCTCACAGACCGCCGCATTGATGAAGACCCGGTGCGGCGGTTCGGCCAACAGGCCGCGCTTGCGTAGCCGGCGTGCCTCTGCGGCACAGCGTTGGTCATAGATGATCGCTGTCACCCCGGGGACATGGCGGAGTCGCTCTTGGACCTCTGGGAGCCGGTCGCGCCCGAGCACCTCGACGCCGCGCGCCCAGCGCGCATGGCGCCCGTAATGGGAGGGGTCCTCGGCGCACACCACGATCTCGTTCACCCCTTCGGCTTCCAGTGCCCTGGTAAGCGAAGGAACGTCCATCAATCCGGTGACCTCTTGGCCACCGGTCATGGCGACCGCTGCGTTGTAGAGGATCTTGAACGTGATGTTGGCTCCAGCCGCAACGGCGGCACGGATGGCGAGGATGCCCGAGTGGCTCAGCGTTCCGTCACCGAGGTTCTGGATGAGATGCGGTTCTGAGACAAATGGCGACAAACCGATCCACGGAACCCCTTCGGCCCCCATCGGCGTGGGCGGCAGGCTCTTCATGCCCCTGTTGCGCGCCTCGAAGTACATGATCCCGTGACAGCCGACGCCACCACCGACGAGGGCTCCCTGGGGGAAGCGCGTCGAGCGGTTGTGGGGACACCCGCTGCAGTACGCCGGTGGTCGGCCCGGGAGGGGAAGAGCCAAGGAGGTGCTCGTGGGGACCGTCCCGGTGGCGGCCGGCCGACCTGATGGCGCGCGGGCGCGCCCTTTCAGGTCGGGAAGCACGCGCACCAAAATGTCGGCGATCACAGCCGGGTCGAGCTCGCCCACTGCTGGGACCAGCTCGGCATGGCTCGCGTCTCGCTTGCCGAGGACCCCGACGGTGCTGCGGTGCTCGTGGAGGATGTGACGGAGCTGCGTCTCGACGAACGGGCGCTTCTCCTCGACGACCACGATCTCCTCCACGGAGGTCGCGAACTCGACGACGGTGCGTTCGACGAGCGGATAGGTCATTGCGAGCTTGAGGATCCTGACCCCAGCCGCAGCGAGGTCCGTCACGCCGAGATCCGCGAAGGCCTGGAGCACGTCGAACGCCGTCTTCCCTGCGCAGACGATCCCGAGCCGCGCCCCGGGCTCGCTGCCCAATACTGGGTCCAGACCGTTGTGGGCTGCGTAGGCCTGCGCTGCGAGGAGTCGCTGCAGCAGCAAGGCTTCCTGGTTGGGCACCGGGTGCGCACCAATGGTGGCAAGGGGACGGTGCTGCCAGGGTTGCCCGTCGATGACGACCCCGACCGGATCGCTGGGATGGTGTCGGCGAGGATCAAGATCGACAGTTCCGATGCCGTCGGCGATCGCGGTGACGATCTTGAGGGCCACCCACGCGCCCGAGTAGCGAGACATCCGGAACGCATGGATGCCCAGGTCCACGATCTCCTGTTGGTTGCCCGGGAACAGTACGGGGATACAGGCGTCCTGGAGGGCGTACTGGCTGTCGCAGGCCAACGTCGAGGACTTGGCCGTCGGATCGTCGCCGCAGAACAGGACGACGCCCCCAGCCGGCCCGGCCCCCATGGCATTACCGTGCTTGAGCGCGTCCCCGCTGCGGTCCAGGCCGGGCGACTTGCCGTACCACGCGCCGGCGACACCGTCGACGTTGACGTAGGGGATCGTTCCTCCCATCTGGCTGCCCCAGACGATGGCTGCCGCAAGCTCCTCGTTGAGACCCGGGCGATGCAAGATGCGATGGGTGCGGAGCAGGTCTCCCATCGCCTCGAGGGTCAGGTCGAACTCGCCCAGGGGCGATCCTGGATATCCCGACACCATGGTGGCGGTGTCGAGCCCGTCTCGCTCGTCGACCTGGTGACGAAGGACGAGGAGCCGGGCAAGCGCTTCGACCCCTGACAAGATGGTGCTCGTCGCGCTTCGTTCGGCGAGATCGGTCACAGCCGTCCCTGGATTGCAACTGAGCACATGCTCACTCATGGCACTCTACCGAGCGGCTCACGGAAGGCCTTGAGGGCCGGGAGCACGTGCTCGGCGAGCAGATCGAGCTGGCGAAGGTAGCCGGCGCCTTGGTCGACTGGTGCGAGCACGAGCTCCGTGCACCCGGCGGTGCAGTAGGCATGCAACTGCTCGACCACCGCTCCAGGGGGTCCGGCTACGAACAGCCTCTCGGGGAACGCGTGGCTGGTCGCGGTGAGCTCCGCCCATGCCGCAGCTGCCCAAACCTGTATCGCGGCGACCGAGCCACCGGCGCCATGGGAGGAACGGGGTTCAGCGGACGGGGCAACGTGGACGGGGACCACCATGCCGGTCGTGAATGGCAGAGCGGACGCACCGAGCGCTGCGCGGCAGTGCCAGAGGAAGGCTCGCCGGCGGGTGAAACTCTCGGGCCCAAGGAGGTAACCGATCCAGCCGTCGCCGTAGCGGGCGGCTCGTCGCAGCGCGCGCTCGTGCCAGCCGCCCAAGAAGAACGGAATGTCACCCGAAGTGGTGGTCGTCGCGTGTCCTTGCTCGCTCCTGTGCAATGCCTCGCCGCCGGTGCTCGTCGTGCCCTGTCGGGAGGCCATGTCGGAAAGCAGCGCCCGCACGGCTCGCAACCCTTCCTCCATGCGCCGCCCGCGCTCGGCCAGCGGGATCCCGAGCGCCTTGAATTCCTCGGGGTACTCGCCCCCGACGCCCACTCCGACCCGGAGACGCCCAGGAGCGAAACTCGCCAGCGTCGCGAGCTGTCTGGCGAGCACCAGCGGTTGGCGGAGGGCGAGCAACAGGACGCAGGGACCGAAGTGCACCCGTTCGGTCGATGCAGCGATGGCGCTGAGCGTGACGACCGATTCGAGCAGCGGGCGCGGGTGGAGCACGTGGTCACCGACGTAGACGCCGTCGAAGCCGCCAGCCTCTGCGCGACGCGCCGCCTCGAGCGTGCGCCGGGGGTCGAGTGCGGGGTCATTGGGATTGGCCAGGGTAGGGAGCATGAGACCCACAGTGGTGGCCGGCGACGCGGCGGAGGGCCTCATGGGCTGCGCATCACCCGCACGCCAGCGGATTCGCTCGGAGCATCGGCATGGGGTCCACCGGGCGCGGCGGTCGGTCCGGCTACGAAGCCGACGACCCGGAGCGTTCCGTTCGAAGCCGATGATCAGCTTGCCCGACAGAGGATCCGTTCCGAGCGGCGACGAGCGCGGCCTCGAAGCCGCGATGCAGATGCTGGGGGGCGGGCTCGTTCCGCCCGAAGACCACCGTGTCGATGAGGCCGGTCCGCAGTCCGGGTTCCGTTCGACCCGCGACCCAGAAGTCTTCGCCGTCGACCACCGCCTTGCAGATCCACGGTGCCATCTCTGCGAGCTTCGCCGACTCCTCCTCCGACAGGCCCGGCCGAAGGTACGCGGTATGGACGACCTCGGAAGTCTTCTCGTCGACCGGGAGGATCTGCCAGAGCTCGATGTGCCGGCAGTCGACGGTGAGGCAGGTGTTGGGGAAGAGCGAGTACTGAGGGGTGACATGCGGCGAGACGTCGCCCCATTCTGCTTCCGGACGCCCGCGGATCTGATCGATCGTGCGCACGGCCGAGCAGTTGCGCAGATGCGGCCCGAACGCGTCGAAGGTGAGCGCGCCACCGTAGGCGTAGCCACTGAGGGTCTTCCGATGGAGTTGGTTGAAGTGGTAGTTCTCCCGGAAGGTGTCGAGCGTGACCTTCCAGTTCGCACCCACTCGATGCAGGTGCGAGTCGGTGTAGGGACGCCAATCGGCAAAATCCAGCATGGCGAGCTCGTCGGCCAGTTCGGGTCCGAGGTAGTCGTCGACGTCGAGGGCAGGACCCGGTCGCAGGCTTCCGATGACCAACCCATGGCCTTCGGCCACGGGGAGCTCGATGAGCCCCTTGTCCTCACGACACATGCCTTCGAAAGCATCTCCGGTGGGGACTCCGACCAACCGCCCCGTGAGGTCATAGGTCCAGGCGTGGAAGGGGCAGTTGAACCGTGTCTGCTTCCCGGAGCCATCGACGACCCGGACGCCCCGGTGACGGCAGGCATTGAGCATCGAGTGCACCCGGCCCTCCCGGTCCCTGGTGACAAGGATCGGCGTTCCTGCGATGTCGATGGTCAGATAGCTCCCTGGCTCCAAGGCTCCAGAGAGGCAGAGCACCAGTGGGCGGCCGTAGAAGAGGACCTCGACCTCTTCGGCGTAGCGCGAGGGCGAGGTATACGTCTGAGCAGGAATTTCGAGCACCGAATCGGCAAGGTCGGTGGTGTGGTGCTCGATGTGGTCGAGCAACCGTCGTGCCAGCCCGTACTCGAACGCTTGGCGGTCCATCGTTCCTCCCCTCACCGGCTCGAGCTCCCGCTCGCCGGCGGAGCGCGTACTGAGCATTCGCTCACATTATCGCTTCAACGTGAGCGCCCGCTCACCCGACCATGTATCGTTGGGGCGTCATGAAGGTCACCGTAGATTCCGAGGTGTGCCAGGGGCACGCGCGGTGCTGGACGATCTGCCCCGAGGTGTTCTCGCTCGACGAGGAGGGTCACTCCTTCGTCGCCGATCCGGAGGTCCCCTCGGCCCTGGAAGCCAAGGTCCAAGAGGCTGTCGACAACTGTCCGGAACGAGCGATCACGCTGACCTGAGGCCGATCGAGCAGCTCGTGCACGACACCGTGATGGGCGGGGAAGGGCTTCGACGGAACCGATGCGCCCTCCCGCACTTGACCGCGCCGATGGCGAAAATCCACCGCCCATGGTGAACCGATTGATGGTGGCCGGACTACGGGAGTGGTGCCAAGCAACGCCATGGTGACCGCGACGTCGGGGCAAGCGCGGCTGTTCGATCTCAGCGGCCGCGTGGCACTGGTGACCGGAGCCTCGTCGGGGCTCGGAGAGGGAGTCGCGCGCTGTCTGGCCGGAGCCGGTGCGAAGGTCGCGGTCCTGGCCCGTCGCCGAGATCGCCTCGAGGTCTTGGCCAAGGAGATCGGCGGCCTGGCGATCGGCTGCGATCTTTTGGACCCCGCCCAAGTCGACGAAGTCGTCCCTCAGGTCGCCAGCACGTGGGGCGGCCCGGACATCCTGGTCAACGCTGCCGGAGCTGCGGCCGTTCACCGCGCCGAAGAAGAGCCGATCGAATCGGTGATGCGCCTCCTCCAGCTGAATCTGGTGGCCCCGTATCGGCTGTGCCAGGCAGTCTTCCCTCACATGGCGGCCGCTGGAGGCGGAGCGATCGTCAACGTCACCTCGATCAGCGGACGGGTCGGCATCCCGGGGATCCCCCAGGCGGCGTATGCAGCCAGCAAGGCCGGGTTGGGCGGGCTGACGGTCGAGCTCGCCGTCCAGTGGGCCCGTCACTCGATCCGCGTGAACAGTCTTGCGGCGGGCTTCTTCCGCAGCGAGATCACCGACCAGATGTACGAGGAAGAACGCAGCATCGAATGGCTGAAACGCAATACCCCGTTGCCCCGGCAGGGCTCCGTGGACGATCTCGTGGGAGCAGTGCTGTGGCTGGTGAGCGACGCCGGTCGCTACGTCACTGGGCAGTCGATCGTCGTGGACGGCGGATGGACAGCGCGATGAGCCCCAAGGTCGCAGTGACAGGTGATGACGCCTCGGAGTCGGTGAATCTGGCGCGATGAACTACGACATGGGTCCTGAGGCCGCCGCCCTGCGGCACGAATTGCGTTCCCTGATCAAAGCACACGTGCCGCCCGATTTCTTGGGGGCCTTCACCGATGATCCGAGGGACCTCGAGGTTGCCCAGCGGTTCTGTCGGACCCTTGCGGCACGGGGGCTGCTCTGCATGGCCTGGCCGCCCGAGTTTGGTGGGCGAGGTGCGTCGCCGTGGGAGCAGACCATCGTCCGTGAAGAGATGTGGGCGCACCATGAGCCTCGGGGTGCCCAGTACATGGGGGTCAACTGGGTCGGCCCGTCGATCATGCGTTACGGGACCGACGAGCAGCGCCGGAAGCACTTGCCGCCGATCGCTCGGGGCGAGGTCATCTGGTGCCAGGGATTCAGCGAGCCCAATGCTGGCTCCGACCTCGCTTCGCTGCAGACCGCGGCCCGGCGCGACGGAGAGGGTTGGCGGATCAGCGGGCAGAAGGTCTGGACCTCCTATGCGGGGATGGCGCAATGGTGCTTCCTCCTCGCGCGCACGGCAAGGACGGAACGCAAGCAGGACGGCATCACCGTGTTCTTGGTCTCGATGGAGGATCCCGCGATCGAAGTCCGCCCAATCAAGAGCATGCTGGGTCCCCATCATCTCAACGAGCTCTTCATCGACGGCCTGTGGGCCAGCGATGCCGATGTCCTGGGGCCGCTCCACGGCGGCTGGAAGGTCGTCCAGGAGGTCCTGGCCTTCGAGCGGGTAGGAATCGCGCGGTACGCGCGCTGCGAGCGGCTCTTGAAGGCCGCACCCATCGTGCTCGGCGACCAATGGGACGAGCTCCCCGAGGAGCTGCGCGCACGTTGGGCCCGCATGCTCGTCCAGTGCCGTCGTGCCCGTCTCCTGGCGTATCGCTCCGTGGCGCTGCAGAGCAGCGGTCGTGTCCAGCCAGCCGATGCTGCCGGTTACCGGATCGCGGTGACACGACTCGACCAAGAAAGCGCTGAGGTCTTGATGGAGATCATCGGGCTCGCAGGCGCCGAGTTGGCCGCCCCTGCGAGGGACGACCTGGTGCGGTTTCGGCGGGCAGTCGAGGACCATTGGCGCTACGCACAGGCTTCAACGGTGGCATCGGGGGCGATCGAGATGCAGAAGATCCTCCTGGCTCGCCATCTCCGCTCCGAGGCGTGGAGCGCGCTCTGATGGAACGTGACCTGCAGGCATCCGGGTCCGAAATGGATCTGGAGCTGAGCAGCGAGGCGTTGGAGTACGGGCGGTTCGCGTTGCGAGCAATCGAGGCAGCCGGTGGCGACCAGCTGGTGCAAAGGGCCGAGGTGGAACCCAATGCCCGCGACGAGCTCGTCGCGCCGGTGCTCGAGGAGCTGGGAGCCTTTGACCTGGACCCCTGCGGGGACGAGGACGACCGCCAGGCGGCTGCTGCGCTGTGCCGCAGCTTCGGGTACTGGGCCGTGCCGTACCCGGTGGCGGGCCGTCTCTGCCGTCCGAGAGATCTCGGTGCCGACGGACTGCTGGTCGTCGACGAGCGAAGTCCCGCAGGGGTGATCACCGGTGCGGGGCACCGCTGGGTTGCCGTGGACCTCGATGGCCGCCGCAGCTGGGCGAGGCCGCGTCCTACGAACGATCCGGTGCGACGAACGGCCTTCGTCGAGGCAATCGATCTCGATCCGATCGATGGCGGGGGTGCATCGGTCGTGGCCCTGGCGCTCGTCCTGCCGTGTTGGAGCCTGCTGGGAATGCTCGATCGCGCCATCACCCTCACCCGATCCCATGTGCTCGAGCGAACGCAGTTCGGTCAGGCGTTGGCTGCGTTCCAGGGCGTCCAATTCCAGCTCGTCGATGCAGAGGTCGAGCGAAGTGGTCTCGAAGCGCTGGCTCGCTTCACCTTGTGGAGTATCGGTGCTCACCCCGAGCAGGCGCTTCAAGACGCATTGGCCCTTCGCCTCGCCGCAGTCGAAGCCGCCGAAACGGTCTTTCGGGTTGCCCACCAGCTTCACGGGGCGAACGGATTCTGCGACGAAACCGTCCTGTCGTGGGTCTCGCGCTACAGCCAACCCCTTCGGCGGTTGCCGCTGGGCCGTTCAGCGACCCTGGCCGAGCTGACGCGCCGCGTGGGTCGACAAGGGTTGACGGGGATCTTTGGGCTGGACGAGGTCCCGTTCCCCTTCTCCTTACGAGCCGATTCGCCGTCCCCGGGCTGAGCGGGTGTCTGAGCCTAGAACGGCCGCGCGACACCAACCGGCTGTCCAGGGGTGAACCGCACGGGCATCCGCACCATTCCGAAGAGCTCTGGATTGCCTTGGTAGAAGCGAGTGTTCTCCTGGTCCACGACGTAGTCACCCATGCGCGAGAGCACCTCTTGCATCATGACCATGAAGAGGGCGCGCGCCACGTGCAAGCCTGGGCAGCGGTACGCACCGACCCCGAACGCGAGGTGCGGGTTGGGGTTCCGGTCGATCAATAGCTCCTCGGGCTGATCGAAGACCGCCGGGTCAAAGTTCGCTCCGAGCCAGCTCATCATGACAACGTCGCCTCGGGTGATTCGTTGGCCCCCGAGCACGGTGTCCTTTGTGCAAGTGACGGTGAGCGTTTCGTTCACCGAGGTCCAGCGCAGGTATTCCTCGCATGCTGGCACCAAGAGCTCGGGGTGCTCGATCAGGCGCTGCCGTAGGTCCGGGTGCGCCTCGAGGTGGTGCAGGGCCAACGAGGTGAGCGAGGTCGTCGTGTCCACACCGCCACCGATCAGGTTCCACAGGACAGCGATCAGCTCGTCGTTGTCGAGGCGCTCGCCGTCGACCTCCAACGTGACGAGTTTCGACAGGATGTCGTCCTCAGGCTTCTTGCGTCGATGCTCGGCGACGTCGATCAGCTCTCCGACGATGTCGGGCATGATGCTCATCGCGTGCTGGTACTCCGGTGAGGTGGTGCCGTAGGCGACCGTTGCATGGAAGAACTCGGCGTAGTGCTGCCAGCTGGTGCAGGGCAAGCCGATCATTTTCATCGTGAGGATCGCCGGCACGGGATTCGTGAAGTCAAGGACGAGGTCCATTGCCCCCTCGGCGATCTTCTGGTCGAGAAACCACGTTGCGGTCTGCTCGACGAAGGGACGGAACGCTGCTACTGCCGGGGGCAGCATGAAGGGGTTGAGAAGGCGGCGGAGGGCGGCGTGGCGGTTGGGCTCTGCCTCGGCAATGCCGATCTGGGGCATTCCCTTGGGCCGGGGGACACCCATGATCCCGATGTAATTCAGGTCATCACCTTCGATCCTTTTGACGGGGTAGCGCGGAGTGAAGGTGACGCTGTCGCGGGCCACGGTGGCCACCTCTTCATAGCCCGTCACGAACCAGAATCCGCCATAGCGTGGGTTCCACACCACCGGGCACGTGGCGCGGAGTTCGGCGTTGTGTTCATGACGCCTCGCCAGCCATTCAAGTGAATGGTGGTCGAAGTCGACGGAGATCCGCTCATCGATTGGCATCGTCACCTCCACGTGAGTGGCTCGTGAGCAACGTGGAACCCTCTTGTCCCACGAGGACTACGTCGCGCTGGAGATATCCGCCGGTCCCTTCCTCGTGCACGTAGGTCTGCAGCGCAAGCACCATTCCCGGGACCAGTGTCGTCGTGCCCCCTGCGTCGCTCGGGAGGTGAGCCCCAGCAAGCGGCGGTTCCATTCCAAGCCCGACCCCAAAGACCACTGGGAGCTCGGGTACTGGCTCCCCGGATGCTTCGTAGACGTGGACCACGTCCTGGGCGGTGACGCCCGGCCGGCACGCGGCGACGAGTGCCTCGTGGACGGCTCGGGCGCGGTCGTAGAGTCGCCGTTCTGCCGCCCTGGCGTTGTCCGTGCCCCCGGGGCAGCTGAACGTGCGGGCTACCGAGCCTTCGTATCCCGCGTAGAGGGCGCCAGCGTCGAGTGCGACCAGGTCGCCGGGATTGACGCAGTGGTTGGTCCCTGTCCGACGAGGCATGCGGCGCTGGCTCCCGTCACCGGAGAGGACCACGAACGTGCACTGGGTAGCGGAGAGCGTGAGACCGAGCGCTCCGAGGCGTTCGGTGAAGTGCCCGAACAGTGCCCGTTCGGTGATCCCCGGTCGAAGGGCATCGAGTGCCCAACCGAGGGACGACTCGGTGACGGCGATTGCCGCTCGGATGCATGCAAGTTCGTCGGGAGTCTTCACTTGGCGCGCCCGGATCATGGTGGGCCCGGCGTCGACGAGCTCCGCGTCAGGCAGGGCCGAAGAAATCAGGGACGCCATGAGCGGTGTCATCCCGTCCACACCAACGCGCCGTGCCGCCCGCAGACCTTCGATCGATGCGAGGACCTTGACGTGATTCTCCGGGTTCCACGAGGCCCCGAACAGGTTCGTCCGGGGGATGTCAGGGGGGATTCCATCGTCCCAGGTGCTCATGACATACGGCTGCCCGTCGGGCAGCACGATGCATCCCGGGACATATGGACGGCTGCCGCCGAGCCAAAGACGGCGCGCGCCGCTCGCGTAGCGCGCGTTCGCCTCGTTCCCGAGCAACAACGCGTCGAGGTCATCGCGTGCCATCTCCGTTCGACACCGCTCCAGACGTTGCGCCCGGAGCCGATGGAAGTCCACTCTCCCGCCCTCTTCGAGCGGGAGGACACCGGTGCCCCGCTCATCGAGGCCGAGGAGAGCGTCGCCTCTCAGGGTCGCCACCACCGTTCCCAAGCCTTATTCATAGGGTGTATGGGGGTAGGAGCTGAGGCGCCGATAACCGTTCTCGGTGACCACCACGACCTCTTCGAATCGATAGCCTCCCACTCCTTCTTCCCAGATCACGGGCTCGAGCACCATGAGCATCCCAGGTGCCAGAACGATCGATTCGTCGAAGGCAGGGCCGAGGTCGCTCCCTATGAGAGGCATCTCGGCACTGAAGGTCCCGATGCCGTGGATGAGGTAGAAGTGATCGAGCCACGGGCGCTTCCCTGCGTTCGCTTCGGTTGCGGCCCGGACAAGGTCGCCACCGGTGGCTCCAGGACGGGTGGCAGTCAACGTGGCGGCAACCACGTCCTTCCAGCGCTCGAAATGGCTGTGTTGACGGGGCGTCGGCTTGGGGTTGCGGGCGACGATCCAGGTGGTGCCGAAGTCAGAGGCATAGCCGTGATAATCGATCCCCATGTCGACCCAGACGAGGTCGCCTTCCATGAGCATCCGATCGTTCGCGCACAGCGGGAATGCGACGTCGCCATTCACCGTGAAGGGACCTTGGGCTCGGGACAGCGGCATCGGCTGCCAGATCGGGTCCACGCAGAGACCGGTTGCTCCGAGCTCGAAGATCCGCCGTAGGAAGAGCCCGGTGAGCTCCGACTGTCGGATGCCAGGCCGGAGTGCTGCCTCGATGTCATACATTGCGGCCTCGTTGATGCGCTGGGCTCGCTCGATGCACAGGATCTCGTCGGGCGTCTTGATGATCTTTGCGGCTGTGAGCGCCTCGCTGGCGTCTACCACGGTGAGGTTGTCGAGAAGTTTCGAGAGCTCGAAGTACAGCGCTCCAGTTGCTTCGTCGAGGGCGAGCGGCCCGGGAACTGGCCCGCCGGCGATCTCGCGAAGGGCAGTGGCCAACGCCTGTACACCTTCTGGAGTGGCCAGATGCAGCGGTGGATGGCAGTGGTCAACGACAAGCTCGGGCGGGCAACGGTCGGGGAAGGGGGTAAAGAGATGGGGGAGGTCGTCGCCTGCGATGAGGACTGCAGCACACTGTTCGTAGAGCGCGTGCGACGCGTCGGCCACCGGGCGAACGTCGCCGACCCCGTACTGGACGGTGCTCGTTCCTGTGAGCAGGAGGGTCCCGATGCCCCGTGCGTGCATCTCAGAGACGAGGCGTGCTCGGCGATCCCGACGCATCCTTGCCAGGTCGAGAGGTGCCTCGTCGCTGTCGGTGCTGTCAGGCTCGTTCACGTTGCTGTCCCCCTGGCCGACAGCGCTTGCATGTTGACGGACGCCACAGCGCCCATGGGGTTGCACCGCTCGACCAGTCGACGATCCTACGGCTGGTTGGCGAGGTCATCAAGATGTCACCGCAACGCCGTGTCGGGCACTCGAGGGAAGAGCGTCCGCTTCGTTCAAGGGCCCTGGGTGACGAAGCGTGACCCCTGATGGTCCAGAAGGCAGGTTCTTTCGTTCAACGGTTTTGGGGTCGATCCGTCAGCCATAGCCTCGAGGTACAACACCCCATGGTCTGGTTCACCGAAGCCGGCGGCGTCCTGTTGCCGCTCCAACTTGCACGCGGCCCTCGCACGAGCCGCCTGCAGCATGCACGTTTCGGAGCTGCGGCTGAAGGGACTGCCGAGTGTGTGCTCGGTCCCCTCGACCAGTCCAGCAGTGTGCGCGGGATCCGAGATCAGAAGGCGTTGGGGTCTCGCCGTACGCGTTGGGGCACAGGGAAGCCGAACAGTTCGGACGCGTTCTTCCAGGTGACCTGATCGACCTCCCAGGGTTCCAATGCCCTCAACTGCCGACGAAGGGAATCCTGGGTGTTCGGCCAGGAGGAATCGGCATGAGGGTAATCGACCTCGCACAAGATGTTGTGAATGCCGATCCGCTCCTTCTGGCACAAAGAAGAGGGGTTGTCGAGCATACAGAACCAGAAATTGCGTAATAGCACCTCAGATGGCGAGAGGTCGGTCCCTCGCCAGTCGCCATAGCATTCGTGGTAGCGCGCCAGGTGATCCAGGCGATCGAGGAGTGCCGCGACCCATCCGATGCCACTTTCTGCAAGCACGATCTTGAGTTCGGGGAATCGGACGGGAACGAGTGCAAAAAGCCAATCGATCGCCGGGATGATGGCTGAGAGCCCGAAGAAGGCGGCGGTGGCTTCCCGCGGCGCCCCTTCAGAGGTTCCGAGCAGCGTTCCTCCCGAGCCTGCGTGAAGGCAGACGACGGTTCCCGTGGCCTCGCAAGCGGCAAAGAGGGGATCCCAGAAGGAAGAGTGGACCGGGGGGAACCCGAGACGGTCAGGGAGTTCGGGAAAGCTCAAAGCCCGAAATCCACGTTCCCGGTTGCGTTCGACGTCCTTGGCGGCAAGCACCGGATTATGGAGCCAGGTGATCTGGCAGGGGATGATCCGATCCGGGTACGAGCCTGCCCACTCCTCGAGGTGCCAGTCGTTCCATGCCCGGATCACGGCGAGTGCCAGGTCTTGATCCTTGGTGGTCGTCTGGAGTCTTCCTCCGCCAAAGCCTGTCAAAAACGACGGGAAGTTCAGCGAGGCGAACACACCGTCGAGGTCCATGTCTGCGATGCGAGCGTGGATGTCCCATGCGCCTCGGCGCATGTCGTCGAAGGTGACTGGGTCGCGGCTGTACTCACGTGGAGGTCGACCGGCGACGGCATTGAGACCGATATTGGGGATGAGCTCGCCATCGTAGAGCCACATCTCGGTGCCGTCGGCTTCGCGTACGACGCGGGGGGCGCGTGCGACGAATTTGGTCGGAACCCTTCGGAGGAACATCTCGGGAGGCTCGACGATGTGATCATCGACGGAGATCACCGTGAAATAGCGGGTGCGTCGTTCCGGTTCTGGCAAAAACGTCGTCATGGCCGCTCCTTCACTCCTCGGAAGACCGGGCTCGATCGCTTTTGCCTTGTGACGGTGTATCCAGGTAGGCGTCCTCTGCCTTCCCCAGGAACCCTGCCATGAGGTCGCGCAGGGACTGTGGTTCGGCAAGGTGCCGCTGCTCCAGATCGAGGCGACCCATGGCATCGAGCTCGTAGATCGTGGCCCGATCAGCCAGCCCGGCGAAGCGCTTCCGGACTGCTTGCCCGATCTCCCCCGGGGAGCCCACGACGGCGAACCGGTCGAGGACGCCATCATCGATGGCAGCCGCCATCTCATCCCAGCGGCCTTGCCGAGCCAGAGTGTTCAATTTCGGTTGGAGGTCCCCAAGGCCGTGCAGCTCGAGCATCGGCCGGTGTGCAGGCGTCGCAGCGTAGAACGCGATCTTCCTCCGAACGTTGTGCACTGAGGCATTGATCGCTGCGTCGTCGGGACCGGTCGCTCCCAGGACGGAGACGACGATGGAGAAGTCACCTGGAGCGTCGCGCTGCAGACGGGCGCGCTCCGCGATGGGCAAGATCACCTTCGACAGGTACTCCGGGGTCGTAAGGGGATGGCAGAGGAGCCCGTCGGCCACTTCGCCGGTGACCGCGACCATCTTTGGTCCCACCGCGGCCAGCCACACCGGTGGCGGGCCGTAGCCGGTTGGTCCCGGATCGAAATTCGGCCCCGTCAACGTATGACGGTAGAACTCGCCGGAAAAGTCGAGAGGAGATCCCGTTTCCCATGCCGTCCATATCGCCCTGAGCGCAAGGACGAACTCGCGCATGCGGCGTGCCGGGCTCGACCATTGCATCGAAAAGCGCCGCTCGATGTGTGCTCGAACTTGAGGACCCAGACCCAGGATGAAGCGTCCCCTCGAGAAGCGCTGGAGGTCATGCGCGGTCTGCGCCACGGTCATCGGGTTGCGCGCGAACGCGACCGCGATGTTCGTCCCCACCCGCATAGTCGAGGTGCGCGACGCGGCGACGAGCAGGGGTAGGAACGGGTCGTACTGGGACTCGATGCTCCACATGCACCCGTGGCCACCGGCCTCCAGGCGAACGGCAGCGTCGCCGATCGAAGCGACGTCAGTACCCAGGACGTAACAGTCGAGTTCCACTACGAGCCGTTCGCACCAGAGATGACCGAACTGTCGGCGCCAGGCAGCGCGGCACCCGGGGGAGCCGGTCGATCGAGGTCGAAAAGTTCGCCGAGCTGCGCTCGCTGTACCTTGCCCATTGCGTTGCGCGGAAGACTGTCTACGATCACGATCGCTTCGGGAACCTTGTATCGAGCGAGTTGTCCCCGACAGTGCTCGATGAGGTCTTGCGGGCTGAGTGCGAACCCTTGGTCCACTTCGATCGCTGCGACAACCCGCTGACCCAGACGAGGGTCGGGGATGCCGAGTACGGCGCTGCCCCGGACGCCCGGGACAGCTTCGATCACTCGCTCGACCTCGGCTGGGTAGACATTGGCGCCACCGCGCAGGATCACCAGTTTCTTGCGATCCTTTACGAAGAGATTGCCAGCGTCGTCGAGGTAACCAACGTCCCCGGTGTACAGCTCGTCCCCCTCGAACGGCTCGAGCCGATCGCGGTGCCAATACCCCGTCATCGGGGTATAGACGCTTGCCCACGGTCCTCGGCGAGTGCCTCGGACCACGATCTCACCAAGCTCTTTCGGCGGGAGGTCGCGTCCGGCGTCATCGCGGATCACCACCTCGAGGTGCGGGAGCGGTCGTCCGCTGGACCCGGGGATGTGGTGGTCGCCTACTCGTTCCATCGTTACCACCGTGGGTGCCTCGGTGAGCCCGTAGGACTGGCGTAGTTGGATCCCAAAGCGCGCCTCGAAGGCTCGGTACAGGTCCTCGGGACAAGCCGCGCCGCCGGTCCAGACCTCTCGCAGGCCTGAGAGGAGGCCAGGGTCGATTCCTTCGTCGTGGACCATCGAATAAAGGATTGCGGGGACACCGTTCCAGACGTTCACCGACTCTCGGGCGAGCCATTGCGCGACCCCGCGGCATCGCGCCGGTCGGTCAAGATGCAGCACCCGCCTGCAGCGGTTGTCAACAGTGTGGTGAGCACCTGCAGATTGAGGATGGTGAGCGCGAGGCAATCTCCCTTCCGCAGCGTTTCGTCGTAATTCCGGGTGGTGGCGATGGCGGTCGCTGCGAGTAGCAAGTTGCGCTGCGAGTGGACGATTCCCTTGGGCAGGCCAGTGGTGCCGCTCGTGAAGGCGATGCCAGCCGGAGCCTCGGGGTCCGGCGACGGGGGGCGGGGCGCACCGGTTACCGCGCTGAGCGCCATCGCCCACGACGAAGCGGGGTCAGATGGATCGACGCGGACGACCGGCCAACGTCCTTCGTGCGCAGAGGCGGTGTCGGGGTCGGCAAGGAAGACCGTCGGGGTGGCCTCGGCGAGGAGCGCCTCTTTCTCCGGGACGGCCAAGGCCCGGTTCAGGCCGACCCAGATGGCACCCAATCGCATCGTGCCATGGAACGCGATCACGATGTCCAGATCGTTGGGCAGGCATGCCGCCACTCGGTCTCCTTGGGCAACGCCCATCTCCCGAAGCGCCGCAGCAGCCTTGTTCGCCGCTGCATCGAGCTCCTCGTAGGAGAGCACACCCGAGGGGCCCTTCAGTGCCAGCCGTTGTGGATCCACCTCCAAGACGTGGTCGAGGGTCTCGGTGATCGTCTTCGGTCGGGCTGGCATCGCGTGCGTGCGCCTCCTCGGGGTCATACCGGCAACACGGGCTGGTGGCGCCGCGGGGGCTGACGTGACCATCCTTCCGCCGCCGCGAGGCGTCGCGCCAGCTCGTTCCTCAGTTCCTCGTTCTCGACGACTGCGTCGACGTGCAGGTCCGATGCCAGCCTGAGCAAGTCGAGGTCTGCGCCGTACTCCGCGCGACGAGCTGCGATGAAGCGCTCGCGTTCGGCGGCATCAGTCATCGCATCGGTCCGCCGACGGAACACAGCGTCGACGGCGGCTTCGGGAGACATGGCGCCGATCTCTGCTGTCGGGAGGGCGATGGTGGCACGAGGTCGGAAGCCTGGACACGACATTGCGTAGTAGCCCGCGGCGTATGCCTTGCGCACGACGACGCAGAAGCGCGGAACCTCGGCTCGAGCCATCGCGCTGATCATCTTGGCACCGTGGCGGAGGATTCCGGCATGCTCTACGGCTGACCCCACCATAAACCCTGGGACGTCGACGAGGAACACCAAGGGGATGTTGAACGCGTCGCACCAGGTGATGAAGCGTGCCGCCTTGTCGGCAGAGTCGACGAAGATCGCCCCACCTTTGACAATCGGTTGGTTGGCGACGATGCCGACGACCCTGCCCTCGATGCGGCCGAACCCGACGACGATCTCTGGGGCCCATTCGCGTTTGATCTCGAAGAACGATCCGGCGTCAATGACTCGCTCGATGATCTCTCTGGTGTCGTAGCCTGCCCTCGGGTCCTCGGGAATGACCCCTCGCCAATCGTTGGCTGCTGGTGGCCGCGAGGGAGCTCGCGGTGGATCCGACTGGGAGTCCTTGGGCAAGTAGCCGAAGAGGTCCCATGCCCGGTCAATCGCGGTCGCATCGTCCTCGAAGCGTTCGTCAGCGCAGCCCGAGATCGTCGTGTGCACCCGAGCGCCTCCCATGTCGTCGAGTGAAACCTTCTCACCAACGACGACCTCGGCGACGCGTGCAGACGCCAAGCTCATTGAGGAGTTCCCTTCGACCATTCCGACCCAGTCGCAGAACATCGGCATGTACGCACCACCGGCAACCGCGGGTCCGAGCATCACGCAGATCTGCGGCACCATTCCCGAGAGCGCGATTTGCAGATCGAAGATTCGGGCAGCACCTCGTCTGCCTGGGAAGAAGCTGGTTTGCTCGGTAAGGCGTCCCCCTGCGGAGTCGACGAGGTAAAAGACAGGGAGGACGTCCTCCAGTGCCCGTTCGAGGATGCGGATCTGTTTCTCGACGGTGTAAAGGCCCCATGTCCCTGCTTTGACTGCTGGGTCGTGAGCGATCACGGCGGCGTGGCGACCCCCGACCTGACCGATGCCGGTAATGACGCCGTCAGCAGGGAGGTCGTCGCTCAGCGCCCTCGCTAAGAGCCCGTCCTCGACGAAGGTTCCCTCATCGAACAGCAGATCCAGGCGTTGGCGGACCGGCAGCTTTTTGACGAGCCTGCTGGCATCACCGCTCGCCCGGGCTCGCTCGGTCGCCATGCGAAGTCGTTCGAGGTTCGAGGTCGAAGGTCCCCGCTCCGGCGTTCCTCGCTCACCCTGAGGCAGGAATTGTCTCCCACCGCTGTCTGGCTGCCTGGCCACCGACAGGTTCTTACCAGTTCGCCCCCCTGGTCAGCACGATCACAGGTTCATCAGCTTGGCCAGGATCTCGAGTTGGATCTCGTCGGTGCCGCCGCCGATTCGGAGCACGCGGGCGTCCCGGTAATGCATGGCGACCGGTGACTCCTCGAGGAATCCGGCGCCGCCGAACACCTGGACGGAGCGATCAGCGACGTCGTTGGCCACTTGCGCCGCGAAGAGCTTGGCCATTGCCGTTGCCTGGGCCGCGTCCGCGCCGGCGTCGGCGAGCACGGCTGCCTGATACACCAGGAGGCGGGCGGCCTCGGTTTGTGTACGCATGTGGGCGAGACTGTGACGGATCGCCTGGAGGCTGGAGATCGGCCTGCCGAACGCCTTGCGATGGCGGGCATAGGCGACGGACGCCTCGATGCAGGCCTCTGCCAGCCCGACGCCCATGGCGGCCAAGACGACTCGTTCCTCTTGGAAGGCCTGCATGATCTGGTAGAAGCCTCGGTTGACCTCGCCGAGCACGCGATTGGCTCCAACGAAGCAGTCGTCGAAGATCAGCTCGCGGGTGTCGGAGCTGTGCCAGCCCATCTTGCGAAGGGGCCGACCGACGCTGAACCCAGGCTGGCCAGCTTCGACGATGAAGGTGGTGATCGAGTGGTGGCCGTCGCCTCCCGCGGTTTTCGCCGCGACGACGATGATGTCGGCGATCCCGCCGTTGGTGATGAACAGCTTGGTGCCACGGAGCAGGTAGCCATCCCCTTCGGGGGTGGCTCGCAGGGTGATGCCGGCCACATCTGATCCGGCATCGGGTTCGGTGACCGCGATCGCTGCAACTTTGTGCCCGGTGAGCACCGGTGCGAGGTATTCGCGCATCTGATCGGGGCGTCCGAACCGGTAGAGATGAGGAGCGGCCATGTACGAGCTCACCAGCGGTGTAATGGCGATCCCGCCAGAAGCTTTGGCCAGCTCCTCGCTCAATATCGCCACGCTCAGCAGGTCGCCTCCAGCACCACCGACCTCCTCGGGGAAGCCAAGCCCCAGGAGACCGGCATCACCCATCCGCCGCCACAGTGACGTTGGGAACCGCTGTTTCTCTTCGGCCTCGGCTACCAGCGGAGTGACCTGTTCTTCGACGAACTTCCGGCACACCGCCTGGAATGCCACGTGATCCGCTGAAAGTAGGGGAGGCGGCGGGGAGTCCAATGGGGGCACCGCAGCGCTTCAGGGTGGGCGACTTCGGCCCGGCTCTAGTGGGCCGGACGGGAAGGTGCAGTCGGGGGATCGGCAGGCGTGAAGTTGTAGACGCGCGCGGCGTTGCCGACCGTGATCTTGTGTTGGACGGCCTCGGGCAGGTGGCCGAGCCACTTTCGGGCGAGGTTCACGGTGTCGGGCCAGGTCGAATCGGAGTGGGGGTAGTCGCACTCGAGCATCACGTTGTCCTCGCCGATGAGGTCGAGCAGGCGGAGCCCAGCCTGGTCGTCGATGAAGGTGCCGAAGACGTGTTCCTTGAACAGCGTGCGGATGTCGGTGTCGAGGGAGAACGTGGCCTTGCTCTTGGCCTCGCCACGGATGTGGTTGGGGTTCATGTTGATGTCGAAGCGCGAAGCCCAGAAACGCTGCTTGTCGACGACCTGTTCGGCGCGCTCGAGGAAATAGGGGATCCAACCGATCGAAGCTTCCGACAGAGCGATCTTTAGGCCGGGGAACTGGGAGAACTTGCCGCTGAAAAGCCAGTCCAGAAGTGTCCCGGCTTGGTTTGCAGCTGCCGAGTACGCCATGAAGGCAAGCGTCGGCATGTCGTCGGAGGTTCGTAGCAGGTTCGAAGAGGAGCCGACGTGCATCGAGATCACGAACTGCGCTTCTTCTGCCGCGCGGAAGACCGGATCCCAGTAGTCGGTATGAATCGAGGGAAGGCCGAGCTTGGTGGGGTTCTCCGAGAAGGCGATGGACTTAGCGCCGAGTGCCGCGGTCCGTTCGATCTCCGCCGCGGCGGCTCTCGGGTCCCACAAGGGGATGAGCATCATGGGAATGAACCGGCCCGGATAGGCACCGGCGAACTCCTCGAGAATGAAGTCGTTCCAGGCCTTCACGCAAACGAGGGCAAGCTCTTTGTCCTTGGCCTCGTGGAACACCTGTCCGCAGTAGCGCGGGAAGGAAGGGAACAACAGCGAGGAAAGAACGAAGCCCTGATCCATGTCCGCCACGCGAGCGGCCGGCTCGTAGCAGCCGGGTCGCATGTCTTCGTAGGTGATCGGCTCGGGAGTGAACTCCTCGCGGCGCTTCCCAGCGACGGCGTTCAGTCCCGTGGTGACGATCTGGCGATCCTCGTAGGCCCAGAACTCCGAGTCCCCTTCCCGCACGATCCGCGGCGCGCGGTCACGCCAGCGCGCAGGGACCCGCTCCTGCCACAGCCGGGCCGGCTCGATGAGGTGGTCGTCGACGGAGATGAACCAGGTAATGGACATGTCTCCTCCTGAGGGCCCTCCGGATCCCCGGGCCTTGCTGAGCGAACGCTCACATCCTAGCCTATCGGTCGGCGTCCGCCAGTGTGCTGAGGAGCAGGTGCGTGTCCTGCTGAAACACGCGGATCTCAGCGATCCGTCCCTCGGCGAAGGAGAACAGCTCGACGACATCGACCGTCGCCGATCGTCCGGTCGCCTTGGCCGTCCAGGTCTGCGTGGTGATCTGGACGGCCAAGTCACCGCAACCCAGCACGCGGGTGTCGGCGATGCTGCGATCCCAGAACTGAGCGAACTGACGAGCCATGGTCTCCATGCCGGCAACGCCGTAGTGCCAACCCCCGTGGGGAAGCGAAGGTGGCTGCTGGAGGCGGAAGTCGGGGTGCAAGAGCTCGAGGGCGCCCTCACGGTCGCCGTGCAGGAAGCGGCGCCCGAACTCCTTCACCAGGTCCACAGGCTCGGTGGGCTTGGCAGGGCCTTCGTCAAGCTGGCTCATCGCGTCGAAGGGAAGGCTCAGCGCTTGTCGGCCGAGAGGTCATCGTTGGTCACTTCACGGGTCGAGTCTCGCTGGTGCTGTGGTTCAAGGACGTGGAAGAAGCCCTTGATTGTGCCTTCGCTCACGACGGCTAAGGCGCGGTCGCGATCGAACTTCGGGGCATGGTGGCTCTCGAGGGCAAGCATGAGCGCGATGCCCATCACCGCACGCGCAGAGAGGTCCGGTGAGGTCATTTCGAAGCCATATCGATCCTCGACCCTGCGCCAGGCATCGGCGAGGCGGTCCATGGCGACGGCGAGTTGCTGGCGATAGAAGCGCCGAGCGACCTGTGGGTCGCCGAAGAGGACGAGACCCAGGAGCGGAAGCACTTCCTCGAGGGTTGAGATGAGCTGGCGATAGAGGCCGTTCAGGCTTTCGACCTGGCGTTCGGGGGTCAGCGGCTCTTCGAGGTCGATCACCTCGGCTGCAGCGACGAGGTCATCGACAGCCTCCCGGAGTGGTTCGACCACGGCCTCGAGGAACAGTTGGTCCTTGCTCTCGAAGTGCCGATAGATCACCCCCTCGCTGATTCCGCCGCGTTCGGCTATCGCTTTGATCGTGGTCCCATTGACGTCGCCGGTCTCGCTGAACGCCCGTCTCGCTGCTTTGAGGATCGAGCGCTTGCGATCTTCAGCTGTCAGCCGCCGTGCCCGGGGAGCCGGTGCGGTCGTCGTAACCCTCGACGTTCGCCGAGCACTTCTAGCCATTTCCTCTTCCGTCCACCTTCCCGACGATCCTTATCCGGCACCGCTACCAGGTATCACTATGTCGATACCCTAGGGCATTGCGCCAAGCGAGATCGGAGATCATCGATGCGAGCCGCTGTTGCCTACGAGGCTGGTCAACCTCTGGTCGTCGAGGAGGTCTCGGCACTTCCCCTCGGGCCGCGAGACGTCCGTGTGGAAGTCCGTGCGAGCGGGATCTGCCACACCGACGTCTCGGTCATCGACGGTTTGATGTCCATACCGTTCCCCTTCGTGCCCGGCCACGAGGGCTGTGGAGTCGTCGAAGAGGTCGGGCGGGAGGTACGGCGCGTCCGGGTTGGTGAACGCGTGCTTGTCGCCGTTGCACCTGCATGCGGGACCTGCTGGTGGTGCGTCCACGGCCTCTCGAACCACTGCGAGCTCAATAGTCAGGTTATGGCGCTGCCCCGATGGCAGCTCGGTGACGGGCGATCGGCGACCGCCCTTTGCGGGTGCGGAACGTTCTCCGAGTCCATGGTCGTACACGAGGCATCGCTCGTACCGGTCGAGACTGGTCTCGCCGACGAAGAGCTCGCCTTGTTGGGCTGCGGGGTGACGACTGGCTTGGGGGCTGCGCTGAACACCGCGCGTGTGACCCCTGGTGCGAGTGTGGCCGTCATCGGGTGCGGCGGTGTCGGGCAATCAGTCGTCCAGGGGGCGCGTATTGCCGGTGCAGCGCTCATCATCGCCATCGACCCTGTCGAGGGACGCCGTCAGGCGAGCCTCAAGGTCGGGGCGACCCACGTGGTCGATCCGGCCGTTGCTGATCCGATCGAATCCGTCCGGGCACTGACTCATGGTCGTGGCGTCGACTACAGCTTCGAGGTGGTTGGCCGGCCAGAGCTCATGGTGCAAGCACATGAGATGGCGCGGGCCGGCGGAACGGTCACTCTCGTCGGCATGCCTCCCGGGGATTCCACGTTGGCACTTCCAGCCGTCCAAGCCGTGTTCTCCGGCAAGCATGTCGTCGGATCCGTCGTCGGCGACGCCCAGATCCTCCGAGACTTCCCCCGGTTCGTTGCCTTGGCCGAGGCAGGGCTGCTCGATCTCGGGTCGCTCGTATCAAACCGCATCAAGCTCGACGACATCAACGACGGGATTGAGATGCTGCGCAAAGCTGAGGGTGTCCGGACCGTCGTGGGTTGAGGTCGCAGGGTGCCGATTCGTGGGCGACCGCCATCCATTTCCCAAGCGCGACGGTGGTCTGGCATTGACGAAATGCGAGTTCATTCTGCGTGATACGGCCTTGAAATTGGGTTTACCGACTGGTCGGGATCCGAGATCGAGCCCACCGCTCCACCTCTCCCCAGCCGGAGAGGATGGGCTTGCCGCCTTTGATGACAGGTCCGAGCCGGTCGTGATCGGCCAGGATCGCGATGTGGCTCGTTGGATCACCATCGAGGAGGACGAGGTCGGCCAAGTAGCCTTCGCGTACCTGGCCGAGTGGCTCGCCGAGTAACGGACCGATGTTCGCAGTGGCGGTGAGCAGGGCCTCAATGGGGGAGAACCCGAGCAACTCCACGTAGCTCACGAGTTCAGCCGCATAGGTCCCGTGCTTCGTCCACTGATGGCCGAAGTCGCCACCGGCCACGAGGCGAACACCATTGCTGTGGAGCTTTCGCAAACCCTCGATTGAGGCCTGGAGCTCTTCAGGATACAGCGCTCGTTCCACGCTCTGGCGGCTCATCCCATAGGGCTCCGCTTTCCCTTCGACGACAGATCGAAGGTAGTGCAAGCCTGGGCAGACCCAGACGTGGTCTCGGGCTGCGCTGAGCTCGCTGATGCTCAGGTCATCAAGGAAGCTCGCATGGTGAACGATTCGTACCCCGTTGCGCACGGCAATACGTACGGATTCGGCGCCCCGAGCATGCACGGTGACGAACGCACCGTGTGTCTCAGCCTCCTCAACGGCAGCGGCGACCATCGCGTCGTCCATGTAGTTGGTTTGCGAGGGAAATTCGGGGATGATGCCGTCACCAGAGGCCATGAGCTTGACGGCCTTGACGCCGAGCGCGCATTGCTCGCCAACAGCACGACGCATGGTCTCGGGGCTGTCCACTTCAGTGTTGAAACCCGCCCCAAGGCCACCCTTCACGGTGATGTGCGCACCCGAGGGCCAGAGGCGGGGCCCCGGGATGAGGTCGCGATCGATGGCGTTCGCGATGACGACGTCGACCCGCGGTTTGAGGGCGCCGGCGCCGACGAGCGCCGTGTAGCCACATTGGAGGAAGGTGCGGACAACGGCGGCCACCTCCAGGGCATGCTCGTCATCGGGCATTGCCGCGACCGCGGCGTGATCGAAGACGAAGTCCAGGGGCCAGCTGATGTGGGTATGCGCGTCGCACAGGCCCGGGATGACCGTCGCGCCTTGAACGTCGACGACTTGAGCGCTCCCCGGCTCGATCGGTGCAGGGCCTGGAAAGACCCCGGAGATGCGCTCTCCTTCGATCAAAATGTTCGCATCAAAGGGACGTTCCGTGACGTCGCCCGAACATGGCACCACGCGGGCGTTGACGATGAGGGTGCGAACTTGCTGTGCTCCCATCTGGCCACCTCCGGCGATTGCACTCTAACAGGGTGAGTGATCACTTCCCTCTTCGGAGTTCACCGCGCGCAGGGCCGTGGGAGGCCCGAGGACGCCCGGGCCCCGCCTACAGGCGTTCGCTCCGAACGTCCCGCACCCCCGGTCGCCACCAAGTCGGCGAGAAGGTGGCTGAGCTCAGGAGGCGCCCGGAACGATGTTTAGGAGGCACTCGACGAGCTGCACACGGGCTGGGTTCCATAGGGTGTCCCGATCTTGCCGTTCCTGATGGTTCCCCAGAACCAGCAATCCACCAGGTTCGCCTTGCCAGCCTTGAAGGTGAGTGGCGGCGTGAGTCCGCCCAGCGTCGTCCCGTGGAGCGAATGGAGGCCGGTGATCAGTTGGGCTGATGTCGGCGTCGTTCCGTGCACCCCCAGGTGCCCGGCTGCAGCCGCTGCTTCGATGAGCTTGCCCGAAATCCACGCGGAGAACTGTGTCTCTCCATAGCTGGCCTGCCGGCGCAGACCTCTTGCGTACTTGTCGATCGCAGCATTCGCTTGCGCGACGGCAGGGATCTTGGCGTAGTAGGGAATGTCGGGGAAGGGCACGATGGAGTTGATCTTCAACCCGGGCGTCGATGCCTCTTCAGAGACGAAGACCAGCCCGCTGTAGTCGTACTTGGGGGTGTAGCCCTGCGCCGCACAGTCGGATCCGACTTTCTCGATCACGTTCTGAACGTCCGCAATGTATAGGGCCTGCGCCCCTGCTTGCTTTGCTGCAAGGCACTGGGCTGTGTAGTTCGGTGCGCTGGTCGATACCGAAAGCGTTGCGGAGACCTTCACCCCCACAGAGGCAGCGGCAGTCTTGAGAAACCCGATCGCCTGTTGACAGGTGGGATCCTCTGCGCAGTAGAAGAGCGCCAGGTTGGTCGCACCGACCTTCTTCGCACCCTGGGCGATAGAGGTGAGCAACGAGTCGAGAGTCTGGCCTTCTGCGTAGAAATCGGGGCTCGTCAGGAACGGATTGTCGAACGAGAGGAGGCCGACGACGGGCACGTTTTGTTGCTGGACGTAAGTGGCCCATCCCTGATCGAGGTCGGTGGCATCCACGAGTGCGATGACGTGATCGGACTGGATCAGCGTGTGCACCGCAGCAACGGACACTCCTGGATTGCTCTGATCGTTCTCGACGAAGACGTCGACACGGTGACCATTGATACCGCCCTTCGCATTGACCGAGTCGACCCAGGCCTTCAGGACGTTCGGAACGGTCGAAAGGCCTGCGGAGAGGGGGCCTGTGCACGAACACACGAGACCGATTCGGATTGGCGACTTGGATGAAGCGCTCGAAGCGGCCGAGGTCCTGGTTCCGCCGACCACCAATGCCGAAACGGCCGTGGTGGTCATGATCATGGTCACCACGAGGATCCGAGTAGCCGACCGCAGGAATTGAAACACGCAACCCCCTCTCATCGCGGGTCTTTCCGTTCGCGGGTACCGTCCAACGCTGGGTTTATCCCTCGGGTGGCCGAGCGGTCCGGGTCCTGTCGGCACGGTGGGGAGAAGGCGGGAAGCACAGCACCCACGTTGGCGTGAAGGCTCCTGTGGCGACCAACGCTGCCCCCCTCACCGAGCCTGAAACCGGAGAAAAGTTAGCGTTCACATTCGATCAACGTCAAGCGCATCGGTCTTCCGATGCGACGGATGCATGGGACATGGTCGGGTTCGGCGGTCATGGGCGTTGTGAGCGATCATCGTGGTGATGGACACCGTGACACGCGTTGTCGGCTTCGTGGTCGGCGTCGCCATCATCACCACCACTGCGGCAAGCATGTTCACGACCCTTGTGATCCCGCGGGCGAGTTCGGCGCGACTCCTGCGGTCCGTGACCTCGGGTCTCGGCGCGCTCCTCCGGATCGTGGTGCATCGGCTCCAGGGTTACGAGTCCAAGGATCGGGCGATCGCCATTGTTGGGCCGCTGGGACTGGTGATTGTCTTCGCAATCTGGCTGCTGGCTTTCGTTGGCGGTTACGGGCTTGTTATCTGGTGGGTGAGTGGCGCATCGTTGCTGAGCGCGCTCGGCCTCTCGGGCTCCTCGATTACCACGCTGGGAATCCTCGTGGGCAGATCAGGTCCTACCCGAGCGCTTCAGTTCGTCGTGGGCGGCACCGGTCTGCTGGTGGTCGCTCTCGAGATCGCCTACCTGCCGGCGTTGTACAACGCCTTCTCGTCACGGGAAGCAGAAGTCACGTTGCTCGCAACTCGAGCAGGTGTGCCGGCGTGGGGGCCCGAGATCATCCGCCGCCACTACCGGTTTCGAACCGTGGCGGAGCTCCCTGACCTGTACCGTACTTGGGAGCGGTGGGCTGCGGAGGTCTCTGAAAGCCACGCAAGCTACCCCTCGCTGATGTGGTTCCGCTCACCCGACCCGCGACGGTCCTGGCTGACCGCCATGGTGGCCATGCTCGACGCTGCAGCGTTGCACGATTCCCTCTGCCCGCACTCCGCTCCCCCGCAGGCTCGTCTGTACCTGCAAATGGGCACGAGCTGCCTTCGCTCCCTTGCTTCCGCGCTCCGCATGCCCTTTGACCCCGATCCGCTCCCGACGGCAGGGATTCGTCTGACCAAAGAGGAGTTCCTCGAGGGGGTCGGGAGACTCATCGACGTCGATTTTCCAGCTGAGCGCGGGGTCGAGGATGCATGGCCGCATTTTGCGGGTTGGCGGGTGAATTACGAGTCGATCGTGGACCAAATGACTGCGGTCATCGTTCCACCCCCGTCCCCCTGGCAGATGAAGAGGCCAGAACTGGGCGAGGTGGTCTGGCCCCATGTGATCAATCGTACGCCTGAGCACCCTGGCGGGGCGGAACTCGGGAAAGGGTGACGACCCTCACGCTGGCTCAAAATCTGGCCCCCTCGAGGCCCAGCGCGTCGACGTGGATACCGGTGTAGCGGTCAATTGGGGCGCAGCGCCCCGATCGGGTTGGTGGTGGTGGCATGGACGAGCAGCTCGGCGAGTTCGCGTGGACGACTGAGGAACGGTGAATGTGACGAATCGATCGTCAAGGCTTCGACCCCGAGACGCTCGATGACCTCTTCGGACATCGAGTGAGGTTTTGCTCGGTCCTGAAGGCACAGGATGTAGCTGCGCGGCAGATCGGCCTGCCAAAAGCGCGGGACAGAGACGGTCTCGGTGAGAAATTCCACAGGGGCAGGGGTGAGTCGCTGGAATGCCCACCGTGCGGTTTCCTCGTCGCAGTCGTGATAAAAGAAATCCCACGCTCCTTTGAAGGAGACCCATTCCATTCGCCCGCGCACATCGGGGCGGATGGAGCGGAGCATCCCCGTTTCGTCTGTCATGAGCTGCGTGACCTGGTTTTCGCCGTCATCGCTCGATGTCGCCATTCCTCCGGTGGCCTCCAGCACGGTCCGCCCTTCGATTGGGAGCCCGGCTGCCAGATAGACGACATGGGCAACGTGATCAATCGCAGCATCGGCGGCGAGTGTCGCGTCATAACCGCCACCGGAGTGCCCGACGAGGACGTCGCCAGGCTGGAGAACGGTGACGATTGCATCCCTGCGGTCAGCAAGGGTCGAGCGCTCGTCCCGGCGGGTGCCATGCCCGGGGAGTTCCACAGCGATCGCCTCGTGGCCCAGCCGTCGGAGCTCAGGAATCGTGCGCTCCCAGCACCATGCGCCGTGGAAGCCGCCGTGAACCAAAACGAAACGCATGCTCCGCTCCTTGTGTTCAGGCAACCAGCTCTGCCAGCTTCCCACCGAATCGCCCGGTTGCGCTCCTCCTCCAAGCAAGGGCGGGGCTCACCGCGGTGGCCGTCGAGGGCTCCCGATCCCTGCTGACGGCGGATTTCGATCAGCGCGGGCGACTTCGGAGGGCTCGCCTGAGGACCGTGTCGTAGGTCTCAAGTCCTTCTCGGTAGAGCCGAGCGCTGGGGCCCGCCGCGATCCCGACACGTTCGGGGACGACCCCCCACACTGGCACCCGTGCGCTTGTCCATTCCTCGATCGTCAGCTCGAGGTCGTTCGTCCCCAGACGAGCAGCACAGATCACCACACCGCACGGGGTGTCTTCGGGGATCATCTCAAGGGTCGTGAGTACGGGCGTCGGCTCGACACCACCGGCCCGGGTGGGGATGACGACCGAATCGGCGCGCCGTAACGCTGCTCGCACGATCCGCTCGTCCCCCGGAGGCGTGTCGACAACGACGACGTTGTCGCTGTCGGCCCTTGTCAGGGCCCGGGTGATCGTCCGCTCGGAGGGTGCTTCTACGAGGTCCACCCCGGGAACGGGACGTTCCTCGAACCATTGGGCGGCAGAACCCTGGGGGTCCGAGTCGACCAAGACGGCCGGTCGCCCACGGCTAGCCGCCGCCGCTACCAGGTACATCGCTGTCGTGGTCTTGCCGACTCCGCCCTTCATGTTGCTGACCACGATTTTCACGAGCGGAATCTACCGCCTTCGATCCGGGTCAAGCTGTTGGAGAAAGGTTTCGCAGCGAACCGCCTCGTCGGTTTCGCCGATCGCCCGTGCTGCCTCCCCCAGGGCTGCCAGGGATCGCAGGAAACCCCGGTTGGAAGGGTGCGACCAGCGAACAAGGCCTGAGCCGCGCCAGCCGGCCGCACGGAGGGCATCCAGACCACGGTGGTAACCGACTCGGGCGAACGCGTACCGCTCGAGTGGGTCGTCGCTCAGCTCGGCCAATGCGGCCCAGGCGTCGAGACATCTCGGCCACTTGGTTGCGATCGTCCTCATGCGCTCCCGGCACTCGCTGGGCGGGCACGCCCAGGCGTGCTCCAACGCTGCTGCAACTTCTGGAGCGAGTTCGGGGAGGACGGTTTCAGGCGTGCCCGCAGCGAAATGCACGTTCGTCACAGCGGCGACTCTAAAAGCGACCGAACCGGTTGTGGATCGGTGGGACTCAATGGCTGGCAAAACGCGAGTCGCGTGAGTGCCCTTCGGAACGGGACGGGTTGTCGCAGAGGCGGAGGGCCTTGCGGAACCGCAGCACCAGGATGGTGGGCACCTCGGTCTCAGTCGTCGGCGCGCCCGAGCACGTGGCGGAGCGCGGCTTCCAGCTCGGGATAACGGAAGGGGTGGCCTTCGGCGAGGAGTCGGGCCGGCAAAACCCGCTGGCTGGCGAGCGCCACCTGCTCGGCGCCCTCCCGACCGAGCAGCAGGCGTGGGCCGAGAACTGGAAGCGGCACGAGCGCCGGCCGTCGCAGAACCTTCGCAAGGGTCCGGGTGTACTCGGCGTTACGGACAGGGCGGGGAGCGGTGGCGTTGAGCGGTCCTACCAGCGCCGGGTCGGTCAGTGCCCGCAGGTAGACGTCGAGCAGGTCGTCGATGCCGATCCACGCCATCCACGGGGCCCCTCCGCCGAGCCGACCGCCGAGGCCCACCTCGAACAGGGGGCGAAGCAGGCGGAGGGCGCCTCCGCGGGGAGTCTGGACGATGCCGGTCCTCACGTTGACCACCCGCGCCCCTCCGTCAGCGGCGACCCTCGTGTCGGCCTCCCAGCCAGCCACGACCTCGGCCAGGAAGTCGTCTCCCTGCGAGCTTGCCTCGGTCAGCTCCTCGTCACCCCGGTCAGCCCCGTAGAACCCGATCGCCGACGCGCTGACGAACACAGGGGTCCCTGCTCGCGCAGCGGTCTCGGCGAGGCGACGGGTCGGGCCGATCCGGCTGTCGCGGACCGCCTTCTTGTGGGCGCCGGTGAACCTCCCGGCGATTGACGCGCCGGCAAGGTGGACGACGGTGTCGACCCCTTCGAGCAGGCCTGGCGACGGGTCGGCCGGATTCCACAACCGCTCCCCCGGCTTCGGCGCCGAACGAACCAGTCTCACCACGCGGTAGCCACCGGTAGAAAGGAGGGCGCACAACGCCGAGCCGACGGTGCCCGACGATCCGGTGACCGCAATCGTGAGGCGCCGTCCCTCCGGGACCGGCCAGCGACGATGGGCGGCCAGGTCGCCAGACAGTTGGCGGGTCCGGTAGGCGAACATGGGCCGCAGCAGCCGCCCGGGCACCGCCGTCTCCACCAGGTCGATGAGCGCTGTGCCGCCGCCGGGCTCCTCGCCGAAGAGGTGAGTGTGGCGCCAAGAGACGAGGCGGGCGAGACCGGGCGTAGCGAGCACATCGGTGAAGCAACGCCCCTCCTCGTAGCCTTCAGGCACGTGCTGGGCACGCCACACCAGGGGTCCGGGTAGGTCGATCACCGCTTCGCCCGAGGCGAGCGAGCCGCTCTCGGAACGGACCCGCGCCGGCTGCCAAGGGGGCAGTAGCCTTTCAAGCGCGCCAGGTCGGGCGTGCCAGGCGAAGACCTCTCCGACCGGGTGGTCGAGCACGGCTCGGTGCTCGAAAACCATTTTCACCTCCGAACCCATTGGTAGCAGAAGGGTGCGTCAGTCGAAAGCGGGTACCTCAGCGGACCGTTCCCGAGCGGTGGCGACACGCTCTCATGGTTTGACGAACATCCTTGCCTTGCTGATGCCCTCTTCGGGGGTCCGACCTCGGTTCCGATAGCCGGTGTGAGCCCAGTCGGTGTGTAAACCCGGTCGTGTCGCAACCCGGTTGGTCTGGGGATCAAGAACCCGGCAAAGATCGGCTTCCAGCACTCGTCCCCAAAGGTGAGCTTCCCCGTTCGAGGCAGCGATCACCGGGGAGCTCCAACAGGCCGGAAACGGTTGACCGTCACCGGGGATCACGATCTCAAGTCCCCATCACCAGATGGGACACGGCCCGCGGGTCTGTCGTCACGAGCGCTCGTGGAAGATTCCTCACCCAGGGGGTGTTGGCAGAAGCCATGGAGACAGACACGCAGAAGGCAGATTTCTGGTTCGATCCGATTTGCCCGTGGGCATGGATCACGTCCCGGTGGATGCTCGAGGTCGAAAAGGTTCGTCCCGTGCAGACGTCGTGGCACGTGATGTCCCTTGCGTACCTCAACTTGCAACAGCACGAGGAAAAGGACTTGAGCGAGGACTACCTCGAGCGGATGCGCCAGGCGTGGGGTCCGGTCCGGATTTGCATGGCGGCAGCCGCCGAACGAGGAGAGGACATCCTTCTCCCGTTGTACTCAGCGATTGGGACCCGGTTCCACAATCAGCAGCGCCGCGGAGACGACGCAATCATCGAGGCGCTCGAGGAGGTTGGGCTTCCGCGACGCTTGCTTGCTGCTGCGCAGAGCACCGACTTCGACGAGGCCATCAAGAAGTCCCACCATCTCGGTATGGACCAAGTGGGACTCGACGTCGGTACTCCGATTATCAGCGTTGACGGGCATGCCTTCTTCGGTCCTGTCGTCACGCCGATTCCTCGTGGAGAGGCTGCCGGGAGGCTCTGGGATGGTGTCGTGCTGGTTGCCTCGACCGATGGATTTTTCGAGCTCAAACGCACGCGCGACCGGCGGCCGAGCTTCGACTGAGAGCATGGGAGCGTGTCACGGTCTTACAAGACGTGCGCCATTGGGCATTGGCCGAAGACACAAAGAGCCGAAACCGTTTGGCCTCGGCTCTTTGTGTTCTCAAGTTGTTGATGGCAATACCCGGGACTTCCGTCACAACGTTCGGGACCGCGTTGCCGTCTGCTGAACAGCCAGATCCACGCGGCCATCTGATTCTCGTTCATGTCCCGGACTCGCCTGGCGAGGCTCTCTCAGCCCGGTGGAGTGTCCTCCTCGTGTGAGCTTGTCGAAGTCATCGTCAAGCTCCCTTCGCTCGTTGCCACAATTGTGCCGATCGTGGCGAGAGAATGTCAATGGCTCCGACCACCAACGTATGGGACTTCGTCGCTGAGCCCAGCGGCAACTCCAGGTCGGCGCGGTGCCGATGACCGGGGAGGCGCGACACGATGGGAATCGCACGGCCCACCTCCAGTCAAGGTGACGCTGCTGGCGTGGGGCCGCAAGTCGCGAAGCATCACCGGGGCGTGACCGGTCGTTTTCCGAACCCCGGAGCAGATCCTGGTGCCGGTCCCGCTCATCTTCATCGTGACCTTGCTCCAGGGATTTCCCGGGTGGGTCCGAGTCGGCGGGAAGGCGACCAAGGTACCGACCACCGGTGGCTCCCTCAGTCGTGGTCCACTCACCCGTGGGGTACAGCGAACCTGGGAGCACTTTGCTCCCGTGGCGGGGTCAGCAGTCTCACGGCGGCACCTGGCACCATGGCGGCTCGCTGCCAAGCGCGGGTGGGTCCAGTGCGCCCAGCACCGTGTCGTGAAACTGCCACTGCCCGAGGGAACCCGTACCGGGGAGGGGCGTCCCCCGCCCGGACCGGGTCTTGGGATTTCGGCGGAGAACCGCCACGCGGAGAGCGGGTGACGGGAATCGAACCCGCATAACCAGCTTGGAAGGCTGGGACTCTGCCATTGAGCTACACCCGCGGAGCGCAGCGGTGGCAAGCCACCGGTCGCGGTACTGGGCACCGCGACCGAGCGCCACCACTAGCCATCGGACAGTTTACGGCCACTACCGTCGGGTCCATGAGCTCGATGTTCGAGAGAGTTGGTGGACAGCCGTTCTTTGATGCTCTGGTGGACCGCTTCTATGATGGTGTTGCCTCCGATCCCGTGCTTCGTCCGCTCTACCCCGACGACCTGTCGGAGTCCCGACGGCACCTGGCGCTCTTCCTCGGCCAGTACTGGGGAGGGCCCTCGACCTATAGCGAGGAGCGAGGTCACCCTCGGCTCCGGATGCGGCACGCGCCGTTTGTGATCGGTCTCCGTGAACGCGATGCATGGCTGCGCCACATGCGCGCAGCGGTCCAATCGGCAGGTCTACCCCCCGAAGACGAGGCAGAGCTCATGGAGTACTTCGAGCAAACCGCTCGCTCGTTGATCAACGCGAGGTCGTAGGCCCTACGGGTTGCCGGCCGTCAAATCGTCTTACTTTTTGATCATTTTGAAACTCGTGAGACAACGTCGGTTGACGGCAGGTTGCTAGCATCCACAGCCGGTGCGCTTCCGCCTGCTATACATGGGCTTCCGTTTCTGGATGCTATCGATGAGTAGCGTGACCTGAGGGCCTGACATGCCACATGACGCACGACCCCTCGGACATCCGGCGGCGGTTCTCGCCGACCCGGTCACGCAGGTGTCGTTGGGGAAGTTGGCGGCGGCACTGCGCTGTCGTGAGCAAGACATCATCAGGCTTGTCATCGAGAAAGCCCCACTGCCGAGTGACCTCGATGACCAGTCCCTCTCGGAGATGGCAAAGATCGCCGAGGCGACCTCTGCAGCCATTACCGAGACCCTGATGACCGGCACCCTGCCGGAGGTCAATCCGCTCGCTGAGGTGGGCAACATCCTGGCCGATGGCTCCGTGTCGTTGGCGTACCTGATCACCCAGCTCATCGCGGGACGTGACGCCTGGGTCGCCGTGATGCGCGAGGAAGCCGATCGCCTCTCCGTAGCGCCGGAGTTGGCGAACCGGGTCGCCAGTCTTCTTGCTGTGTACTTCGACCACGTGCTCGTCAGCGTGGCCGAGCGTTTCGATGCGCGGCGCAAAGAGCTCCAGGAGCTCCTCGAGCACGAACGAGCCGCACTTGCTCATCAAGCGCTCCACGACTCGCTCACGCGCCTCCCGAACCGCACGTTGTTCCTCGAGCGCCTGGCAAGCGCGGTGGAGGCCGCCACAAGGCGCTCGATCCGATCAGCCATCTTGTTCGTGGACGTCGATCGCTTCAAGTCCATCAACGATGTTGCCGGCCACGCGGCAGGGGATCATCTCCTGATCGGTGTGGCCAGGAGGTTGAAGGAGACCCTCCGACCAGGTGACATGGTTGCTCGGCTTGGTGGGGACGAGTTCGTGGTCCTTTGCGAAAACCTTTACGACGCACAGTCTGAGGCGGTCAGTATCGCAGAGCGCCTCCTCAACGTCTTGTCCAAGCCCTTCGTGGTCGGGGGATCGGAGTTCTTTACCTCAGTCTCCATTGGCATTGCGTTCGTCCAGCCCGGAGACGATCCGGAGACTCTCATCGCGCGGGCAGACAGCGCCATGTACATGGCGAAGCAGAGTGGACGTTCGCGATTCGAGATTTATCACCCGGACTTCGACAAGCGGGCGACTCGTCGAGCAGAGCTCATCAATGGTTTGCACCGAGCCCTTGCTCGCAATGAGCTGTCGGTGTACTTCCAGCCGGTTCGATCTCTCCCAAGTGGCATGGTGGTAGCGATGGAGGCGTTGCTGCGGTGGCAGCATCCCACCATTGGTTCCGTTGCCCCTGAAGAGTTCATTCCCTTGGCCGAAGAGAGCGGCACGATCAACGCACTCGGTACCTGGGTCCTCGAGGTCGCCCTGCGCAAGTGCCGAGAATGGCGGGAGAGCGGTCATGAACAGGTCGGCGTGTCGGTCAACATCTCCGCTTCCCAACTTGCCGATCCGAGCTTTTCCAGACTCGTCGCGAACCTGCTCGCAGAGAATGAGCTTCCGGCCGAGGCACTCACGATCGAGATCACCGAACGGGTGCTCGTCGACGAGGGCTCGGTCGCGGAGGCGATGCTCAAGGAGCTCGACGAGCTTGGCGTGCGCCTGACGATCGACGACTTCGGGATCGGCTACTCCGCCTTCTCTTACCTCAGCAAACTGCCAGTAGACGGCTTGAAGATCGACCGGAACTTCATCGCCGGGTTGGGCGAACGACAGGATGCAGCGGTGGTCACAGCCATGGTCAACCTGGCACATGCCCTCGGTCT
>JAJPJV010000013.1 GCA_021324045.1 Actinomycetota bacterium | reverse complement strand
GGGTGACGAAGGCCTCGGTGGTAGATCCTCAGATGACCTCAGGGGTGGGGCCAAATCAGGTGAGCACCACGGGCCGAAGTGGGGCCAGAACAGGTGAGCACACCCAGGGCCTCGATCATGGAGGCCTCGACTGGTGCGCAGAAGCGCGCGGGCAGCTCTTCGGCGCCGCACCAGCTCGAAGCCGCAGGGGGTGAGGCGCTGCGGTGCGCATGGAGCGTCGTGGCACTTCCCAACCGTGTGGTCGACGTGGACTCGACGATCTGCGAGGTGACGGAAAAGCACAAGGCCGGCGCCGCCTGCGGTGACACCACGGTCCTGGGGCTCCACCCACTGCTCGCGACCCGTGGCGACACCGGCGAGGTGCTCCCCGCCCGGCTGCGCAGGGGTCGGCCAACACCCAACGTGGGGCGAAGCGCTTCATCGAAGAGCTCGTAGCCCGCCTGCGTCGGGTGGGAGCCACGGCACGTTCGTTATGGGCTTCGACTCAGGCCTTTGCTCCAAGGAGATCCTGGCCACTTTGGAGCGTCTGGACGTCTCCTACCCCATGGCGGTGCGGGCGAACACGAAGGCCGTTTGGGCAGTGATCAGCACAATTACCGAGGAGGATTAGGCCAGCATCGACGATCCCGACGGCGGGGAGGCCGCCGCGCACCGTCGGCGTCCCCGACCGGTTGACGAGTACTCGGGACATGGACACCAAACGGGTGGGAATGGTTCGTGCCACGGCTGGGCGGTGTTCGTCCTCGCGGAAGCCACCTAAGAGCTGGGTCCAACGCAGCAGGCTGTGGGCCAACACGGCACACTGGAACCAGGCGGCGTTGGCCCAGAAGCTCCCCCGAGGGGCAGTGCTCGATCCCTGCCTCTTCTTTCGCGCAGATGTTGAGCGCTGCCTGAGCGCGCCCACGGTGGAAGGCGTCGGTCTCCACCGCGCTGGGGTCCGAGGAGCCGCGTGCCCCAGACGACAAGGCGCCGGCCTTCGCCCGGTCGTGGCGGGTGCCGATCACCCATACGCTCAAGAACAAGAACTTGCGCGCCCTGTCGCGGTGACCTGAACTCTGGTGTCGCGCTCGGCGCAGCCGCAGACGCCGCAACAGTGGGCTGACCTCCCGCCAACCACAGGCGTCTCTGGTCGATCACGTCCCTGCCCAGGTCACAACCGCCTCTCGGCACCGCGTACACCAGTCCCCTCCCACCGGTCGTCGGGGAGGGGTCAGCCCCCAGCTACGCAATGGAGTGAGGTTTAGGCGCTCGGTGACGGGATCAAGGTGCCACAGATCGGGCGATTCTGGTAGACGTGCCACGTCGTGCCCTGCAACTGCACAAAGTAATTGCAGAACGTCTTCGGCAGCATCTGGACCGTCCCGAAGTGCTTGAAGGTCACCGGTGAGGGCAGGATGCCCCCGTCGTTGTACGAACCGACGCTGCGCAGGTTCTTGATGAACGAGGCACGCGTCGGGTTCTTTCCTGCGTGCTCCAGACCGTAGATCATGAGGTCAGTCGCCAAATACGCGTCGTAGATGCCGATGTCGGGAACCCCGCTGAAGTGGTCGTATTTCTTGAGCGTCGCCAGCATCTGGCGCGTCGCGGCATTGGGGGTCGTGAAGTTGTATGGCGATTGCACGTACGCGCCATCCATCGCCCTGGCCGCGCCAGGGTTGTCGGTGACGTCGTTGTCGTAACCGGTGAAGTACAGCTGTTTCGCATCCAACCCCGCGTTCTTGATCGCTTGGGCCATGGCGACGTCGGAGGTGTCGACGAAGGAGCCCACGACCCCGTTGCAGTGCGAGCTTTTGATCTGCAGCACGTCAGCCGTGAAATCGGCTGTGCCGAAGGGCACCGAGTAGTTCGAGTAGCACTCCTGGGGACCGCCGAGGTCGTGCGCCTCGTCGAACATCTCGTGGATCGAAGCCGTCGAAGAGCTGGTCGTGTAGGCAAGCCCCGCCAGCCTCGTGACACCGATGTCCCTGAGGAACTTCGCGGTGTAGGTGTAGGTGTAGTACTTGCCGCCGAAGGTCGAGGAAGTCGCAGGCGTGAAGGTGAAGAAGTTCGAGAAGGGCTGCGTGCCCCATTCCGGACCGTCGAAGCCTCCGCCAGTCACCGGAATGCCCTGTTGAGCGAGGTAGTGATCGGCTCCGAAGATGAAGGCTGAATCCTCGATGATCCCGAAGACGCCCCTTGAGATCAAGTCCTGAGCTGCTGTCAAAGCCTCGGTCGGGCTCGATTGGTCATCGACGACGATCAGCTTCAACTTGTGCCCGTCCACGCCGCCACGCGCGTTCTGAGCGTCGATGCGGGCCCGAGCGGCCCCGGCGCCATCGGCGAACGAGGAGGCCGCGACCCCAGTGAGGTCACCAATGTATCCCAAGGTGATCGGGGCCTTGGCGGCCGAGCTCGTGGCGGCGGAAGCCGTTCCGGTCGTCACGACACCGCTCAGAACGCCGGTGCTCATCGCTGCCACCACCGCGAGCACAGCCTTGAATGAGCCCACTCGACTGAGACGTTTCACTTCCTCCCCTTTTTTACCTGAATGAGCTGCGACGGCAGCAAGAGGTCACTTGCAAATCTTCATCAAAACGTCACCATAAGGTGACCGAAGAGTCATGCTCATGTTGGGAGCGCAACGACCCGATGTCAAACGTGGACGTCCAGGCACTGCGGCGAGCGACGTCAGGTCCCGGATCTTCCATCTGTCCACCATGGCAATCCACGCGCCGACGTGATCACAATTCCGGTGAATCCGCCTTTGTTCGTGCGATTGACACTTCTGCAGCTAACGATCGAAATCGAAAGGGACTCCACCGATGGTGACCACCGATGCACTTGCCATCAATGCGCATGACGTCGAAAAAGTCGTCGGAGACCTGAGGATCATCGACGCCGACGCCCACTTCACCGAACCCCCCGATCTGTGGACATCGCGCGCTCCGGCAAACCTGCGCAGCCAGGTGCCCGTGCTGCGAACGATCGATGGCGTCACTGCCTGGTACCTCGGGGACTACGTCTTCGCCAGCGTGGGCGGCAACACGATCCAAGAGGGGCATCGCAAGGTCCTCGGCACCCAGACCCTCCAACCCTTCGAAGAGATCGACCGCGCGAGCTGGGACGTGTCCGCCCGCCTCCAGCTCCTCGACGAGATGGGCGTGTACGCGCAGATCCTTTACCCCAACGCAGTGGGGTTCGCCTCGAACTCGATGTTCGGCATCGAAGACCTGAAGCTGCGCAATGCCGTGCAGACCATGTACAACGACTTTTTGGTCGAGCTCCAGCACGAGTCGAACAATCGGCTCTTCCCTCAGGCCGTCCTCCCCGTGTGGGACATGGACCTCACCTTGAAGGAAATGACCCGGCTGCGTGAACAGGGGATCACCGGGTTCACCATCTCCGACAAGCCCCACATGGTCGGCCTGCCGGACCTGGATGCCCCCTACTTCGCTCCGATGTGGTCGCTCGCCAACGACATGGGAGCAGTGATCAACTTCCATATCGGAAGCGGCGGACACCGGCAAATGGGGGCCGAGGACCCAGAGATCAGCGAGCAGATCCGGCGGGGTTCTGCCGTCGCGGGCCCCAACCCCGACCTCTACTGGGAGTCGTTCGGCCCCCAACGGCGCCTGGCGATCCTGGCGACGCAGTTCTACATGAGCAATGTCCGCATCATCACCAACCTGTGCATGAGCGACATGTTCGACCGCTACCCCAACGTCAAGATCGCCTCCGCCGAGAGCGGCCTCGGTTGGATCCCCTTTGTCCTCGAAGCGATGGAGTACCAGCTCGACGAGATGGTGACCGACCCCTCCGAGGTCAAGCTCCAGAAACGTCGGCCATCGGAGTACTTCCGTGACCACATCTACGTGACCTTCTGGTTCGAGCGAGTCGGCCCGACGAAGCTCCTTGAGGACATCGGTGTGCGCAACGTGCTTGTCGAGACCGACATTCCCCACCCCACCTGCATCTACCCTGGCGCCAAGGAGCGGATCGCGTCGGTGATGGCCCAGCTCGACCCCGTGACTCGTCGACGGATCCTCCAGGACAACGCGGTGGAGCTCTATGGCCTTCCCATCCCGACCGACCGTCGCTAGCGCCCCCGGCGGCAACGGCCACAGTGGTGCCGAGGAATCCCCCGGCACCGAACCGGTCGATGAGCTGCGGGCGTTCCTCGACGTCGCGCTCCCGCACTTCGAAAAGGTGTGGGGATCGGACCGCAGCTTCGATGCACAGCTGGCGTGGCAACGGGTCCTGAACGAAGGCCGCTGGGTGGCCCCTTCCTGGCCCGTGGAGTTCGGCGGTCGAGGACTCACCCCCGGGCAGAACGTCTTGTGCGAGGAACTGCTGGCTTCGTCGGGTGCGCCCCAGATCGCTGGCACCCTGGGCACCAAGAACGTCGGCCCCACCATCATCGTCTGGGGAACCGAGGAGCAGCAGCGCCACCTGCCGAAAATCCTCTCCGGCGACGAACTGTGGTGCCAGGGGTTCAGCGAACCAGACTTCGGCTCGGACCTCGCCGGCCTTCGGACGCGTGCCGTCGCCGTCGGTGACGACTTCGTCGTCAACGGCGAGAAGATCTGGACCACGAACGGCCTTCGCGCCACGCACTGCGAGCTGCTCGTCCGAACCGATCCGCAGGCTCCCAAGCACCGAGGGATCTCGGTGTTGCTCACCGAGTTGGACCGCCCGGGGATCGAGCGGCGTCCCATCCGCCAGATGACCGGCGAGGCGGAGTTCGCGGTCATCTCCTTCCACGACGTCCGCATCCCGCGCAAGAACCTGCTGGGGCCGCTCAACGAAGGATGGCGGGTCGCCACCACGACGCTCGCACACGAACGCTCTGGGGTGGCGATCTTCGCCACCCGCCTCGAGCAGGAGATCGTGGGCTACGTGGCCTCACTGCAGCGAGGCGGTCGCTGGGGAACCATGTCTGCGGTCCTTCGTGACGAGGTCCTTCGGCGCTACATCGAAGGCCGCATCGTGGGTGCGATGGGGCGAAGCACGCTGGCGGCGGTCGTGGCCGGTGGCGAACCCGGGCCGGAGCAACAGGTGATCAAGCTGGCCTGGAGCCTCCTGCGCCAGCGGTTCAGCGAGACCCGCATGGCCGTCGCTGGACTCCCTGCCATCGTCGGTTTGGACCCCGAAAGCGCCGCGGACTTCCTCGGGTCACGCTCGGCCACCATCGCCGCCGGGACCACCGAGATCGTCAAGAACGTTCTCGGCGAGCGGGTCCTCGGACTCCCCCGTGAGCCTCGGCCCGGTTGATCGCCGGCACGCGAGGGAACGGACCGAGACGATCCTCTCAGTCGGCGGTCATCAGCACGACGCCGGAGAACGGCCCCACGGCGTTCGCCCAGACGCCCACTTGCGCATTGGGGACCTGACGCGCGCCACACTCCCCGCGCAGCTGGCGCACCGTCTCGATACAGAAGTTCGCGCCGTGACGGCGTCCGACGTTGCACGCTCCACCATCGGTGTTCGTCGGGATGGTGCCCCCAAGGCGTGTGTTGCCGGCCTCGACGAACGGCCCGGCCTCGCCCAGCTTGCAGAACCCGAGCGCTTCGAGCCACTGGAAGGTGATGATGGTGAAGCCGTCGTAGAGCTGGGCGCAATCCACGTCTTCGGGTCGGAGGTCGGTGCGGTTCCAGAGCTCCTTGGCGGCGTGAAAGGGCGAGCTCTCGTTCATGTCGATCGTGTTGAAGTCCAGGTACTTGATGGACGAATAGGCCGCAGCCTCGACCCATACCGGAGGCTTCGCCCAGTCACGCGCGCGGTCGCCGGCGGTGTAGATGACCGCTGACGCCGAGTCGACCGGGTAATCGCAGTCCAACAACCGAACGGGCTTGGAGATGTAACGGCTGGCCAGGTAATCGTCCACTGTGATGGGTTCGCGGAAGATCGCGTCCTCGTTGAGCGAGGCGTGGTAGCGCTGGGTGACCACGTGCGCGCCGAACTGGGCCTCCGTCGTGCCGTAGAGGTCCATGTGCCGTCGGGCAGGCAACGCAGCGATCGAAGGGATCATGCCTCCCACCTCGAAGCCATAGGGGGCCGTGTAGGCGCGATCGCCGGTAACCACCTCCGGTCCGCGCTCGGCAGCCTCGCGAATGACCTCCCTTGAGCTTGCCCGCTGATTGATGATACGCACGGTGAGCACCGTGTGTGCGAAGCCGGCACGGATCGCTGCGATCGCTTGCAGCGCGGGTCCGACATAGGCGGGCGAGGGACTGGGCTCCGCGAACCAATTGAGGGGCGAGATGCCGAGGGTGTAGCCCAGATTCATCGGGTCGACCACGTCGAGACCGCTGGGAGCCGGTCCAGCGACTCCCCACAACAGCGCCACCCCGTCGATGTCGCCAGGGGTCATCCCTGCGTCCGCCATCGCTGCGGTACAGGCCTGGATGGCAAGCTGCCAAGAGCTGAGCCCGGTACGCCGCCCGGTCGTCGAATAACCGACACCCACCGCGGCGACCCGTTCGTGCAGCCTCACTGCGCCTGCCTCCCTGTTGGCCGGAAAAACGGCAGGGTCAGCGTCGGGGTCACCTGCTTGAAGAGCACTTCGAGGGGGATGCCGCAGCGTAGTTCGTCCTCGGCCGCTTCGATGCCCCCAGGAAGACGGACACCCGGCTCTTCGTCGATCTCCATGACGCCGATGATGTAAGGGATCTTGTCCATGAAGAACGGATGTCCGGGCTGCATCACCACCGTGTAGGAGTACAGGGTCCCCCGACCCGAGATCGGCTCTGGCGTCAGGTCGACCGAGCCGCAGAACCGACAGATCGGCCTCGGATAGTGGATGAAGTGCCGGCAGGATTGGCAACGGAGCAGCTTGAGCTGCCCCTCCCTGACCGCGTCCCAGTAGAACTGGTGGACCGGGTGCTCACCTGGAACCGGTGGGGAGAGTGCACTCACACGATCGACCCCTTCGGTATCGCTCATCGGCACCATCTTGGATCTCCCCGCTGCCAACGACGGCCTACGCTGGTCGTTCTTGCTCCTTCGAGCGGCGACGATCGGTGTCCACGTTCTATCAGCACGACCCTCTGGACAGCATCCGCGTCAATCGACTCTCTGTCCAAGGTGGCGCGATCGCCAGGTTGGTCAAATCGGGTCGGCGGCAACGATCGCTTTCGCGTTCATCGCGCCAGTGGGCGCGCCTGCTCGATCACGAAGCTTATGAGGGCGGAGCGATCCGCGCTCCGCCATATGAGGTCGAATTCCTCGAGTGGCTCGCTCGGGAGGTCGGTCAATTGCCTGACGACAACATCGGGGCGAGGGTTTCGCTCGCCGAACGCCGCCGAGATGAGCGAGACGCCGAACCCAGCCGCCACACGGTCCATCACCTCGGTCTCGGTCTCGAAGCGTTCGAAACGGATCTCGATGCGGGCACCAAGGCGTCGCAGGACGTCGGCCGACTCCGACAGCGACGTCACCGAGGCATCGGGATGCAAGAAGGTCTCGCCCTCGAAGTCGGCCGAGGTGAGGGCGGGCTTGCTCGCCAGGCGGTGATGAACGGGCATCGCCACCATGTTGCGCGGCGATCGCAATACCACCAACCGGGACAACCCCGGTCCGGACCCGTCACGGCAGACACCGATCGTCGCCCTTCCGGATCGAACGGCTTCGATGACTTGGAGGCTGATCAGCGGTTCGAGGACCACGTCCACCTGGAGGTCCGAGGACGCTCGCAGCCGATGGGTGAGCTGGGCGACGACCTGCCCGGTGCCCGGGGCATACGCGATCCGCACCACGCCCGCTCGGCCCCGCGCGGCATTCTCGGCTATGGCCCGGAAATGCTCCAGCTCCGTCAGCGCCCGGCGCGCCGGGTCAACCAGCAAGGCACCTGCAGGGGTGAGGCGGACCTGGCGACTGGTGCGCTCGAAGAGCCGGACCTCTAGCTCACGCTCGAGGTCTGCAAGACGCTTGCTCAAGTTTGGCGTGCTCGCCTGGAGCCTCCGGGCCGCCCGGCCGAAATGGAGCTCTTCGGATAGGACCACGAAGGCCTCGAGCTGACCGACGTTCACCGCTGCATCGTCCTCTAGCACTGCGAACTGCGTCCCTCGGGCGCAATGCCTCGCTCATAGATTATTTCATGTTTTCGAACGGAATATCTCTTGGATGGATCTTGACACTTACGAGCTGGACCGTTAGCTGTTAACCATAGGTACCGCATCCCTTGCGGTACTGATTGGGGGAAAATGCTGCACGCCAGCGACCTGCAAGCGGACACAGCTCGAAAGGCCGCGTCACGCCCCTTCGAGCTGGGGCACGTGGCTCCGGTGGCAGTCGCGCTGCGGGCCCTGCGCCCCGGCCCCTCGTTGCGAACCCGGACCGTCGACGAGGGTCACCTCACAACACTCCTTGAGCTCGCCGGCCACTGGCCCCCGCTGCTCGTCCACCAGGCGTCGATGACCGTGGTCGACGGGCTCCACCGCTTCGAGGCAGCGCGACGGCTGGGCCTCGAGTTGGTGGCGGTCCTGCTGATCGATCGCCCCTTCGAAGAAGTCCGCCTGATCGCTCTGCACGAGAACGTGACCCATGGGCTGCCCCTCAGCATCCTCGAACGCCGTCGTGCTGCGCTCGAGCTGCTCGCAGCGCACCCGACCTGGTCCGACGGGCGCCTCGCGGAGCTGTGCGGTCTGTCAAGACGCAGCATCGGCAAACTGCGGCGAACCACCACGGACCCAGCGAAGCCGATCGAGAGCACCTGGCGCGAGGGCAGAGACGGCCGGCACCGCCCGGTGCGCTCCGAGGGACTACGCGAACGGATTGCCGCCGCCTTGGCCGAGCAGCCGCAAGCTTCGCTGCGGACGATCGCCCGCCAAGTGGGTGCCTCTCCGGAGACGGTACGCAGCGTCCGCCGACGGCTGGGGTCCTCCTCATCCCAGGCCCAGCCTCCGCCGAGGCCGGCTTTGCCCTCCGCGGATCCCCTTCGAGCGCGTGTGCTCGGGTTGAAACGCTTCTCCTCCGACACCGCGTGTGCCTCGACCGAACCAGGGCGCGCGTTCGCCGAGTGGTTCGACGCGCTGGCCGTCGACCGAACGGCGCTGGCGAGCCATGCCCAGGCAGTGCCACTCAGTCGGATCTACGAGGTCATCGACGAGGCCGAGCGCCGCTCCTCGGCATGGAGGCTCTTTGCCGAGCTCCTCCGAGCACGCGTGAGCCCTTCGTGACGAGCGTCGCGAGCGCGCCAGATCGCCCCCTGCCCCGGGCCACCGCCTTGCCCGTGCCGGGGTGAGGCAGGCACCGAGTCGTTCAGTCGAGGCTACTCAAGCTCTCGAGCGGGTTCCTTCAGTCGGCGGGGTCCCCTCACGAACCGCCATGGTGACCGTAGAGCGCGCACACAGCTGGCCGTCGTCGTTGCGAATCTCGACGTCCCACACCCATGAGGTGCGCCCTCGGTGGAGGGGTCGGGCCACGCCGTGCAGCGTCCCGCCGAGCACGGCCGGCCGGAAGAAGTGCGTGAGGTTCGACTGGCCCACGCACCACTTGCCCTCTCGGCTCACGACGCGCCCGGTGCCCACGCTCGCGAGCTCTTCGCCGACACAGGCGTAGATCCCACCGTGCACGAGACCCATCGGCTGGCACACCCCCTCGGTGATCGGGAGCCTTGCCGTCACCGCATCGTCACCGACCGCGAGCAGCTCGAGGCCCACGGTCGCCGACCACATGCGGTCGAGGGGGACCTTGGTCATCGGATCATTCCCGGCGCCGTCTTCGTGGCCTTGCGCCGGGGTCCTTCGAGGCGCTCCAGGAGATGCTCCACGAGTGCACGGACCTCGCGATGTCCGGCGGTCATGCCCAGCGCCTCTTCGATCGCGATGGAGCGCGGGATCGCGACCATCAAGGTGACAATGGCAGCAGGCGCGAAGATCTCTGTGTCGATCCCATGGCGCTCCAAGGTGTCAGCGAGCGCTCGGAGGTGCATGGCACGAATCCGTTCCGCCACGGCTGCGATCTCTGCCTGGATGGCCTTGCGGTGATTGGCCAATGCCATGAACTCGGTCGCCAGGGCGCTCACGGTTCGGTCGCTGTTGTACTCCCACATCGCCCACAGCGGTTGATCCGTCTGCAGATCCTCGGCAAGGCGCTGGAGGAGACGCTCGGTGCGGTGCCGGAACACGGCGATGAAGAGATCGTCGAGGGTCGGGAAGTAATAGTGCACCAGCGCTGGGTTCACCCCTGCCTCATTGGCAACACGGCGCGAGGTCACCGCGACGAAGCTCTCTTCGACCATGAGCCGCTCGGTGACCTCCAGCAGCCGCGCACGCGTCCTGGAGGTCTCCGTCCCGATCCGGCGCGCTGAAGCCATTGGTCCCCTCCTCGACCTGCGTGCGAACCGCTCTCCAGTCTCACACGCCAGCGCGCTTGACCGAGGTCCGTCGCGGAGTTAAACAGGGGTTGAGCACTCCGGCCTGCCCGGAGAAGTGCCGGACGCGAAGGAGGGGGAAGGTTGGACCGCAGGCAGTCGGACACGAACTTCTTTGACCCGGCGTTCCTGGAGGATCCCTTCCCCCTCTATGAGGAGATCCGAGCGGTCGGCAACGTGGTGTGGAGCGAGCCGCTCCAGGGTTGGGTGGTGGTCGGCTACGACGAAGCGGTCTCGGTGCTGACCGACTCGGGCAACCATTTCGCCATCCTTGCGGGTGATCCGGAACTGACCTTCTGGTTCGAGGCTCCCAACATGATCACCGTGGATGGGCCTTATCACCACCGGCTGCGCGCGGCGCTCGCTCCGCTGTTCACCCGCAACGCGGTGGCGAAATGGGAGCGCCGTGTCACCCAAGTCGTCGAGCAGCTGTTGGCACCACTCGTCGCTGGCGATGACCACTTCGACCTGATCAACGATTTCACGATGCTGCCGACGGTGATCGTGGCCGACATGCTTGGCGTGCCCGAAGAGCGCTACGGAGACTTTCGGCGCTGGTCCCACGAGGTCGTCACGAACCTGTCGTTCGGCTTCGAGGACGACGAGACCCGGGCAGTCCTGCGGCGGGCCGCGACCGAGATCAACGAGTACCTCCGCGAGGAGATGGAGCGACACCGCCGGGAGCAGCCCGACGACCTGCTCACCTACATGCTCAATCTGCCGAGCGACAAGGCGATGACCGACGAGGAGATCCGCTCGACTGCGGTCCTGTTGCTGATCGCCGGGTACGACACGACGGCCAAGACGATGGCCAACTGCCTGATCGCCCTGGAACGGAACCCGGACCAGCGACGGCTGGCCGTCGAGGACCCGTCGCTCCTCCCCGCAGCGATCGAAGAGGGCTTGCGCTGGTTCGGCGCGGTGCAATGGCTGCCCCGCCGCGCGCTGGCAGAGACCGTCCTCGACGGCATGGAGATCTCAGCCGGTGAGAACGTCTACGTCATGAACTCCGCCGCGAACCGTGACCCACGCCGCTGGGTGCAACCCGACCGCTTCGACGTCTCCCGGGAGGCCAAGGGGCACCTGGCATTTGGCTTCGGGCCGCACCTGTGTCTCGGGGCCCCTCTGGCACGCCTAGAGACGCGCATCGCCATCGAGCAGCTCCTCCACGTTGCCCCCGAGTACCACCTCCGCGACCTCGACTTCGGCAATTCGATGTTCATTCGTGGCCCCGAGCGGGGGATCGTCGAGGTCGGCATGCGGGCGTCGAGGCAAACACCCTTCGCGGTTCGCTCCCCGAACGGCTGATCGCCGCCAAGGGGATCCAGCGATCAGCGCAGGCTGCCGAGGGCATGGGCGAATGCCTGGGCGATGACCGCGTACCCGTTGTCGTTGGCATGGATGTTGCCAATGGGTGACGTCGTCCCGTTGGGTGGAGGCGTGCAGGCCCATGTCCAGCTGCAGACCCTCACCACGTTCACCGGGACCATCTGACCGTTGAAGGGCACAAGGTGCCCCAGGTTGTAGCTCTCGAAGGCTCCGGCCACATCGGCCGTCCTGAACCCCGCCGCGCGGTCGGCGGAAGCGATCTCTGCATTGACCTTTTCGAGCACGGCGATGGACACGTCGACCAAAGACCTGACGCTCGCGTCAGCATTGAAGTAGGCGGCCAGCACCGGGTCGTACAAGGTCATCCCGACGAGCGGGGTGCCTGCCGCAGCCGCGTGCCGGATCCCATCGAGAATGACTGGCAGGTCCGCCGCGATGGATGCTTCGCCCTTTGCGACGCAGGCCGCAAGGTTCACGCCCGGGGCCGCGCAGCCATCGACGTCGTTCGCCCCGATGTCGATGGTCACGAATGCCACCTCGCCGCGCCGATGGTGAGCACGCAGGAAGCGCTCGGCGGCCTTGAGCTGTGATCCACCAGCCGGTCGACAGTGGAAGAGGCCCGCATCTGCGTTGCCATGACCGGTGATCATGCTCCCCGTGGTCTCCCCGGGGCACCCGAGCTGCACGAGCCTGAGGCCCGGAATGCGCCGCCGTTCGATCTGGAACAGCTGCTCGGCGTACCCCTCGTTGGTCTCGAGGGACACCCCGCGGGCATTCGGCTGGACGCCGCGTGAGAGCGAGTCACCGAGCGCGAGGTCGTAACGAACCGGCGGCGCTGCCGATGCGCGAGCATCGCCGACGACAGCCAGGGTAACGGCCAAGATCCCAACCACGAGGAAGAAGCGAAGCACTCGGGTCATCAGTCCCCTCCGATCTCAGCGGTCCTCACTGGGAGACGATCTCGTCGACCAGCTGCCACTGATAGGCAAGCACGGCATCGATCTGCTGGGCGCTCAACGCGAGATATGCGGTTCGATGCCGTCCAATTCTCCGGGTGATGCTCACCGTTCCTCCCGCCCCGGGGATGAGCCCGAGGCGGACCTCGGGGAGGCCGAACGTCGCACCCTCACGGGCAACGACCCGCCCGGCGAAGGCCGGGAGCTCAATGCCCGAGCCCATGCAGGCGCCGTGGACATGTGCGGTGACCCGCTCGGAGATCCCGGCGATGAGGTGCCCGATGCTCCGAGCGAGGCGGATGAGGTGCGCGGTCGCCGGGTCGGGGAAGGAGCCGAATTCGTCGAGATCGCCTCCGGCACAGAACGTCGCACCCTCCCCACGGAGGTGGACGTGCACGTCAGGCTCCGCCGCGGCCATGGTCAAGGCCTCGTAGAGCTCGTCGCGCATGGCGACGTTCAGCGCGTTGCGGACCTGTGGACGGTCAAGGACGAGCTCGAGGGTGTTCCCCGAGCGAGAGATTCGGACGGCGGGGCCGGCCTCGAATCGCTGGCGGACGGGGCGGCTCCGACGCCAGGCGGCGAACTCGGGGCCCCCCTGGAGCATCGAGTACACGGCTGACTCGGCAACGAGCCCATCGCCAATGGACCGGTGCTCGCTGGCCCGCAGAAGCATGGCCAGCGCGGTCGCAGCACGCGGCGCGATTGCCACCGACTCGATGATCGGCTCGAGCGTCGAAGGGTCCTCCGAAATGATGACGTCGCAGTACGGAGCGAATGGCACGGCCCGTGGATCAGTCCCGTCCGCACCGGCGCGTACCCCTACGAGGACCATGGGCAGGACCGCCACCCGTTCGATGAGGCGGTGATCCACGGGCACGTCGGCGTCGTCATCCAACCGCACGACCGCAACCGTCCCATCGACATCGACCAGGTCCTCGATGCCGGGGCTCGTCGCGAGCAGCTCCGTGAACTCCTTGACCGAAAACTCGTATTGGCGCATCTCGGCTTCGTGGTTCGATGGGACTCGGTTCCGACACGACCGCGTGCGGTACCCCGCCGGCGGGCCTGACGTCGAGCGAGGTCTACCACGCGCTGGAGACGACCTGCCCACCGAGGATCGTCACCCCGACCACCGCCGAGTCCAAGGCCCTGAGCGCCTCCGCCAAGGGGACCTTGAGCACGCAGAGATCGCCGGGCTGCCCGGCGCTCAGGCTCCGAGGGGTTGCCGGTGCCTCCGCGGTCCCGAAGAACAGCGACAGCGCAGCCCACGGGGTGAGGCGCTCGTCGGTTCCGAGCAGTCTGCCACCGGCGGTCATGCGGGTGCTCGCGGCGCGAATGGCCACCCACGGGTCCGCCGGCCCGAACGGGGCGTCGGTTCCGGCAGCCACAGCAACCCCTGCAGCCTGCAGCGACGCGCAACGGTAGAGGTCGTCCAACTCGGCGGGCTCGAGCTCGTGCCAGTAGGTATCGCCGCGTTCGTAGACGAAACCGGGATTCGTCACTACCGTGACCCCCAAGCGCTCCAGCGTCACGGCAAGATCGCGGGAGAGCAGCGACCCGTGCTCGATCCGATCGCCTTCGACGCTTCCCACCGCAACCAGGGCTGCCACTGTCAGCGCCGCTTGCACCCGAGTGACGCAATGGACGGCCACTGGCCGCCGCTGCCGGTGCGCGTTCGCCACCCAACCCCCGAGCTCCTCGAGGCTGGGAAGGAGGGCGTCGTCGAGCACGATCTTGACCGGACCCAAGCGAACCCCGCTCGCCGTCGCAGTGCGTACAGGGATTGCCGACGAGTCCGGTTCGCAACGCTCCCGGTCACCGGCGCCCCCAGCGCTCCCAAGACCCGGAGCCGTCATCAACGTCAGGCGCTGAACGATCTCCCCGGTGCGTTTCGCCGTGAACAGCCGCTCGCACGCTTCGGCTGTCGCCAATGGTGTCGCGTCGGTGAAGCCGGTGACCCCGGCGGCCGCCGCCGTTGCGCTGACTGCACGGAGGTCGAGCGCTGCAGCCGGGAGCACGCTGGCGAGCCATTGGTCCATCCGGATCAACCGACCGGTGGGAACCCCTTCCTCGTCCCGCTCGACCCCGTCGCGATCGAGCTCTGCACGCGGGAGCTGCTCGAGCGCCGCGCTGTTGAGCACCCACTCAACCCCGCTGCGGTGTTGGATCCGAACCGGCCGCCCTGGGACGATCGCGTCGAGCATGCGCCGATCGAGGCGCCCGGCAACGCTGTCGTGATAGCCGACACCCCGGAGCCAGCGGTCCGGAGGCAGAGACCGATCCGCTTGACGCAGCGCTGCTTCGAACTGCTTAGCGTCGCGGACCTGTGGAGGCCCGACGCGAAGCGACGTTCGCGCGGCCGCTGCCGCGTAGAGATGAACGTGGTGATCGTGCAGACCGGGAATGACGCCGCAACCGCCGGCATCGACCACCTCGTCGGCCCGGTCGACGGCGAGGTGGGGTCCGACCTCGGTGATGACCCCGTCGTGGATCCGGATGTCTCCCAGGGCTGACGCGGTGCGCTCGTGGTCCCGAGGGCGAACCCGACGGCGGCGCCCATGGGCCCACGGTATAGGCGGACCGATCTCGGCCCGTTTTATGACGAGGTCGGGCATGGCCCCCTTCGGGGGATCTGCGGCGCCGACGCCAGCGGATCGACCACCGGCTGGCAGATCGCGTCGTGGCACACCAACCATCCGCCCGCCGGCTCCCAGACGACCCGGTGGGGACGGTCGCAACGTGGCCCGCTCGCTGCCACCGAAGCGCTGGCCGCCGCCATCGACACGTCGACGAGATGCCCCCCACCCAGCGACTGGGAACGCAGCGCACCGAGCGCGGCGTAGATCCCGCTCAACGGATCGGCAACGGCGTCAGCACAGAAGACCGGGGTCCTTCGAGTGGACCAGGCGACGAGGCCCCCGGCGACGGCCGCGTCGTCGCCGAATGCCACACGGTTGGCGTACGGCCCATGGCGTCCGTACCCGGTGATGCTGACCCAGCTCCGACCGGTCCGGGCCGCCAGAAAGCGCGCCGGGGACAGCCCAAGGTGCTCGAGTGCGCGGGGTCGAGAGGCTTCGATGACGATGTCGGCCTCCTCGACGAGCTCCCGCAACCGCCGCCTTCCCTCCTCACTGCGAAAGCCGACCGCCACAAGCTCGTGGCCTCCGTGGAGGCGATCGAACAAGGCGGGGTCACTCCCTCGCGCAGGATCGGGGCGTGCGGGATCCTCGACCTTGACCACTCTGGCACCCGCCGCGCCAAGGACGAACGCGCAGAGCGGCCCTGCCCACAGCGCCGAGAAATCCACCACCATCGGTCGCGCGCCCCATTGGCGGGCCCCCGGCCGCCCCCGGCCGAAGGGCACGAGCCGCACCGCTCGGGGCCACACCGAAGGCCCGCTGGGCAAGACCGCGGCCGCGATGCCCACCAACTGTGCCCGTTCCACGAGCGCGTGGGCTCCGACGACCCATGCCGCACGCTCCAAGAGCGCCCAGGCCTCCTCCCTCCTCGCCAGCTGATCGGCCGGTGGCTCGGACCCCTGGCTCGCCGATCGTGCGGGCGCGCCCAGCACCGGCCCCCTTCGGGCTGAGGAGGCGGCGAGCGGGTGGAGCACCGCCGGGAGGAGCTCCAAGTCGCTCGGGCGAGCCAAGTTGACCGCCAGCCAGCCGTCCGGCGCTCGGAGGAGCCGGCACGACCCGTTGAGCGAGGTTCGCCCAGATCGGCGGAACCCTCGCCGGGCTGCTCGTTCGGTCAACACGAGGGCAGGATCGAGGACCACGCGCTCGCCGAGCTGACCACTGAGGAACGCGATCTGTTCGCAGGCGGCTCGGAGCGCGCCGACGAGCGGGGCCTCGAGCACCGCGGGAGGACCGTCCGCTTCGCCGGTGAGCCACATCGCACCCGAGGCTGCGAACTCGAGAACCGGACAGCTCGGGGACTCCATCACCGGACACCTTACGGGGGCGTCGTTCCCGCCCTTCAGCCCGTCGGCGCGCACGACCGAGCCCGGTGCTCGAGGGCACCTGACACCCGCGCGTGCCGGGGCGCGCAGGCCGGCACGCAAGAAGTCGCCATGGAGTGGCGGATCAGTGGTCGGCTGCGCTAAGCCTGCTGATCGCAGGCTGAGCCCGCGACGGCGCCACCCGCGGCGGGCCTTCGAGACCCCAATCGGTCTGGAGACAGGAGTGACGGTCGTGAAGGTGAACCTCGATGCGGTCGGGACAACGAGCGGGCCCTTCGAGCGCTCGTGGACCTCGAAGGACGCGTTGCTGTACGCGGTCGGCGTGGGCGCCGGCGCAGAGGACCCCCTCTCGGAGCTGGCGTTCACGACGGAGAACAGCATCGGCGTCACCCAACAGGTACTCCCCACCTTCGCCGTGATCATCGGGAGCGGTGGCCCGAACCTGTCGGCGGTCGGCGAGATCGACATGGCGAACCTGGTGCATGGTGAGCAGGCGTTCGAGCTGGACGACGCCATCCCCACCTCCGGGACGCTCTCGGTGACGACCACCATCACTGGCATCTACGACAAGGGATCGGGGATGGTGATCGCGTACGAGTCGGTCGGGGTGGACCCTGAGACCGGGCAGCGGCGGGTACGAACCCGTTCCTCGGCCTTCATCCGGGGGGCCGGGGGGTTCGGCGGCGACCGTGGTCCTTCAGGGCCGCGCAACGTACCGCCGGAGCGCGAACCAGACCACGTCGTGACCTACCGGACCCGTGAGGACCAGGCGCTCATCTACCGCCTGAGCGGTGACCGCAATCCGCTCCATTCGGATCCCGAGTTCGCCAAGCGTGCGGGATTCCCGCGACCCATCCTCCACGGCCTCTGCACCTATGGCTTCACGGGCCGCGCGCTCCTGCACACCTTGTGCAACTCCGACGCGGCACGGTTTCGCTCGATGGAAGGCCGCTTCTCCAAGCCCGTCTTCCCCGGCGAAAGCCTCACGATCTCGATGTGGCTCGAGGGCGACTCCAGCGCTGTCTTCACCACCAAGAACGCTGCGGGAGAAACGGTCCTCTCCGAGGGTCGCTGCACCTTCGTTCCCGCTTCGGCGCACTGAGGGTCCTCGCCGTGGAGCAACGCCCCACGAAGCTGATGTCAACCTGGGCGTCTGGCTCCGCGTGCTTCGCTCGCGAGTAGGGTCAACGGGCATGGCCTCTCAGATCCCCCTTGTCGACTACCTCGTCCTCGGCGACGAGCCCCACCTGATCGCCCATGAGTGCGAGCAGTGCGGCGCCCGGTACTTCGACCACCGCAACGCCTGCGCCAACTGCTCAGGGACCTCGTTCAAAACGGTCGACATCCCCACCGAAGGGACGGTCACGACCTTCACCATCGTCTCGCTGGCCGCACCGGGGATCCCCGTGCCCTTCGTGTCGGCGATCGTTGACTGTGGGGGGACTCCGGTGCGCACGAACCTCGTCAACGTCGAGCCAGACCCTGAGCACGTCACCCTTGGAATGAAGGTCCGGCTCACGACGTTTTCTCTCGGTGTGGATTCGGCGGGCGTGGAGGCCATCGGGTTCGGCTTCGAACCAGTGCCGTCCAGCTGATTGGCGCGCCAGCGTGGTCCGCGCCGCGTCAGGAACCGCCGTCGGCTCGCCCCGAGCGTCGACCCGACCGGGCAACGCCGGCGAGCCTGTGAACGTAGTCAGGAGTGGCAGCGACAGAAGGAGCAGAAACGATGGCTGAGAACGCCTGGATCCTCGGAATCAACATGACCAAGTTCGGGAAGCACCCAGACAAAGATGCCCTCGACTTGGCTTCGGAGGCGGCACTCGCGGCGCTGAAGGACGCGGGCGTGACGATGAAGGACATTGGCGTCCTTGCCTACGGCAACCTCATGGGCGGCTCCAGTGGGCAAATGCTGCAGAAGCAGATCGGCCAGACGGGGATCCCAGTCTTCAACGTCGCGAATGCGTGTGCCACTGGGGCAACGGCGCTGCGGACCGTAATCCTGGCGGTCAAGGCTGGAGAAGTCGACTTCGGGCTCGCTGTCGGGGTCGAGAAGCTCTCCGGTGCGGGACTGCTCGCTGGGGGCACCCGGAAGGAGGACGAACCGACCTGGACGCCTCATGGCCGATTCGGGGCAGTCGCTGCCATCGACGGGCGGATTGGGACGGAAACGATGCCCGGGGTCTTCGCACAGATCGGCATGGAGTACGGCTACAAATATGGCGGGACGAGCTTCGAGCTTTTCGCCCGGATCGCCGAGAAGAACCACGCGCACTCGACGCTCAACCCCCTGGCGACCTACTCGAAGCGGATGAGCCTCGAGGAGATCATGAACGACGTCATGATCGCCTACCCGAACACCCGTCCGATGTGCTCGGCGAACTGCGACGGTGCGGCGGCGGCCGTCGTCGTCTCGGACTCCAAGCTCAAGACGCTCTCGCTCGAGCAGCGACGCCGCGCGGTGAAGATCGCGGCTTCGGTCCTCACCACCGATCCGTGGGAAGAGGGCTGCCAGGTCCTCCCCAACGTCAACACCGTCACCCGCAACGGTGCGCGCCAGGCCTACGAGACTGCCGGCATCGGCCCTGAGGACCTCGATCTCGTCGAGCTCCACGACTGTTTCGCCACCGCAGAGTTGGTCCACTACGACAACCTGATGCTCTGCGAGCCCGGCGGGGCGGTCGATTTCTTCAACAGCGGAGCTCCCTGGCGGGACGGGCGGATGCCGGTCAACGTGTCCGGCGGGCTCGAATCCAAGGGCCACCCCATCGCGGCAACCGGCATCGCCAACGTCTGGGAGATCTGCCATCACCTCCGCGGGGAGGCAGGCGATCGCCAGATCCCCGGTGCCAAGGTCGGTCTTGCCCACGTCATCGGTCTCGGGTCGACCTGCGGGATCCACATCCTCGAGAAGTCGGCCGCGTGACCTCCGTGGGCCCGGCTCCTCGTTGAGGTCGAGCCGCTCGGCGACGGTGTATCCGGGCGCGATTGCACGTCGGGCGCCACAACGTCCGGCGATCGTCATGGGCACCGGCGAGCTGGTGACCTATCGGGAGCTCGACGAACGATCCAACCGGCTTGCGCAGCTGTTCCGTGCGCGTCGACTCGAACCCGGGGACTCCGTGGCGATCTTCATGGAGAACCACGTTCGCTACCTCGAGGTCGCCTGGGCCGCACAACGAGCCGGCCTCGCGTGGACCCCCGTCAACTCGCACCTGACCGCGCCCGAGGTCGAGTACATCGTCGGCGATTGCGGCGCACGGTTGATCGTTTCGAGCCGTCGCCTGGCAGGCGTGGCCGCGGCGATGGCCCCGGAGGGGACACCGCGCCTCGAGCACCGCCTCATGGTCGACGGCGCCGCCGGGGGGTGGGAGCCCTACGAGGAGGCGGTCGCCGAATTCCCCCCGGAACCGATCCCCGACGAGTGCGAGGGAACCGCGACCTTCTACTCATCGGGCACGACGGGCAAACCCAAGGGCGTGCTGCGGCCACCGACGCTGGCCCCGATGGGCCATGCCCCGTCGGGCCTCGCCGGTTTCTTCTCGCTGCTCGGGGTGCGCGAGGACAGCGTCTACCTCTGCCCAGCCCCCCTGTACCACGCTGCCCCCATTGGCTGGTCGATGGGAATCCAACGTCTGGGCGCGACGGTGGTGCTCATGGAGCGCTTCGACGCCGAGCAAACCCTGGCGTTGATCGAACGGCATCGCGTCACCTGCGGCCAGTTCGTCCCCACGATGTTCATTCGCATGCTCAAGCTGCCCACACCCCTTCGGCAGGCCTTCGACCTCTCGAGCCTCGAGTGGGTCGTGCACGCCGCGGCACCCTGTCCGGTCGAGGTCAAGCGCCAGATGCTGGAGTGGTGGGGACCGATCATCTACGAGTACTACGCCTCCACCGAAGGGGTCGGTGCCACCTTCGTGACCCCCGAGGAGTGGCTGGCCCATCCCGGAACGGTTGGGAAACCCATCACCTCCCCCGTGCACATCCTCGACGAGGCTGGCAACGAGCTCGGTCCAGGCGAGGTCGGGACGATCTGGTTCGAGGGACCGCTGGGCTTCGAGTACCGCAACGACCCTCAGAAGACCGCAGAGGCGCAGAACTCTCTTGGCTACAAGACGGTCGGGGACGTCGGCTATCTCGACGAGGATGGCTATCTCTACCTGACGGACCGAAGGGCGTACATGATCATCAGCGGTGGGGTGAACATCTATCCCCAGGAGGCTGAGAACGTCCTGGTCATGCATCCCAAGGTGCTCGACGTCGCGGTCTTCGGGGTTCCCGACGAAGAGCTCGGGGAACAGGTCAAGGCCGTGGTACAGCCGGCCGATTGGGCCGAGGCCGGGCCAGCGCTCGAAGCCGAGCTCATCGAGTACTGCCGCTCGCGGATCGCCCGCTACAAGTGCCCGCGCAGCATCGACTTCGAGCGCGAGCTCCCGCGCCTGGACAACGGCAAGCTCTACAAGCGTGCGCTGCGCGATCGGTACTGGCCGAAGGCCCCAGCCGGGCAGTCCGCATAGACCACGCGGGCTCCGGCGAGCACCAGTCGGGCGGCGACCCAGAGCCTCACCGCCAAAGGGCGGCGGTCTTCCATCGGCTCGTTCGCCGCCCATCGCAGCAAAGTGTCCATCACCGCCGCCTCGAGCACGTTGGCGAGCTCGACTGGGTCGCTTCCTCGCGGCAGCTCCCCCCTTGCGATGGCGTAACGTGCGACCGCGCAGAAGGCGTCGGCGAACCCTCGAGCACCCGCAGGGCGGACGGAGGCGTCATGGGCCCGCCGATGGAACTCGGCCGCAGATCGGATCACCGCGGCACGCGGCACGCGTTCGACACGCCGTGCGAGCGAGCGCACGAGGTCATCGATAATCCGGTCGCTGGGCACCCCTTCACTGATTCCCGCCTCCGCCTCGTCGAACATCGCCGCGGCAGCCACCCATCCAAGCTCGAGGAGGATGTCCTCTTTGTGTGCGAAATGGAAGTAGAAGGTGCCCTTCGTCACCCCGGCCGCACGGGCGATCTCCTCGACGGTCGTCTCCTCGATGCCACGCTCGAAACCGCGCGCCCCCCACAGGGCGAGCGCGCTCACCACGAGTTGGCGGCGCGTCGATCGAGAACGCGCCTGGAGCAATGCGGACCGACGGGGACGCTCTGGCGAAGACGCCGGACCGCTGGTTGCACCGGGGCTCACGGCGGACACCGGCCCTTCGCGCTCACGGCGGCCCATGTTAGGGTGAGCGTTGTTCACGAGCGGCAAGGGGTGCGCGGCCGTCGCTGCACCACCCCACCGCCCCGGTCACGAACTTGTCGAAGGGATCGTCATGCCCGATTACCAGTACCTCGCAGTCGAGAGCCACGACGAAGGCACCATCGTGCGCATCTTGCTGAACCGTCCGGAGGCCCGGAATGCGCAGAACCGCGGGCTATTGGTCGAGCTCGGGGATGCGTTCTTGGCGGCAGAGGCCGACGACAAGGTCCGGGTCGTGATCCTCGGCGGCATGGGCCCAATGTTCTCTTCCGGTCACGACATGGGGACCCCCCAGGCGATCGCCGAGCGAACCCCGGGTCCGGGTCAGCACCCGACCTTTCGCGGCAACGGCGCAACGCGCCAGGGTGCCGAGCGCCTGATGCTGCAGGAATGGCACTACTTCTTCGAGAACACCCTTCGCTGGCGCAACCTCCGCAAGATCACCATCGCCCAGGTCCACGGCACCCTGTATGCGGCAGCGCTCATGTTGATGTGGGCCTGCGACCTCATCGTGGCAGCCGATAACACCGAGTTCGCCGACGTCGTCGGCGCGCGACTGGGGATGTGCGGCGTCGAGTACTTCGCGCATCCCTGGGAGTTCGGCCCACGCAAGACCAAGGAGCTCATGCTGACCGGCGACTCGATCGGCGTCGAGGAGGCCTACCGCCTCGGCATGGTGAACAAGGTCTTCCCTGCGGCCGAGCTCGGGGAACGAACCCTCGAGTTCGCCCGCCGCATTGCCGCCATTCCGACGATGAGCGCGCTGCTCATCAAAGAAGCGGTCAACCAGACGGTCGACAACATGGGCTTTTACAACTCACTCCAGGCCTGCTTCACGCTGCACCAGCTGAACCACTCCCACTGGGCACAGATCCACGAGGACCACGCTCCCATCGCCCAACCCCAAGACGGCGTTCCCCACTGGAAGGACGCGCCACCGGTCGTCCAGGCGGTCAAGGACAAGGTCCGGGCCTGAGCTCGGTCATTCGGTCACGGCGGATCCGCGTCCTACGGTCGAGCGGCAGCTCGGCGCCGTCGATCCGTGCCCGGGCTCGCTCACCGCTCGCGGGATCAGGGCCCGGCGTGCCGGCGACGCAAGAGTTCGCGGAGCTTCCCTTTGTCCGGCTTGCCGGAGCCGAGCCAAGGAACCTCGTCCTCTGCCTCAAAGAGCTCCCAGCGCGTGGGCACCTTGTACGCGGACAGCTCGGCACGTGCACGATCCGCCAGCGCCGCGGGGTCGAGCGCGCAACCCGGGGCCGGCACCACGACCGCCGTCACCTCCTCGTCCAGCTCCGCCGTCCCAGCTGAACCGGTGGAACGGGGGAGCCCCATGACGATGGCATGCTGGACGCCGGGCACCCCTTCGAGCATGAGCTCGACCTCGCGCGGGGAGACGTTGGCGCCGCGGACCTTGATGGTCTCGGAGTAACGGCCCTTGAAGTAGGGACGATCCCCGTGCAGGAACGCACGATCGCCGGTGTGGAACCAACCGTCGGGATCGAAGACCTCCTCGCGCTCCTTCTTGTAGTACCCCTGCATCAGCCCGTATCCCCGAACGAGAAGCTCGCCTTCGGCCCCCTCGGGAAGGTCCGCGCCGGTGATGGGGTCCATGACCCTGCGGTCGACCCCGTACCAGTTGCCCACCGTCTCGCTCATCCCCCGATGCGCGGGGACCCCGGGCACGGGGCTGTTCACGAGGGCGACGTCGGAGGGGCCGTCGGTCAGCATCGGACAGCTCGAAAGATCCCGTCCCACCCGGCTCGGATGGTTCCTCATCGACTGGATGAACGACGGCCACGCGGCGACGCTCGTCGCGCGCTCGCGCTCCACCATGGTCAGCGCTTCCTCCGGTTCGAAGCGCTCGAGGCACAGGATCGTGAACCCACTGTGCAACGCACCCCCGAGCACCAGGGTTCCCCCGATCCAGAAGAAGGGGAACGCGCAGAAGACCCTCCGTTCCCCCGGCGAGGCCGGGCGAGCCCCGGGGGTGGCTGTCATCCCGGATGACCCGGATTGCACCAGCTCGCCAAAGTGCGCAGTCGTCCGAACGATCGAACCGTGGGAGTGGACCACGCCCTTGGGGAGCGCGCTCGATCCTGAGGTGTAGGTCACCTGGGCCAGGTCCGCAGGCACCACCTCTTCTTCGACCTGGGCCAGCAACGCATCGGTCGCCTCGGCTCCGTCAGCGCCGACGTGCGGCCCGGTGCGCTGATCCACCTGGGGGTCGACGAGGGAGATCGCACGGGCCCAGGGGATGCTCGCCGCTCCGACCATCCAGATCGAACGGAGATACGGGAGCTCGTCGACAAGGAGCGGTCGATCGCCAGCCTGGTCCGAGAGTCCGGGGACGACCTCCTCGAGGTAGCGGCAGACGTCGATCCCGAGCAGCCTCGCCGGCGCGAGGAGGACCGCGACGTCGCCCATGCGCAGCATCCTGCGGAGCTCAGGAGGCTTGGAGACCGTACTGAAAGGCATCACCAGCGCCCCGATCCGTAGCGCGGCAAGCCACGCCACGACGAACTCCGGCCCGTAGGTGAAGAAGAGTCCGACCCGACTGCCCTTCCCCAGCCCGCTCGCGAGCATCTGGCGCGCGAGGCGTCGTGACCACGCTTCAGCTTGTGCGAACGTCATGCGCCGATCGGGCAGGACGAGGAAGTCGACGTCACCGAAGCGCTGCGCCGCGCGCTTGATCGCTTCTCCCACCGTGGGCTTGTAGCCCAGGTCGGGAAGTTCGGTGGCCACCGAGGCTTGGCGCTCCCGATTCGGCGTACGACCGCCAGCCTCAGTCCGAGGAGGGCAAGGGCTTCGCTTCCTTCACCTTGAGCGGTTGGCCGTCCAACCAGAGCGAACCGGTCCCCGCCTTGGTGCAAAGCACCTCGATGGTGCCCTCTGCGTCGGTGTAGCGCTTCCCCAGCAGGATCCCCTCGTCCTTCCCGGGCTCAGGAGCCTTACCGGGTTCGAACTCCTCCCCGAGGACGACCATGGGTTGACCGCCACAGGTCAACTCGACGTCGCCGGCTGGGGCCCGCACCACCACCACCTCAGCGTCGCAGACCGTGCTCTTCAGGCGAGCTCCAGCTTTGAGTTGCAACCTTCCATCCTCCTTCAACGCAGCATCGAGCAGGCGACCGAAAGACGCCGGTCGACGAGCCACCTCGCCGGCCGTGCACGCCTCATCCTAGGAGGTCCACCGGACGAACAGCTGAGCGAAGCGCCGAGGCCAGCGCTTCGTACCCAGCGGCCCGTCCGCCCATGCAGCCGGGCCACGCCCGCGACCGGGCTCGCCCCCGGTGCGGAGGGTGGCACTACAGTGAGCCCGCATGCTCGCGGCGCGCTACCTCGCCTACGGTCCGCCTGAGTCCGTCGTCATCGAGGAACTGCCGGATCCCGTCCCGGGCCCCGGAGAGGTCGTCGTCGACATCGCTGCGGCTGCCGTGAACTTCCCTGACGTGCTCATCGGCACCGGCCAGTACCAGGTTCGCGTGCCGCCCCCCTTCACCCCTGGCAGCGAATTCGCCGGCACGGTCCGGTCGGTCGGGACGGGTGTCACGCGCCTTCGTCCCGGCGACCGGGTCCGAGGGGGAGCGATGGTCGGTTGCTTCGCCGAGCAGATCCTCGTCCCCGAGGCCTCCCTCGAGCTCCTGCCCGCGGGGATCGACCTCGCCGATGCCGCCGGCTACCACGTCGTCTACGCCACGGCCTTCCACGCACTGCGCAGCGTCGCCGAAGTCGGCAACGGCGACTGGGTGGTCGTCCTGGGCGCCGCAGGCGGCGTCGGGCTTGCCGCCGTCGAGCTTGCCCAGATCATGGGGGCTCGGGTGGTCGCGGCAGCCTCGTCGGATCCCAAGCTCGAGGTCTGCCGCATGCGAGGCGCCGAGCGTCTCATCAACTACACCGCCGAGGACCTCAAGGAAGCGATCAGGACCGCCACCGACGGCGCCGGGGCCGACGTGGTCATCGACCCAGTCGGTGGCCCCTACGCCGAGGCGGCGCTGCGCTCGACCCGCTGGGGCGGCCGTTTCGTCACCGTCGGGTTCGCCTCAGGGGAGATCCCGCGCATCCCCCTCAACCTCGTCCTGCTCAAGGGGGTCATCGTGAAGGGCTTCGAGATCCGCACCTTTTCCCAGCACGCACCCGAGCAGGCCCGCCGGGACGAAGAGGAGCTTCAGTCGCTCTTCAGCGCAGGTCGCATCCATCCCTATGTCTCCGCCGTCTTCCCTCTCGAGAAGACCGCGGATGCGCTTCGTGCAGTCGCCGACCGTCAGGCGATCGGGAAGGTCCTCATCAAGCCCGCGCGGCACGAGTCTCCGGGCGCCGACGCTGCGGCGCGCGAACACGCTCGCTGAGCCGCCGGCACGCTCGGTCCCTACCGCGACGCCTCGGGCCTCGTCAACCTCGGCCCACCTGCGGTCTCGAGGGTCGCAAACTCCTCGACCGCCAAGCGCCGCAGCCTCTTCACGCTTCGCGCCGGCTTCCCCAGCGGCAGCATCGTCGCCAGCACTTGCTCGTCGGGGATCGCCAGCAGCGTGCGGAGCTCGTGCTCCTGGCGCGAGAGCACGGTGGTGAAGTGCCCGCCGAAGCCTCGGGCACGCGCTGCGAGCAAGATGTTGTGAGCGAAAGGGTAGACGGAGGCGCCGGCTGCCAGGGGGAGACGCCCGAGACCGGTGTCCACTGCCGCCACCTTCGTCAGGTCGAGGGTCACCACGAGCAGCACGGGGGCGTCCACCATGTAGTCGGGGAAGCCCCCTGGTGATGGGATCGTCCGTGCTGCCTCGAGGTCGACCGCCGGTCGCGACGACTTCCCCGACCCCTCGGAGGCCTCCGAGGCAGCGAACGGTACGAGCCCCGCTCTCAGGTACGCGGCGTACTCACGCATGCCGAGCTCGTAGAGCTCGGCGATGCGGTGCTTCGTCGCCCGGTCGCGGACCACGATCACGTGCCATCCCTGACGGTTCCCCCCGTTCGGGGCAAACCGCGCGTCATCGAGGATCTCGTAGAGCACCTCGTCGGGAAGCGGATCGTCAGTGAACTCGCGCACCGCAGGCGTGGTGCGCATGGCTTCGCGCAGGTCGATGCATGAATGTTAGTTGGCAGCGCGCCCTTCCGAGAAACTAAGCTGAGTGCAAATTCATGGCCATTTCTCCCTCTGCACGCGCGCCCGAGGCTCGCCTGCCCGCCCATGACCCTTCCGCTCAACCGGGGGGAGCGATCGCGAGCCTCTGGCTCAAGACCTGGGTCCGCGATGGCGTGACCCACGGGCGCGCCACCCTGGGTCCGACGGTCTGGGCCGCGGCCACGAGTCGCCCTCGCATCGGCGCGCTGGCGACGATGGCCGACATCGTGGCCGGGTGCCCCCCCACCGGCCCCATCCACCCCACGGTGGACCTGCGGATCCAGCTCCTCGCGGCGCCACCGGCGGGGGGATGGGCACACCTGGTCTGCCATCCCCTGAAGGTTGGCCGGCGCCTGTTCGTCGGCGAGGTCCTGGTCGATGCCGGGCACGCTCCGTTCGCTCGGGCGATCGTCACCTTCCTCAACCAGCCCGTCCCCGCACCAAGGCCCCAGGACCAGCGCGCACCGGGGCGGATGGCCGTGGTGGGCTCGCCGCTGCCGGGGTCTTCGGGCACCGCGGCGCTGGAGTCCCTTTCGTCGTTCGAATCTCACATCCGTCCATCCATCGCCGACGACCGCACGCTCGTGGTGGAGCCCAACGCCTCGATCGCCAATCCTTGGACCCGGACCATCCAAGGAGGCGTACAGGCGACAATCGGCGAGCTCGCCTCTGAGCACGTGCTGGCTCCTCACGGGACCTTCGGCGTCATCGATCTCGACATCCGGTATCTCGGACGGCTCAGCGCCGGGCCGCTCGTGGCGCGTGCAGACCTCCTGCAGCGCACCGATGACCTTGGCTTCGTACGGGTCACCCTCTGCGACCGTGGCGAGGGCGATCGCGTCGTCTCGGTGGTGTCCACCGTGTGCCGTCGTCTCGGCAGCGCCGAGAACGGCCCGGTAGCCTGAGGGCCGGGTCACCGGCCGGGGCTCGCCCCCGGAGGGGACCCGAGGTTCGCTCCTCTGATGTCTTGAGGGGTGAACGCCCGAACCCGCCCGAGCACGTGGTTGACGAAAGCCTGGAGGAGAATCACTCATGAGCGACGCGTTGCTGGCCGAAACCGTGCACTTCGCCGGAGCCCAGGGGGACGTCATCGAGGGCTACCTCGCTCGGCCACTCGGAAGAGACCGCTACGGCGGCGTGGTGGTGATTCACCACATGCCGGGCTACGACGACCCGACCAAGGAGATCACCCGGCGCTTCGCCTTCTACGGCTACGCGGCCCTCTGCCCGAACCTCTACTCGCGAGAGGCTCCCGGTGCCAGCCCCGATGACGCTGCCGCCGCGGTCAGGGCAGCAGGCGGGGTTCCCGACGAGCGCCTCGTGGGCGACGTGGACGGTGCCGCCCGGTACCTGCGTGCCCTCACCGGTGCCAACGGAAAGATCGGCGTCATCGGCTACTGCTCTGGCGGGCGCCAGAGCGTGCTTGCAGCTTGCAGCCTCCGCCTCGATGCGGCGGTCGATTGCTACGGGGCCTTCGCGTTCTTCGACCCGCCTGAAGGTGCACCAGTAGCCTTCAAGCCGCTTGCCGGCCTGCTCCCGAACTTGTCCTGCCCACTGCTCGGACTGTTCGGAGCCGAAGACCAATACCCCTCCCCCGAGGAGGTGGATGCCTTCGACAAGGAGCTCACCCGTCTCGGCAAGCCCCATGAATTCCACTCCTACGAGGGAGCGGGCCACGCATTCTTCAGCGTCGACCGGCCCGCGTACCGCCCCGAAGCCGCCACCGACGGCTGGCGACGGATTTGGGACTTCTTCGGCACCCACCTCGCGTCCTGAGATGTGCACCTACCTCACGAAATCCATCCCGCTCAAGGTGAGCGCGAAGGGCCCGGAGGGGTGGTTCACCACCACTGAAGCCACCGTCTATGTCGATCACCCCGCTCACGCCCCCGCCGATCACACGCTCAACATCGACTTCATCAACCGCTCGATCGGTCCCGGCGCACGGGTCGCGCTGGAGCTGGATGCGGCAGCAGCGCGTGCGCTCGCACGCGCCATCGATGCGGCCCTCGACGAAGCTCCTGAGGGGCTCCTGCCCTGAGGTCCTCCGGCACCTCACGCCATCGGTACGCGCGACGCACGAACGCCCCATGTGGCCGACGTGTGCGCCTGCCCTCAGTCGCTCAGGGCGGGGACGATCTGTTCCCCGAGGAGCTCGAGCGTCCGGCGAGTCCCCCGATCGTGGAGGAAGAACACGAACAGCGTGATCCCTTCGGCGGCAAAGGCGCGAATCCGCTCGGCGATTCGCTGCGGGGTGCCGATGAAGCCCGCCTCGGTCAAGCCGAACCCTGGCCCGCCATAGCGGCGCTCGGCGAGGGCGAGTGCGTCGTCGACCGCTTCGTCGGTCTCCGCCGTCACCAAGACCGCCTCCAGCGAGAGCCGGATCGATGAGAACTCCCGCTCGACGCTCGCGCACGCCTCGCGCAGCGCGTGCACCCGCTCCCGGAGGTGTGCCAGGTCATAGGTCGCGCAGTTCCAGATGTCCGCATAGCGCGCGGCGAGCGCCAGCGTCCGTGCCCCGCCGCCACCGACGAGCACCTCTGGGCGCCGCTGCGGCTGGGGCAGGTTGGGCAGGTCCTTGACGACGTAGTGGCGACCCTCGAAGGTGGTCCGCTCCTGGCCGAGCATCGACGTCAGGATCTCGAGTGACTCTGCGAGTCGCTCCGTGCGCTCGGTGAAGGACCCCCACGGCAGGCCGACCTGGTCGTGCTCGGCAGGCACCGAACCACTGCCGATCCCGAGGATGAAGCGCCCCCCCGAGATCGCCTCCAATGTCGACACCATCTTCCCCACGAGCGCCGGGTGGCGGAAATTGTTGCACGTGACCATGTGACCGAGCCTGATCCGGCTGGTCCGAGCAAGGAGCGCGGCGGCGAGCGTGAAGGCCTCGAAGCTCGGCTGGTTCGGAAGGCCTGGTGGGTACAGATGGTCCATCAGCCAGAACGAGTGGAGCCCCAGCTCATCAGCCCAGCCTGCTCGATCCACCAGGTCTTCGAAGCGGAAGGCGATCTGGGGGATGTAGACCCCGACGTCGATGCTCGGCATGCCCAAGTCCACCACGAAGATCTCCGAAGGGCCAACCGAGGATCGACCGCGTTATCGTCGGGTCTGGTCGCCGTCCGAACGACGCGACTGGTTCGGGGCGGAGGCAGCGAGCTGCCTCGGGTCGTTGGCAGTGACGATCCGGGCACGAGGGAGGCGATGGCCTTCAGGGGAGGAAAGATGGTCCAGCGCATCGACTACGACGAGTTCGGGCTGTTCCACGAGAACGCCGAGGAGTACGGACTCCCCTACAGCGGGCCACCCCAGGTGCGTCGTGAGTTCGTCGAGGTCGCTCCCGGACGCCGCCTGAGCGCGCTGGTGTGGGGAGCCGCGCCGCCAGCGCTGGTGCTGCTCCACGGCGGATCCCAGAACGCCCATACCTGGGACACCGTGGCCATGGCACTTGAGCGGCCACTGGTCGCCATTGACCTTCCAGGCCATGGCCACTCCGATCCGCCGAGTGAGCGCGGGCGGCGGATGCTCGACCCCGAGCTGTTCGCGCGCGACGTTGCGGTCGCAATCGAAGCCCTCGCGCCGGACGCCGCTGGCGTCGTCGGGATGTCGCTCGGCGGGCTCACGACGATCGCCTTGACGAACGTCGCTCCCCACCTGGTTCGCAAGGTCGTCCTGGTCGACATCACCCCCGGGGTGACCCCTGAGAAGTCCAAGCAGATCGCTGACTTCATTAACGGGCCGCCAACGTTCGCGAGCTTCGAGGAGCTGCTCGAGCGGACGGTCGCCTTCAACCCGACGCGAAGCGTTTCATCCCTGCGGCGGGGGATCCTCCACAACGCGGTGCAACGCGAGGACGGGACCTGGGTCTGGCGATGGGCACGGTGGCGGGAACCCACCGGGGGCGAACCGGCGGGGAGTCAGAGCACTCGGAACGAGCAGCTCGAGGATCGCAAGGGCGATCAGCCGATGTACGGCCAGCTCTGGGACCTCGTGAGCAGGATCCAGGTACCTGTGATGCTCGCACGTGGCATGCTCCCCCAGTCGGTCGTCGGAGACGACGACGAGGCAGAGCTGCTCCGCCGCCTCCCGAGTGCAACGGTGTCTCGCTTCGACAACGCCGGCCACAGCATCCAAGGGGACATGCCGGTCGAGCTTGCCAGAGCGATCGAGCACTTCGTCTTCTCCTGAGGCCTGCGCCTCAGCTCCGTGCCAGTTCCGCCAGCACGCTGCGCGTACGGGCCCGGGAGGCCGATCGATCCTCGCCGACTGCGAACGGTGCCGCCCAGACGTCGGTTGCCCCGGCGCTGAACAACGCTTCGACCTGGCGACGCACCTGCTCTTCATCACCGACAATGGCAGCTTCTGCCGGCGAGCGAATGCCCCCACGAGCGAGGATTCGCTGGTAATTCGGCAAAGTCGCGTAGAAGCCGAACTGCTCCTCGGCGCCGGCACGCGCAGCGTCGACGTCGGAGTCGACGGCCACCGGCAGGCCTGCGACGATTCGCGGTGCTGGCCGCCCGGCACGGCGCGCCGCCTCGACAATGCGGGGCGCGACATGGGTCTCGATGGCACGCGCGTTCGCCATCCAGGTGATCGTTCCACTCGCAAGCTCACCCGCCACGCGGAGCAGTCGCGGACCGAGCGCGGCGAGGAGCAAGGGGGTCTCGTCGTCGAGCACCTCGACCAGCGCCTCGACGTAGCGCTCGGTGTCTTGCCCGACGTGGTCGTAGGAGTACCCGAGCCCCTCGACGACGCTCTGGTGCGATGGGCCGATGCCCAGGGTGACGGGCCGACCCACGGCCTCCCTTACGGCCTTGATCCGCGAGGCCTGCAAGGTGGGGTGACAGGGATAGGTCTGGAGGACCGCGGTCCCGAGCTCCAGGCGCGACGTCGCCCGACCGGCGAATGCCATCTGGACGAGAGGGTCGCCACCGACTGCCCCGGGATACCACAGGCTGGTGATGCCGGCGGCCTCCGCTTCGGTCGCCTGCTCGATCGCGCGCTCCACGCTCCGAGCACCGGCGCTGAGCCCGATCCTCATTCCTTGGTTCGCCGCGCGAGGAACGCCTGCACGGCGGCAGGGTAAGCGGTCCGGGAGGGCCGGAAGAGGTCGTGCGCAGCGCCCGGGATGGTCACGATCTCAACGTCGGGGATCGCCTCGCGATAGCGCGCGGCAACCGCGTCGTCCACGATGCCACCGGCCGTGCCCCTCGCGACGAGCACCGGCACGCCGAGCGCTGCGAGCGCCTCGTAGCACTCGCGCGGCTTGGACTCCCGAGCCAACTCGTCGAGCACGTGGCGCTGGATGCGATCGGAGAGCCTCTTTCCCCTGAAGCTCGAGGCCCACAGGCGCTCGACGAACCCTTCGATCCTGACCTCGCCTGCGCGATAGTCGCCGATCGACACCGAAGCCACCGCCCCAGGGTTGGCGAACGCCAGATCGAGTGCCCACGTCGTCCCGCGGGAAAAGGTCATCAGGTGGAACCGCGACAAGCCCTCCTCGGCGACCACGGCAGCGAGGTCCGCCATGTGGTCCGCCGAGCGATAGCCGCTCGCCGGAGCGTCGCTGCGGCCGCGGCCGCGCACCTCGACCACGATGCAGCGTCGCGGCGTGAAGAACTCCAGCGTCTCTCGATATTCCTCTGCGACGTCGCTCAGGCCGGGGACGAAGAGGATCGGAAGCCCCACGGGATCCGCTGGCGCGTTGTCCGCGTAACGGATACGGATCCCGCTGCGCTGCGTCCAGCGTTCGACGAAGCGCGCCGTCTGCTCGCCGGCACCGGGCACCTCGCGACCTTGCGCTCCTGGTTCCACCCGACCCTCGAGGCGGGCTCAGGTCGCGTTGGCAGGCTGGAGGCGTTCGGCGGCCAGACGGACCGCCTTGATGATGCCCTGGTAGCCGGTGCATCGGCAGAGGTTGCCGCTGAGCGCCTCACGAATCTCCTCGTCCGTCGGTGTCGGGTTCTCCGCCAAGAACGCGGTGACCGAGACCACGAACCCCGGAGTGCAGAAGCCGCATTGCAGGCCATGACACTCGCGGAATGCCTCCTGCACCGTCGTGAGCGACCCGTCCGCGGGACTGAGTCCCTCGATCGTCGTCACCTCGGACCCCGCCGCTTGCACGGCGAAGAGAAGGCACGAGCGGACGGCTTCTCCGTCGAGCAACACGGTGCACGCGCCGCACACGCCGTGCTCGCAGCCGAGGTGCGTCCCGGTCAGGTGGCACTGCTCCCGTAGTGCGTCTGCGAGCGTCGTTCGGTCCTCGACGACGACGGTCCTGGCCTCGCCGTTGACGGTCAGCTCGATGGTCCGCTCAGCCACGGCGCGCCTCCTCGATTGCTCGCCCCAGTGCTCGCTGCACGAGAACGCCAGCGACCTTTCGTCGATACCTGGCGCTGGCGTGCAGATCGTCGACCGGATCGATCTCGTTCGCCGCAGCCATACCCACCTCCTCGAGCGACGCGCCCTCAAGCAGCGCTCGCTCCGCCGTCGTGGCTCTCACCGGGGTGCCGCCGACGCCGAAGAGCGCAAGCGCCGCACGGTCCAAGCGATCGCCCGCGCCTGCGCCAGCCGTCACGGCGCACACGACGCCGACGAGAGCGAAGTCCCCATGCCGGCGGGCAACCTCCTCGACAGCGAAACCGGATCGCTCGGCACGAATGGGGAAGCGCACGCCGGTCAGTACCTCGTCGGGGCTGAGCACGGTGGCCCAGGTGCCTTCGAAGAAGTCCCGCGCCGCCACCTCTCGAGCACCGCGGACTGAGGAGACCTCCATCACTGCGTCGAGCGCCAGGGCAACGGCCGGATGCTCCGCCGCGGGGTCCGCGTGCGCCACGGCGCCCCCAAGCGTGCCCCGATTGCGAATCTGGAAGTGGCCAACGTGCGGGGTCGCCCGAGCGAGGAGCGGGACCGCTTCGTGGACCTGGGGGTCGCGCTCGAGCACGCGATGGCGCGTCGTCGCGCCGACGCGGAGCCAGCCATCGAGGCGGGAGATCCCCGCCAAGCCCTCCACCCTGTTGACGTCGACCAGATGATCGAAGCGCGTCAGGCGCAACGCCAGCATTGGCACCAAACTCTGGCCCCCGGCGAGAACCTTCGCGTCGTCGCCGTACTCGGCGAGCAGCGCCAGAACCTCCTCGAGGCGCTCGGGACCGTGCCACTCGAAGGGTGCAGGCTTCATAGGCAGCAGTTTCGCTCATTTGCGAGCGCCCCGGCGAATTCTCTCCTGGCTCCGACCGTGACCCTCGCCAACGCCGCCCTGAGGCCCGGCGACGAAACGAGGAAGCGACGGATGTCCTCAGCGCGCTGTTCCCGGGCCCTCCTGGGAGTTTGTGCCAGGCAGGGGTGTTCGAACTACGGTGCAACCGTCAACACCGAACCAGGACCACGTGCACCCGGGTCCCTCCATGGGGGATTCGGGACCGCAGCACGGGCAGCCAACGCACCGCTGCCAGAACAAACGCGACCACAGGCATAGCTACTAAAGGAGCACGCATGAAGACGCTCGAGGGTCGAGTTGCCATCATCACCGGGGCCGGCAGGGGCATCGGCCGCGAGCACGCTCTGCTCTTCGCCCGCGAAGGGGCGAAGGTCGTCGTCAACGACCTGGGTGGCGACGCCAGAGGAGAGGGTGCGGACAAGACCCCCGCGCAGCAGGTCGTCGAGGAGATCAAGGCCGCCGGCGGTGAGGCCGTCGCCAACTACGACGACGTCGCCGACTGGGAGGGGGCGCAGCGCCTCGTCAATCAGGCAGTCGAGACGTTCGGGGACCTCCACATCCTGGTCAACAACGCCGGCATCCTGCGCGACCGCATGCTCGTCAACATGAGCCCCGAGGAATGGGACGCGGTCATCCGCGTCCATCTGCGGGGTCACTTCTGTACGACGCGTTGGGCAGCCAGCTACTGGCGCGACCAGTCCAAAGAAGGCCGTGAGGTTCCTCGGGCGGTGGTGAACACCTCATCAACCTCCGGCCTGTTCGGCAATCGCGGACAGACCAACTACGGAGCGGCGAAAACCGGCATCGCCACCTTCTCGATCATCGCCGACGCCGAGCTCGCACGCTACGGGGTCCGGGTCAACTGCATCGCGCCGGCCGCCGCGACCCGTCTCATCGGCACGGTCTCACCTGGCGCCGAGATGCCCGAGCCCGCACCGGGTGAATGGACGCCGATGCACCCGGGCAACATCTCCCCCTTCGTCGCGTACCTTTGCACCGAAAGCTGCCCGATCCACGGACGGGTGTTCTTCGTCCACGGCGGCTCCATCTACCTGTTCAAGCCCTTCAGCATCGTCGACGAGATCAAGAAGGAGGGCTTCTGGAGCGTCGAGGAGCTCCAAAAGGAGGCTGCTCGATTCGCCGACGTCGAATTCGACCTCGGTCACCCGCTTGCCGGGATGCTCTGGGGGGGACCCGGCGGCTGAAAGGCACGGCCCGCGGCCACCTGGGCGTCCGATCAGCGGTGAGGCTGGACTCAGGCCCCCGTGCCGCGCTGCGCTCGGGAGCGATCGAGAACGCGTTGGCGCCGGGAAGCGATGTCGGCCGCAGTAACCCCCGTGAAGCTGCTCCGACGAATGGAGTCCTCGTGAGCACGGCGGGCCTCGTCGATCGGTGCACCCCACTCGCGCCGCATGGCGGCCACCATCTCCGGGTCCTGTTCGGCAATCGCTCCAGCGAGCTCCACGGCGAAGGGAACGAGGTCGTCGTGGGGGACCACATGGTTGACCAGACCGATGCGCAACGCCGTCGCAGCGTCCACGAAGTTCCCTGTCAAAGACAGCTCACGCGCCCAGGCATCCCCGACCCGGCGTGGGAGATCGACCATGACCGGTCCGGGATAGACACCGACTCGCAGATGGGTGTCGGCGAATGCGGCCCGCTCGGAGGCGACGATGAAGTCGGCCGCCAGCGCGAGCTCGAACCCTCCGGTCACTGCGGGCCCGTTGACCGCGGCGATCACCGGAATCGGTGATCCGGCCACCGCCGCCACGAAAGGAGGAAGATCCCCAAGACCTTCGACACCGAGCGAGCGCAGGTCAAGTCCGGCGCAGAATGCGGGGTCCGCGCCAGTGAGGACGATCGCTCGCGCCGGTGCGCAGGCCGCCATCGCGTCGCAGATGCCCTGGGCGAGCGCGAGGTTGACGGCGTTGCGCACCGCTGGACGATCGAGAATGACCAGTGCGACGTCACCCCGGTGCTCCACCCTGACGACCGGCCCGGCCTCAGCCATCGCCATCCCCCGCCGCCTGGCGCAACTCGGCGATCATGGCGCTTTCTTCCTCGGAGCTCTGTGGCGTCGGCAACGACACGCTGACCCGGTCAGCGAGACCCTTGACCCACCGACCGAGCGCGGAAGGGAGCTGCGACCTCAGCGCAATGACGGCGAAGGCCTCGAGCACCTCGTCGTCGACGAGTGCCCCCATGTCGTCCCAGCGTCCCTGGCGGGCGAGATCATTCAGCTCCGCCTGCAGGCCACCCCACCCGTGGAGCTCGAGCACGGGACGGTACGTCGGGGTCGACGCATAGAAAGCGATGCGCCGGCGCAGCTCACTGATCGACTGCTCGAGCTCGCCCTCGTCGGCCCCGCTGGCAATGAACGGCGCGTACTTCACCTCGAACTGCGCGCGAGCACGCCCGGAGCGATCCAGGGCCTGGCGGAGCGTTGGCAAGGTGACTTCTCGGATATAACGCCTCGTCGTGAACGCATGTAGGAGCACGCCGTCGGCAACCTCGGCTGCGACCGAGGTCATCGCCGCTCCGACGGCCGCCAGCATGACCCGAGGCGGTCCGCAAGGAAGTGGACCGGGGTCGAAGTTCGGCGTCATGAGGGTGTGGGTGTAGAAGTCCCCGCGGAAGTCAAGGGGCGTCCCCTCCTGCCACGCGGTCCAGATCGCCCGCATGGCACAGATGAACTCGCGCATGCGCGCCGCTGGACGAGACCACGGCATCGAGAAACGCCGTTCGATATGGGCACGAACCTGGGAGCCGATCCCCAAGATGAAACGGCCCTCGGAAAGGGCCTGCAGGTCCCACGCGGTCGCGGCAAGCGTCATCGGGGACCGGGCGAACGCGACAGCGATCGAGGTGCCGAGTTCGAGCGGGTACGAGGCTTCCGCAGCGCGACCCAGCGGCAGGAACGGGTCGTGGTCCAGCTCTGCAGACCACAGGCCGTCGTAGCCGACGGTCCGGGCACGGCGCGCGTCTTGGGCAGCACCACGAACGCTCGAAATGAACGCGTCGACTTTCACCCCGGCGATGTTAGGCGTGCACGGTCGCGGCGACTCCCCCCTTGTTGGTGACTCCACTCGTGCCGCCGCAACCGCCACGCCGATTCCACCGCTCCGGCGCAGAAGTTACGTAACCGTCATATTTGTAATGCGTTCTTGATGGGTTGTCAACCGCCATAATCAGGCACTATGGAAGGCTGGCGCACAGGCCTCCTCGGGATCGAAGTGGACGCGGTCGATCGCTGGTTCGCCGAGCACGTGGATGGGGCGCGGCCGCCGCTGCAGTATCAGCGGGTGACTGGTGGTCATTCATGTCTGACCTATCTCGTCACCGATACCGAGGACCACCGTTACGTCCTTCGCCGTCCTCCCGTCGGTGCACTCCTAGCGACTGCCCACGACGTCATCCGCGAGCATCGCATCATGAGTGCCCTGGCGGGCACCGAGGTACCGGTTCCTGGCATGGTCGGCGCGTGTAGCGACCCCACCGTGACAGGCGCACCCTTCTTCGTGATGACCTACGTCGACGGCGTCGCAGTTCACACCATCGGCGATGCGCAACGACTGTTGCCATCGACTGCCGAACGTCAGCGGGCCGCGCAGAACTTGGTCGATGCGTTAGCGGCGTTGCATGCGATCGACGTCGATGCCGTTGGCCTAGGGGGGTTGGCGCGCCGGGACGGCTATCTCGACCGTCAGCTGAAGCGTTGGGCGACGCAATGGGACGCCTGCGGGCTCGATGATCTCCGCGGCATGACCCGGCTCCATGACTGGCTCGTGACGCATCGGCCGGCCGAGTCAGCGGGACTGCTCGTGCACGGCGATTTCCGCCTCGGCAACGCGTTGGTGGGTCGGGACGGGACGGTTCTGGCCATCGTCGACTGGGAGCTGTGCACGTTGGGAGACCCGCTCTCCGACGTCGCCTATCTGCTGCGCTCCTGGTCGACCTCCGATGCCACGAGCCGCCGGGGCGAGATCCCCACCCGCGCCCCCGGGTTCCCCAGCGCCGAGGACCTGGCCCGCCGATATGCGGAACGGTCAGGGCGCCCGCTCGACCAGCTCGACTACTGGATGGCCTTCACCTCCTGGCGGTCGGCCGCCATCCTCGGCGGCGTCTACCGCCGCTACGTCGACGGGAAGATGGGAGCGCCGCCGGAGAACCTGAACGCCTTCCCCATCGAGGTGGAGGCCCGGATGCACCAGGGACTCCGCCTGGCCGGCCTCGAGTGATCGATTCCAACAGTTGGTCGAGCTGACGGCCAAGGCCGATACTGGCCGTTATTGCCCCCGGCGCCCGGCACCCCGCGGCGAGCTCAGGGCAGGCTCGGCGCCGTCGTCTGGGTGGCCGAGGCGTCCGTCGAGGCAAACACGGCCGAGACGTTGAGTTTGCCGCCCTCGCAGGCATGGATGCCCGACGGCAGCGCCACGACGACATGGGCCGTGTCGTTCGGCGGGGTGATCTCGAGTTGCGAAGCGGTCGAGCAGTTCGGCGGCACCCCCGGGACGTCGCTGTAGCCAACGTTGAAATACGCGCTGGCCCCAGGGGCCAGGGACACCGCCGTAGGCGTGATGTTCTCGAAGGCCAGCGCTCCACCCCGGATCACCGTCGTGGGGACACCGGCACCGTTGGGGCCGAGGAGGAGCATTCCCGGGTACCCATACATCGTGCACCGATCGCCGGAGTGGTTCGTGAGGGAGAACGTGAGCTCGATGGTTCCCGCAGCTCCCGCCGATCCGGTCAGCGCGATCCCGAGCTGTGCCGGTTGGCACACAGAGACTGCGGGCGTGGAGGTCGTCGTCGTGCTCGACGTCGTCGACGAAGGTTGAGGCTGGGTCCGCGAGGACGGGGAGGCCCGCCGGTGGGTCCGCGATGGTGAGGAGATCGATCGGGGGGCGCTGCCCGAGCACGCTGCCAGCGTTGCGCCGGCGACGAGAGCGGCGAACGCAGTCGCCACCATCCGTCGGCGCCGTGGCGGCCGGTGTTCGCGCGGCTGCCGCGGGTCGCAGGTCCCCTGACCCCTGCGGTGCACGGCGCAGCTACCCCACCGCCGCCTGTAGGGCACTGAGGACCGGCCCAGGAACAGCCAGCGGCCCTCCGAAGACAAACCCCGGCGTGTTCGGTGCGAGCGTCCCGAGGTATGCGGCCACGCTCGGCGCCAGCGTGGCAGAGCCAGGATCGACGAGGAGCATGGGACCCAAACGGCCGCCGGTCGCCATGAATACCCCACCGCCGAGGGCGTCGGGGAAGTCGGCGTCAGTTGCCGCGCCGTACATCGCGGCGTTGGGGAAGAACCTCGTCGCCACCGCCGCCGCGGTCCCGAAAAGGTCCTGGCCGTACACCGGGATAGCCGAGGGATCCGCTCCGTAAGCGGCCTCCGGTCCACCGATGGCATAGACCGTGTCACCGGGATGCTCGCCGAGATAGGCCGCGGTCTCCGGAGCCTGGGTGGAACCGTCGGTCAACAAGATCGCCGCGCCCTCCTCGATTGCCGCCGGCACCGAGGACAGCGCGTCATAGAAATTCAGGCCGGTTGCCAAGAAGATCGTCTTGGGGTTCCCGAGTGCCTCCGCGATGTCAACAGCCGTAGCGTACTCGTCGCTTCCGGCCTCCCTGACGACCTTGTACCCCAGGCCCTCCAACGTCAGATCGACATTCGGGCTGATCGCGAGCGGCCCACCCAGGATGTAGACGGTACCGCCCTGGGGAAGGACGCGCTGGATCTCAGCCTGGACCCGAGGATCGAGGGTCGAGCTCTGCGAAGCCCCGGGAGTGATGAGGAGCGGTCCGTGGACCGCCGCCGCCAGTGGGCCACCCGCGAGGGCGTCGGAGAAGAAGTCTGACCGGGCCAGGACGACGGCGCTGGCGGAGCCGGGGTTCGGGAACTCCTGCTGGGAGATCGCGATGGAAGTCCCGATGGCGTCGGTCCCGTAGATCTGGGTCGGCAGCGGTGTGACGCTGGAGACTGCGGTGGAAGAGCCGCAAACCACGTCACCGTCGTAGGTCTGGGTCCACTGCGCCAAGGCCACTGGGCCACCGTTGAACGACGGCTCCGAGCAGTTGGCCTCGGCGGCGGCGAGACTCCCCGCTCCGGGGACCCAGGCGGCAAGACTCCCGAGCGGGCCCGAGGTCACCCCACCGGTAATCACGCTCCAGTCGTAGTCCGCGGAATACACGCCGACACTGCTCGCCCCGGCGGCGTTGAGGGCCGCGACCATCCCTTCGAGCACCGCCACGTTCATCGCTTGCCCCGATGAACCTGGCTGCCACAGGTTCGCCGTCTCGACGTCGAGCCACCAGGGGTACGCTCCCGCCGAGCCCGAGACCGGGATCGGCGGTGCCTGCGCATCGATGGCCGAAGCCGCTTGGGACAGCCACGAGAGGTCCTCGTTCGCCTGCTCGGCCCCGTACATCCACGCACAGGCCTGTGAGTTGGCACCTGCAGGGGCTGGACCGCCGCTGGTCGTCACCGTGGTGGCGGTGCAGTCGCCATAGGGGGTTGAACCAGACGAGGGCCAGTCGGGAACCAGCGTCCCGTTGGGATACACATCGCCAGGATCGTCGGTGTTGACGTAGAGCGATGCGGTGGGTTGCGGTCCGGCAGAGGTCTCCACTGCCCAGTACAGCTCGCTCTGATACTGGGACGAAGGTCCGAAGCAGGGGTTCAACGTCCCCGGAAGCCCGTCGTTGACCCCGACGATGCCGAAGTCCTGGCCACTGGGGTACGGCCCCCCGCACTGGGGAAACGAGATGTCGTAACCGGTCACCGGTGCGCTCGACGCTGGAAGCGCTGAGGCCCGACTGACGATCACCGACAGCACAGCAGTCGCCAGCGCGGCAGTCGCAAGCAAGTTCATGATGACTCGTGGCGCCGGTACGCGCCTGATGATCGACCACATTCGACGTACCCCTCGCCTGAGAATGAAGCTCCGCAGACCTTGCAGACGAAATCGGAGATGTTAACGCGAGGCGCTCGTGTTCGCATGTGACCTCTGTGACCTGGGCGCGAACGAAAACGCGGCGCCAGCCTCAAGCTGGTCGGGTTCGACGGATCGACGCAGCATCACAGCAGCCGTCGTGTCCCCGATATGCAGCCGAAACCGCCGGAGCCGGCCTCAGCAGCACGATTTGAGCGCGGCGGTGGGCGAGCCGTGAGTCTCGAGGTGCTTGGCCACAGAGAGCAGCGTCCCCATCGTCGACACCGGCACGCTGTTGCGGTAGCGGATGTGTCCTCGAGGTCCGATGAGCACGTAGAGATCGGGGATGCCGGCGGGATCGTAGGCGAGGGAAAGCCGCTTCGACGCCATCCCCCACTCCCAGCCTGGACGCGTGACGGGCTTGCCGAGGGTTGCCTCCTGCCCGAAGCTCAGCAGCTGGGTCACCCCCTGGACCCCTGGGGCGAAGTCGCCGTAAAGGCCCAAGGTGAGCACCGTGAGCCCCGCGGCTCTCAGCTGGTCGAGATGGGTGGCAACTGCGGGGATGCTCGCGGCGCAGCTGGCGCAGCCACCGGCCACGAACCTCACCATCGTCGGCCGCCCGCGCAGGGAATCGATCGTCGCCGTCGTCCCTGAAGGAATCGTAAAGGTGCCGTTGGGTGCCAGTGCGCCAGTAGCTGAGCCCGGTGGTGACCCCCCAGGCTCGATGGTGGGATTCGTCGCCGTGCTCCCGGTGCCCGCCAAAGCGTGGGCGCCAAGGCCTGCGGCCACGATGACAATGCCTGCGGCGAAGGCCCAGCGCCAACGCCGGCGTCCTGCGACCGTGCGCGTAGGAGCAGCGTCGACGCTCATGCGAGCGCCCTCGCGGCACTGAGCAGCTGGGGCATGGTCGACGAAGGCGAGCTGTTGACGTAGGTGATCTTGCCCTCGGCGTCGATCAGGTAATAGAGGTCAAGGTAAGCCCTGGGGTTGTAGGTATGGGTGAGGGCTGCTGACGCCTCGCCGAAAGTCCAGTCCGGGTTCGAAGCGGCAGGGCCAGCGAGCGTCCTGGCGAAGGTGTCCATCGGAGGGCCCGACTGACCGAGGTCGGCATAGTTCTCGACCTCGACGACGCGTACCCCGTCGGCGGCGAGCGCTGCGAGGTTCTGAGCCATCGCCTGGGTGCCGGCCTGGCACGACGAGCACCACGTGGTCACGAACCAGATGAGGGTCGGCTTGCCTCGCAAGGCTGCCACGGTCACCGTTCTGCCATCGAGGGTGGTGATCGTGCCATTGGGGGCGGTCGTGCCAACCGGGAGCGACACGCTTTGCGATGCAGGATTGGAGCGACGCGTCGCCACGTGCACGGCGATGACCACAGCGACGAGCGCGACGACGATGGTCACACTGGCGGCGAGCAGCAGTCGGTTGCGCTTCTGTCGCCGTGCTTCGGCTCGACGTCGGGCAGCGCCAGTCGGTCGCGGGCGCGTCGATGCCTTGCTCATCGACGGCCCCCATGGCCGTGGTCGGGTCCTCGTGCTGGGACTCTGTCGCCGCTCGGGGTTGGCGCCGCGGGTACCTCGGCGAGCTCGGCGTCCTCGCGCCAGCTGACGGAGCGGACCTCAGGCATCTCGCTCAGCGGCGCCTCGAGGGCACAACCGTCCTCGGTGCAGCACTCCGAGCGCACCAGCTTGCGCAATCCCCACCAGGCGGTGCACGCGAGGAGCACGAGACTCGCTGCGAGGAACTCGTCCTGGTGCACAGCGAAGAAGTGCTGCAGAGTGCCCGTCGTCGTGTACAGCCCCACTCCTGAGACCCCGACGAAGGCGAGTAGCGAGGGGATGATTGGGGTGCAGCACAGAAAGCTCGGGAGCAGGCTTGCGACGAAGGCCACGCCCCCCGCTGCGCCACTTGCAGCCCGGGCCGCGGCAAGCTTGCGCATCGCGTAGAGCTGGACGCTGAGGACAAGCCCCATCGCCAGCCCCAGCACGATCGCCCACACGAGCAAGCCGGCGTTCAGGTAGTCCCAGTTCGCGAGCTCGAAGCGCTGGGTGTACTCGAAGGGTAGAAGCAGCGTGTAGAAGAACGCCACGACACCCGCGGCAACCAAGAAGCCAATCAGACGTGCACGCGTGCCCAGCACCTCCGCGAGTGCCCGTGCCGTTTGCAGGCGTGAGACACTTGCAGTACTCATCATGGGCGAGCCTGTTGCGCCGGCGCACAACACGCGCCACGGTGTCGGTGCCGCAGCAAGAAGACGACCACGCCCAAAAGGGCTGCGCCAATCACCCCGCCCACGACGCCCAGGGTGACCGCGCTCGCGGCCGCGGCGCTCGCGATGGCCGGGCCGCCACAGCACAGGACCGGCAGGACGAGCAGCAAGAGGGCCGTACCAGGCCCCTTCCTCTCGGCGGGAACCTGCGAGTCCCAGCTCAGCTCCCTATGTGCACGCTCACTCATACGTGCGTTTGGATCCTGGGCCTGGGAAACAGCCATCAGCGCCTCCTTCGCCTTGCATGAGCTCTGATTCAGCACACCGAATCCGAGCACACTCACGACGAAGCAAAATCTACTACATCTCCGTAAGAGAACAAGCCGCAGCGTCCGGCCAAGCCCCGAGGAGAATCGAGCGACACGCCGACCAGCGGCACAGCGACTTGGGGCGATGGCCGTCGCGCTACCTGCACTCCTAAGTACGATGGCGTCCCCAGGCCCAAGTGGGCCGAAGGCCGATCGATGCGACAGCACCGAGACAAGCAATCACGCCGACAATGCTCACCGGAGCACCGACGAGCGTGCAGCCCACGAGTGCCATCGCAACGCCGGTAGCGATGGTGGCTATGCCGACGAGTGCCGTCGGCCAGGGTGTCGGTTCGCGAGAATTTTCAAGACGCGCAATCCGCCAGCGCAGATGCTCGGCACCGCTGAATGCTGGTGCCACTGCGTGGACCTTGTTCTCCACCAGCGCGGCCACATGGACGAGCGCCGACATCAGCGACTCGGTCCCGGCGACACGTGCAGCCTCGTCGTCGGCCGCGGCCTCGAGCGCTCGGCGAAGTACGTCCCATGCCCGGCACACCGGAGGGAAAGAACCATAGGCCGCGGCGATCGCTCCACACAACACAAGCAGGCGAGGATGTCCAAGGCGTACGTGCGCCGCCTCGTGCTCACACACCGCCTGACGCTCTCCTGGCTCCAGCGAGGCAAGCAGTCCGGAGGTCACCACCGCTCGGCAGCGCCACAGTCCAGATGCAAACGCAGCCGGGTGTGCTGAGGGCACGACCCACACATCGCCGACACTCGCCGGACGCCGGACCGACCTCGACAAGGCCACCCCCCGCATCTCGCTCCGACGGGCGACAGCAGCATGTCGGACCCCGTGAAAGACGAGCAAACCAACGACGAGCGCCCCTGGCGCGTAGCCGAGGAGCTGCCACTGCGCATGATCGAGCCCGAGCAGGCAGTTCCCGCCCGCCGCCCGAAGCCCTCCGAGCCACGAGCCAAGCGCGCTCCCAAGACACGCCAACCAGACTGCAGGCACGAGGGCCCAACCGAGAAGGCTGACCAACTGCGCGCTGGCCACGACCCGAGGGGAGACGCCGGTACGACAATCAGCAAGCAGCCCGAGACCCACGAGCACAGCGAAGAAGCCAAGGCCGACGGCTGCGATGCTCATGGTCTGCGACGCCGGCGCTTGACCGCTGTAGCCAGTTCGGCCACAAGCTGCGGGTCGTCGAGGTGCTCGATGAAGCGCGCGAGGGCCACACGGGGGTGCGCGGTCGCTGAGAGCAGAGCGCGGATTGCCTGAGCGGTCAGTTCGTCGGGGTCACCGGCGGCACGGTAGCGGTGTGTCTTTCCCTCCTCAACGCGTTCGACGAGGGCCTTGTCGACGAGGCGGCCGAGCACGGTCATGACCGTTGTGTATGCCCGAGACTCGTCGCCGAGCCGCTCAAGGACCTCACGACCCGTCAGCCAGGTACCGGCAGACCAGAGCACTTCGAGGATCTCGTTTTCCAGTTCGCCGACCCGGCGTCCCGCGACAAAGCGTCTCGGCACCAACCATGACCTCCTACAGATTCGTAGTTTAGCTCTGGCCAGTTCCCCGGCCCGGCTGCCCAAGGACATCCTCGGCGACGACCGCGCGGCCCGGACGCATCAGTCGGATCCAACACGCCAGACGATCCCGTCGAGATCGAGGAAGTAGACGACGAGCGCGGCCCGTGCCGCACGGTGATCCACCAGGTATGCGAACCTCGAGCCGTTGGTGGAGGGGCCAGCGATCAGCCTGCTCTCTCGGCACGCGAAGGTCCGCCCTCATGGCTACGTCAGGTAGGGGGACATTCCGGGTTGCGGTGCTCGTACGATCCGGACCTTCGTTAAGGGGGTGGATGGGCAACCTCATCGTGCGGATGGGAAGGGCGAGAAGAGCTGGTCGGGTGACGCGACGATTGCTTCGTGCCAGTCGTTCTCGATGATCCAGCGGTGCATCTTCGACCCGCCCGATCCCGCAGCTCCCGGGAGGAGCGGCGAACCGTTGAAGATGATGACAAGGCGGCTCCTGCCTCCCTTGGGTGGCTTCATCTTGGAGCGCATGTGCTGGAGGAAGAAGAAGCTGCCGTCGTTGATCCGGGGCAGCCTAGCTCCGAAGCGGCCGGCGAAGCCACGGTTCTCGTGCCCGACGCGGACGGTCTCTTCGACCTTCTTCCACTCCACCGAAGGTGCGCCGCGCCAGCAAACGCGCGCGCCGAGGAGATCGAAGCCGAGATCGCCGACCTCGAACGGTGCTTCACCCACCAGCTCATGAACCTCGAAGCCGACGATGTGACCGCTGCTCTCCGTCGGCGCGTCGGCCAGCGCGTGGCTGAGCTGGAGGACACCGTCGCCGAACGGCGCGAGCGTCTCGTGGCACTCGCCCGAGCGTCGGTGACAGAAGCGCCCACGTTGGCCGACGTCGCCCCGTTGCTCGACCGCCTGCCCATCCTCGCCACCTCGCTCGACGCGGCGCCCCAGGGCGAACCACGGGAGGTCTTCGACGCACTGCAGCTCGACGTCGTCTACCAACCGGCTGACGACGCCGTGGATGTCCCAGTCACCCTCGACGACCGCGGCAGCGACACCGCGAGGTCGCTTCGCAGGCGCGCGGAGGACTGGTTCGCGCCCCCGGGAGGACTCGAACCTCCAGCCTGATGGTTAGAAGCCACCTGCTCTATCCGTTGAGCTACGGGGGCAGAGGGACGGGCCACTGGCCGAGGCACCCCTGCGATATGCCACACTAAAGGCCTCGGTGGGCGTAGCTCAGCTGGTTAGAGCGCCAGGTTGTGGCCCTGGAGGTCGGGGGTTCAAGTCCCCTCGCTCACCCGAATATCTCAGAGGGGAGCTCATGAGCCAGGCGAGCCCGTCACAGACGCCGGCCGGTACAAGCCAGCGACAGCACATCCTCGACACTGCACTCACCCTGATGGCGCAGCGAGGTGTGGACGGAACCAGCATGCGGGACTTGGCAGCCGCCACCGGCCTCAACGTTGCCTCCCTCTACCATTACTTTCCCTCGAAGCGGGACCTGCTCGTTGCAGTCCTCGCCGAGCGAGGGCTCCTCGACGACATCGTCGTCACGAGCCCCACGCCCGGCGATCGAACCAGCCGGACCGCCCTCGCCGATCTGCTCAACGAGATCCTCCAATCGATGCTCGAGGTCGAAGACTTCGTCCGGTTGATGATGGGCGAAGCACTTCGAAGTGACGAGACGGCTCTCGGGGTCGGCAAGGAGCTCCTTTCGATCACCCAGGAGTCGCTGGAGCGGTGGATCGCCGAGGAAGAGCCACAGCTCTGTGGCGAACCTGGCCCGGCGGGGGTGGCCCGGTTGCTCCGGGCAATGGTGATCGGGCTGTTCTTTGAGCATGTCGCGGGGGTGCTCGACGAGACCGACGGGGCCGCAGCTGCCTTTCGGCGACGGGCAGAAGAGGTGGCCGCGATCTTGTGTCGCCCTACTGGTTCGAGCACAGACGGTCACGGCACGCCCTCGAGCGAGCGGGACTCACCCCTCGCAGCGGGCTGACCGGAACCAGCCGCGCACCATCCGCCCGGTCGGGGCAGCTGTCGGGATCAGGACCCGATGAGCGGGATCCGAAGGCTTCCCTGGCTGTCGGGAGCTGGGGTCGGGCGCCGCTCCCAGGTGTCCCGGCAGCTCTCTGAGCAGAACAGGACGAGCATCCCCAGGTGATCGCGGGTCATGCTGTCAGCCACCGAAGCCGTCAGTGGGATGCCGCAAACGGGATCGAGCATGGTCGGCCCCTCGAGGTGCCGAAAGCCGAGCTCAGCAACCTGCATCGGGTGTTCAAGGCCACGGATCTGGATGCTCTTCTCGGCGAGCACTGCGCCCCACTTTGGAAGCTCGTCGCCAACGCCCGCCTGAGCGAGGATCTGCCCGCCGGAAGCGGCGTCGCACAAGCGGGCGGAGACATTGACCGCATGGCCGATGTAGTCGTCACCCTCCAGCAGGATCACGTCTCCGACGGCGATGCCGCAACGGATGCCCAGGGGCTGGGCAGGGGTGTGCATCTGCATCTCGAGCGTGGCAGACACGAGTGGCTTCGTGTCGACACCGACCAGCATGGCGCCGTCGCCCAGCCATTTTGCGATGCGTACCGCACGCCGCGAACAGATTCCTCGGACAAGTGAACGGAAATCTGACACGACGCTCACCGCGCGCTCGTCACCTTCAGTCTCGGTGAGCGCCGTGAAGCCTGAGACGTCGATGAACGCAAAGGACCGCCGGACCCGCACCCCATGATCGTCTCACGCGAGCGGGCAGTCGACCAGCACCCCAGGACTGGAGGAATGTAAGGGCCCGCCAGGCGCTTCAGGTGCCCGGTCCAGGGGCCGCCCATCCCGCTCCCGGGGTCGTGATGAGCTCCTCGGCGACGCTGGCGGCCCCTGACGGGGTCCCGACGTAGCACACGGACCCTCGCTGCAGCACCACGGCGGAATCCGCGATGGCGAGGGCGCGGTCGATCTGTTGCTCGATGATCAATACTGCGGTCCCCCTCCGGTGAACCTCTGCGAGCCGTTCATACACCACGTCGAGCCACGCTGGCGCCAGGCCGAGCGACAGCTCATCGGTGATCAGGACCGTCGAGGGGACCATGAGCGCGGGGGCCAAGGAAAGCAGCCGTTGCTGGCCACCGGACAGCGTCCCCGCCGATTGGTGCCTTCGCTCTGCGAGCATCGGGAAGGTCGAGTACGCCTCGAGAAGGGCTTCGTCGGTCCGTGAGCGTCCAGAGCGCCGTCGCAGGGCGATCCGCAGGTTCTCCTCGACCGAGAGCCCGGCGAAGATCGCTCTTCCTTCCGGAACGTGGACCACGCCGGCACGGGCAATTTGCCAGGTCGGGAGTCCGGTGATCTCCTGCCCACCGACCCGAACCGAACCGTCGGTCACGGGGATCAACCCGGTCACCGCCCGGGCAACCGTTGACTTTCCTGCTCCGTTCGGTCCGATCAAGGCTACCGCCTCGCCCTGGCGGATCGTGAAGCTGACGTCGAACAGCGCACGATAGGGGCCATAGGAAGCGCTCACCCCAGAGACCTCCAGCGCAGGCCCACGGGCGTCGCCCGTCTCTGTCCTTTCCCACCCCGACCGCGTGCGCCGTGCCTCTGCCCTCGAGCGTAAACGGTTCACCGCCGCCAGCCTGGCCAAGAGCCGTTCCTCACGCTGCATGCCCGAGGTAGGCACGGCGGACCTCTGGATCGGCCATCACGGTCTGATAGTCGCCCGAGGCAATCACTCGGCCGAGGTGCATCACCACGATTCGGTCCACCACCTGGGACACCATCGCCAGATCGTGCTCCACGAGGAGCATCGCCATCCCCCAATGTGACTGGGCGTCCCGGAGGACCGCGGTAATGTGATCCCGATCTCGTTCCCCGAGCCCTGACGACGGCTCGTCTGCAAGGAGCAGCTTGGGCTCGCAGGTCATTGCTCTTGCCAGCTCGACGAGCCGGCACGTTCCGAGGGGCAAGGCCGAGACGAGCGTGTCCGCGACCTCGGTCAGCCCGAAGAGCTCCACCATGGCGTCCACGCGTTGGCGCTCGGCGGGACGCTGCTGGCCCCGATGCACAAGCGCTCCCAGCACGCCGCCGCGGTGCGCACGGTCCGCGACCAATAGGTGCTCGCGAACGGTCAGTTCCTCGAACAGCTCCATGCGCTGGAAGGTGCGAGCGATCCCCGCGCGCGCCCGACGATGGACCGGCCAATGGTCGATCCGGGACCCCTCATAGAACACGTGTCCCCTGTCTGGGCGCAACCGCCCAGAAATGCAGTCGAACAATGTCGTCTTACCTGCCCCGTTGGGGCCCACCAAGCCGACGAGCTCACCGTGACCCACCTCGACGCTGACGTCTTGGACAGCTGAGATGCCGTCGAAGGTCTTCGTCACCGAGCGAACCGAGAGCAGGGTCCCCCCGCCCTCCCCCATGGTCGCTCCCTGCACCCGCGATCCCCTGAATGCCAGTTCGCTCCCAGCAGACACTCGAGTGGCCTCGCTGCTCATCCCGACTCCACTCGATCGCGGGCACTCGGCTGCAACGAGTGGTGAATGGTTGGGACCGCCCCTCCCGCGATCGACATCGCCGGAGGGGTGCCTCGGGGAGCACGTCGCAACAGGATCCGCTCTGCTCGTTGGGTCCATTGGCGCTTCTGGTATTCCACGACCCCTTCGGGGTGGCTCGCGTACGTGAGCGCGCCGAATGCGAAGAGGACGATGGCAAGGCCGCCTGCGCCGAATCGACCCGGCAGGTAGCTGAGCAGCTGCTGGACCACTACGAAGCCGAGGCCGGCCTGGATCGCGCCTTCGATGGTCCGCACGCCGGTTGTGACCACCACGACCACGAACACGAGCGAGAACTCGTAGTTGAAATCTGCGGGAGTGACGGTCTGTTGCAACGATGCGTACAGCCCTCCACCGAGTCCGGCAAGACACGCCGATAGCGAAAAAACCAGGACTTTCGTGGAGTTCAGGTTGACTCCGATCGCCGCGGCACCCGCCGGGCTCCCCCGCATCGCCGCAAGATAGCTGCCGATCGTTCCTCTTTGGACGAATCGAACGACGAGGGCACAAAGAATCAGGACCACGAGGGCGAGGACGAAGAACGCCCGCGTGCTCTCCGTCGCGAAGCTGAGAGAGCCGACCTGGGGTCGTGGGACATTGAGGCCGGTCAGTGGCCCGCCGATCCAGGAGGCGGGGAACGCAACGTTATCGGCCAGAAGGGCGAATGCCAGGGTGAGCAGCGCGAGCGGAAGCCCACGCAACCGCAGCGCGGGTAAGGCGGCCACCGCTCCGATGATCCCCGCAACAACGGTACCGACCACGATGCCGAGCAGGACCGGCATTCCGAAGTGCAGCGCGAGCTGGCCAGCGGTGAAGGCACCCACTCCGGCGAAGCTGGCCTGGCAGAGCGAGAGCTGTCCGCCCATGCCGGTAATCAGCGTGATCGAAAGGAACACGACCGAGAAAACGAGCCCGGTCGTCAACACGAAGACCCAGTTCGCGGGCACCCATGTCAGTACCGACACCACGGCAACCACTGCGAGCACACGTCCGCCGCCCTTGATGAGCCGGTCGAGCTCGGGAGCACGTGTCACCGTGATCGGCGGGGGCGGCGGCGGATCGCTCGAAGCAAGCGGATCGTTACTGGTCTCGAGGTTCCGCAACCGAGGTGCAGCAACCAGGAGTACCGCAAGGAGCAGGAAGGGTATGCCCGGCAGCAAACCGGTGTGCCAGATGCTCGAAGGAGGGAAGTAGCCCGCCCCGAGCCCTCCGATCACCCCGAGGAGGATGCCGCCGGCCAATGCGAGCGGCACGCTGCGGAGGCTGCCCACCGCCGCGGCAGCGATCGCTGCCACGAGCAGGATCGCGAAATCGTTCGCTTGCAGCGTCGGGTATTGGGGCGCGAGCAACACGCCGGCGAGACCCGCCATCGTGCTTGAGAGCACCCAGGCAAAGCCCACCACCCTGTTCGCGGGGACTCCATGGAGCTCGAGCATGCGGCGACTTTCGACCGCGGCGCGCATCTCGAGACCGATCCCCCTCGAATGGAGGATCGCGATGACGATTCCCACGATCGCTACGGACATGATCACCGTCTCGAGCTCAAGCCCGTTGATTGGCGTCGATCCGAGGTGGAAGTACACGGAAGCCTGGTTCAAGAACAGCTGTGGTGGCGCAAAGCGCGTTTGGTTACCGAAGATCAGCGACAACAGCTCAGGGATGGCAACCAACACGCCAACGGAAGAAACGATCTTCGCGACGGTGTTGCTCGATGCGATGTGCCGAAACAGGAGGCGATCCAGCGCCACACCTAGCATTGGGGCAAGAACGAGGACCGCGATGACAAAAGAGATTCCCGTTCCGATTCCTCGGCCAACGAGCACCGTGTAGACGAACGCGGAGGCGAAGGCCTGAGCCCCAAACCCGAAATTGAATACGCCGGTCGTTTGGTACGTGAGGACGAGGCCAATCGCCACGATGGCATAGGTGCAGCCGAACGGAATCCCAGGAATTGCATATCCGAGAAAGGTGTTCACGGCCCCCTACCTCCCGTCGTCCTCGCTAGGTCCCCGGTGAACCCGGTGGCGGCGCAACGGGATGCGTGACGTTCGGGTTGGAGGTGGGGAAGCAGACCCAGATGTCCTTTCCTCGATTGAAGGTGACATCGAATCGATCACCTCGTACGGTGACGAAAGCGTCGCACGTGGGAGAAGTGACGGTCGTGTGTGCGATCCGCCAATCCACCGGGGTCGTCAGGCCTCCACCCGTGAAATCGGTGATGTCGTTGATCGCCCGAACCAATCCTTGCTGCGTGGGATGCGGTCCAGCCGCTCTCAATCCGGCGACGAAGAGCGCCGCGCTCAACCAGCCATCCATTGCCACTTCATTGTCGACGTAACCCGGCTCATATTTGCCCATGACCGAGATGTAACGGTCAAGGCCAGGGAACGCGTGCCTGAACTCCCGGCTTGCCTGGAAAGGAACGTGCTCCACGATGAAATAGACTCCTTGCATCAGGCTCGAATATCGGTGGAGCGTCGATTCGTCGTATCCATCGAGCCACAGTTGATGCACTCCTTTGACTCCATATTGCTGGAGTGCCCTCGAGAGCTCGATATTTCCCGGCACGTCCATGCAGCTCACGACGAAGTCCACCTTGGCTTGCTTCATGTGCTGGACATCTGAGCTGAGGTCACTGCCATAGGGCACGGAGAGGTCCGCGTAGCCGACTCGGATCCCGTACTTGTGGAACGCCGTGATCGCGACCCGACACTCGGCGGAAGATTGGGGAATGCCGTAGGAAATCACACCGGCTGCATGCGCGTGCAGGCGCTTCGCGACGTAGGCAAAGAATGGCGCCGTCGAGGAGTAATCGATGATCGATCCGTATGCAGCGAAGAGGTTGGGAGCAGGCGACCAGTTCGGCTCCGTTGCGTAGCCGAAGGTAGGGGTCCCCGATTGGGCAAGGAACGTCGCTGCACTGAAGAAGGCCGTCGCGACTCCGACGATCGCGAAGACATGGTCCTGCTCGACCAACGTCCGTGCGAGATCGGTGTCGGTTGTGGGATTACTGCCGTCGTCGGCGACATGACCGAGAACGATCCTCCGCCCGTACACCCCTCCATGGGCGTTGACCATGTCAAGATATGCCTTGACGCCAGGCACGATCGGTGCGAAATCCGCAGCCACCGGACCTGACAGGGTGGCAAGGGCTCCGACATCGATCTGCCTAGCGGTCACGCCGGGCGCTGACGCTCCGTTCCCTGTCGCACTCGAGGTACCCGGCACCACGGCTCCGCCCATGGCCGCGGCGGTCAGGACTGCCGAACCCCAACGCAGCCAACGGCGCCACCGGCACCGATTCCTTCCTAGCCGGCCCCACGCGCGCGTCATGGGTGCACTTCGAAGCACCTTCGATCGATGAACCCCTATCCAACGCATCGTCCAAACCGTTTCCCGCGCACTGGTCACCCTGGAGAACCGATCCCCCATCGACGGCCGAGGCAAGGCACCGATCCCTGGTTCCACAGGGCGAGGCACGCTCGCGAAATCGATCGGACTCCCGACCGCATTGCGACCACCTCGATTGCACCGGCATATCGGCAAGACGTCGCAATGCTCACTGTAGCGGGCAGTGTCCGCGCCGCACCGAAACAGCTCCCCCACTGAGTGGAAAGTCCGAAGGCGAAGCGAGGGCCAATCAAACGTTTACTTACCACACGAGCGCCTCGCGTTTCGCTGGCAGGGTTCGCTCCTCATTCCCACTGACGGCTGCCCATCCCTGGGCTCGGCGCCCAAGGCCCGCTCGGGAGGAGGAGCGCCCGTGGAGCATCCCAACCCGTCTTCCTCCTGGGGCCTGCGCTTGTCAGCTGGCATCTCGGCTGGTCGCCCAGGGTGATCCTGTCTGAGACCCCCTGGAGCCTGGAAGGCCTACACTGCCCACTGCGCCTCTAGCTCAACGGTAGAGCAACGGACTCTTAATCCGCAGGTTGGGGGTTCGAATCCCCCGGGGCGCACTCGCCGCCTAACGATCGCCACTCGCCGCCCTTGCTTGTGCCTCGGCCTTCCTTGCAGCGTCGTCGCTCCCCTCGGGTCTGGAGGAGCCGTGAGGACGTAACCGACTCGCCGCCCTTGCCGCGCGTCACTCGGCTCTTCGCCAATCGGTCCCAAGTCATCCATGGGGTAGGCGCCGTAAACCCCATGAACGGGACAACAGTGACCGGTCGCATGGACTCAGATCGACGCGGGACTGCATCGGCAAGCGGATCGGGCGAAGCCACGCCCAACCGGTCGCTGAGTCCGTGGCATCTCGGGATTCTCCACAAGGCCGTACCGCTTGGAGCGGGTTTTCCCCGTTCTGACAGAGCGCTAGAGCGGCAGCAACCCTTTGCGCTGGGCTCCTCATCGGCGGCACCTGCTGACGAGCTCCTCGGAGGAGCCGTGAGCCAATTCCGCTCACCAGCGGCTCCAAGCACCTCGCTTTTGCTGCCTGAACATTTGATAAGCTTTTGAGAAATTTTGATAAGCTTTTGAGACATTCGGAAGCGGGACCACGTGCAAGGGGGGCCACATGAGCGGTGTACGGGGGAGTTCGCCAGCGCTGTTGCGGGCAGTGCGGCTCATCGGAGCTGCAGGCCTGCTCATTCCACTCGCTGTCGCCGGGCTCGCGGGGTCGGCAACTGCCAGTGGCGCATCGAAGCCACCGATCAAGTTGGGCTTGATCATGTCCCTGACAGGGGTCGCAGCGTCAAGTTATACCAATGGCCAGTACGGTGCCGTTGCGCGCATTGACGCTCAAAATGCTGCTGGTGGAGTCGACGGGCACAAGCTCCAGCTGATCGTCAAGGACGACGCGTCGAGCCCCTCGCAGAACACCACCGCTGCACAGGACCTCGTCCAAAACGCAGGCGTCTTCGGAGTGATCGACTTCTCGTCGTTCACCTTTGCCGCAGCGCCCTACCTGCATTCAGCCGGCATTCCGGTCACGAGTTGGGCGGTCGACGGCCCGGAATGGATTGAACAGCCCTATACGAACATGTTCGACGTGAACCCGCCCACCCTCGGTCCGATTAACGGGGTCTACTATTACTACCTCAGTGGGCTCGTGAAGTTCTTGAAGTCCACGGGCATCACCAAGCTCGCGGGGCTCTCCTATGGCATCTCACCTTCCGCGCAGCGTGCCACCAACCAGCTCCTGCAGGCAGCGAAGAAGGACGCCGGCATCGCGACGTGCTACAACAACTCTTCGGTTCCCTTCGGAGCTGTCGACTTCACCGCGGACGTGCTCTCGATGAAGTCGGCCGGGTGCAATGGCGTCAACGCCGCCTTCGTCGACTCGTCGGACATCGCCCTCAGCTCGGAGGTGAAGCAGGCCGGCCTTCACGCCGTGCAGTACTACGAAACCGGCTACGACCAGTCGGTCATCGACAACCCGTCCGCGTTGGCGGCAATGGATGGCGACTACGTCGCGATCCAGTACAACTTCATTCGCCCCAACGCTGCGACGGCCAAGATGCTGGCGAACCTGGTTCGCTATGACCCCAAGTTCCACAAGGGCGACATCCCGTCAATGGGGACCTACGGCTCGTACCTGGCAGCTGACCTCATGATCAAGGGACTCCAGCTCGCCGGTAAGAACCCAACTCGCCAGAAGTTCATCACGAACTTGCGCAAGGACTGCAACTACACGGCTGAAGGGGTGCTGCCAAGCCCCACCAGCATGTGCCACTTCGGAACCTTGGCCATGCTGCCGAAGCAGTTCTGCACCTACCTGGTGCAGCTCCGAGGCACGCATTTCGTGCTCGCCAACGGTGGCAAGCCGCTCTGCAGCATCCGGCAGGCACAGACCTGAGCTCCGCGTCGCCGGCTCGCAACGAGCTCCGGCCCTGCGGCAATCTCAGCCACCCCAACGACCGCACGGGTACACGACTCGGTGAACGGCTAGCCGCCGTCGACCGCGCAATGATGGCGCCGGTTGGTCCCTCAGAGTGAGACAAGGAGATGGTGATGGACCGGGCGGAGTGGGATGCCCGCTATGCGGGAGAGGAGCTGCTGTGGCGTGCCGAACCGAACCAGTTCTTGGTGGAGGAGGTTGCCGAGCTGCCTCCTGGCCGCGCGCTGGACGTCGCGTGCGGAGAGGGCCGTAACGCGATCTGGCTGGCAGAACACGGTTGGAATGCGACCGGTGTCGATTTCTCCGAGGTCGCGTTGGCCAAGGCGCGGCGGCTGGCCGATCAGCGCGCAGTGACCGTCGATTGGATCAATGCCGACCTCCTTCAGTGGACACCCGTAGCGGGCGCCTTCGACCTGGTCATCGTCTTCTATCTCCAGCTGCCGGCAGCGCAACGCCGTCAGGTCTACCGTCGCATGGCGACCGGGGTCGCTCCCGGCGGCACCATGCTGGTCGTGGGGCACGACCTGGACAATCTGGCACACGGGTATGGGGGCCCACGCGATGCATCGGTCCTGTTCAGCCCCCAGGACGTGGCCGAGGACCTGAGCAGCCTGCGCATCGTCAAAGCCCAGCAGGTCCGAAGGGCAGTCCAGACGGACCAGGGTGAAGCGTGGGCGATCGACGCGTTGGTCCGCGCGACACGGTCCTGAGCGCGGGCAAGGGAAGTCCGTGAAAAGCCCACGCTACACTGCTCGCCTGATCGAGGCGAGGGGGCACGATGCCTGATTGGGACTTCACGGCCGACGCCGTCGTCGTCGGTAGCGGCGGCGGTGCCCTCGTTGGCGCTCTCCTCGGGCGAGCAAAGGGGCTCGACGTGCTCGTTCTCGAGAAGACCGAGCTCGTCGGCGGCTCCACCGCGATGTCCGGCGGTGGCCTGTGGATCCCGAACAATCCGTTGATGCGAGCCAAGGGCGTCGCCGACTCGGAGCAAGACGCCTTGCAGTACTTCGAAGCCGTCGTAGGAGCTGTCGGGCGCGCCTCGTCTCCCGAGCGGCGGACAGCGTTTGTCACCAACGGCCCTCGGATGGTGGCGTTCCTCCAGGAGCAAGGCATTCCCTTCCGCTACGCCGACGGCTACCCCGACAACTACCCGGACGCCCTGGGCGGCAAGGCACGCGGTCGCACCATCGAGGCATACCCCTTCGACGCCCGCGAGCTCGGGCCCTGGCAGGAGAAGCTGCGGCCAGGGATGAGCTCGGGATTGGGCCTCATCGGCTTCGGCACCGAGCTTGCAGCGATGACGTACTACAACCGCAATATCGCGAACCTCCTCGTCGCCGCGAAGGTCTTCGGCCGTACGCAGGTTGGGAAAGTGCGTCATCAGGCCCTGGTCGCGAATGGTGCAGCGTTGGTGGGTCGCCTCCTTCACGGCGCCCTCGAGCGGGGGGTGCAGCTATGGACCGAAGCGCCGGTTCAGAACCTGGTCATCGAGGATGGACGTGTGGCAGGCGTCACCGTGCGCAGGTCCGACCGAGAAGTGCGCGTCGCGGCCCGTCGCGGCGTCCTGCTGGCAGCTGGTGGCTTTTCCCGCAACGACAGCATGCGTGCCCGTTATGGTGCCAAGCGCGCGACGTCTGCGAGGTGGTCGATCTCGAACCCCGGCGACACCGGCGAGGTCCTCGAGATGGCAATGGCAGCCGGTGCCGCAACCGACTTGTTGGACGAGGCATTCTGGATCCCGACCCACTGCATGCCGGATGGGAGCCTTCCCCGTTACCCCTCGAGGCAGACGAGCGCGTTCAACCGAGCTCGCTGGCGACCAGGATCGATCATCGTTGACTCCACAGGCAGTCGCTTCGCCAACGAATCGATGTCCTTCATGGAACTCGGCCAGGTCATGTTCGACCGTGGTGCCGTGCCGGCGTGGTTGATCTTCGACGACGCGTTCAGGCGCCGATGCCTCTTCGGTGCCCTTCCCGGTCGGCTCCCCGAGCGCTGGATCACCGACGGGTACGTCAAGCGCGCGCCCTCGTTGGATGCCCTCGCAGCGGACTGTGGTATCGATGCTCGTGGCCTCGAGGCGACCGTCGAACGCTTCAACGGCTTTGCCCGCAGCGGCACGGACACTGACTTCCATCGTGGCGAGAACGCGTACGACCGGTACATGGGAGACCCCAGCTATCGACCAAACAACTGCTTGGCCCCCATCGACCGGGCGCCGTTCTACGCGGTCGCGGTCTACCCCTGCGACGTCGGGACGTGCGGCGGGGTGCTCACCGACGAGCACGCGCGGGTGCTCACCGACGCGGGAAAGCCCATCCCGGGGCTGTACGCGACAGGCAATGTGGCTGCCAGCGTGATGGGTCGCCACTACCTCGGCGCCGGAGGAAGCATCGGGCACACGTGCACGTTCGGATTCATCGCGATGAGCCACATCGCCGAGCGCCAGCCGAGACGGCCACCGCGGAGCGAACCGTCCTCGTCCAACGTCGTGGCGCTGTGGCGACCGTCGTGCTGAACCGGCCCGAGCGGCGCAACGGCGTCACGGTCGAGATGTGCGAGGAGCTCTACGGAGCGCTCGTGGCACTTCAGGCAAGTGACGTACGCGTGGTCATCCTTCGCGGTGCCGGCGATGACTTCTCCGTCGGCGCCGACTTGACGGCGGGCTCAGCACCTGGAGACGTCCCCAGGGACATCGGCGATCCCGCGCCGGAACGAGCCACCGCCGACCGGAGCCACACCAATCCTGGGACCCCCGGTACGCCGACGCTCGAGCACCTCGGACCCCTCTACCATGCCTCGACGCTTCTGCACACGATGCCCCAAGTCACCATCGCGGCCATCGACGGCGGCTGCGCGGGTGCGGCGATGGGCTGGGCTTGCGCCTGCGACTTCCGTTTCGCCTCAGCGCGCGCGAGGTTCTCGACAGCGTTCCTGAGGGTCGGCGTGTCGGGGGACATGGGTCTCGCCTGGTCGCTCGTGCGCCTCGTCGGTGCCGCTCGTGCACGCGAGCTGCTCTTCTTCCCCGAAAAACTCACCGCGCAAGAAGCCTTCGCCCTGGGGATCGTTACCCGCGTCTTCCCGGCGGAGGACCTTCACAGCGAGGTGCTCCAACGAGCCGAGGACCTCACGAGCCACCACCCGTTTCCCTTGCGGATGATGAAGGCCAACATTCTCTCCGCGGAGCGACTGGACATCGAAGAATACGTCGAGGTCGAGTCCGCGCGTCATCTTCACGTGACGGCGACCTCGTTGCGCGCCGGCATCGAAGCATTCAATCGGGCACGCCGGGCCTCGTCCTGACCAACGAGGCCCAGGCCGATGCGAGGCGTTTGGCCTACCCGGCCGAGCGGGCGAACACCGCCTGGAGCCAGGCCCCGATTCGCTCGAACGCGGGCCGGGCCATTGGGAACCCGAGGTTCACGAACCCATGCGGTTGGCCAGGGTAACAGACCTCCTCGACGTCGACGCCGCCTTCCCGCAGTCGCGCCGCGTACGCTCTCCCTCGTCGCGCAGCACATCGCAGCCCCTGAGCACCAGAGCGTGCACCGAGGCGCCGACATGCGTCGCCACCGCAACCAAGCACGCGCTCGCAGGGACCAGCGGGTGCTTCAGTTTGCCAACGCCACCAGGTCGATGCGCGGGTCGAGCGCGACAACCGCTGGTCGCCTCCGGGTTCGTGCGACCCCCTCGAAGGGACCCGAGTCAGTGATCCAGCGGCGATGCGATCGATCGCACTGCCAATGATCGTCAGACGAGGAAATCGTCGATGGTGGTCAGCCGACGGCCCCGTATCTCGCTCCGAGCGGAGCGAGTCAAAGCGCGCACAGTTGGTTGCCGGTTGCCATCGATCGACCGGCCCTCGTCGGACGGCGGCCCTCGACGGCGGGGAGCTTGGCGACGCATGCCCTCAACGCACGGCATCGCTCCACGGGTCAGGTGGATCTGCCCACGGCATCGAGAACCCGGGATTGGCCGCCTGACCTATCATTGCGATGCAATTGACGACGATCGTCGTGAAGCGATGGTTGCGCTGAGCGCGGGCCTGAGCGCTCTTCGGTGACCCTCCAGCTCGGACTGGAGTCGGCGGGCACAGGAGCGAGGAAAATGGGATTAAAGGAGGAGGAATAGGGCCATGGCAGACACCGAGTACATCCACGTCGTCCACCGGGAGCTGCCCTACAGCACCTTCGACGCCGACAACCACCTCTATGAGACCCGAGAGG
>JAJPJV010000047.1 GCA_021324045.1 Actinomycetota bacterium | reverse complement strand
TCCTGCACGTCCCGTTCCCACCGCCCGAATACGCCCGCGTCCTGCCCGATGCCGTCTTGACGGAGCTCCTCGACGGGATGGCCGGGTTCGGTGCCTGCGGCTTCCACACCCGGCGCTGGGAGGCGGCTTTTCGCCGCTGCTACGAGGATCCCGACGCGACGGTCTCCCGAGGCGTGCCGATCAACGGGGAAGCCGCCGCGTTCGGGGCCCCTCGAACCTTCGTCTCCCCCCTCGGACCGACACCCGACGCCCTCTTGGAGACCGCTCGCTCCCCTGAGGCACGTGCCGCCGGCCAACGCCTGTCCGCTGAGGTCGGTTCGCGTCGGCTCATCGTGCGCGTCGACCGCATGGAAGTCTCGAAGAACCTCCTCCGAGGGTTCTGGGCCTTCGAGGAGCTCCTCGATCGCTACCCGCGCTGGCGCGAGCAGGTGGTCTTCGTCGCGCTCGCCTACCCCTCGCGAGCGAGCCTCGCCGAGTACATCGGGTACCGGTCCGAAGTCGAGCACGCGGTCGCTCGCATCAACGAGACCTGGGGGACGCCGAACTGGACCCCGATCATCTTCGATGTGGCCGACGACCATCCGCGATCGGTCGCAGCAATGTCCCGCTACGACGTGCTGCTGGTCAACCCGGTCCGTGACGGCCTGAACATGGTGGCGAAGGAAGGACCGATCCTCAACGAAACCGACGGCGCCGTGGTGCTGTCCTTTGAGGCCGGGGCATTCGAGGAGCTCGCCCCAGCGGTGATCGCCGTCAACCCCTTCGACGTCACCCAGACCGCGGAGGCGCTGCGGCTGGCGCTGGAGATGGATCCCGGGGAGCGCAAGCGCCGAGCGCATCGGCTGCGCCAACTGGTGCAGGCGCGAACTGCCAGTGACTGGCTGGCCGACCAGCTCGCCGCCGCGTCGGAGGCTCCTCGCTAAACCGAGCTCGGGCTGGCTGGCCTCAGCCGAGCCCGCCTGGGGTGCGCTCGATCGCCTCTGCGACCCGCTCGAGGAGCTCGAGCGCTCCCGAGGGTCCGTCGACGACCACGTCCGCTGCCGCGGCCACTTCTGGGGGGCTCTCGGGGTCGGCCACCGCGACCCGAGCGACGAGGACCCCGGAGGAAGCGAGCTCCTCGAGCACAGCGAACGCCGGGAGGTCGCCCATGTCGTCGCCGAAACAGACCACCGCGGCGAACGGGGATGCGAGCGCCCGGACGACGGTCCCTTTGTCCGCTGGGATCGGCGGCCGCAACTCGCAGGACATCCGGCCCTGCTGGACGCTTAAGCCCCATCGTCTCGCCGCGCGCGCGGCAAAGCCCCAGGCCCACGGCTCGGCCTGGGGCACTTCGCGCCAGTGCAGCGTCACCGTCAAGCCCTTGTCCTCCACCCGGACCCCCGCGGGCGCCTCGCGCGCTGCGGTCCTCGCCGCCTCCTCGATGGCGAGCCGCCATGGTCGCGCCGCCTCGCAGACCTGGATCTCGCCGCTTTGGTCGAGCTCCTCGAGCCCGTAGAGACCGAGCAACCGGATGGGCGATCGCTGTCCCAGCATCTCGACCAGGAAGGACACGGGGCGACCTGAGACGACCGCAACGAGGCCAAGGCGAACGGCGAGGCGCTGGAGGGTCTCGGGGGCGCCGGCGAGGGGACGGGCAACCGCGGGGTCGGGGACGATCGGCGCGATCGTGCCGTCGTAGTCCACGAAGAGGGCGCCCCGCTGGGGATTGCTGCCCAGCGCGCGGAAGGCCTCCGGGAGTGGCTGGTCAACGACGCGCACGGAGCGGTGCCGTCCTCTCCTCCGGACTCAATGCGAGCTGCGGGTGCGTGCGGTGGTCGTGGTCGTCGGGGCTGAGGTGGTCGTCGAGCTCGCCGACGTCGGTGCCTTCGCGGCGAGGTCGGGCCCGATGACGACGACCACGTCCGCACCCGTCGTGGTCACAGGGACCGAAGTACTGATCGGGGTGACGCTGGCGGCCGCGATCGAGAGCGACCGTGCGATGGCCTGTGCCTCAGGCTCGAACCCCGCGGCGTAGTAGACGGCGGAAGTCGGCACGCGAACGGTCGCGGTCTGTGGCGTCAACAGGTGCCACCCGTCGCGCTGGAGCAGGGTCGTGTACGCCGCCGCGACGCCGTTCGTCGAGCTCCCGTTGGCGACCACGACGGTCACGCTCCCACGGGGCAGCGTCGTGGTGGTCGTCGTCTTCTCGTGGACCGTCCTGGTGCCTCGGGGCGGCAGCGCCGAGGATCCCACCGGGCTCGCCGCATTCCGAGCGACCCGGACACCCGTGGGTGCGCGGCTGCCCACCTGGAGCAGCACCACTCCCAGCACGATCGCCACGATGGTCAGGAGCAGCGCTCGACCCGTCGCCACGTGGGCGCCGCGCGATGCCCCTTCCCCCACGCCAGACCCCGCCATCGGCTCAGCCTGCCAACCCGGACCCCCGCACGCAAGGCCGCCGGCAACGACTCGAACGCCGAACCGGGGACCGAGCCGCCAGAAGATCGATAGCCTGATCGAACCGGCCGGTGTGGCGCAGCTGGAAGCGCAGACGACTTGTAATCGTCAGGCCGTGGGTTCGAGTCCCACCACCGGCTCGCTCCCCTCGCCATCCCCGCAACGACCCGGTGCTCGCCCCTGCGACCGGAGCCCTTGTGCTGCCGCGGGCCCAACCCCCGAGCACGCCACCGTTGGACGCCACGAGCGTCTCGGCCTTCGGGCGTCGGCGCCGGTCGCGGCGGTCCCGTTGTCTGGTGCCACGACGCACCATGGCCGGGTCCGGGGCCCGGCAGCGGCGCCTGCTCTGGACACCCTCGACGAAGGAGCGGGTCACAATGGATCGCGAGGAACCGGCGGGATGTGGCGTGAACCACCCCCGAAGCCAGGCGACAGGTCCTGAGCCCCTTCCCGAGCACCCCCCTTCGCGGAGACGACGGCGGCGGTGGCGACGTCGGCCGGATAGCTCCGCATTGCCCGGAACAAGAAGTACGAACTCGCCGAGAGCGGGACCAGCATGATCACGAAGGTCCACTGCAGGCCCGAGCGTCCGCCGCCGAGGAGGTCCGAGACCGCGCCGAACAGCAAGGGTGCGAGTGCCTGGGCCCCGGTCCGGACGAAGGTCCGAACGCCTTCGGCCCGTCCCCACAAACGCGCCGGCATGATGTCAAGACGCGCGGCGTCGATGGGTGGGTTCTGCGCAGAGAGCGCCGCAGCGGCCACGACGACGTAGGGAAGGGCAGACATGGCGCTGCGGGTGGCCAGCGCAGGGATGAAGAGCACCACCGTCAACGTCGCCGACAGCGCCCCGACGAGGACGCGACCGCGCAAGTGTCCCCGCCGCAGCAGCTGGTCGCCCAGCGGCCCGCCGATGAGGATCCCTGCGGCCGCACCACCTCCGACGACGAGCATCAGCAAGTTGGCGAAAGCCTGATTGATCGCGTACTGCTTCTCTACGAACTCGACGCCGAAGGTCTGGATGCCGGCGAGGAAGTAGTACGCGCACGCCCCGGAGATGATCATCGCGACATTCGTCCGTACGGCGAGGACGTAGCGTGCCGCGTCGATGAATCCCATCGCCTCGGGGTTCGCCCGGGTCAAGCGTGGATCCGGCACGATCCCACGCTCGAGCGCGAGGCGTTGGGCGTCGGTGACCTTCGGCACCCCTTCGGTGGACTCCTCGGGCTCGGCCCACTGCTGCGCCCCGGGTGCCCCGTGGCCTCCTTGGTGCTCTGAGTGAGCGAGAAGCACGTTCTGGCCGCCTCGTGCTGGCTCGGGGAGATGGAACACCAGCCAAGCCAGCGCGAATGCCGGAAGTGCCAGGATCACAAAGGCTGCCCGCCACGAGAGCGCGGCAATGTCCCCGGTGACGGCGAACCCGAACCCCGCCCCGACCAGTTCGCCGGTCAGGATGAAGCTGTAGATCCGTCCTCGCTCCCGCCCCGGGAAGTAGTCGCCCACCATCGAGGCGATCACCGGTCCGGCCGAGGCAGTCACGAGCCCCAAGGCCAGCCGCGCCAGCAGGAGCTGCCCGAACGAGGCCGCGCTCGCGCTCCACAGCATCGCAGCGCCCCAGAGCACCACGGAGAACGACAAGGTCCAGGTTCTGCGAACCCGGTCGGCCAGGACCCCGAATGGCACCGAAGCAACAGCACCGACCACCGAGCTCACCGCCACCAACAGACCGATGTCGGTGTTGTCGATGTGCAGCGCCCGGATGAGCTGGGTCGCGGAGGCCCCGACGGTTGCCGCGTCGGCGCTGGCCAGTGCGAGCACCCCGGCAAGGACGAGGATCACCCTGGTCCGCTCGGTGCCACCGAGGGTGTTGGTGAGTCGCCGCGCCGTCGCCGCCGCGCCGCGCCGGCCGGTGCGTGACAACAGCTCCCAGAACGACCGTGATGCCCGGGGGGGCGGCTGCACCATCGACCTCAAGCTTGGCGCGGAACGCCGGGAGCCGCGTCGGCACCGCTCGACACCTTCCCCTGAGATCCGGGGTGACCGGACCCTGCGAGCTGTGCCAAGGTGGAGTGATCAGGCCAGCAGACGGAAACCACGACGTGCACCAGGCAGTTGAACGCGCACGGGCGATCGTCGAGCGCAGCCGCCGGATCGCCGTCCTGACGGGAGCCGGGATCTCGACCGAGTCGGGGATCCCCGACTTCCGGGGGCCCCAAGGAGTCTGGACCAAGAACCCAGGCGCGGAACGGCTCGCGACCATCGAGGCGTACCTGTCGGATCCCTCGACCCGGGTCGCCGCTTGGCGCTCCAGGCTCGACGCTCCGGCATGGAAGGCACGGCCCAACGCAGGGCACCTCGCGCTCGTCGAGCTCGAGCGGCGCGGCGTGCTCCATACCTTGGTGACCCAGAACATCGACGGACTGCACCTCGCTGCGGGGCACGACCCTGGCCGCGTCGTCGAGATCCACGGAACGATGCACGAAACCGTCTGTCTCCGCTGCGGGCACCGGATGCCGACGCTGGCCGTGCTCGAGCGGGTACGAGCCGGCGATGCCGATCCCTCGTGCACCGAGCCCTCTGACGGCGGCCGCTGTGGAGGCATCTTGAAGAGCGCGACCGTCAGCTTCGGCCAACGGCTCGACCCGGACCAGCTCTGGCGGGCAGAGTCGGCTGCACGCGAGTGCGACCTGCTGCTCGCAGTGGGATCGACGCTCTCGGTCTACCCCGCCGCCGGCATGGTCCCCCTCGCGGCCGAGGCTGGCGCCCGCATCGTCATCGTCAACGCCGAGCCCACTGAGTACGACCACCTCGCCGACGTGGTGGTGCGCGGGGCGATCGGCGTCTGCCTCCCCACCATCGTCGGGACTGGCGCCACCGGGACGAGCTGCGAGGACTAGGACCTCGGCGGCCGAACCCTCGATCAGCCGAGGGTGCTCGTCACGAGCCCACCGCTTCGCCCCCACGTCGGAGCGACCGGGCTCGCGAACGACCGCCGGCCCCGGCCCCGTGCGCACTGCTGGCCGCGTCCCGGCGCTGACGGGCGACCTCGAAACACCCCACGGCCGCCGCGGCTGCCACGTTGAGCGACGGGAGCGCACCCTCGTGAGGGATGGCCACGAGGACGTCACAGCGACGTCGAACCAAACGAGCCAGGCCCCGCTCCTCGTTGCCCACCACCAGTGCTACGGGTTCGTTGCCGAGGTCGAGGTCGTAGAGGGATTGCGACGCGTCCCCAGCCAGGCCGATGACCCAGATCCCCTTCGCCTGCGCCCGGGTGAGCGCGGCAGGCATCCCTCCAACGACGGCAAACGCCAGGTGCTCGATCGCGCCGGCGGCAACCTTGGTCGCCCCGGGAGTCAGGTGCGCTGCACGGTGACGAGGGAGGAGCACGCCGGTCACTCCGGCGCATTCGGCACTACGGAGCACAGAACCCAGGTTCCTCGGATCAGTGATCCCTGCAGCAGCGAGGAGGAACGGCGGGACCCCCTCGGCGGGCTCGAGCAGGTCGTCGACGGTCACCGGGCGGATCGGCTCGCAGAACGCGACGACGCCCTGGGGAGCCTCGGTCCGCGCAACCGCGTCCAGGCGGCTCCGTCGCACGCTTTCGAGCCGAACACGGCGCTGCACTGCCAACCGCTCGATCTCGTCGAGCTGGGCAGAGGGCTGCTGGCCCTGGGCAATCCAGACGCGCCGGACGCGCCGACGACCCGCGGCGAGCACCTCCCGGACGGCTCGACGCCCCTCGACCTGCTCCCCCCCGAGGACGACTCCCCGAACGGGCGTGGCCTTCACCGTGGCGCCGGGCTCGTGGCGTCCGAGCCGTCCTCGAGTGACCCCAGCAGGACCACGGCGAGGCCAGCGATGCCCTCTCCTCTGCCCAGCGCCCCGAGCCCCTCCGGACTCGTCGCCTTGACCGACACGGGGGCCCCGAGGGCCTCGGTGAGTCTCCGGGCCATCGCCGGCAGGTGCGGGCTCAGCCTGGGGACCGCGGCCACCAGCGTGCAATCAGCATTGAGCGGTCGAAGCCCACAGGCCGCGGCGCGCAGGACGACCGTCGCCAACAGGTCGAGGCTGTCGGCACCAGCCCACCTGGGGTCCGAGTCCGGGAAGTGACTTCCGAGGTCACCCAGCGCGGCACCACCGAGCACCGCGTCAGCCAAGGCATGCGACAGTGCATCCGCGTCACTATGCCCGGCGAGGCCGCGAGCGCCGGGGATCACCACGCCACCGAGAACGAGGGGACGACCGGGCTCGTCCGAGAACGGGTGGACGTCGAAACCTTGGCCGATGCGCACGATCATGGAGCGACGAGGCGTTCGGCGAGCCACAAGTCCGCTGGCGTCGTCAACTTGATGTTTCGAGGATCGCCAGGGACCACCCGGACGGACGCCCCGCAGGCTTCGAGGAGCCCTGCATCGTCGGTGGCCTCGATGCCGCGCTCGTGGCACTCGCGCAGGACCTCGGCGCGGAACGCCTGCGGCGTCTGCACCGCGACGAGGGCGCTCCGGTCCACCGTGGCGCGTACCGCGGGCAAAGGCCCTTCACCGCGAAGCAGAGCGTCGCTCGGCCGATCGAGCTGCTTGAGGGTGTCTGTCACCGGCAGTGCACAGACCGCGCCCGCCGCGCCGTCCTCGACGGCATCGATCACTGCCTGAAAGAGATCGGGACTCGCCAGGGGCCGGGCCGCGTCGTGAACGACCACCACCCGGGCTGACGACGGCACCGCGGCAAGACCGCATCGAACCGAAGCAGACCTCGTCGCTCCACCAGCTACCGCGAGGTCCGCGCCGAACGTCGGGTAGGCCGGCGGTTCAAGTGGCACCTCGTCCGACGCGCTCGGGGGAGAACCGCCATGGTGGGCCGTGACGGCCCCGCTTGCAGCGATCACCCGCCGATCGGCGGGCAGGACCAGCACCACCGCATCGCACGACGATCGACACGCGGCGACCGACCATTCCACGACGGGACGTCCGCCGAGCATGAGGAACTGCTTGGGCGTGCCGAACCGGGCGCCGCTGCCGCCACCGACGACGATCCCCCAGATCCCCGACGTGCGGAGATCACCAGCGCGCGCGTCGAGCACGAGACGTGGCCCACGGAGCAGGCGCGGGACTGGATCGCACGGCTCCTTGCCTCGGGTGCTTCAGCGCAGGGCCTCGTCGAGGCGCTGCTCGGCCGTCGCTTCGTCGACGGCAAGCGCGAAGGTGAGCTCGGAGACCAGGATCTGACGTGCCCGGCTCAGCATCCGCTTCTCACCCGCCGACAACCCCTTGTCCTTGTCCCTGATCGAGAGGTTCCGCACCACCTCGGCCACCTGGTAGATGTCGCCAGAGCGCAGCTTCTCCGAGTGGTTCTTGTAGCGGCGCGACCAGTTGGTCGGCATGCGCGCCTCTTTCTTGCGGAGCACGGCAAAGACCTCTTCGACTTCCTCGTCGTTGATGACCTCGCGCAGGCCAACCCCTTCGGTGTTGTCCGCGGGGACCATGAGCGTCAGGTCGCCGTAGGCGAGCTTCAACACGAGGTACTCGCGTTTTTCTCCGAACGCCTCCTTGGTCTCGCGGCGCTCGACCACTGCAGCACCGTGGTGGGGATAGACGACTTTGTCTCCGACTTTGAACACGTGTTTCCTATCGAGTGAGAACGTTGCGAATGGACACGAAGTCAGCTGTGGATCGAGAGTGAACGTCGAGAACCCTTTCGCGAGGACGCACGGCCGGGCTCAGTCAGCTGGGCTGCTCCCGGCCAACTCCATCGCCGGCGGCTGGATGCCCTCGACGGCCCGGAAGCTGAGCTGCTTCTCGTGCCCCTCGATCGGCGAGTCCTCGACGTCGACGATGATGGTCTCGCCAACCCGGAATTCCTTCCAGAGGATCCGTTCCGAGAGCGGGTCCTCGACGAGCTGCTGGATCGCCCGACGCAGTGGCCGCGCCCCGAGCTGCGGGTCGTACCCGCGCTCAGCGAGCAGCTCCTTGGCGGCAGGGGTGAGCTCGATGGCGAGCCCTTGCGCAGCGAGCTGCTCCGCGGTGCGCGCCAGCATGAGGTCGACGATCGCGACCACCTCGCTCCGGCTGAGCTCGTGGAACACGATCACCTCGTCGATCCGGTTCAAGAACTCCGGGCGGAAGTGGGCCTTGAGCGCCTCGTGGACCTTCGCCTTCATCCGCTCGTACGTCACGGCCTCCGACGCCTTGGCGAAGCCGATCGCGGACTTGCGGAGCTCCGC